>DATBOY010000035.1:0-33031 GCA_036561645.1 Solirubrobacteraceae bacterium
CACCGAGCTGTGCCCGCGCCGGGCGAAGGCGCCGATCACGATCCTGGTCGAGCTGCTCGCCGCCGTGCCGTCCGTGGTGTACGGGCTGTGGGGCATCTTCTTCCTGGCCCCCAAGCTGCAGCCCGCGGAGCAGTGGATCGCCGACAAGCTCAGCTTCATCCCGTTCGTCGGCGGCGGCGCCGTCACGATCCCCAACTACTTCGTCGCCGGCCTGATCCTCGCGATCATGATCCTGCCGATCGTCAGCGCGATCGCACGTGAGGTGATGGCGACGGTGCCGGCGGACCACAAGGAGGCGGCGCTCGGCCTCGGCGCAACCCGCTGGGAGATGATCCGTGTGGCCGTGCTGCCGTACTGCCGCGCGGGCATCGTCGGCGGCGCGATGCTCGGTCTCGGCCGCGCGATCGGCGAGACGATCGCCGTCACGCTCGTGATCGGCGACGCGCCGCAGCTCAGCGGCCACCTGTTCAGCCAGGGGTACACGCTGGCGGCGGTGATCGCCAACGAGTTCGGCGAGGCCACCGGCCTGCACCGCTCGGCGCTGTTCGCCGCCGCGCTCGTGCTGTTCGTGCTGACGCTCGTCGTCAACGCCGTGGCGCGGCTCGTCGTGATGCGCGCCAACCGCAGCCGCACCCAACCGCGGCGCGCCGCGCGCGCCCGCCAGGATGTGGCCGACCTCGCCGAGACGGCGGCGATCGGAGCGTGAAGAGGTGAACGCCGGCGCCACCCCCAGCCGCATCGAGCGCTTCGCCGTCAGCCCGCGGCGGCGACGCACCGACCGGCTTGCGCGGGGGCTCGTGCTCGCGGGCACCGTGATCGCCCTCGTGCCGCTCGTGCTGGTCATCTACTACCTCCTGCACGAGGGCCTGAAGGCGTGGAGCCCGCACTTCTTCACGACCGACCCGACCGGCAACACGTTCTTCAAGAACTCCGACATCGGCGGCATCCGCAGCGCCATGCTCGGCACGATCGAGATGGTCGCGCTGGCCTCGGCGATCGCCGTGCCCGCCGGCATCGGCGTGGCGGTGTGGCTCGTGGAGTACGGCAAGCAGCACCCCTTCGCGCAGCTCGTGCGCTTCTTCGTGGACGTGCTCACGGGCGTGCCGTCGATCGTGTTCGGGCTGTTCATCTACATCGTGCTGATCATCGGCACCGGCTCGACCTTCGCCGGCTACAAGGGCTCGCTCGCGCTGTCGCTGCTGATGCTGCCCGTCGTGACGCGCTCGGCCGAGGTGATCCTGCTGCTGATACCCGACGCGCTGCGCGAGTCCGCGCTCGCGCTCGGCGCCGAGCGCTGGAAGGTGATCTTCCGCATCGTCCTGCCGACGGCCTTCAGCGGCCTGGTCACCGGCATCCTGCTGGCCGTCGCGCGCGCCGCGGGCGAGACGGCGCCGCTGCTGTTCACGGCGGGGGCGACGAACGGCACCAGCTCCAACCTCGGGCAGTTCATGAACTCGCTGCCCGTGCAGATCTACAACGACGTGATCTCCCCCACGCAGTCGGTCGTCAATCGCGCCTGGGGCGCGGCGTTGACGCTCGTTGTGCTTATCTTGATTCTCAACCTCGTGGCCCGTGTGGTTTCCCGAAGGAGCCGCCTTGCATGACCCCAGACGCATCGCCCCATACGCCCGCGGGCGCCTCCCTGTCCGCCGCGGAGGCGTCCGCTGAGAACGAGATGCTCCAGCAAGGCTCCCATCCAGAACCCTCCACCAGCACGAGCGCCGGGGCGCCCAGCAGCGCGCCAAGCGTGCTCAAGCGCGGACCGCAGGTGCGCCTGCGCCAGCTGCGCGCCTTCTACGGCGCAGCCGAACAGGTCAAGGGCATCGACCTGGAGTTCCCCGCCAATCAGGTCACGGCGATCATCGGTCCCTCCGGCTGCGGCAAGTCCACAATGGTGCGCTGCATCAACCGCATGCACGAGGAGATCCCCGGCGCGCGCGCGGAGGGCGGGGTGCTGCTCGACGATCTCGACCTGTACGACAGCTCGGTCGACCTGATCGCCGTGCGCCGCGCGATCGGCATGGTCTTCCAGAAACCCAACCCGTTCCCGACGATGTCGGTGTTCGACAACGTCGCCGCCGGCCTGCGCCTCACGGGCGTCCGGCGCGGCGCCCTGGAGCAGAGGGTCGAGTCCGCGCTGCGCGGCGCCGGCCTGTGGGAGGAGGTCTGCGGCCGCCTCAGCGAGCCGGGGATCGGCCTCTCCGGGGGCCAGCAGCAGCGGCTGTGCATCGCGCGCTCGCTCGCCGTCGAACCGGAGGTGTTGCTGATGGACGAGCCCTGCTCGGCGCTCGACCCGATCGCGACGCTGAAGATCGAGGAGCTGATCGCCGAGCTCAAGGAACGGATCACGATCGTGATCGTCACGCACAACATGCAGCAGGCCGCGCGCGTCGCGGACCGCACGGCGTTCATGCTCGCGGGCGAGCTTGTCGAGGTCGGGCAGACGCAGGAGATCTTCACGACCCCCACCGACCCCCGAACCGAGGAATATGTCACCGGAAAGTTCGGCTGAGCAGAGCCCTGCCCTACTGGGAGCCGCCGCTCTCAGCCCGCGCCAGCAGGGGCGCCTGCATTTCCAGCAGCAGCTGCACGAGCTCGAGACGCGGGCGCTCGGCGGGCTCGACCTGATCGTCGAGCAACTCGACCGCGTGCTGGAGGCGCTCGACCACCAGGACGTCGAGCTCGCGCAGATGGTGATCGACGACGACGATCGCGTCGACGGGCGCTACCTGGAAGTCCACCAGGGCATCCTCTCGCTGCTCGCGCTGCAGGCCCCCGTCGCCGGCGACCTGCGGCTCGTCGCGGCGCTGCTGCACGTGATGAAGAACATCGAGCGCATGGGCGACCAGTGCGTGAACATCGCCAAGCTGATCCCGCTGTCCGGCCACGAACCGCCCGTGCGCCGCGAACTGCTCGACACGCTGATGAAGATGGGGGCGTACGCGCGCTCGGAGGTCACGCAGTGCAAGGCCGCGTTCTCCGCCAGGGACGTCGCGCTGGCCGAGGACCTCGTGCGTCAGGATCGCGAGATCAACACGCTCAACCGCGACATCTTCCGCATGGCCCTCGACATCGGCGACGACGCGGACATCCGCGAATGGGGGATGCACATGATCCTCGTCGCGCGCGCCCTGGAGCGCGTCGGGGACAACGCCGTGGACGTGGGCGAGCAGGTGGCGTTCGTGGTCACCGGCCTGTTCCGCGAGTTCTCCGACTCCTCGCACACGCTGAGCGACACGCCGTCCGCAGCCGACGGCGGCCGTCGCTGATTGCCTGTCCGCGCCGCGGCAGAGCTCGCCTCGCACTCTGAAGCCCCAGCCCCTCGCTCCACCCGATCTCCCCTCCATCCCGCCCGGGAGCATCTTCGGACCGTCGCTAATTGCGAAATTTGGCTGTTACCATTCTGTGACCCTTTGTCGTCGGGCCGCACGGAGACCTCGGGGTTTGCTTACACTGACGCTCCAATGATGGAGAGCACCCGTGCGGAGCAAGGGGGGACATCGGATGTCCGCGGCTCCTCTGCCAACGCCTCACCGTTGCGCATCGCCGTGCTGGACCGCGACAGCGGTTTCATCCAGGTTCTGAGCAAGCGCCTGGACCGCCTCGGCTGGGAGCACCGCGTTCTCGGCAGTCCCGTGCCCGCCGACGCGATCGTCTCGATGCGCCTCAGCGCGCTGGTCGTCGATCTCGCGATCCTCGGGCCACAGGCGTGGGCTTGGCTTGAGCGTCTGTGCGGGGCGCTGCCGGAGCTCGGCATCGTCGTCTGCACCGGACCCTCGACCGTCGCCCAGCGCGTGCGCGGGCTGCGCCTCGGCGCGGACGACTGGATCACCAAGCCGTGCCACCCCGAGGAGGTCATCGCGCGCGTGCAGAGCGTCGCGCGGCGCCGGCGGCGCACCACCAGCCGCGGCGAATCCAAGCCGGTGCACGCCGGCGACGTCGAGATCCGCTCCGATCGCTTCCAGGCATTCGTCAAGGGCCACAGCCTCGATCTCACGCGCCGCGAGTTCGAGCTGATCGAGCTGCTCGCGTCCGCCGAGGGGCGCGTGCTGGAGCGCGAGGAGATCTACTCGCGCCTGTGGGGATACGCGATGGTGCGCGGCGACCGCTCCGTCGACGTGTTCGTGCGCAAGCTGCGCCAGAAGCTCGAGCGGGCCTCGCCGCAGTGGCGCTACATCCACACCCACTTCGGCATCGGCTACCGCTTCGCCGCGGAGAGCGCGGACGGGACGCGGAGCGCAGCGGCGGCAGACGATCTGCCAGGGTCAGCGCCGGCGCCGGATGGCGCACAGGTCGCCTCCGCCGCGTCAGACGGCGCGCAGGTCGCGTCCGCGGCGCCCGCGGCGCTAGACCTCCTCGACCGCGACGCCGGCGATCAGCGCGAGCTCGCGGGGGCGGAGCAGCAGCACGAGCTCGCCGCCGGCGGCGTCTGAGCGGACCACCGCCAAACCGCCCTTTTTCAGGTCGATCCGGGCGCCCGTCAGTTCGCCGACGATGCGTGAGAGATCGGGCTCGTGACCGACCAGCATCAGACGCCCATCGGCCTGCACGCCGGCCAGCGCGTCCAGCGCCTGCGCCGCGTCGAAGCCTTCCGCGAGGGGCGCGTGGATGCGTATGAGCGCCCGCTGATCCTCGCTCCAGTGTTCGCCGGCGAGCGCGGCCGTCTGCTGAGCGCGCGCTTTCGGGCTGACGAGAATCTCATCCCAGTGGCTCGACTCCCGCGCGAGCGCCGCCCCAGCCGCGCGCGCCTGGCGTTCGCCGCGAGGGGTCAGCTCGCGCTCGGAGTCGGGACGGGTGCCATGCGGCTCAGCGTCCGCGTGACGTAGCAACCAGAGCTGACGCGCCATGCCTTTCAGGCATCACCCTAGCGTGTGAGCGCCAGTCCGCTGAGCTTGCGGACAGTCCGGGATCGGCGCCGAGACGGTAGCGTTGGGTGACGGCGATCATGAGCGAGGACCAACCCCATCACGATCAGGCGCTTCACGACGAGTCGCTGTACATCAATCGCGAGGTCTCCTGGCTGGACTTCAACGAGCGCGTGCTCCAGCTCGGCGAGGACGAGCGTGTGCCGCTGCTGGAGCGCGTCAAGTACTGCGCGATCTACACGACCAACCTCGACGAGTACTACATGGTGCGCGTCGCCGGTCTGCACGACCAGATCGAGGCGGGCGTGGAGAACCCCGGCCAGGACGGCCTCACGCCGTCGGAGACGATCGCCCGTATCCGTGAGCGGGTGCTCCAGCTCGGCGTGCGCCTGAGCGACTGCTTCGAAAGCCGCCTGCGCCCCGCCCTCGCCGAGCACGGCGTCCACGTCGTCGCCTACGAGGACCTCGACGCCGAGCAGCGCGCGGAGGTGGACGAGCGCTTCCAGAAGACGATCTTCCCGGCGCTGACCCCGCTCGCCGTGGCCCCCGGGCGGCCGTTCCCGTACATCTCCAACCTTTCGCTCAGCCTCGCCGTGCTCGTGCGCGATCCCGTCACCGACCAGACGGTGTTCGCCCGCGTGAAGGTGCCGACCGAGATCCTGCCGCGCTTCGTGACGATCCGCAGCGCCGGCGGCGCCACCGCCCCCCGCAGCGGCGCCGACGCCTCGCCCGCGCCCCGCGCCGGCGTCGGCGGCTCGGCCGCCCCGCGCACCTCCCCGGAGGGACCCGCGCCGCACGGCGCCGCCACGACCACACTGGTGCCGCTGGAGGACGTGATCGCCCACCACCTGGACACGCTGTTCCCCGGTATGGAGATCGTCGACTACGACGTGTTCCGGGTGACGCGCGACGCCGACCTGGAGGTCTCCGACGACGCCGCCGACCTGCTCCAGGCCGTCGAGGACGAGCTGCGCCGGCGACGCTTCGGGGAGGTGGTGCGGGCCGAGGTCGGCGCCAATTGCGCCGCGCGCCTGCGCACCGAGCTCGCGAATCTGCTCGGGATGGGGGACGAGGAGATCTATCCGGTGCAGGGCCTGCTCGACATGGGCTCGCTGTGGCAGATCGTCAAGCTCCCCGGTATGCCCGAGCTGCGCTATCCGCCGCTGGCGCCGATCACGCATCCGCGCCTGCTGCGCCACGAGGGCGAGCGGCCCGACGTGCTCGGCGCGATGCGCGAAGGCGACCTGCTCGTGCACCACCCGTACGTCTCGTTCTCGACGTCCGTCGAGCGCTTCGTCGAGCAGGCCGTCGCCGACCCCAACGTGCTCGCGATCAAGCAGACGGTGTACCGCACCAGCGACGACTCTCCGCTCGTGCCCGCGCTAATCGACGCCACCGAGCGCGGCAAGCAGGCGGTCGCCCTGGTCGAGCTCACGGCGCGCTTCGACGAGCGCATGAACATCCAGTGGGCCAAGGCACTGGAGGAGGCGGGGGTGCACGTCGTGTACGGCCAGCCGGCCCTGAAGACCCACGCCAAGTGCGTGCTCGTCGTGCGCCGCGAGGGCGACGGCGTGCGCAACTACATGCACATCGGCACGGGCAACTATCACTCCACGACGGCGCGCCTGTACACCGACTTCGGCCTGTTCACCACCGACGAGCAGATCGGGGCGGACGCGACGGACATGTTCAACTACCTGACAGGCTACGGGCGCCCGCTGCACTACCGCAAGGTCCTGATCGCCCCCAGCCTGCTGCGCGAGGGGATCGTCGAGCAGATCGAGCAGACGATCGCCGCGCACTCCCCCGAGCGGCCGGCGCGCATCGCGATGAAGATGAACGCGCTGGTCGACGGGCGCTGCATCCGCGCGCTGTACAGAGCTTCGCAGGCCGGCGTGCAGGTGGACCTCAACGTGCGCGGCATCTGCTGCCTGCGCCCCGGCCTGCCCGGGATCTCCGAGAACATCCGGGTCGTCTCGATCGTTGGGCGCCTGCTGGAGCACTCGCGCATCTACGCCTTCCAGCGCGGCGAGGAGCAGACGATCTACATCGCCTCCGCCGATCTGATGCCGCGCAACCTCGACCACCGCGTCGAGCTCGCCGTGCCGATCGAGTCCCCGGAGCTGCAGGCGGAGCTGATGGACACGCTCGAACGGGCCTTCGCCGACAACCAGAACTCCTGGGAGCTGGACCGCGAGGGGGTGTGGCAGCGGCGCTCACCCGGCCCCGGAGAGGAGCCGCGCAGCCTGCAGCTGGAGCTGATCGAGCTGCACGCCCGGCGCGCCGCCGAGGATCGTCCGGGCGAGCGCGAGCAGTCGGGCGCGGGGGCTCAGTAGAGACGGGCGAGCGGCTGCGTACCCGACAAAGCCTGGGAGCGCCGTTGCTTTGCCACAGCGTTCGTGTGGGTCTGCTAAGATGCCGTGGAACCTGTATTTGCGAGGTTTAATTACCTTAAGTCGTTATCTGTAGACATAACGCACTTCTCTCGGGGTCCAAGCGACCCTAGGACAGGTTTCCGCGCAGGCACTCGTGGCTTAGAGCCATTACCCTTTACGCATAAGACGCGGCTAACTCGCTAGGTTTGAGCTTTGTCTCTCGCGCAGAAGGCGATGACGGAAAGGGGCTTGCCTTGGGCATGTCTTCGTCACGCCTACTGCGCGGTAGGCGTAGAAAAACCAAGCTTAGTAGCAAGCAAAATATAAGCAGTGACAAGTTAGTAACGCTTCGCCTCAAGCTTGACTTAATTTTTTGGGCTTGGAGGAAGTTACTTGCTTTGCTGGCTGGGACAGCGATTACGTTCGATGTGATCCTGAGCATCATCGAAGGCCGACCGCCGGATTCGGCTCTTGTCGACTGGATCCGACAGCTCACGGGGAACAGGCCCTCATGAGTGGTGGGTCGTTTACGCTCGACGGTCAGGCCGCCGTTGCACACCGGCCCCGAGCAGACTCAGGAACCCGGTCGATCGCCAGAGCTTGAGTCGTCCGCCAACCGCCGGCTCAGCTTCTCCAGTTTCGAGCGCAACGTCGGCAATTCGCGCTCGACCACATCCCAGACGAGCGCGAGATCAACACCGAAGTATTCGTGGATGAGCTTGTCGCGCATACCGGCGATCTGCCGCCAGGGCACCGCCGGCTCCAGGGCGCGTGTGCTGTCCGAGATGCCCTTGACCGCCTGGCCGATGATCTCGATGTTGCGGATGACTGCATCCTGGGTCTTGCCATCTGAGAAGAACGCATCGCTGCCATCGACGGTGTAGCTCAGGATCGCGTCGATGGCTTCGATGGCGTGGAGCAGATAGGCACGCTCGTCCTTCACAGCGACACGGCCTCGGCATAGATGCGCTCGCGCAGATGCGGGCTCACCCCGCCATCGCTGAGCACATCGACGCGGGCGCCGAGCATGTCCTCCAAGTCCTGCCACAGACCCACCAGGTCGATCAGGCTGCGCCCCGGTTCCATCTCGACCAACAGGTCCACGTCGCTCGACGCATCCGACTCGCCGCGCATCACCGAGCCGAACACGCGCACGTTACGCGCGCCGTGGTCAGTAGCGCAGCCCAGGATCTCCTCCCGCCGGGCACGCAACTGTCGAAGGTCGATTTGGACAGGTGCGGAACTCATGCTTGCGACCACGTTACCGTCGCCTGGGGCGGCTCAGCCATTCGACAACCATCGAGCGAACAACCACCAAAGCCTGGCTACAGATTCCAGTTTACAGCGCTGCTCAAGCTAACGAGGACCGATACCGACGACAGCTACATGGCGCTTCCGGCAGAAAGCGGCCCCGTCCTCGCTCCTGACCGCCTCTCCGTCTGGCCGGTCGAGGGCGGACGCTACGGCCTCGACGCCACCTACCACGGCGCGACGGGCTTCGAGCGAGCCGAAGCACAGCGACAAAACCTCCAGGCCGCGAATCTCTCGGCGCCCGTCCGTCAGGAGTTGGGCGACGACTGGACGCTGCGACTCGGGCCTCTGACCCACAACGCTGCGTGGACCGCCATCGAAGCCTTCCTCGGGCCACCAGTTTCTCCCTCGCACGGGTAGCCCCCGTATGTGGAGCCCCGGCGTTGGCTATCAGCTCAGGGCAGCCTTGAGATCACCGACGCTCTGGTAGTCGAGACCCAACATGTGGTCGTGTCGGTGGCGGACGACCCCCTGCTCATCGATGATGATGACCGCGCGCTTGGTCCCAAGGCGAGGCGAGTGGGCGCTATACGCCTTGGCGACGGCCTTGTCTGTGTCGGCCAGCAAAGGAATCGTGAGCGAGTGCTTCTGGCTAAAGCCCTTGTGGGACTCCACGTCCTGAGACGAGATCCCAACGACCGTTGCGTCCAAGGTTGCGAACTCATCCGGCCGGTCACGGTACGAGCAGAACTGTCGAGTACAGACCATGGTGTTGTCCCCCGGATAGAACAGCAGCACGACGCGCTCGCCGCGGTGCTCGGAAAGCTTGAAGGGGCCGTCGGTGCCGGGCAACTCGAAATCGGGGGCCGGTTCGCCGACCCGCGGGGTCTTCGCCATCTTCGCTTCCCTTCCGCCGTGGACGATGCGCAGGTGCCGGTGGTCAGGATAACGTCCTGACGATGCTCGCCGGCCACGCTCCGCGTCTGACGATCTCGCTCGCCGCGTGCGTCCTCGTCGGCGCCTGCGGCGGCAGCGCTCCCGCCGTCAGCTCACCGCCGCGCGCCGCCGTCTCCAGCATCCCCCCGCCCGCCCGCGTTTCGACCGCGCGACTGCTCGACTGGCCCGAGTTCGGACTGGACCCACAGCGCTCGGATGCGACCTCCGCCGCCACAGGCATCGACACCGCCAACGTCTCGCGGCTGCGCCACACCCGGATCGCGCTGCCCGGCACCGTCGACTCCTCGCCGATCTACCTGCACGCGGCGAGCGTCGGCGGCGCCGTGCGCAGCGTCGTCGTGCTCACCACGACGTACGGCCGCACCGTGGCGCTCGACGCCGGCGACGGGCGCATCCTGTGGACGTTCACTCCGCCCGGCTACAGCCGCTGGGCGGGCACCGCGCAGATCACGACCGCGAGCCCGCTCGCCGATCCGAGCGGGGCCTTCGTGTACGCCGCCTCGCCGAACGGGTTGATCCACAAGCTCGCGCTCGCCGACGGCAGCGAGGATCGCAACGGCTCCTGGCCGGTCGCCGTCACCCGCGACGCGACGCACGAGAAGCTCGCGGCCGCGCTGAACATCGACGGCCCCGATCTGCTCGCCGCCACCGGTGGGTACTTCGGGGACGCACCCCCCTACCAGGGCCATGTCGTCGCGATCGACCGCGCCAGCGGGCGCGTGCGGGCCGTCTTCAACACGCTCTGCGCCGACCGACGCACGGTGATCCCCCCGAGCAGCTGCCCGGCGAGCGACTCGGCCATCCTCTCGCGCGCGGGAGCGGTCGTCGAGCCGGACGGGCGAATCCTGATCGACACGGGCAACGGTCCGTGGAACGGCGCCACGAACTTCGGCGACAGCGCACTGGAGCTGACCTTCCCGGCGCTGCGCCGGCGCCAGGCGTACACCCCCGTCAACCAGGCGCAGCTGAACACGAGCGACACGGACCTGGGCTCCAGCGCGCCCGCGCTGCTCGGCCACGACCGCGTCGTGCTCGCGGGCAAGGACGGCATCATGCGCGTGCTGTCCCTATCGCGCCTGAACGGCCAGGCTCCCTTCAGCGGGCGCGAGCGCCTCGGCGGCGAAGTCCAACAGCTGCCTCTCCCCGGCGGCGGGCAGCTGTTCACCGCCCCCGCAGTGTGGCGAGCGGGCGGTCGGACGACCGTGTTCGTCGCAGGTGAAAATGGGACTGGCGCGTACACGCTCCACAGCGGCAGGCTGCGCTTGGTGTGGCAGAACGGCTCGCCGGGCACGAGCCCCGTGCTCGCCGGCGGGCTGCTCTACGTGTACGACCCGCAGGGCGGCGCGATCGAGGTCTACACCCCCCGCTCGCCGCACCCGCTCGCGCAGCTGCCGGGAGCGCCCGGGCACTGGAACAGCCCGATCGTCGTCGACGGTCATGTGGTCGAGCCCGAGGGCAACGCCAACGACCACAGCCTCACAGGCACGCTCGATCTGTTCTCGATCGGCTGAGCGAGCGCCGGGAGCGCCGGCGCGACCCGGTGCGCCGCACCGACCCAGTGCGCTGGACCAGGTCGCCGGTAGCGCGGACCGCGCTAGCCTCAACGCATGGAGGAATTGCTCAGCGGCCAGCTGCTGCTCGCCTCGCCAAAGCTGCTCGACCCCAACTTCAGGCGCACCGTTGTGCTCGTCGGCGCGCACAGCGAGGAAGGGGCGATGGGCGTCGTGCTCAACCGCCCGTCGGACGTGACGGTCGGGGAGGCCGTGCCACAGTTGCAGCCCGCCGTCGACGAGCTGGCGCCCGTGTATTTCGGCGGCCCCGTGCAGCCGAGCTCGATCGTGCTGGTGGCGGAGTTCACCAATCCCTCGCCCGCCGGTCTGCTCGTGCTCGGGCGCATCGGCTTCCCGGCGCCAGAGGCCGACATCGAGGAGCTGGCGCAGGCCACAGCCCGCAGACGGGTGTTCGCCGGGTACGCCGGCTGGGGCGAGGGGCAGCTCGACGAAGAGCTCGAGCAGGGCGACTGGATCGCACACCCCGCCCAGCCCGACGACGTCTTCACCGACTTCCCCGACGATCTGTGGAGCAGCGTGCTGGAGCGCAAGGGCGGCAGCTACGCGCTGCTGGCGCGGATGCCCCCGGATCCGAGCGTCAACTGACGCTCTAAGCTCTCTGGCCATGCTCAAGCTCGCCCGCTGGTGCACCACCCACCGCCTGTATGTAGTGCTCGGCTGGGTCGCGTTGATCGTGGCCGTCAACGTTCTCGCGCAGTCCGCCGGAACGCGCTACTCCAACAACTTCACGCTGCCCAATTCCGACACCCAGCGCGCCGGCGACCTGCTGCAGCGCAGTTTCCCCTCGCAGGCCGGCGACCGCGACACGATCGTCTTCCGCACCGCCGCCGGCAGCGTCGCCGACCCCGCGGTCCGCGCGCGCATGAGCCGGGCATTCGCGCAGATAGCCAAGCTGCCCCACGTCGCCGGCGTGCTCAGCCCCTACGCCGGCGCCGCGGCGGGCAGGGCGATCTCCGCCGACGGACGCGTCGCCTTCGCCACCGTCGTCTTCGATCAGAAGGCCAACACCCTGCCCAAGAATGCGGCCAAGCCGGTGATCGCCGTCGCGCAGTCGGCACGCCGGCCAGGCCTGCAGGTCGAGCTCGGCGGCCAGGCGATCGAGCAGACGCAGCAGCCTGGCTTCGCGCTGTCCACGGCAATCGGCCTGTTCGCCGCGATCGTCGTGCTGCTGCTCACCTTCGGCTCGCTCGTGGCGATGGGGCTGCCGATCCTCACGGCGCTGTTCGGCCTCGGCACAGGCCTCGGCCTGATCGCGCTGTTCACGCACGTCTTCGACACGCCGGACTTCTCCTCGGAGCTCGCCGCCATGATCGGCCTCGGCGTCGGCATCGACTACGCGCTGTTCATCGTCACCCGCTTCCGCGAGGCGTACGCCGGCCCCAGCGCCACCGCCGGGCGCGTGCGCGAGTCGGTCGTGCAGGCGATGGACACCGCGGGGCGCGCCGTCATGTTCGCGGGCATCACGGTCGTCATCGCCCTGCTGGGGATGATGCTGCTCGGGGTCGACTTTCTCTACGGCGTGGCGATCTCCGCTTCGATCGGCGTGCTGCTCGTGATGCTCGGCTCGCTCACGCTGCTGCCGGCGCTGCTCACGTTCGCGGGCGCGCGCCTGGTGCGTCCCGGCCGGCGCGCCAGGCGCCGGGGCGAGACGGTCGCCGGCGCGCCGGGCGCGCGCGCGTGGTTGCGCTGGAGCCAGTTCGTACAGCGGCGTCCGTGGACGATCGCGATCGTCTCGACGCTGGTCATGTTGGCGATCGCCGCGCCGGCGCTCGCGCTGCGCCTTGGCAACAGCGACGCCGGCAACGACCCGCCGAACCTCACCACCCACCGCGCTTACGAGCTGCTCGCACAGGGCTTTGGCAAGGGTTTCAACGGGCCGCTGCTGGTCGTGGCGCAGCTGCCACCGCCCGCCGGCCCTCAGACCGCCACCGGGCAGGCGCCGGCCGGGTCCAAACCTGCGACAGGGAGCGGCCTGGCCGGCATCGGCCGGCTGCGCACCGCGATCGCCGCCGCGCCCGGGGTCGCATCCGTCACACCGCCGCGTGTGAACGAAGCCGGCGAGGTGGCCACGCTTTCGGTCTACCCCCGCTCGGCGCCGCAGGACTACGCTACGAGCCAGCTCGTCTCGCGCTTGCGCACGCAGGTCGTTCCGCCGGTGGCGGCCGGCACCGGTATGCACGTCTACGTCGGTGGCATCACCGCCGGCTCCGTCGACTTCGCCACGACGCTCGGACACAAGCTGCCGGTGTTCATCGGCGTCGTCGTGCTGCTGTCCGCGCTGCTGCTGATGATCGTGTTCCGCTCGCTCGTGATTCCCGTGCAGGCCGCCGTCATGAACCTGCTCAGCATCTTCGCCGCGCTCGGCGTGATCGTGGTGATCTTCCAGTGGGGTTGGCTGAACTCGGTGATGGGCATCAGCAGCGGGCCGGTCGAGTCGTTCATCCCCGTGATGCTGTTCGCGATCGTGTTCGGCCTGTCGATGGACTACGAGGTGTTCCTCGTCTCGCGCATCCACGAGCGCTGGGCGCACGGCAGCGACAGCTCGCACGCCGTCGGCGAGGGGCTCGCGCTCACCGGGCGCGTCGTCACCGCCGCCGCCGCGATCATGATCTGCGTCTTCCTGTCGTTCGTGCTCGGCGAACAGCGCGTGATCAAGGAGTTCGGCATCAGCCTCGCGTCGGCCGTATTCCTCGACGCCGTGGTCGTGCGCTGCCTGCTGCTGCCCGCCGTGCTCAGCATCGTCGGCGCGCGCACGTGGCAGATACCGGCGGGCCTAGCGCGGGTGCTGCCGCGCGTGAACATCGAGGGCAGCGCCGCCACCGTCGCCGCCGCCACGGCGCTCAGGCAGGCGCAATCCCCCCCGGCCCCACGGCGCGAGCGTAAGGATCTCGCCACCAAGGGAGCGGAAGGCTGAGCCGCCTGCTTGGAGGGCGCCGGGCGCAGACGCTCCTGACGGCCCTCCTGTGTGCCACGTTTCTGTGCGCCGGCGCGACCCAAGCCGGCGCGTCGCCTGCGCCGCACGGGCCCAGCGCGGTGCTCGCGTTCCTCCCGGGCGCCACCGACGCGACCGAGTCCGAGCTGGCATCCGTGCCCTCTCTCTCGACGGGGCTGATGAGCGCCACGCAGGGCAACTACATCGCCGCTCAGCTGCTGCTCGACATCACCCAGGGGGCACGGGTCTCCTACTCCGCCTACAGCCCGCCGCTGCCGCCGGCGCTGTCGCTGCGCGGCGTGCAGATCGCGCCGTGGGCAGCCGAGCTGCGCCGCGCCGCCGCCGCGCCCCAGCTGCTCGCGCCCGGGCTGCTCGCGAGCGCGATCCCCGGCGGCGGAGCCTACGCGGGCGTCACCGGGCAGAGCGCGCAGGATGCCCTCGCCGGCGCCGACCGCGGCGGCCGTCTCGCCGCCGTCTCGCTCGGCGCCGCCGCAACGCTGCCGGCGCGCGTCGCGGCGCTGCGCGAGCGCCACCGCCTCGTCCTCGCCGACCTGCCCGCCGGCCGCGAGGGGTATGCGCAGCTGCGCCTGCTGAGCGCGACCCGCCCGCCCGGCGAGCTGCTGCTGGTCGTGCAGCGCCCGCCTGATGCGCCCGGCCACGAACTGCTGTGGGCGGCCGTCGGCGGGCTCGGCGGCGGGCGCACCCTCAGCTCCGCCACGACCGAGCAACGGGGTCTGATAGCCGCCATCGACCTGGCGCCAAGCATCCTGCGCCACCTCGATCTGCCCGTCCCCGCGGCGGTGCGCGGACAGCCGCTGCGCACCGACGGCGCCTTCGACGGCGCGCGCCTGCGGGCGCTCAAGAGCCGCCTTGCCGTCATCTACCCACGGCGCCTGCCGGCGCTCGCGGCGCTGCTCGCCGTGTGGGCGGCGCTGGCGCTGCTCGGCAACCGGGCGTGGGCGCTGCGCGTCGGCGCGCTGGCGCTGCTGTGGACCCCTGTGGCGGAGCTTCTGCCGGGCGCGCTTGAGCCCAGCCGCGCGGTCGAATACGCGCTGCTGGCGGCGACGTGCTTCCTGCTCGGGTTCCTCACCGACCGTCTGCTGCCGTGGCCGCGCGCGCCGCTCGCACCGGCGCTCGCGGCGGTCGTCGTACTGAGCGCCGATGCACTCGCGGGGACGCAGCTGTTGATGCGCTCGCTGCTCGGCCCCAATCCGATCTACGGGGCGCGCTTCTACGGCATCGGCAACGAGCTGAAGTCAGCCCTGGCGGTGCTCGTGTTCAGCGCCGTGGCCGCTGCCCTGTATCCGCTCGGGGCGCGCGCCCCGGCGGGCGGAGAAGCGCGACGCGACAGTTCCAGCCGGGGCCCGCAACGCGACAGCTCCGACGGGAACGCGCGACACAGCCCCAGCGAGAGCCCGCAACGCGACAGCCCCAGCGGGGACCCGCGACGCGACGGCGCCGGCGGACGGCGCGCCGCCACGACGATGGCGCTCGGCGGCCTGGCGCTCGCCGTCGTCGAGGGCTCGGCGCGCGTCGGCGCCGGCGTCGGCGCCGTGATCCTCGTCAGCGCCGGCACAGCCGTCGCCACGGTGCTGCTGCTGCCCGGCCGGCTCACGCGCCGGCGCGCGCTGATCGTGCTGCTCGCCCCGGCGGCGGGACTCCTCGCGCTCGCCGCGCTGGACCTCGCCACCGCGCACGGCACAGGCCACTTCACCGGCAGCATCCTGCACGCCCGGTCCGCCGGCGACCTGCGCGACGTGCTCGTGCGTCGCTACTCCGCCGCGTACGACGAGCTCAAACACGGCGCGATGCCCCTCGCCACGGCGTTCGCGCTCGGCGCCGGGGTCCTCGCCGTGCGCCACCGCGACCGCGTGCTCGCCCCGGTCGCCGGCGACCGCGGATGGTCGGCGGCGCTCGCGGGCGGGCTGACGGCAGGGGTCGTCGGCGCGCTCACGGAGGACTCGGGTCCCGTCCTGCTGGTCGTCGCCGTGTTCGCGCTGGCCTGCGTGCTCGCATACCTGTGGGGCCGCCCCGCGCCAGGCGCCGCACCTACGCCGCGCAGCGCCGGCAGGAGCCGTGCAGCACGATCTCGTGCTCGGACACCGCCAGAGGCACTCTCTCGCTGAGCTCGTGGATCGCCCGCTCCAGGGCGTCGTCGGAGAACGGCATCACCAACCCGCAGCTGTCGCACACCAGATGGTGGTGATGATCTTTGGAGTCGCACACGCGCTCGTAGCGAGCCATCGCCTGGCCGGTTTCCACGCGCTGCACGAGGCGCAGGCTCTCAAGCTCGTCGAGAATCCGGTACACGCTCGCGCGGCTCACACGGCGCTCGGCGGCGCGCAGCGCATCCTCGATCTCAAGCGCCGTGCGCGCGCACGTCTGGGCGTCGAGCAGCTCAAGCACCGCCCGGCGCGCGCCGCCGCGCTTGTGGCCGGCCGCGCCGAGAGCCGCCTGCGCGCGATCGACCCACGTATCGCTCATAACGGTATCTCCCATACGCCCCGGCTCATACGCCCGATGGTATTGGCGATCGGCGCGCGCTCCAACGGCGCGCGCCCAGCGCGGCGCCGTAGCAGCCAGTGGCGACCGCGACGATCGCGCTGCTCGGCGGCAGCGCGGAGATCTCGTAGCTGAGCGCGATGCCCAGCCACACGGAGACGAGCGCGATCCCGGCCGACAGCGCCATCGCCAGATAGGGATTGGCCGTCAGCCGGTGCGCAGCGCCCGCCGGCGCCGCGAGCAGTCCCAGCAACAGCAGTGCTCCGACCGCCTGTGTCGCCTCGCCCGCGTCGAGGCCCAGCAGCACGAGGAAGATCGCTCCGAGCAGACGCACCGGCACGCCGCGTGCGCGCGCGGCGCGGGGATCGAGCGTGGCGAACAGCAGTGGCCGGCAGATCGCGAGCAGCGCCGCGCTCAGCGCGAGCGCGATCAGCGCGGCCACGCGCGCGTCGGCGGCGCCGAGGCCGAAGATCGATCCGAACAGGGTGCGCGCCGCGAGCGTCCCGTTGCCGCCCGCGGAGCCCGAGCTGTAGAGGTCCAGGAACAGCACGCCGAGCCCCAGGACCCAGACGAAGACGGTGCCGATAGTGGCGTCGTCGGCCGGCGCGCGGCCACCGAGCGCGGCGAGCGCAACTGCCACGAGAACCGTCGCACAGAACAGCCCGAGCCGCAGGTCAAGGCCGGCCGCGGCAGCCGCAAGCGTGCCCGTGAACGCGACGTGGCTGAGCGCGTCGGCGGCGAACACCTGGCTGCGCAGCACGACGAAGTAGCCGATCGGCCCGCTTGCGAGCGCGATCAGCGATCCGGCGAGCAGGGCGTTGCGGATGAATTCGTGCGCGAGCATCAGCCGAGCACCGCCGCCGGGAATGCATGCGCGAGCATCAGCCGAGCACCGCCGCCGGGAATGCATACGCGAGCATCAGCCGAGCACCGCCGCCGGGAATGCATACGCGAGCATCAGCCGAGCACCGCCGCCGGGAATGCATGCGCGAGCATCAGCCGAGCACCGCCGCCGGCCTGTGCCGCCCGCGCCGTGCTGACAGCGTCCGTGCCGCGCGTGCCGCACGCGCGAGCGCGAATACGGCGAAGGCCAGCGTGGTGATGAAGAACCCGACGGGGCGGTTGGTGAAGAAGGACAGCCCGAGCCCCACCCACGTCACCAGCAGCGCGAGCGCCACGCTGAGCGCCAGGCCGAGGCCGATGCGGCACGTGAGCGCCCGCGCCGCCGCCGCCGGGGCTACGAGCAGCGCGAATACGAGCAGCGCTCCCGTGATCTGCGCCGTCGCGGCGACCGCCAGCCCCAGCACGAGCAGGAAGGCGAGCGACAGCGCGCCGGCCGGCACGCCCGCGGCGCGCGCCACCGGCTCGTCGATCGAGACGAACAGCAGCGGCCGCCCGAGCGCCGCCAGCGCCGCGAGCACGGCGACCGCGACGAGCAGCAGCGTCAGAACCTCGCCGCGAGAGATCCCGAGGAACGATCCGAAAAGCAGCGTCTCCAGACCTTCCAGCACGCCTTCGTACAGGCTCAGGAACAGGAATCCGAGCGCGAGCGCAAACGCCTGGACGACGCCGATCGCCGCCGACTCGCGCGCATAGGCGCCCCACGCGCGCCGCCCTGAGACGGCCGCGATGGCCACGGCTCCCGCCAGACAGAACGTGTAGTAACCGAGCGCCGGCGCCACGCCCAGCAGCGCCGCCCCGGCCGCGCCCGGGAAGGACATCGCCGACAGCGTGTGCCCGGCGAAGCTCTGACGGCGCAGCACCATCAGCCAGCCGACGAGCGCCGCCATCACGGCGACGATCGTCCCCGCTCCGAGCGCGTTGACCATGAACGGGTACGCCAGCATCTGATCCACGTCGGAGAACAGGTCCGGTGAGAGATGCGGAGTCATGGCGGCGGTCGCTGGTTGTCGGGGGAGGGGTGAGTGAGAATGGGCAGCGCCAGCAGCGGCCGATCGCTCTCCGGGACCGGACGCGTGAGATGAGGAGTCCTGGCCGTGCCCATCGCCGTGGTCACTGCCCCAGCACGTGCTGTGGTCCGTGGGCGTGCGCCGCCTCCGGCTGGCCGACGACGACCAGGCGTCCGTCGGATGTGCGCAGCACCTCGATCGGCGCGTCGTAGAGCGCGCTCAGCGTCGCGCCGGTGATCACTTCCGCGGGCGCCCCGCTCACCGCCCGCCCGCCCGCCAGGTAGACGATGCGGTCCAGATACGGCAGCAGCGGATTGACGTCGTGCGCGACGAGCAGCACCGTCACGCCGTCCTCGCGGCAGACGCGCTGCACGAGCGCCGCCACCGCCGCCTGGTTGGGCAGATCCAGCCCGTCCAGCGGCTCGTCCAGCAGCAGCATCCGCGGGCGGCGCACGAGCGCCTGCGCGATCAGCAGCCGCTGCTGCTCGCCGCCGGAGCACTCCCCGATCGGCCGCCGCGCCCAGTCGCCGGCGCCGACGTGCTCGATCGCCTGCGCGACACGCTCGCGCGCCGCCGCACCGCGGCCCGGCAGCGGCACACCCCAGCGACTCCCGTCGAGCCCGAGGCGCACGAGATCGACACCGCGGATGCGCGTTTCGGCGTCGAACACGCGCCGCTGCGGCAGATAGCCGATCTGCTCGTTGTGCTCGCCCGGCGCCCCGTCGAGCACGCGCGCCGCGCCGCCGGAGAGCGCGAGCAGACCGAGCACGACGTTCAGCAGCGTCGACTTGCCCGCCCCGTTGGGGCCGAGGATCGCGACGAACTCGCCCCGCTCGACGGCGAGCTCGGCGCCGCTCCACACCGTGCGCCCGGCGAGGCGAACGGTCCCGTCGCGCACCTCCAGAGCCGGCATCTATCGTCCCGTCGCCTCGCGCAGAGCCGGCATCTATCGTCCCGTCGCCTCGCGCAGAGCCGGCATCTATCGTCCCGTCGCCTCGTGCAGAGCCGGCATCTATCGTCCCGTCGCCTCGTGCAGAGCCGGCATCTATCGTCCCGTCGCCTCGTGCAGAGCCGCCTGGAGCCTTTCGAGCTCCGCCACCTGCCACTGCTCGAAGTTCTCGCTCGCCGGCGAGAGCGTCTCGGTGACCGTCACGATCGGGATGCGCCGCGCGGCGGCGATCTCGTTGACGCGCTGCACGTCCGGCGTCACGTTCTGGCTGTTGAACACCCACACCTTGATGCGGCGGCCCTGCGCCTGAGCATCGACCGCCTCCTTTGCGCTGGCGCTGACGTCCGTCCCCTCGGCGATCGCCTTGGCGAAGCCGTAGGGGGTCAGCAGCTTCAGCTGGAGGTCTTCGCCGAGCGGCTGAAAGATGCTCTCGCTGTAGCCGATAGGCACGCCCGCGTAGCGCGCGCGGATCGCCGCGCGCAGGCGGTCGTAGCGGGCGAGGCCGCCGCCTTCCAAGCTGCGCCTGCGCTGGGCGAAGTAGCTCGCATCGGCTGGATCGAGCCGCTCGTAGTCGGCGACGATCGCGCCGATCACCTTGCGCACAGCGGCCGGCGAGTACCACTGATGGGGGTTATCGCCCTCCTTCAAGCCCAGCACGGAGCCGACGTTCAGCGTCAGGCGCCCCTGCAGCGGGCTGGCCGCCAGCAGCCGCGGCGCCCAGCTGTCGTAGCCGACGCCGTTGACGATCGCCATGTCCGCGCCGGCCATCGCGCGCGCGTCCTGCGCGGTGGGTTCGTAGCTGTGCGGGTCGGTGTTCGGGTTGACGAGGATGCTCTGCACGTGCGCCTTGGCGCCGGCGAGCTGCGCCGCGATGCTGCCCCAGAAGTTCTCCGCCGCCACGACGCGGATGTCGCCGTGGGCGGTGCCCGTGGTGGCGAGCTGCGAGCCGCAGCCCGCCAGGAGCGCGCCCGCCAGGAGCGCGCCGGCCACGGCAATCGGTGCTACAAGGCTCTTGGACACCCATCGCACCGCCGCAACCTATCATAAGACTGATTCTCGTTCTCAAGCAAGGAGGTCGTCATGCACGAACTGAGGCTCGACTCCGAGGATGCCCACTCCCCCGCGTACGCCGGACGCTGGTTCTCCCATCCGGTCCCCAAGTTCAGACTGCCCGCGCAGGGCATGAGCGCCGAAGCCGCCTACCAGCTCGTGCACGACGAGCTCAACCTCGACGGCAACCCGGCGCTCAACCTCGCGTCGTTCGTCACGTGCTGGATGGAGCCCCAGGCGCAGACGCTCGCGCTTGAGACCCTGCCCAAGAACCTGATCGACCAGGATGAGTACCCGCAGAGCGAGGTGGTGCACGAGCGCGTCGTCAGCATGATCGGGCGACTCTTCCACGCCCCCGCCGGCGAGCGTCCCACCGGCACCGCCACGATCGGCTCCTCCGAGGCGATCATGCTCGCGATGCTCGCGCACAAGCGCTCGTGGCAGCGCCGGCGCGAAGCCGCGGGCGAGAGCACCGAGCAGCCGAACATGGTGATCGGCGCCGACGTGCACACGTGCTGGGAGAAGTTCGCCCGCTACTTCGAGGTGCAGGCGCGGGTGATCCCGATGGAGGAGGGGCGCTACACGATCGGCGCGGAGCAGGTGGCGCCGCTGCTCGACGAGCACACGATCGCCGTCGCCGGCGTGCTCGGCACGACGTTCACCGGCCAGATGGACGACCTGGGCTCGATCGACCTTCTGCTGGGCACCGTCAAGAGCGAGCGCGGCTGGCACATCCCGCTGCACATCGACGCCGCCAGCGGCGGCTTTCTGATCCCCTTCTCCCAGCCGCAGCTTGAGTGGGACTTCCGCCTGCCGAGCGTGCGCTCGATCAACGTCTCCAACCACAAGTTCGGGCTCGTGTACCCCGGCATGGGCACCGTCGTCTTCCGCGACCGCTCCGACCTGCCGGAGGAGCTCGTGTTCCACATCAACTACCTCGGCGGCGACATGCCCAACTACTCGCTGAACTTCTCGCGCCCCTCCACGTCGGTGATCCTGCAGTACTTCTCCTTCCTGCGTCTCGGTCGCGCAGGCTACGAGCAGATCGTCGCCGGCGTGCTGGAGAACGCGCGCGCGCTCGCGGGCAAGCTCGCCGGGCTCGACGGCCTGGAACTGCTCAACGACGCCGGCGACTTCCCGATCGTCGCCCTGCGCGCCGTCGACCCCGCCGCCACCGACCTGGTGACGCTCTCGCACCTGCTGCGCGAGCGTGGCTGGATCGTGCCGGCGTACACGCTGCCGCCCAACGCCGAGCACATCAGCGTGCTGCGGATGGTCGTCAAGGAGAACTTCTCGCGCGACATGGTGGACGTGCTCTGTCATGACGTGCACGTCGCGATGAAGGCGCTCGCGGCGGGTACGAGCGCCCACCCGCATCGCCCACGCAGGCGGCCCGCCTGCTGATCACGGCAGTCGCAGCTCGATCAGATCGCCGCCCTCGTGGCCCTCGTGGTCGACCTGCAGCGTCGTGTGAGCAAGGCCGAAGCGCTCGCGCAGCACCCCCTCCAGGTTCCGGCGCGCGGCGTGGCAGTCAGCCTCGCGCGCGACGAGCACGTGCGCCGAGAGCGCCGGAAAGCCGGAGTTCACCTCCCACACGTGCAGGTCGTGCACCTCGACCACGTCCGGCTGGCTGACGAGCGCCCGGCCGATCTCCTGCGGGTCCAGGCCCCGCGGCGCCGCCTCCAGAAAGATCCGCCCGGAGTCGCGCAGCAGGCCGTAGGCGGAGCGCAACATCAGCGCAGCGACGATCAGCGAGGCGATCGGGTCGGCCCGATCGAAGCCGCTGAGCAGGATCACGATGCCCGCCAGCGCCGTGCCGATGAACGCGAACACGTCGGTGAGCACGTGCTGGAAAGAGCCCTCGACGTTGAGGCTCTCACGCCCCGCGCCCGCCAGCATGACCGCGACCGTTGCGCTCAAGGCGATGCCCGCCAGCGCCACCGCCACCATCGGCCAGGCCGACACGTGCTCGGGCGAGAGCAGCCTGCGCAGCGCCGAGTACGCGATCGCGCAGGCGAGCACGAGCAGCGCCAGGCCGTTGATCTGCGCAGAGAGGATCTCCACGCGCCGCAGCCCGTACGTCATCGCGCCGGCCGGCGGACGCGCCGCCAGCCGCACGGCGAGCAGCGACAGCGCCACGGCCGCCGCGTCGGTGAGCATGTGCGCAGCGTCGGAGACGAGCGCGAGCGAGTGCGCCAGCACCCCCACCGCGACCTCCACCGCCATGAACGCGAGGATCGACGCAAGCGCGAGCTTCAGGCGGCGCGGGGATACGCTCGAGTCCTGCGCGCCGGCCCCGTGAGCGTGCCCGGAGTGGCCGTGCAGAGGGCTCACCCCGAACGGCTCACCCCGAGCCGGGGGCGCCGCCTGCGGAGCCCGACGTGGCGCCGGCAGGATCGGACGTGGCGCCAGCGGGATCGGACGCCGCGCCAGCGGGATCGGAGCTGGCGCCAGAGCCCGCAGGCGCCGTCCCCTGCCCCCGCGTCCCCTGCCCCCGCGAGTCCCCGCCGCCCGCCTGCGCGACACTGCGCCGGCGCCCGACCAGCAGCACCGCCAGGATCACGAGAATCCCGATCACGAGCACTCCGCCCGCGTAGTAGCGGAGCCTGTGATGGACGGGCTTCGCTTTGGCGGTGTGCTTCTCGACCGTCACCGGCACGCCCTTGGCCTGCAGCTGCGCCGCCAGCTGCGGCTCGTCGTGGGAGGGATAGCTGGCGAGCACGTGGCGCCCATCGTTGAGCGTCACGTGCACCGTGTGCGCCTTCTTGTTGAACGTGACGGCGCGTATCTGCGCGCCGCTCAGCTGCTGCTGAAAGGCCTGGTAGCTCTCGTGCGTGAAGTGGACGGTGCTCGCCGCCGGCGCCGCGCTCGCCGCCAGCGCGAGCGCCGTGCAGAGGGCCAGCAGCGCGACGGTGGAGCGTCTGATCGATCTGTTCATGCGGGGGAACCCTAGCGCCGCGCGCCGACGCGTGCGCAGTTCAGTGCCGCCGCGCCGGCCTGTGGTCGGTTCGGAGGGGCGCCCGCCGGCCCGTGGTCGGTTCAGGGGCGCCGCGCGCCAGCGCACAGATAGTTCAGTGGCGCCGCGCGCAGGCCCGTGCGCCGCTCAGGCGAGCGCGCGTGGGCATAGCTCTCGGGGGAGGCCCCGAGCAGCCTCCCCCGAGAGTCTCCCTCACCTGCCGTCCGCGCGCTCGTCCTCACGGCGATATCCGAGCCGTGCGGAGATGCGATCGGCCGTTGCGATCAGGTGCGGGCCCAGATGCTCGACGAGCTCCTCCAGGGAGATCATCGAGCTGTGCGCCGCCATGTTCACGGCGGCCACGACCTCGTTGGACTCCGAGCGCACCGGCGCGGAGATCGAGTGCAGCCCGGAGGCCAGCTCCTCGTCGTTGACGGCGAAGCCCTCCTCGCGCACGTGCTCCAGCTCCGAGCGCAGGGCGCTCTTGGTGGTGATCGAGTTCGGCCCCCGCCGGGTGAGCTTGATCTCCGTCAGCAGGCTGCGCTGCTCCTCATCGGGCAGGTGCGCCAGCAGCAGCTTGCCCATCGAGGTGCAGTACGCCGGCAGGCGCGACCCGAGCGCCAGGTCGAGGTCGATCTTGCTCTGTCCGCGCCGCGAGCTGCGCACGCGATCCACGTACAGGATCTCCGATCCGTCCAGCACCGCCATGTTGACGGTGTAGGAGGACTGCCGGCGCAGCTCCTCCAGATACGGCCGCGCGTGCTCGCGCAGCCCCGTCGAGTTCAGCGCCGACATGCCGAGATCGGTGACGCGCAGTCCGAGGCGGTACTTGCGCGCCGCACCCTGCTCCAGGTAGCCGAGCGCCACCAGCGTCGACATGTAGCGGTGTGTCGTGGAGCGCCTCATCCCCAGCTCGTCGGCCACCTCGGCGATCCCGCGCACCGGGCGCTCCGGCGTGAAGCTCGTCAGGATCGCCAGTCCGCGCTCCAGCGACTGCGAGTAGCGCGGCTCGCGCAGACTCGGGATCGACCATCCCTCTTCCTTGTCCAAGCTGTGGTTGAAAGCGTCCATATTGCCCGCAGGCATAAAACCTCCTCATCGGCCCCCATTTTCCCGAGCCAGGCCGCGCCGCGGGACCCCATTACCCGTGACACGACCAAGCCAAGCAGCCGGAAATCGTGACGCCTGCGGCGCCTGGGAACTACTCTCATGAGAGTAAACGTGTTCTAACTATGCGCCCTTGCGGCTGCGCAGCACAACTCGCGACCCGCGCTGAGGGACGACCACGACACTGCGCCAGCGCGCGCCCTCGATGCCGCTCGCAGCCGGGTGCACGGTCACGTCGGAGAGCACCGTGCGCAGCACGGTCTTCATGTGCAGCATCGCCATGTGACGTCCCGGACAGCGGCGGCGACCGCCGCCCCACGGCAGCCAGGTGTGCGCCCCCGGCGGCGCCGCGAGGAACCGCTCCGGACTGAACTCGTGAGGTCGGGCATAGATCCGCGGATCGTGGTGGAGCAGATAGATGCAGCCGAGCAGATGGGCGGGAGCGCGATAGGTCCAGCCGCCGATCTCGATCGGCCGCTTGACGGCGCGCGGGATCATGAAGAGGAAGGCCGGGCGATGGCGCAGCACCTCCTGGACCGTCGCCAGCAGGTACTCCTCGCCCGCGTCGCGGTCGATCTCCCCGAGCAGACGCCGCAGCGCGCCTTGATTGTGCGCCAGCAGCTGAAAGGCCCACTCCAGCTCCGAGGCGGTCGTCTCGTGGCCGGCGACGATGACCGTCAGCACGTTGTCGCGCACCTGACGCCGCGACAGCGGCGATCCGTCGGGATTGCGCGTGGCGAGGAGCCTGCTCAGCACATCCCCGCCCGCAGCGGGCCGACGCTCCTCCAGGAGCACGTAGATCAGCTCGTCCACTTCGTCGCGCTGGCGCAGGAAGCGCTTCCACGCCACGCCGCCGGGACCCCGGCGCAAGACCGGCTCGGACAGCGTCGCGCTCGCCGTGATCGACAGCATCGCCAGCAGCCGCCCGTGCAGCGTCCGCAGCTCGCCGTCCATCGCGGAGCCGTCCATCGCGGAGTCGAAGACCGTTCGCAGGATGATCTCCAGCGTCATCGCGTGCAGGCGCGGGTGCAGCGCGAAAGGCCTGCCGCGCGGCCACGAGGCCACCTCGCGGCGCGCGACGCTCGCCACCAGGTCGGCGTGCCGCGCCACCAACCGCTCGTGCAGCGCCGGCAGTATCGCCCGCCGCCCGCTGAGATGCTCCTCCCCGTCGAGCAGCATGAAGGAGCGATCACCGATCAGGGGGCCGATCGTCCCTCCTCCCTCCCCCGGACGCAGCACATCCGCGGGCGCCGTCGAGACCGCCTTCACCCCCTCCGGGTCGGACACGAACGCGAACGGCGGATGGCCGGTGGCGCGCAGCGTGAAGCGAGACCCGTGCCGCTCGCGCGACCGCTCGAAGTACGCCAGCGGCCATCTCCAGAACAGGTACGTCTGCACCGGGGCCGGCAGGCGCAACCCAGGCGGCAGGCCGCTTTGCGCAGACCGCCTCGCCCCCGTTCGGGGCTCAGGCCGCCCCGCCTGCAAGCGCGCCTCGGGCCGCCCCGCCTCCACAGAAGGCTCAGGCCGCCCCGCCTCCACCCGCAGCTCAGGCCGAGCGCAGGGCACGGGCCGTCCGCCACGCTCGCAGCACCGGCAGCAGCAGCTCCGCCAGCGAGCCGCCGGAGCGCACCAATTCCCCCGTCCGCGGGCGCTCGGCCGGCGTGCGCGCCGCGTCCTTTGAGAGGTACAGCGCCACGACGCCGGCGAGGATGATCGCGTGGCGCGAACCGCCGCGCAGACGCCGCACCTCGCCGGCCGCCCGTGCGAGGATCTCCGCGAGACGGCCCGCGTCGTCCTCGCCGTAGTGAGCGAGATAGCTGTGATCCCCACTGGCGGCATCCTCGATTCGATCGGCGTAGCTGTCGAGCATCGCCGTCGCCAGCGACGCCCACGGCATGTAGGCCGCCCGCGCCTGCGCGATGTCGAGGGGGTCGCACCGCTCCTCGGCGGCCAGCGCGAGCAGCACGTGCGGCACGAGCGAGGCGCTCGCCGCCGCCGCCATCTCAAACCAGCGCAGCTCGCCCGCTTCAGGCGGCTCGCACCGGCGCGCCGCCCAGGCCCGCAGCTCGGCGTCGCGGACGGCCGGATCGGGCTCGTGATTGATGCTCTGCACAGCGCATCCCGCCGTCTCCGAGAGCGCCGGCGGGCGTACGCGGGCGAAGCCCGGCAGCTTCGCGCAGCCCTCGCGGCAGGCGCGTACGAGCGCGTCCAGGTAACCCTCGTCGCCGTCCTGCGGGTGATGGCGGTAGTGCTCACCCAGCGGCGCCTGCGCATCGATCGCCGCGACGAGCGCGCGGTGCAGCATCTCGCCGTTCTCACGGCCAGCGTGCGCGCCGCGCTCGCTGACGTTGTCCAGGAAGTCCCACATCGTCTGGTAGGCGACGAGCAGCGCCAGCAGCGAGGGATGGCGCCGGCGCGGCAGAATCCAGAACAGCGCCGCGCCGTCGGCGTGACCGCGCTTGCGCGCGATCGAGTCCAGCGCGTCTTCGCGGATCGACGCGTCCGGGATCGCGCGAGCGCGGCGGCGCCAGGTGTCCAGCTCGCACGAAACCGCTCGCAGACCCCACACCAGCTCGCGCGTCATCGCCCGTGCGAGCGCCCAAACCTGTCCGGGACCGAGAGGCGTGGGATCCATGTGCCTGGAGGTCGGGGTGTTCCGCAGCGCTGTCGATGTACGAGCCCCGCCGATCGGCGAAGGCGCTAGGTCGCCGGATACGGCCGCACGCTTGCCGCGCGGTAGCCCGGCACCGCGACGATCGCCGCCGCCGCGGCCGTGACGAGCGCGAAGCTGCCGATCGCCGCGAGCGCCCCGACGGAGGAGACGACGGGAAAGCCCGTGACCGTCAGCAGCGCGTGGCTTTGCAGCAGCTGACCGTAGACGCCGAACAGCGCCCCGATCGAACAGCCCGCGCTCAGCAACAGCCCCGTCTCCAGCAGCAGCGCGCGCCATAGGCCACCTGTGGGGAAGCCTTCGAGCTTCATGCGCGCCAGCTGCGGACGGCGCTGCGAGATCATCGCGCTCATCGCGATCGACATCGCCATGACCCCGGCGATCAGCACCAGCGTGGCGATCTGCGTGAGCCGCTGCAAACCTTCGTGGCTGGCCGCGCGCTGGCGCAGTTCGCGCCCGCCGGCCGTTTCCACCGCCAGCGCCGAGTGCGCGCCGAGCACGCGCTGGATCTCGCCGCGAACGGCCGCGGCCGACGCCCCCGGGGCGAGCATCACGTTGTAGGCGCTGGGAGCGGCGCTCCCCCAGGCGCGCACGTAGTCGCGCGAACCCAGCACGATCGCACCCGGGGGCCAGCCGAGATTCGTGATCACCGCCGCGAGCCGAAACGTCGCGGGATGCGGTGTCGGCAGCGTGAAGGAATCGCCGATGCGAAGGCCGAGCCGGTCGGCCAGCGCCTGCGAGAGCGCCGCCCAGCCGCCGGCGCGCAGCCGCGCGTTCGCGGTCGCCTCCTGACCGTCGATCAGCTGGCTCGGGGGAATCGGATGCGCCGCCGTCATGGGCGGCGCCAGCACCCACACACGATGGCTGCCGTAGTCCAGGAAGCCGGCGCGATACAGCCCCACCGCCCTCACTCCCGGCAGCCGCGACAGCGTCCCGTACGCGCCGCCGGACAGCGGTGTCGTCGCGAGCAGGTTCTGCGTGCCGGGCGCCGTCACCCACACGTCGGCGACCGACGTGACGTCATGGAAAAGGCGGTTCAGGCCGTGCTGGAGGTTGTTCGTGGCGCCCTGGATCGTGACGCCGGCGAACACCGCGAGCGCACCGGTGGTCGTGATCGCGAGGGAGCGGGCCTGCGCAGGCGGCGAGCGCAGCTCGATCGAGGCGAGCCGCGCCGCACCGGACATCAGGCGACGCTGCGCGCGCTCGAACAGCGCGATGATCGCCCCCAGCAGAGGCAGAAGCAGGAGCGGCAGCGCCACCGTCAAACAGACGATGCCGGCAATCGCGCCGGTCAAGCCGACGGTGCCCGCCAGCAGCACGGCCGTCGTCACCGCGAGACACCCCAGCCCCGCCAGGAGGGCGAGGAGGGTCAGGTCGGGGCGGTGCGCGCGGCGCTCGGGGGCGCCGGTGCGCATCGGGCGCGAGAGGATGTCCCGCAGGGGCGTGAGCACCCCGATCGTAGCTGCCAGCAGGCCCGTTCCGAGCGCCAGCGCGATGCTCTGCCACGTCACGATCCGCTGCGAGCCGACGGGAAACGCGAACGAGAGATAGCCGGGATCGGCGTGAAACAGGGTGGCGGAAAGCAGCTCGCCGAGCACCAGGCCCAAACAGGACGCGAGCACGCCCAGCACGAGCGCGTCGAAGAGCAGCGTCTTGACCGTCATCCAGCGAGTCGCGCCGTCGTGACGCAGGTCCCGCACGAGGCTGCGACGCAGGGGAACGGTCAGCAGCATCGCGCAGTACGCGAACATGAACCCGACCAGCGCACTGATCGCCGAGAACAGCGTCGTCGCCTGATTGATGGGGCCGGCGGCCTGCGCGAAGAAGTCGGCGTCGGCGCCGGCGGACTCGACGTTCAGGGCTCCCGCCGCGAGCCGCCCCAGGCCGGCGCGCACCTGCGCCTCGCGCCCTGCGCGGGGCGCCACGAAGATCCGCGTGATCCTTCCCCGCATATCCGTCATCTGCTGCGCGTAGGCGAGCGGCGCGAGCACGACGGGGCTCTCGACGAGCGTGCCGATGTCGGCCCTTCCCAGCTCCGCGCCCACCAGCGCCTGGACGTCCCTGCCGCCGATCTGAAGCTCCACGGTCTGCAGCGCTCCGGCTCCGATCGCGTGCGCCAGCGGCGTCGGCAGCACCAGCACCTGCTGGCGCGCGAGCGCCGAGGCGTCAAACCGTCGCAGCAGCGTGCCGCCCAGGCTGACGAAGCGAGGATCGCTGGCGAACAGGTAGGCCGACCGCTCGCCGGCGGGACCGACGATGGTGGCCCGCTGCTCGAGCACCGGCACCGCCGCGGCCACGCCCGGAAGTCTCAGCACGCTGCCCAGCAGCCGTTCGTCAAAGCCGCCCGGATCGCGTGCGACCAGCTGCAGGCGGGAGTGCCCGACAATCCCGCTCGTCAGCTGCGCGACCGAGCCATTCAGGCTGGAGCTGGCGACTTGGGAGGCGAACAGCAGCGCCACGCCGACCGCGATCCCCGCCAGCGCAAACAGCTCCTGCACGAGCACGACGCGCGCGCGCAACCGTGCGCGGTAGAGCCGGATGATGCTCGAAAGCCTCATCGTCCTGCGCCCCTGCCCCATTGCCGCAAGCCGCCCCATTCCGGCTCCTGTGCTCATCCCGATCCGCCGCCCCCAACTGCCGAAACCTCCAGCGCGAAGAGATGGTCGGGCTCGTACTCCACCAGCCGCCCGTCGCGCAACGCGTGCACCCGATCGGCGATCGCCGCGGCCTGCGGATCGTGGGTGACCAGCAGCGTCGCCGCCCCGCGCTCGCGGCCGAGCTCGCCGAGCAGCGTCAGCACCTCACGTCCACGGCGCGTGTCGAGGCTGCCGGTCGGCTCGTCGGCGAGCACCAGCTTGGGATCCGTCGAGAGAGCGCGCGCGATCATCACGCGCTGGCGCTCTCCCATCGAAAGCTGGTCCGGACGGTGGTGCAGACGTCCGCCGAGCCCCAGGCGCTCCAGCAGCGGCAGCACGCGGCGCTCGGCGTTGCGCATGTCGGTCAGCCACAGCTTCACGGAGGCGTTCTCGATCACGTGCGCACCCGGCAGCAGCTGCAGCGACTGGTCGATGTAGCCCAGCTCGTGCAGGCGGTAGCGCGCGCCGTCGTCGGCGGCGAGCGAGGAGACCTCGCGCCCGTCCACCAGCACGGCGCCGCTGTCGGGGCGCAGCAGCGCGGCGATCATCAGCAGCAGCGTCGACTTGCCCGACCCGCTGGGACCGTACAGCGCCACCAGCTCGCCGCGGGCGATCGACATCGACACGCCGTCGACGGCGCGCACGGGCTCGCCGTCGCCGACTCGATAGTGCTTGACGAGATCGCGCAGCTCCAACACTCAGGCGGACCGTTCCGTGCGGTCTGGGCGCCTCATCCGAGCCGCTGCGCGCGCGCGGGGCGCTTCATCGCAGCCACCCCGTGCGGTTGGAAGCTCGATCGGAGCCGCTCCGTGCAGTGGGCGTCTCATCCGAGCCGCTCCCGGCTGGAGAGGTCGATCACGTCGCCGTCCCGGCGCTCGCCGGGATCGGGCGGACCGGACAGCCGCCCGCCCGCGAGCGACATCGTGCGGTTCGAGCGCAGCGCCGCGGAGGACTCCGAGACCGTCATCAGCACGCTCATCCGCGACTCTTTGGCGAGCGTGCGCAGCAGCCGCGCGAGCGCATCGGTGTCGCGGATGCCGAGGATCGTGCTGACGTCGTCCACGAGCAGCAGCTTCGGGGCGCGGGCGATCGCGTGCGCGATCCCGACCAGCCCCCGCTCGGAGTCCGAGAGTGTCTCCCAGCCCTGGCGCGCGCATTCGGCGACGCCGACCCGCGCGAGCGCCGCTTCCGCCCGCCCGTACGCCTCGCGGTCGCTCACGCTCATCAGCAGCGGCAGGGCGACGTAGTCGAGCGCGTGCACCCTGCTGCGCGGACCCTCGCTCTGCACCCAGCCGACCTGCTCGCCGAGCAGGCGCGAGAGCGCCGCGTCGGACAGCGCGGTCAGATCCTCGCCCGCCAGCCGGATGCTGCCCCGGTCGGGCGCCTCCAGCCCGGCGGCGAGCTTCAGCAGCGTCGTCTTCCCCGCGCCGCGCCGGCCGAGCACGGAGAGCACTTCGCCCTCGTACAGCCGCAGGGTGGCATCGTGCAGCACGCGCACCTCGTGGCGTCCCCGCAGGTAGCTCTTGCTCACCGCCTCCAGTGACAGCAGCGGCTCGCTCATCCGGCGACCGCGACCGTGTTCGTGTTCGTGTTCGCAGTGGCGGGGGCGCGTCTCATCCCACGGCCCGCAGCGAGCGCGTGGACCGCCGCTCGGCCTCCTCGCGCAGCCCCTCCAGCAGGATGCGCACGTCCGCGAGCCACCTGATGCGCGCGTCCCAGAACCCCGCCTCGGCGTGGTTGACCGCGGCGTCCATCAGGCGCGACCATTCGTGCGCGCCGGGCTGGGTGTCGTCATCGTCGAGGCTGCGCTGAAATTCGTTGAGCATCGCCACGCAGACGAGCTCCTCGCCGTGGATCACCTCGATCAGCCGCGGCAGGTCCTGCGGCTCGCAGAAGGCGATGCGCAGCTGCAGCTCCTCGCGCACCAGCGGCACCGAGGAGGAGGCCCGCAGCCAGTTGCGGAAATATGCGACGCCACCGGGCGTCGCCTCGTACTTGATGCGTCGCGAGCGCTCCGCGTCGCCGGTGGCTTCGAGGTTCTCGCCGCCAACGACACGGATCAGCTTGTCCTTCTCCAGACGGCCAAGCGCCTTGTACACGCTCGACGCCACGAACTGCGCCGAGCCGAAGCGCTCCTTGACGCGCTGCTCAAGCTGATAGCCGTAGCCGGGACGCTGAATCACGAGTCCCAGCACGGCCTTTCCGGCTGACATATCCGATCCGCGACGAGCTGCCATGAGAAGACCGTACCCAATCTGGAGGGCGAATCCGAGCGCCCTTTCGAGGCCCATTCGCGTATCTTCCAAAGGGTACTGGCTTTTCCATAGGTTCGAACCCCGTCGAGGACCTCGGATTTCGCCCGAAACGGTGCGCAACTATGTCCAGGCGCCGACCACTTCGAGCGCTCGCCACCCCGAACGTCTCGCGGCGACGTCAACTCGGCTGAAGCGTGGCGCGGCCCACTCAGCGCCGCAGGCGTGCCACGCGACCGGCCCGCGGCTGCGGCTCAACGCCGCGAGCGTGCCGCTTTCATCCGGTCCGTCTTACCCAGCACGACCTTGCGCAGGCGCACGCCCGCGGGCGTCACCTCCACGCACTCGTCGTCGCGCACGAACTCCATCGCCTGGTCGAGCGTCAGCTCGCGATGGGGAACCAGGCGCACGAGCACGTCCGAGGTGGAGGAGCGCATGTTCGTCAGGTGCTTCTCCTTGCACACGTTGACGTCCAGATCGTCGGAGCGGACGTTCTCGCCCACGATCATCCCCTCGTAGACCTCGTGTCCCGGACCGACGAACAGGGTGCCGCGCTCCTGCAGGTTCATCAGCGCGAACTGCGCCGTGTCGCCGCGGCGGTCGGAGACCAGCACGCCCGTGATGCGCGTGCGCAGCTCGCCCGCCCACGGCTCCCAGCGGTCAAACACATGGTGCATCAGCCCGGTTCCGCGCGTCTCGGTGAGAAACTCCGTGCGAAACCCGATCAGGCCGCGCGCCGGCACCAGGTACTCCATCCGCACCCAGCCCGTGCCGTGATTGGTCATGTGCTCCATCCGGCCCTTGCGCAGGGCGAGCAGCTGCGTGACGACGCCCACGTACTCCTCCGGCACGTCGATCGCCAGGCGCTCGACCGGCTCGTGGCGCCTGCCGTCGATCTCGCGCTCGAGCACGCGCGGCTGGCCGACCGTCAGCTCGAAGCCCTCGCGCCGCATCATCTCCACCAAAATCGCCAGCTGCAGCTCGCCGCGGCCCTGGACTTCGAAGGTGTCGGGGCGGTCGGTCGGCTCCACGCGCAGCGAGACGTTG
>DATBOY010000036.1:0-80804 GCA_036561645.1 Solirubrobacteraceae bacterium
CAGGAAGTTCGCGGCCTGCAACCCCGGCGCCTCATACCCGAACACGACGGTCGAGATCAGCAGCGGAAACCAGCACAGGCGCAGCGTGAACAGGAACTGCGAGACGAACTCCTCGCCGTAGGGGTACGGCGGGCGCAGCGCCGAGGAGATCGTCCTGCCGGCGAGGAGCACCATGTCGCCGACTTCCTCGAGCAGGCGCAGGACCGGGGCCATTTCGCTAGTCTATTAGTAGACTAGAACACTGTCAATTTGCGCGTGGGCGAGCTACCCTGACGTCATGGCGTCTGATAGCTCCGAGCGCGGGGATCAGCTGGAGTCAAGTGGGGGCGTGGAGGCGCTCGCCGGCCTTGTGCTGGACCGCGCCGCCGAAGTCCCGATCGGCGTGCAGCTGGTGTGGGCGCTGCGCACGCGCATCGGCGACGGCAGATTCGCCCCGGGACAGCGGCTGCCCGGACTGCGCGAGCTGGCGCAGGCGCTGCACATCAACGCCAACACCGCGCGGGCCGTCTACCAGCGCTTGGAGCGCGAAGGATTTATCGTCAGCCAGCAGGGCAGCGGCACCTTCGTGGCCGACACCCCGCGCAAATCGCCGGCGGTGGGCACGATCGCCGCCAGCGCCGCGCAGCAGGCACGCGACACGGGGGTCGACCCGCGCGACATCGCCGCGGCGCTGTACGCGATGCCGCCCCCCGCTTCAGCGCTCCCTGCCGACGCGCAGGCGCTCCGCCGGCGGACCCTGCGCCGGCAGATCGCGGCGCTTGAGCTGACGCTCGGGGAGCTGGAAACGAGATATCCGGCGCGTGTGCCGAAGGCTCGCCGGGGGCGCACCGCCGCGAGCGGGCGCCTGCTCGACGTCGGCGAGCTGGAGCACGTGCAGGCCCATCTCCTGGCGAGACTCGCGGCCGTTCACGCGGCGGTGGACGAGCTGGCCGGCGAACCGCCGGCCGCCGCGGGGGAGCCGCCGCCCGCTGCGGGCGCGCCCTCGCCTGCGGCGGCCTCCAGTCGCTCGGCGCGGCCTCGCGCCAAGACCCGCCCGGCCCCGGCGGGCGCCTGAATCCCTACGGGTGGTGGTTGCCGGCTCGCCAGGCCGCATCGGCGCGTCGCAGGTAGACCAACGTGGCGAGCGCCGCTGGGATCGGCAGGAAGTGCGGCCAGTGGACGGCAAGCACGGCGAGCGTGGCGTGCAGCACGCCGCCGAGCCCACTGCGCGCGGCGGTATGAGGACCCGTCGAGGCGGACGCCGAGCACCACCAGTGCGACCACGCGGGCGCGTGGCTGCCGAGGGCTGTGGGCAACAGCGGCTCCAGCCCGATCGCGAGCGCCAGCAGCGCGAGCGCTCCTAGGGCGGCGGTCGCGGAGAGGTGGCGCAGGGCCGCGCGGGGCAGACGCAGATATGGGCGCGCGGAAGCGGTGCCAGGGCGTGCGGGGGCGGTGCGGAGGCCCACGATCGTCACGCCCTCAGCTCGCCTCCAGAGCCGCGCGCACGAGCGCGACGGCGCTCTCGCCCGCCAGCTCCATCGGCTCGGTGCTGCGCATCGCGCGGCAGAAGATGAACGCGCCCTCCAGCAGCGACAGCATCGCGAACGCGACTTCGCGCGCGCGGGCGCGCTCGACGCCGGCGAACACGAAGTACTCGGTGGCGCCGGCGATCCACTGTGCGAACACGTCGGCGGTCGCCTCGCGCAGGGTGTCGTTGGTGCTGGCGACCTCTAGCGCGACGGTGGCGATCGGACACGCGTCGGCGTACTCCGTTTCGCGCAGCGTCTGTCCGGCGCCGGCGAAGAACGCGCCGACAGCCTGGACCGCGTCTCGATGTTCGCCGGCGATGACGGCGAACAGCTGCATGTACATGCGTCCCGACGTACGGATCACCTCGGCGCCGAGCTCCTCCTTGCCGCCGGGGAAGAAGTGGTACACGGAGCCGAACGGGGCGCGGGCTTCGGCGGCGATCTGCTTCATGCCGGTGCCGGTGTAGCCCTGGCGGCGGAACAGCTCGGCGGTGCTGTCGAGGATGCGCTCCTTGGTGCTGCTGGGCATTTGACGTGGGTCCTTCGCTTTTTCAGTGGCCGTCGGCCCGCGGGTCACGGTGGCTTGCGCGTGGGGTCACGCTCGCTTGCGCGTGGCCGCGGTTTCTGAAAGACTAGCTTCTCTAGAACGATCTATCAATTTTCTTGCCCTTGCGGAGGTCACCGTGCTCGAAGACCAGCAGCGCCGGCTCACCGCGCTGAAGGCGATCCTCGCCTTCAGCGTCCTCTCGACCGCGATCCACTACACGCACAACTTCATCGCCGTCGACCGCTACCCCGGCCCGAAGGGGAGCTTCTACACCGTCGTGCGCGTGGCGATCGTCGTCGCCTGGCCGCTGCTGACCTGGATCGGCCTGACGGGTTACCGTCGCTACCGCGAAGGGCGCTATCGCGAGGCGCGTGTGTGCCTGGTGGTGTACTCCGCCACCGGCCTCGCCACGCTCGGTCACTTCCTCTACGGCGACCCGCAGATCCCGGGCTTCTTCTACGCGACGCTCTTCACCGACGCCATCGGCGGCCTGGCCGTCCTGGCCTTCGCGCTGTGGCCCACGGACTTGCATATCGAGCCCCGATCGGTTACACCCAACTGAAACGCAGCTCTGCGCCTTAAGGAGGCAACGTATGGCCGCCGCGGGAATCGATGAAGCCAAGCTCGAACAGTTCATGGGCCAGTTCGTAGGAGACCTCGGGGCCGCGATGACGGCGCCGCTGGTGATGATCGGCGACAAGCTCGGCCTGTACAAGGCGATGGCCGACGGCGTGCCCGTCACGCCCGCGCAGCTCGCCGAGCGCACGCAGTGCCGCGAGCGCTACATCCGCGAGTGGCTCTGCCAGCAGGCCGCCAGCGGCTACGTCGAGTACGACGCCGCCGAGGGCACCTTCCGGCTGCCGCCCGAGCAGGCCATGGCGCTCGCCGACGAAGACAGCCCGGCGTTCATCCCCGGCGCCTTCCAGCTGCTCGCGGCGGTCGTCAAGGACGAGCCGCAGATAACCGAGCGCTTCCGCTCCGGCGAGGGCATGGGCTGGCACGAGCACCACCACGACCTCTACGCCGGCACCGAGCGGTTCTTTCGCCCCGGCTACCTCGCCAGCCTGGTCGACGCCTGGCTGCCCGCTCTCGACGGCGTCGTGGACAAGCTCACCCGCGGTGCGCACGTGGCCGACATCGGCTGCGGGCACGGCGCCTCGACGATCCTTATGGCCAAGGCCTTCCCGGCCTCGACGTTCGTCGGCTCGGACTACCACGATGGCTCGATCCAGGCCGCGCGCGCCGCTGCCGAGCGCGCCGGCGTGGGCGACCGCGTGAGCTTCGAAGTCGCCTCGGCCAAGGACTTCGGCGGCGGCCCCTTCGACCTGGTGTGCGTGTTCGACGCCCTGCACGACATGGGCGACCCGGCCGGCGCGGCGCGCCACGTGCGGGAGGTGCTCGCCGATGACGGCACCTGGATGGTCGTCGAGCCCTTCGCGGGCGACGCTATCGAGGACAACCTCAACCCCATCGGGCGCATCTTCTACGGCGGTTCGACGATGCTCTGCACCCCCGCCTCCCTGAGCCAGGAGGTCGGGCTGGCGCTCGGCGCCCAGGCCGGCGAGCGGCGGCTCACCGAGGTGCTCGGCGAAGGCGGCTTCACGCGCGTGCGCCGCGCGGCGGAGACGCCCTTCAACATCGTGCTGGAGGCGCGGCCGTGACCGCCTGAGGGCGGCGCTGGCTGCTTCAGGCGTGGCCGTGATTGTCTGAGGGCGGCGCTGGCTGCTTCAGGCGTGGCCCACAGGTCCTTCAGCGCTCGCCCACGCGGTTGCCCCCGCCGAGGATGTCCCGCCGCAGGCGCTGCACCCGGCGCAGCTCCTGCACGTCCTCGTCGAGCGCGCGCGGGGAGTCCTCGCTCCCGAGCAGCTCCGGTTCCAGGCGCTTGCGCACGAGCTCTCCCGCGATCGCGTCCACGCGCTGCGCGCCGGCGCCCGGTCGCGAGCTGACCACGCGCCGCAGGCGCCCGCCGCCAAACAGCAGCCCCACGCCGTCGTCCACCGCCCAGCCGCCGGGCAGCTCTCCGGAGCGCACTGCCGCGAGCCACACCGGCAGGCGCTCGGGCTCGCCGTCGGCGTGGACCGTGAGCGACCCTGCCAGTAGCCCGAGCCCCGCAAAGGGCTCGGGCGGACCGCTGGAGCGCGTGATCCCGCCTTCAAACCAGCACATCGCCCCGGCGCTGAGACCGACGAGCACTGTCCCCTGCCGCCAGGCCCGCACTAGCATCTGGTCTAGACCGTGAGCCCCCCAGACGGCCAGCAGGTTGCGCATCGAGCCGCCGCCGACGTAGATGATGTCCTGCTGGGCGACGGTGTCCTGCAGCGAGCGCCGCGCCTCGCGCAGATGAAACAGCGACAGGTGCTCGGGTACGCACGCGTGGCCCCCGAAGCGCGCCTGGAAGGCGTTGATCTGCGCGGTGGGGTCCCCCGAGGCGGTGGGCAGGAAGAGGATGCGCGGGACCTTTGCCCGCGCGAGGCCGAGCACGAAGTCGTCGAGCAGCGGGTTGCTCGGCTCCATCGTGAAGCCGCCGCCGCCCATCGCGAAGATCAGCCGCCGCCCGTCCGCGGCGCCCTCGGTATCTGCGCCGGCGCTCATTGGGCAGCTGTTCTCACGCGGCGACCTCCGAGGCGCACGGCGCGGCCAGATCGACGCCCGCTCCCAGGTAGGCGACTTCGAGCGGGATCTCCACGACGCCGTGCCCGCGCGCCTGCACCCTGTAGGCCTGTGCCTGCGGGCGCGAGCTGACGACCCGCAGCAGCCGCCGTCCGCAGAAGTGCAGCGCCGCCCCGTCGTCGGCGGCGAACCCCGCGCGCATACCGTCGCCGACGAAGCGGTGGTACTCCTCCCGCCGCTGCGGCTCGGCGTCGTAGTGCACGCAGTTGGAGTACGGCAGCAGGCCGAGTCCCCGCACCCGCTGCGGCGGCCCGTGAAAGGCGCTGAGGGCCTCGCTGAACCAGCACAGCGAGCCGGCGGAGGGGCCGCACAGCACGATGCCCTGCTGCCACGCGCGGTGCAGCACCTCATCCAGGCCGTGCGCGCGCCACACTCCGAGCATACTCACGACGTTGCCGCCGCCGACGTAGATCACGTCCTGGGAGAGCAGGTGCGAGGCGACGTCCTCCTCGACCCCGCCGGTGCCCTGGTCGCGGCGGAACAGCGACACGTGGCTCGCCTCGCACTCGGCGGAGAAGCGGCGATAGAAGCGCACGACGTAGTGGTCGGCGTCGCCGGACGCGGTCGGCAGGAAGCACACGCGCGGCCGCGCGGCGCCGCTCAGCGACAGCACGTAGTCGTCGAGCACCGACCCGTCGCGCTCCATCGAGAAGCCGCCGCCGCCGAGGGCCAGGATCTGGGGGGTTGGAGGGCGCATCGCGCGTTGCGTAGGGGGAGGGGTTACGGCGGGAGGGGAGGGGAAAAGGGGGAGGGGAGGGGTTACGGGATGGGTTGCGGGGGGAGGAAAGGGGTTGCGGCGGGGAGGGGTTGCGGGGGGAGGAAAGGGGTTGCGGCGGGGAGGGGTTGCGGGTTGCACGGCCGGCGAGCTTCCCGCCTAGCATGGCCGCCGGCGCCGCCCGCCGCTATGGACTTTCGTTGGAGATTCGAGTGGTCTGGACTGGACATCCGATCCAGATCGGACCCGTGCGCCTCGCCGCGCGGCCGCAGGTCACGCGACATCCGATCCAGACCGCGCACCGGGCTTCGCCGCCCGGCCCGGCCGCGGGTCACGCTTCCACGAGGATTTCGCACTGCGCTGGGATCGCGGACGTGTGCGTCGCGTCGCCGGCGTATTCGGCGAGTACGCGCCACGTGCCGAGCGGGGGAGGGCGGTTGGCAACACGCTCAGCCGACGGTCGCACGCTCCGATCTTCGAACGCGCCGCCGGCCGTCGTGGTCAGCTGCCTGCCGATCGCGGTAGGTTCGATTTCCGAGCCCGACGGCGGCGGGTAATACAGGAGCTTGACCGTCGCGCCGGTGAGGTCGGCGGGGCTGAGCGTGCCGGAGACGCTCAGCACTTCGCTTTCGTGGGCGCTGGCGGGGCAGTGCAGCTGGATTTCCGAATGCGCCGGGCTCGGCGGCGGCGGCGGCGTTGGCGGCGGGTTCGGCACGGGGTTCGGGGCTGGTGGTGCGCCCGGCGGCGAGGCGACGCGCAGAAAGCCCTGGGCGCCGGCGTCGACGGCGCCGGTGAAGCCGCGCGCGCCGAGCCCGAGGAGCTTGCGCAGCGTCGCCCTGCGCGCGCGGCCGGCGTTCGTGCGCTCCAGCAGCGACCGCGCGCTGTGCTGGAGGGCGTCGGGGAACGTTTGGGCGGCGCTGTGGATGACCGCCAGGAGCGAGCTGGGATCGGAACTGGCGCCGGCGAACGCGTCCACGCCGCGACCGACGGCTCGCCAGAACGAGATCTCGGCCGTGACCGTCTCGGCGACGAAGCGGCGCGAGCCCGGCAGCCACGGGGAGAGCGTCCCGCTCAGCTTCGACCACGTGCCGCCGGCGCGCGCGATCCTGCGCGCGAGCGTCGCGCCGCTGCCCGCCGCGAGGAAGTCCGCCCCCGCACTCTGCGCGGCCGGCAGGAAGCCGTGCTCGCCCTGCAGAAACGCGCGCGCCGCGCGGTTGAATGCGCGTCGCTCGCCGGGAGGCAGCTGGGTGTTGGCGGGGTTGACGAAGGCTCGCGCGAAGCCGGCGTCGAATGCGCCGAAGAGAGTCAGCTGCGCCTTGCGTATGCCGGTGAGCAGCGGGGCCTGTGCCGCGGATGCGGGCGGGGCGCTGGGGGCGGATGCGGATGCGGCACCCGACGCCGGTGTGGGCGCGGCGCTGGAGGCCGATGCCGGCGGGGCGCCGGACGCGGGTACGGCGCGAACAGATGCCGCCGCGGGCACGGCACCGACGGCCGTGCTCGCGCTGGCGGCGAGCAGCGCCGCGATCGACAGCGCGATGACTCCGTTCAGTCGCCTGGTGGTTGGCAAATGCGTCTCCTTTGCGCGCGATCCGTGCGCTGTCAGGACCACTGACTGTAGTGCGTGCTCTCAGCTCGCCAACCGGATCGCTCAGAACGCAACGGTTAGATCACACCATTGAGCTTGGGAGGGCCAGCGTTCCATGTAGCGTTCTATGCCCGCGACGATCTCGGCGAACTGGCTGTGGTCGAGTGTCCAGATGAGGATCATGCCCGCGTGGGGTCGCTGGGCTTCTGCCCACTCGCGCGCAAGCGGGGCGAAGTCGCGGCTGTTGCGTGTGACGAGCACGCGCTGCTGCGATGCGGCAAGCTCCAGCACCTGCGGATCGGCGAGTCCCTCGTAGTCCGCGTCTTGCGCCAACGCCAGCACGTCGTGACCGTTCTCCCGTAAACGGGCGGCGATTCCCCGCGGGGAGAGATTCGCGTCGAGCAGCAGGCGCAAGCCGGGCTATGCAGTCGCTTGCAGCTCGACGAACGGGTAAAGCTCGTGCCAGTCCTCGACGGGGCGGCGGTTCTGCGCGATCGCCTCGGTGATCTCCTGCGGGTAGCTGTCGCGGTAAGCGGCGGCGAGCCGAACGTGGCGCTCAGTCAGCTGCGTCTCCCGCACGAGTTGCTCGATCGAGCCGAAGTCCTCGAGCATCTGCACGATCTCCCATACGTCCAGGCCGGAGCCGATCACCCATGGTCGACGGGCTGCATCGTCTCCGCGGAAGCCGATTCCGGCGAAGCGTCGGGTGCGCACGGCCTCCTCCGTCAGAATCTCGACCACGGCGCTCTTGGAGCGGCGGGTGCGAGTCGCCTCCTCCCGCACGGTGCGGTCGGTCGGCAGCGTGAAGCGGACGCTGAACGGGTCTCCCTTCGGGGCTTTCGGGTTTCCTCGCGGAAGCATATTATGAATTTAGCACACAAAACTTACAACGTCTAAAAGCCGCTGCAGGCTGGTCAAATGACGCAACGTTGGCTTGACCGGGGCCGGGTTTCGATGCCTTCGGATCGACGGCCGGGCGCCGGCGCCTTCGTAGGAGCAACGTAGGAGTTCGCACCGTGGAGCCGATGCGCGCGCAACAATCGCCGCGTGAGGATTCTCGTCGTCGACGACGACCGCGCCGTGCGCGACGCGCTGCGTCGCGCACTGACCCTTGGTGGCTACGAGGTGCAGGTCGCGCCGGACGGGGCGCACGCTCTGGACATGGTGGCCGCCGAGGTGCCGGACGCGATCGTCCTCGACCTCGGCCTGCCCGGCATCGACGGCCTGGAGGTGTGCCGCCGCCTGCGCCAGCTTGAAAATCGCGTGCCGATTCTTGTCCTGACGGCGCGCGACGCGGTGGCGGACCGCATCGACGGACTGGACGTCGGTGCGGACGACTACATGGTCAAGCCGTTCGACGTGGGCGAGCTGAAGGCGCGGGTGCGGGCGCTGCTGCGCCGCTCCGCGGCGCCGCGGCAGGACGAGCCGCAGGCGCTGTCCTTCGCGGAGGTCGCGCTTGACGACGCTCGCCACGGCGCCGTGGTGGGAGAGAGCTTCGTGGAGCTCACGCGCACCGAGTACCAGCTGCTGGAGCTGCTGCTGGCCAACCCGGGCCGGGTGCTCCCCCACAGCCTCATATACGAGCGCGTGTGGGGGTATGACTTCGGCCCGACCTCCAACGCGCTGCGCGTGTACATCGGCTATCTGCGTCGCAAGCTGCACGACGCGGGATCGCGCCAGCTGATCCACACGGTGCGGGGCGTCGGCTACGTGCTGCGCGAGCCGTGACGCTGCGCGCGCGCATCGCGGGCGCAGCCAGCCTGTCCGTGGCGATCGCGGTGCTGGGCGCGGCCGTCGGCCTCTATGCGGCGGTTCGCTCGGACCTGCGCGGCGAAGTCGATCGGTCGCTGGCTCAGCGCGCGGCTGCGTTCACCGCGCCCGGGGCCGCGCCGGCGGGAAGCTCTCCCGGCTCGCCGCGCGACGGGGGTGGAGTGCTTGGGAGGGAAGACGGACCGCCGGGGGACGGCGGTGCGGCTGGCGGTGTCGGTGCGGGCGGTGGTGGCGGAGCGGGCGGCGGTGTCGGTGCGGGCGGCGGCGGCGGAGCGGGCGGCGGCGGAGCGCCTAACGGTGGGTCAGTCGGTGGCGGCGGGCCGGGTGGTGGCGGATCGACCGGCGCCGGTCCAGGCGGCTTCCCCCAGAGCATCCAGCCGGCTCCGTTCGGCGGCGCCTCCGGCTACGTGCAGTTCATCTCCCCGCGCGGAGCCCTGGTCGTGCCCGGCGGCCAGGGCTCCTCCCCGCAGATCCTCGCGCGCCCGCGGGACCTGCAGATCGCGCGCGGCGGCGCCGGGCGCTCGCTGACGGACAGGACGGTGAACGGGACGCGCCTGCGGGTGCTCACCGTCGGCGCCGGCGCGCGCGGGGCGGTGATGATCGCCCGGCCGCTGACGGAGGTCGATCGCGAGCTGAGCCGTCTGCTGACGCTGCTCGTGGCGATCGGTCTGGGCGGGATCGCGCTGGCCGCGCTCCTCGGAACGCTCGTGGCGCGCGCGGCGCTCGCGCCGATCGCGCGCTTCACCACACGCACGGAGAAGTTGACGGGCAGCCTCGATCTCTCCCGGCGCCTGGAGGTGCAGGGCGCCGATGAGCTGGCGCGCCTGGCCGTGAGCTTCAACGCGAGCCTCGACGCGCTGGAGCGCTCCGTGGATGCGCAGCGCCACCTGATCGCGGATGCCAGTCACGAGCTGCGCACGCCGCTCGCAAGCCTGCGCGCCAACATCCAGGTGCTGGGCGAAGCGGAGCGTCTGCCCGCGTCCGAGCAGGCTGCGCTGCGCCGCGACATCGTCGAGGAGCTCGACGAGCTGACCGCGCTCGTGGCGGACGTCGTGGAGCTGGCGCGCGGCGCCAAGCGCGAGGCGGCCACCGACGACGTGCGCCTTGACGTGCTCGTGCAAGGCGCCCTGGACCGCGCGCGCCGGCGCGGCGACGTCTCCTTCCAGGCCCGCCTGGAGCCGACGCTGATCGCCGGTCAGGCGGCGCGCGTCGACCGCGCCGTCTCCAACCTGCTGGACAACGCGCGCAAGTGGAGCCCACCGGGCGCCACGGTGGAGGTGGCGCTCGCCGACGGCGAGTTGACGGTGCGCGACCACGGTCCGGGCTTCGCGGAGGCGGACCTGCCGTTCGTGTTCGACCGCTTCTACCGGGCGGAGCACGCGCGCGGTCTGCCGGGCTCCGGCCTGGGGCTGGCGATCGTGCGCCAGACCGCCGAGGCGGGCGGGGGCTATGCGAAGGCCGAGAACGCCCCGGGCAGCGGCGCCCTGCTGCGGGTCGGCTTCGGGGCTCATACGTTGCTCCTACACACCGCAAGGGACGGGCTTAGCGACGGCGCGCAGGATGACTGAGGAAGCGCAACACCCCCCAACCCTCAGGAGGTTCATCCGATGAAGCGAAGAGACACGCTCAAGGCGCTGCTCGTCGCCGGCGCCCTCGGCGCCGGCGGTGTGGCGGCCGGCATCGCGGGAGCCGCGGCGGCGCCGAGCGGCTCCGCCAGCGCCACGAGCACGACGCAGTCGAGCACCTCGACGACGACCACGGCCGCGCCCAACACCACGACCACCCCGAACACCACGACCACCCCGAACGCCACGCCGCCGAGTGGCGGCGGTAACGCTCCGGGTGCGCCGCCGCCTAGGTCCTCCTACCCGAATCATCGGTGCCCGCACATGGGTTCGGGGGCCGCTCCCGGTCCCGGTCGGCCTGGCCCCGGCGGTCCAGGTTCGGGCTCAGGTTCGGGTTCGGGTTCGCACTCGGGTTCCAGCGGGCCGGGCGAAGGGCCGGCCGTCACCTACCAGTAGCCGACCGGGCTTCAGATCCCCGCTCGGGGCGACGCGCGAGCGCGGTTTGAGCGCGGCGGGGCGCTCCGGGCGGGGTGGTCGGTCACCCCTCCAACCGCTCCCCCAACGCCCGCAGCACGGTCGCCGCGGCCAGCTCGACGTCCATCGCCGGGGTCAGTTCCACCTCCGGCTGGCCCGGCTGCTCGTACGGCGCGTCGACGCCCGTGAGGCCGACGAGGTCGCCGAGGTGGGCGCGCGCGTACAGGCCCTTGGGGTCGCGCCGCGCGCACTCCTCCGAGGGGGTGTTGACGAACACCTCCAGGAACGCGAGGCCGTCGTGTTCGTGCAGTTCGCGGACCTTGCGCCGGCACTCCGCGTAGGGCGACACGAGCGCTACGAGCGCGACGGTGCCGGCGTCGGCGAACAGGCGCGCCACCTCGCCGACGCGGTGCACGTTGGTCTCGCGGTCGCCGGGGCTGAAGCCGAGGTCGGCGCAGATGCCGTGGCGCAGGTTGTCGCCGTCGAGCCGGTACGCGCTGCGGCCGGACTCGACCAGGCACGCCTCGACGGCGGCGGCGATCGTCGACTTGCCGGCGCCGGGCAGTCCCGTGAACCAGACCGTGGCGCCCTGCTGGCCGAGGGCCCGCCAGCGCCGCCGGCGGTCCAGGGCGGACTCTTGCCAGGTGACATTGGTCGGAGGTGCGCTCATATGCGCGGGGCGTCGCGGGGGGTGCTCATGCTGTTTGGGTCGGAGGTGCGCTCATATGCGCGAGGGGGGCGCTCATGCTGTCTGGGTCGGAGGTGGCTCGTGCCGATACGCCTAGGTGGCGCTCCTGCTGTTAGCCACTATTAAGATCTCGTTGAAGCCTTCAATATAGACTCCTCGCCGCGCTCTCGGGTGAGCACCGCATCGCTGCGCACCGCACCGCTGCGCGCCGTCCGCCGCGCCCGAGCGCCGCTCTCGCCATGCCCACGCCCCCGCCGACATTCGACCTGCAGTCGCACTCGCTGCACTCCGACGGGGATCTGCCGGTCGCCGGCGTGCTCGACCACGCGGCGCGCGCCGGCGTGCAGACGCTCGCGCTCACCGACCACGACACGCTCGACGGCGTCGGCGAGGCGCTGAGCGCCGCCGCCGCGCTCGGCATCCGGGTGATCCCGGCGACGGAGATCTCGGCGGTGGACGGGTCCTACGAGGATCTGCACGTGCTCGGGTACGCCGTGCGTCACGACGACCCCGTGCTGCGCGACCGCCTGGCGGGCGCCCGCGAGGATCGCGAGGCGCGCGCCGAACGCATGGTGGCGCGCCTGAACGAACTCGGACTGGAGGTGCTCGAGCAGCCGCTGCGCGCGCGCCGCGAAAGCGGCAAGCCGCTGGGGCGCCCGCACCTCGCGGGCGCCGTGCTCGCGCACCCCGCCAACGCGGCGCGCCTGGCCGAGGAAGGCCACACCGACATCTCGTCGTTCATCCGCGCGTACCTGATCCCCGGGATGCCGGCGTACGCGGGGCGCACGCGCCCGACGGTGACCGAGGCGATCGGCTGGATCCACGACGCCGGCGGCCTGGCGGTGTGGGCGCACCCGTTCTGGGACATCGACCGTGACGTGGACGTGCTCGCCGCGATCGACCGCTTCCGCGCCGCCTCGCTCGACGGCGTCGAGGCCTTCTACGTGACCCACAACGGCCCGCAGACCCGGCTGCTGGCCGATCGCTGCGCGCAGCTGGGCCTGATCAGCACGGCGTCCGCGGACTTCCACGGTCCCGACCACCGCCTCTTCAGCCGCTTCCTCGCCTACGAGCTGCACGAGCGCACGCCGCAGCTCGGCGCGCTGGCGCCGGCGCGCGGTCGAGTCGCCGCGCGTTGAGGCGAGCGCTCCTCATCGCCCTCGGCCTCGCCGCGCTCGCCTGGGGCGCGCTGGCGCTCGCGCTGGGCTCGGCGAGTCTGCGGCTGCTGCCGGGCACGCACGCGCGCGCCGCCGTCTCGCCGCCGTGCCTGCCGGCGACGCTGACGCGCACGGCGCGGCTGCCGGGCACGGCGATCGACGTCTCACCGGCGCCCGGCACGGGCGCCGCCAACCCTCACACCCAGATCAGCTTCCTCGGGGTGGGCGCGAGCGAGATCCACGACGTGACTGTGCGCGGCGCCCGCAGCGGCCTTCACGCCGGCCGCCTGCGCGCCTACTCGCAGGGCGACGGCGCGAGCTTCGTGCCCGACGTCCCGTTCCTCGCGGGCGAGCGCGTGGATGTGCGCGCCACCGTGCCCGTGCGCGCCTCTCGGGACGTGCGCGCCACCGTGCCCGTGCGCGCCCCGATCGGCGCGGGCGCCGGCGCCGGCGGGGGGCAGCGGACGGCGGCCTTCTCCTTCGGCGTGGACACCCCCTACCCGACGGGAGCCGTCCCGCAGTTCCCCAGCCCGCCGGCGGCGCCGGCGGATTATCAGAGCTTCTACACACTGCCGGGCGTGCAGGCGCCGATCCTCAGCGTCACGGTCGCCGACCGCGATCCCGCTGCCGGCGACATCCTCACGACCACGGGACCCGGCCCGGGCCGCTACGGGCCGCTGATCTACACGCCGCAGGGCCGCCTCGTCTGGTTCGCGCAGCTCGCCGGCGGCGAAGCGGCGGAGAACCTCAACGAGCAGACCTACGAAGGCCGGCGCGCGCTGACGTGGTGGCGCGGCTACGTGCTCTCGCTCGGCTTCGGCCAGGGGGAAGACCTCGTGATGGACTCCCGCTACCGGGTCCTCGCGCGGGTCGCCGGCGCCAACGGCCTGAAGGCGGACCTGCACGACTTTCAGCTCGCGGGGCACGGCGTCGCCTACAACACCGCGTACAACCCGATCCGCTGCGACCTGCGGGCGGTGCGCGGCGTGGCGAACGGCACGATCGACGACACGGCGATCCAGGAGATCGACCTGCGCACGGGGCTCGTGCGCTGGGAATGGCACAGCCTCGACCACGTCGGCGCGGCGGAGTCCGAAGTCGAAACCTCGCGCGACACGACGCCGTGGGATTACTTCCATCTGAACTCGATCGACCCGCGACCGAACGGGAATCTGGTGATCTCGGCGCGCAGCACGTGGGCCGGGTACGAACTGCAGGCCGGCACCGGCGCGATCCTCTGGCGCCTGGGCGGCAACCACAGCTCCTTCAAGATGGGGCCGGGCACGCGCATGGCGTGGCAGCACGACGCCCGCGTTCTCGCCGGCGGCGAATTGACGTTCTTCGACGACGGCGCCAACCCGCCCATCCACAGCCAGTCGCGGGGGGTGCGGATCGCGCTCGACTTCAAACGCCGCGAAGCGCGCCTGGCCGCCTCCTACACCCACCGCGAGCCGCGGCTGCTCGCCGCCAGCCAGGGCAACATGCAGACGCTCGCGCGCGGCAGCGTGCTCGTCGGCTACGGCGGCGTGCCGGCGATCAGCGAGTTCGCCGCCGACGGCACGCTGCTGTTCGACGCCCACCAGCCCTACGACACGTCCTTCTACCGCGCCTACCGCTTCCCGTGGAGCGCGCGCCCGCTGAGCCCGCCCGCGGTGCTCGCCAGCCTCGACGACACGGGCGAAGAGACGATCGTGCACGCCAGCTGGAACGGCGCCACCGGCGTGGCCGCCTGGCGCGTGCTCGCGCAGAAGAGCCCGGGATCGCCGCCGGAACGCACGACGATCCCGGCGACGGGCTTCGAGAGCTCGACCACCCTGCCGGCGAAGTACGCGCGCGTGGCGGTGCAGGCGCTCGACGCCTCCGGTCGCGTGCTTGGCGCCTCGCAGCCGGCGCCCGTCGTCAGCTACGCCGCCTCGCTCCCGAGCCCGGGGCGGTAGGGGTGGGGCTCGAAAAGGTGGGGCTCGAAAAGGTGGGGCTGGTAGAGGCGGAGCTTGTAGAGGTGGGGCTCGTAAAGGCCGGTTCCGCGCGCCGCTCGCGGGGTACGTCTGGACTCAGTACGCGGGCTTGGAGGAGTGCTTGTGCGGGGTCGCCGACGGGCTCGTGCTCGACTGGGTCGTGCTCGACGTCGACGTGGTTGAGCTCGACGAGGACCCCCCGCCCCCGCCGCATCCGGCCACGACCGCGGTGGCCGCGAGGGTGGCCAGCAACGTTAGGATGGCGGTCAGTGGCGTGCGTCTCACGGGCAGGGCTCCAGGTGTCGCTCGAAGGCTCGGGCGCTCACCCTAGCAAGCACTGCGACGGGCGCGAGGAGGCCCGGTGAGCGTCGAGACGGCCCCCGGCCCGACCGTCCCCGAGACGCCCGCGGGCGCGAGCGGCGGCGAGCGGCGCGCGGGCTGGCTGCTGGCCGTGTGCTGCGTGGCGCAGTTCATGGTGATCCTCGACCTGAGCATCGTCAACGTCGCGCTGCCCCACATCCAGTCGGCGCTCGAATTCACGGCGCCCGAGTTGCAGTGGGTCGTCGACGCCTACGCCATCACGTTCGCGGGCTTCCTGATGTTCGGCGGCCGCGCCGCCGACCACTTCGGGCAGCGCCGCACGTTCGTGCTCGCCCTCCTGCTGTTCGGGCTGACCTCGCTCGTCGGCGGCCTCGCGTCGAGCCGCGAGATGCTCGTCGGCGCGCGCGCCGCGCAGGGGCTCGGCGGCGCGCTGATGGCGGCGTGCTCGCTGGCGATCATCACCTCCTCCTTCGCGCCCGGACCGCGGCTGAACCGCGCGATCGGCACGTGGGCGGCGATGAACGGGCTCGGCGGCGCCGCCGGGGTGCTGTTCGGCGGGGTCATCACGCAGGCGCTGAGCTGGCGCTGGATCCTGCTGATCAACCCGCCGATCGCGCTCGCCGCGGCGCTTGTGGCGTGGGCCGTGGTGAGTGAGCGCGCGCGGGCGCGCAAGGGCAGCTTCGACCTCGCCGGCGCCGTGACGCTGACGGCTGGGCAGATGGTGCTCGTGTACGGCGTCGTGGAAGCCGGTCTCGCCGGCTGGGGCTCGGCCGCCGCGCTCGGCCCGATCGTCGGCGGCATCGCCCTGCTGGCGGTGTTCGGCGTGATCGAGACGCGCTTCGCCGCGGCGCCGCTGATCCCCTTCAAGGAGCTGACCAAGCCGCTGCGCGACGCCAACAACATCGTGCTGCTGTTCAGCGCCGCGCTGTTCCCGATGTGGTTCGTCAGCTCCCTGTACCTGCAGCAGGTGCTCGGCCTCTCGCCCCTGCACACGGGCCTGATCTTCCTGCCGATGACGCTCACGATCCTGCTCGTCGCCACGAGCGCCGGCCGGCTCGTGAGCCGCTTTGGCGTGCGCCCCGTGCTCGCCAGCGGGCTGCTCATGCTGACGGGCGGCCTGCTGCTGCTGAGCCGCATCGGCACGAGCGGCAGCGGCGTCGTGTACGTGATGATCCCGGGCCTGCTCGCCGCAGCGGGGATCGCGATGTCGATCGTGCCCTCGACGATCGCCGCCACGCAGGGCGCCAAGCAGGGGCAGGCGGGGCTCGCCTCGGGCCTCGTCAACACCTCCCGCCAGATCGGCGGCGGCCTCGGCCTGGCGGTGCTGATCACGCTCGCCACGCAGCGCAGCACGCACCTGATCGGCACCGGCCACGGCGTCCTGCAGGCGCTGACCGACGGCTTTCGCCTCGTGTACCTGATCGGCGCCGGCCTCGCCGCCGCGGCCGCGGTGCTCACGTTCGCCACGCTGCCGCCGCCCGCCGTCGCGCTCAGGCCGGCGGTGCGCTGGCTGGCGGCCGCCGTCGCCGCCGTCCTTGCCGGCTTCGTCGCGCTCGTCGCCGCCTTCGCGGGCTCGCACAGCCCGCCGATCGGCGCGTACACGCTGGGCGGCGCCCAGAGCTTCGTCTCGGCCCCCGCGCTGCACCCACCGAAGCTCACGGGGGAGGCCGCGGGGCAGGTGGGGGGCTTGGGAGCGGTGAGGGGCTCGGGGTCGGCGGCGGGCTCGGGTTCTGCAGGCGGCTTGGGAGCGGCGTCCAGCTACATCTTCCTGACGAACTTCTACGACCTCAACGAACCGCCCCTGATCGGCCAGAGCGGGCCGCTGATCCTCGACGACCGCCTGCAGCCCGTCTGGTTTCAGCCCGTGCCCGAAAGCGTCGCCGCCGCCAACCTCAGCCTGCAGCGCTACCGCGGCAGGCCGGCGCTCGCGTGGTGGCAGGGCGTCGTCACCAACACGGGCGCCACCGAAAGCGGCGAAGACGTGGTGGTCGACCAGCACTACCGCCCCCTCGCGCGCCTGCGGGGCGCGGACGGCTGGAAGATCACGCTGCACGAGCTGGCGATCGAAGGCGAGCACGCGTGGGTCACGGCCAACGAGGACATCCCGCTCGACCTCTCGCGCTACGGCGGCGCCTACAACGGCGGCCTCACGGACGTGGCGGTGCAGGAGTACGACCTGCGCACGGGGGCCCTGCTGCGCAGCTGGGACGCCGTCCAGCACATACCGCTCGGGGACTCCTACGCCTCGGTGCCCACCAACGGCTTCCCGTGGGACGCCTACCACGTCAACTCCGTCCAGCTGCTCCCGGGAGGCCGGTTCCTCGTGTCGATGCGCAACACGTGGGCCGCGTACCTCGTCGACGCCCGCACCGGCGCGATCCGCTGGACGCTCGGCGGCAAGCGCTCGGACTTCAAGCTCGGCCCCGGAGCCGCGTTCCAGTGGCAGCACGACGTGCAGCTGGCGCCCACGGCGAGCACCACGCCCACGGCGAGCGCCGCGCCCACGGCGAGCGCCGCGCCCACCGCGAGCGCCGCGCCCACGGCGAGACGCGTCCCCGGTGCAGGCGCCGCGTCCAGTTCGAGCCCGGGGTCGGCATCCACCGTCAGCCTGTTCGACGACCACTGCTGCCAGCTCACGGGCGGCGGCACGTCGGTGCCGGCGACGGGTCCCTCGCGGGGCCTGCTGCTGAAGCTCGACGAAGGCGCGCGCACGGCGACGCTGCTCGCGCAGTACCCCGGCGACGGGCGCTTCGAAACGGAATATATGGGCAGCACCCAGCCGCTGGCCAACGGCGACGTGATGGTCGGCTGGGGCTCCGAACCGGCCTTTGCGCAGTACACCCGCTCGGGGCGGCGGCTGCTGGAAGGACGCTTCCCGGGACCCGACCTCAGCTACCGCGCGCTGCGCGAGCCGTGGGTCGGGCTGCCGCTCTCCCCGCCCGCCGGCGCGGCGCGCCAGACGGGCCCCACCACGACGGTGTACGCGAGCTGGAACGGCGCCACGCAGGTCGTCTCCTGGCGCGTGCTCGCCGCGTCCGGCGTCGGGCGGCTCGTCCCGGTCATCACGCGCCCGAGGTCCGGGTTCGAGACGGCGATCCCCGTGCCGCCGGGCTACCGGCGCTTCGCCGTCCAGGCGCTCGCCGCGGGCGGGCGGGCGATCGGCACCTCGCGCCCCTTCACACGGTAGGGTGCTGCGGCGATGACGGCCAGATGGACGATGGGCGCCCTCGCGGGCGCCGTGGCGCTCGCGACGGTTTCGGCGTGCGGGGGCACGCAGGCCGCTAGCAGCGACGTGCTCGCGGCGCGCACGGCGCTGGCCGTGGCCGCCGCCAATCCCGTGGCCGTCTCGCCGCTGCCGGGCACGCCCGACGCCTCGCCGGCCACACAGATCAGCTTTCTCGGCGAAGCGGGCACGCAGGTGCTGAAGGTCACCGTGCGCGGCTCGCGCAGCGGCGCGCATCCGGGGACGCTGCGGGCGTACTCGACGGGCACGGGCGCGAGCTTCCTGCCGAGCCGCCCCTTCCGCGTGGGGGAGCGCGTGTCCGTACACGCCGAAGTGCTCCTCGCCGGCGCCCCGCACAGCGCGAGCACGACGTTCACGATCGCCCATCCCGCCGGCGTCAGCCAGAGCGAATTCCCGCTGAACCCGGGGGACTCCCACGCCGTGGCGCACTACCGCTCGGCGCCGGCCCTGACGCCCTCGACGCTGCGCGTCACGACGCCCGCCAAGCCGGGGGCGGCGCCGGGGTACATGCTGCTGGCGCCCTACCAGGGCAAGGGCACGCCGGGGCCGATGATCGCCGACCAGCAGGGCAACCTCGTGTGGTTTCACCCGCTGCCCGCGCACGAGATCGCGACGGACTTCCAGGTCCAGCAGTACGAAGGCAAGCCGGCGCTGACGTGGTGGCAGGGCCGCGTCCTGCAGGTCGGCTTCGGGCAGGGCGAAGACGTGATCTACGACAGCTCCTACCACCAGGTCGCGAGCATCCGCGCCGGCAACGGCTACCGCGCCGACCTGCACGAGATCCGCCTGACCCCGCAGGGCACGGCGTGGATCGACATCTTTAGCCCCATCCACATGAACCTCGCCGCCGCGCACGGCGCCGCCAACGGCGTGCTCACGGACTCCGTGATCGAGCAGATCGACATCAAGACGGGCCTCGTCATGTGGGAGTGGCACGCGCTCGGCCACATCGCGCTCAGCGAATCCTTCAACACGCCCCAGCACTCGGCGTACCCGTGGGACTACATCCACATCAACTCCGTCGATCCCGGCTCCGCCGGGGACGTGCTGCTGTCGGCGCGCAACAGCTGGACCCTGTACGACGTGGACCTGCACAGCGGCGGCTTTCGCTGGCGTCTGGGCACGCAGCACAGCAGCTTTCGTCTCGCTCCCGGCACGCGCTTCTACTGGCAGCACGACGCGGAGTTCCAGCCGGGCGGGCTGATCTCCGTGTTCGACAACGGCTCGGACCCGCCGAAGGAGAGGCAGTCCCGCGGCCTGCTGCTCAAGCCCGACGCGGCGAGCCACACGGTCACGCTGGCGCGCGCGTACGTCAACCCCTCCCACACCCTGCTCGCCGAAAGCCAGGGCAACATGCAGAGCCTCGCGGGCGGCGCGTGGCTGCTCGGCTACGGCCGCCTGCCCAACGTGACGGAGTTCGACGCCGCCGGCCACGTGCTGCTCGACGCCACCTTCGGCAGGGACGTGCAGAACTTCCGCTCCTACCTATCGCCGTGGAGCGCGCAGCCGGGCGGCGCGCCGTCCGTGGCGGCGCAGGCCTCGGGGGCGGGCCTCAGCGTCGCGGCGAGCTGGAACGGCGCGACGAACGTCGCCTCCTGGCGCGTGCTGACGGGCGCCTCGCCCACGTCCCTGACGCCGGTCGCCACGGCCCCGAAGACGGGCTTTGAGACGGCGATCTCGGTACCGAGCGCTGCCTACGTCGCCGTGCAGGCGCTCGACGGCGCGGGCGCGGTGCTCGGGACCTCGGGCGCGATCAGCGGCTGAGCGACGCCGCCTGCTCCTCGCGCCACGCCGTCAGCGTCGCCAGTGCGCCGTCGATCACGCGCCCGAGGAACGTCTCGCGGTCGTTGGCGTGGGGCAGGGGCTCGTCGGGGACGTCCACTTCGAGGAACTCGCACAGCGGCTCCCAGCCTTCGCCGACCTCCCACACCAGCAGCCGCTCCGCCGGCACCGTCGCCTTGACTTCGGCGTGGTGGCGCTCCATCTCGGCGATCAGCTGCGCGGGCCGCTCGTGCCCGGCGGCGAACGTGCCCCGCTCGCTCCAGAACATGTCCTCGACGAGCGTCAGGTAGCGCTGCCACGTCGGATCGACCTGTGCGCGGGCGCTGGAGAGCAGGCGCAGCAGCGACTCCCCGTGGCACATCGCCCAGATCGTCTCGCGGAAGCTCGGCTCCCAGCGCTGCGGGTCGCGCACACTGAGCAGCACCTTCGCGTCGGGGTACACGTCGATCAGCTCGCGGTAGAAGTACCCGCCGGGCCAGTCCACGGTGGCCTGGAAGCCGGCGAAGATCTCCTCCCACCGCGCCTCGCCGTCGAGCGCCCCCTGCCACTGCGCCACGCGTGTGGGCAGATCCGCGAGCACGTCCACCCAGTGGTAGCACGGCGCCAGGCCGAGCGTTTCGAGCGCGACCTTCTGTGTCAGCGTGCCCGTGCGCGGCAGGCCGGCTCCGATCACTTTCATGCCCCCACTGCTCCTCTCTCGCCGCTCGGGCTCGCGCCGGACCCGGCCCCCGGACTCGCTTGAAGGTGCTCGCGCGGCGCTCTCGAAGAAAGGCGCACGCGACCGCTTCTATGCTTGGTAAGCCGTGTTAGCGATGTATTGTCTTGAGTTAGTGTTGCCTTAGCGTGCCGCCCCGGCGCCCGCGCGGGCCCGATCCGGGAGTGCTTCGACGGTGAACCTTATCGACACGCTGCACCCTCCGACCGTCGCGCCGCAGGCGACCGCGCCGGCGGGTGTTTCCTTCTCGCGGGGCGCCCCCAGCGTGCTCGCGCCGGCGCGAGCACGCGGCCCGCGCATCGGCGCTCTGGCGCTGGCCCACGCCCCGGACACGCTCTCGCAGGAGCAGGTGCTGGACCGGCTCGGGCTGCGCGGCGAAGAGTTCGCCGAGCGGATCTTCGCCCGCTGCGGCGTGCAGCGCCGTCACCTCAGCCTCAGCCCCGAGCTGCTCGCGACCACGCTGCAGGGCCGCACACAGCTCCTTGAGGACGAGCTGTTCGGCCACGCCGTCGCGGCCGTCGACGCGCTGCGCCTGGACCCCGCGCGGATCGGCACGGTGCTCACCGGCACGCTCTACTCGCTCGGCGGCCCCACGCTCGCGCACCGCCTCGTCGACCACTACGCGATGGACCCCGCCACCGACAAGTACCACGTGCTCGGCGTCGGCTGCGCCAGCGCCGTGCCGCTGCTGCGCCTCGCGACGCAGTCCCTGCCCGGGCACCCGGGGCGCCACACGCTCGTCGTCGCGGCCGAGAGCATGAGCGGCCTGCTGACGCGCTCGCGCCCCGGCGATACGCGCGCGAAGGTGATCGGCTCGGCGATCTTCGGCGACGGCTGCGCCGCGGCCGTGCTCGAAGACGGCGCGGGCGAGCCCGGTGAGGGCGGGGGGCCGCTCGGCGAGGGCGCGGGTCGGCATGGCGAGTGCAGAGCGAGCGGCGCCGCGGCGGGTCCGACGATCGTCGCCTCCAAGGTCCACCAGATCGGCGGCACGCTCGGCGCCGTGCGCATGGCGCTGGCGGCGGACGACAGCTACCTGCACCTGGACCGCGACCTGCCCGACAAAGCCGTCGCCGGGCTCGCGCCGCTCGTCGAGGACTTCCTCGCCGGCGCCGGCGCCTCGCGCGCCGAGATCGACCACTGGATCGTGCACCCCGGCGGCCGGCGCATCGTCGAAAGCGCGCGCGACGCGCTCGCGCTGCGCGACGAGCAGGTCGCCGTCAGCTGGGACGTGCTCGCCAACTACGGCAACGTCGGCACGCCCTCGATCTTCTACGTGCTCGCCAAGCTGATCGAGCGCCGCGCGCCCCAGCCCGGCGAGCGCGGGCTGATGGTGACGATCGGCCCGGGCATCACCGTCGGGCTGATGCTGTTGCAGTGGTGAGCGGGGGCGCCGGGCTGCCGCCGTCGCGGCCGTGATCAGGGGCGGGGGCCGCCACCGCCGCAGTGATCTCCTGCACGTACGGTCCGAGCAGGGCCATCACCGACTCCGCCGTCCCCTCCGCCGAGCCGCCGGGCAGCGCCGCGTAGCTGATCGCCAGGCGCACCAGGCACTCCGCCAGGCGCTCGGCGTCCGCGTGCTCGACCTCCGGCCAGCCTTCCGTCATGCTCGCCGCCAGGCGCGCGGCGGCGTGGGCGACGACGGGCGTGCCCCGGATCGTGACGAGCGGCAGGAAGTCCTCGGCGGCCCCCTCCCGCACAACGGTGCGCACGAGCGGATTCTCGGCGGCGGCCGCGAGGAACACCTCGAAGGCGCTCGCCAGCGCGGCGCGGGGGTCGTCGAGATGGGCCTGCATCGCCTCCTCCACGGCCGCCAGCAGGCGATCGCCCTCGCGCATCACAAATGCCTGCGCAAACGCCTCGCGCGAGCCGAACGCCTTGTAGAGGGTCTGGCGGCTGACGCCCGCCGTGTGCGCGACGTCGCGCATCGCGATGTCCCGCCAGGCGCGCCGCTGCAGCAGCTCGTGGGCGGCGTCGAGCAGCGTGTCGCGCAGCAGCTGGCGGGCGGCGACGGCGTAGGGGGTGCTCATTCGTCGGGCTCGAAGTCCACCTTGTCGCGTACGCCGCAGTCCGGGCACGCCCAGTCGTCCGGGACCTCGCTCCATGGGGTGCCGGCGGGGAAGCCCTCGCGGGGGTGCCCCGCCTGCTCGTCGTACACGTACCCGCACGCGGGGCAGCGCCAGCGGCTCACGCCGGCGCTCCGTAGCGCGCGAGCAGTCGCCGCCGCGCGCGCGGCTGGATGTTCGCGCGTGACACGTCGCCGCCGTAGTGCGCGAGCACGCGGTGGTCCATGACCCGGCGCCACAGCGGCGGCATCGCGGCGAGCACGATCATGCCGGCGTACCCCGTGGGCAGCTGCGGCGCCTCCTCGACGTGGCGCAGCGCCTGGTAGCGGCGGATCGGGTTGGCGTGGTGGTCGGAGTGGCGCTGCAGGTGGTACAGCAGCACGTTGGAGGCGACGTTGTTGCTGTTCCAGCTGTGTTCGGGCAGCGTGCGCTCGTACCGTCCGTCCTCGCGGTGGCGGCGCAGCAGGCCGTAGTGCTCGAGGTAGTTGACGACCTCCAGCAGGCTGAAGCCGAGCACCGCCTGCATCAGCAGGTACGGGAGCACGACGGGACCGAACGCGAGCGCGAGCGCGGCGAACAGTACGAGTGTCATCGCCCACGCGTTGAGGACGTCGTTGCCGATGCTCAAGCGCGAGCGCCCCCCGCGGCGCAGGCGCACCCCCTCAAGCTCCCACGCCGAGCGCAGGCTGCCGATCACAGTGCGCGGCAGGAACGCGTAGAAGCTCTCGCCCAGCCGCGCGCTGGCGGGGTCCTCGGGCGTGGCCACGCGCACGTGGTGGCCGCGGTTGTGCTCGATGAAGAAGTGTCCGTACCCGCTCTGCGCGAGCGCCACCTTGCTCAGCCAGCGCTCGAGGTTCGCGCGCTTGTGCCCGAGCTCGTGTGCGGTGTTGATGGCCACGCCGCTGACCATCGCCACCGTCAGCGCGAGGCCGATCGAGTCGATGGCGCTCAGCGTGCCGCCGGCCCACAGCGCGCACGCGAACACCAGTCCGGCGTACTGCAAGGGCAGGAACGCGTACGTGCACCAGCGGTAGTACCGGTCCTGTTCGAGCCACTTGATGACGCTGTCGGGGGGGTTGGAGGCATCGAGGCCGACGATCGCGTCGAGCAGCGGGAACACGACGAAGATCAGCATCGGCCCGTAGAACCAGAACACCCCGAGGCCGGTAGCGTGCACCAGTCCCCACGCGAGGAACGGCAGCAGCGGCACGACGAGCCCGAGCAGCCACGCGTAGCGCTTGGGGTCGCGCCACTGCGGGGCGGCGGCGGGCTCCTCGGCCGCGCGGGCGAGGCCGCGCTCGGCGGCGGCCGAGCGCTCCCCGGCGGCGTGCTCGGCGGCGGCGGCGCGCTCCCCGGCTGCGGTGGCGCGGTCGGCGGCGTGCCCCGCGTGACTTGTCGTGGAACTCATTCGTGTCTCTCCCGGTAGCACAGTGGTGGCAGGCGTCTCCAATCTAGACAAAAGCCGGGCAGTTGTCAACGATTTGCAATCCCAGCTCGCAGCCCTTCTCAATCCCGGGGAATGGAAAAGGCGACAGGGGGGTAATCAGGTGGGCAGCTCCACAGGGACGCACGTCCATATCGGGACGGATGGATACGGAGGTAGGCAATGAGGTTCCCCGCTCGTTTCTCGCTGCTCGCGGTCCTGCTGGTCGGCGCCGTCCTGGCCATCTCGGCTTCCGCCGCCCAGGCCGAATTCGGCATCGTCCCCGGGAGTTTCCAGTCGGGCGTGTGCACGAGCCCCACGCCCTGCCCGGTGCCGGACACGCAGGCGGGCTCGCACCCCGCGATCGGGTTCACGACCTTTACGTTCAACACGACCGGCGGCGTGCCGGATGGCACCGCCAAGGACGTGCGCGTGGACGTGCCGGCCGGGCTGATCACCAATCCGCAGGCGGTGCCGACGTGCCCGGACGCGCAGCTGCTGACGAGCACGTGCCCGGCCAACAGCCAGATCGGCCTGGAGCTGCTGACGGTCGAAATCGGCGCCGGCGCTCACGCGGAAGTCGAACTGCCGATCTACAACATGGTGCCTCCCTCGGGTGCGCCGGCGGACTTCGCGTTCCTCACGGCGACCGGCCGCGTGGACATCGTCGGCGGCGTCAGCTGGGAAAGCGACTACCACGAGTCCTTCTCGATCCACGCGATCTCACCGCTCACGCCGCTGGTCAAGGTCGTGCAGATCTTCTTCGGCGCGCCGGAATTCGTCACGAGCGGGCACACAGTGCTCGGCAACGCGTTCCTGACGGTGCCCACCTCCTGTCTCGGTCCCACGACGACGCGCCTGGAAACCGACTCCTATCAGAGCCCCGGCCAGTTCAAGCAGTACGCCTTCACGCCGCCGCTGCAAACGACCGGGTGCAATCTCGTGCCGTTCGCCCCCAGCATCGCCGTCAACCCCGAAACGACGCAGTCCGACGTCCCCGACGGCGCCACCGTCGAAGTCAAGGTGCCCGTCGATCAGAACCCGACCCACCTGGCCTCCTCGCATCTGCACATCTCAAGCGTCGTGCTGCCCGAAGGGCTGACGATCAACCCGTCCGCCGCGCACGGCCTGGAAGGCTGCACCGAAGCCCAGCTAGGCGTGGGCACGACGAACGCCGCGACCTGTCCGGAAGCCGCCAAGATCGGGACGGTCGCCGTGGAAACGCCGTTGCTGCCGCCGGGCTCGCTGGTGGGCTCGATCTACCTCGGCCGGCCCGCGTCGGGGCCGATCACCGGGCCGCCGTACACGATCTTCCTCAACGCCGAATCCCCGCGCTACGGCTCGGGCCTGCGTCTGGTCGGCTCGGTTGTGCCCAACGAAGCCACGGGCCGCCTGACGGCCGTCTTCAACGAAAACCCGCAGAACCCGTTCAGCAGCCTGACGCTGCACTTCACCGGGCCGCCGCTCGGGCCGCTGGCCAACCCGCTGTCGTGCGGGGCGGCCGAAACGACGGCCGCGCTGACGCCCTGGTCGGGCCAGCCGCCGGCCCTCTTGAACAGCGCCTTCACCGTCGACGCCAACGGCAACGGCGGCGCGTGCGCCGCGCCGCTGCCGTTCGCGCTGAGCGCCAGCAGCCAGCTGGCGCCGGCGAGCGCCGGCTCCAAGAGCTCCTACACGCTGAACCTGGCGCGCGCCGACGGGCAGCAGTACCTCTCCCACGTCTCGGCCACGCTGCCGCCGGGCCTCGTCGGCCTGATCCCCTCGGTGCCGCTGTGCGGCGAACCGCAGGCGGCGCAGGGCGCGTGCCCGTTCGCAAGCCAGATCGGCACAGCCACGGTGTCGGTCGGCGCCGGCGCGACCCCGATCCAGTTCTCCGGCCCAGCGGCGCTCACCGGCCCGTATAACGGCGCCCCCTACGGCATGTCGGTCGCGGTCGCGGCAACGGCCGGTCCCTTCAGTCTCGGCACGGTCGTCGTGCGCGCCGCGCTCAACATCAACCCCTTCACGGCGCGCGTCAACGTCAGCGCGAGCCTGCCGACGATCGTCAAGGGCATCCCGCTGCGCCTGCGCAACCTGAGCGTGGCGATCAACCGCCAGGGCTTCCTGATCAACCCGACCAACTGCGGCGCGCTCGCGACCGAAGCGACGCTCGGCTCGACGTTCGGCGCGAGCCAGAGCCTGTCCACGCCGTTCCAGGTCAGCGGCTGCGGCTCGCTCGCGTTCAAGCCACGCCTGACCGCCTCCTCCAACGCGAAGACCTCCAAGAAGAACGGCGCCAGTCTCGGCGTCAAGATCGGCTACCCGAGCGGCGCGCAGGCCAACATCAAGTCCGTCTTCGTGACGCTGCCCAAGCAGCTGCCGGCGCGCCTGAGCACGCTGCAGAAGGCGTGCCCGGAAGCGACGTTCAACGCCAACCCCTTCGCCTGCCCGTCCGGCTCGCGCGTGGGCGGCGCGACGGTCACGACGCCGGTGCTGCCGAGCAAGCTCACGGGGCCGGCGTTCTTCGTCTCCCACGGCGGCGCGGCCTTCCCCGACCTCGACCTCGTGCTCGCGGGCGGTGGCGTCGAGGTGATCCTCGTCGGGAACACGAACATAAAGGGGTCGATCACGACGTCGACCTTCGCGGCGGTGCCCGACGTGCCCGTTTCGGGCTTTGAACTGAACCTGCCGGTCGGTCCCAACTCCGCGTTCGCGGCCAACGGCAACCTCTGCTCCCAGCCGTTGACGATGCCGACGACGATCACCGCGCAGAGCGGAACTGTGCTCAAGCAGAGCACCAAGATCGTCGTCTCCGGCTGCGGCGTGAAGGTCGGCTCGCACACGACCAGCGGCCACACGGCGGTACTCAAGGTCAAGGCGCCGGCGGCGGGCCGCGTCAGCGGCAGCGCCAGCAATCTGCAGACGACCTACCGCCACACCGCCAGGGCGCAGACGATCACGCTGAAGGTGCCGCTGAGCAGCGCCGGCGTGCGGGCGCTGCACCGCAACCACACACTGAAGGTGAAGGTGCGCGTCGGCTTCATCCCGAAGGCCAAGGGGCCGACGTCCGTCACCTACGCGACCGTCACCTTCCGGGGATAGGGCGCCTGGGCGCTGGACGCGCGCCGGGCGATCTCCTACATTGCAGGGGATGGCGGGCGTGGGCACGGACACCTCCGAAGACGAGGCCAGCGTCGACTCCCTGCTCGCAGGGATGCGGCGCCTGACCCACCTGGCGGACAGCGCCACCGAGCCGGAGGCGATCTTCGGCGCGCTGGCGGGCGAGCTGTTCTCCGAGCTCGGCGTGGAGGAGGTGCAGGTGCACCACCTCGGCGACTCCGAGGACCACGTGACGGCGTATGTGTTCGATGGCGAGGGGCGGTTGAGCTATCTGACCGAGCGCGCGGCGCGCGCCCCCGGGGTCCAGTGGGTCGCGAACACGGGCCAGAGCGCGACGGTGAGCGGCGCGCGCGAGCTGGCGGCGAGCTTGCCCCGTCTGGCGGCGGCCGGGGGCATCGGCTGCGCCCTGCTGCTGGGGCTGCTCGTGCACGGCGACGTGGAGGCCGTCGTGATCCTCGCGCAGCGGCGCCCGGGCGTGTTCGACGAGCGCTCCAGCCAGCGCGCGGCGACGCTCGTCGACCAGGCCGCGACGGCGCTCGCGCTGCTGCGCGCGCGAGCCGAGGCGGGCACCGACCCGGTCACGGGCTGCATGAACCACCGCGCCATGCGCCGGCGCGTGAACGAAGAGATCGGCCGCGCGACCCGCACCGACGGCCAGCTCGCGTGCCTGCTGATCGACCTCGACAACTTCAAGCTCGTCAACGACCGCCACGGCCACTCCGCCGGCGACGCGCTGCTGCGCGAGGTGGCGCAGGCGCTGATGGGCGAGTTCCGCGCCTTCGATCGCGTCGCGCGCTACGGCGGCGACGAGTTCGTCGTGATCCTCGCGGGCGCCGATCTGCAGAGTGCGACCGTCGCCGCCGAGCGCGCGCGCGAACGGATGCTGAGCGTGCCGTCCTTCGACATCGTCCCGGGCGTGTCCGCGTCGATCGGGGTGGCGCAGTGGCGGGCGCCGATGAGCACGGACATGCTGCTGGACGCGTGCGACTCGGCGCTGCTGGCGGGCAAGCGCAACGGCAAGGGGCGCGTGACGCGGGCGGCGTGAGGGCCGCGGCGCGGGAATTCGCGTCCGCCCGCTATTCGCTCGCGCGCCGGCCCGTCCCTGCCGGCGGCTTCTGAGAGACTGGTGGTGGAGCGCCGTCCCGTCCCACCACACCGTCGAGGAAGCCCAATGTCGCAGAACAGCTTTGGCGCGCAGCACACGCTCAGCGTCGGTGCGCGCGAATACGAGATCTTCCGTCTCGACGCGCTGCAGGCGCGCTTTGACGTCGCGCGCCTGCCGTTCTCGCTGAAGGTGCTGCTCGAGAACCTGCTGCGCACGGAGGGCGCCGGCGCGGTCGGCGCCGCGGACATCGAGGGGCTGGCCGGCTGGGATGCGGCAGCGCAGCCGAGCCGGGAGATCGCGTTCACGCCGGCGCGCGTGCTGATGCAGGACTTCACGGGGGTGCCGGCGGTCGTCGATCTCGCGGCGATGCGCGACGCGATGGCGGCGATGGGCGGCGATCCCGCTCAGATCAACCCGCTCGCCCCCGCCGAGCTGGTGATCGACCACTCCGTGCAGGTCGACGCCTTCGGCACGCGCGACGCCTTCCGTGTCAACGCCGAGCGCGAGTTCGAGCGCAACCAGGAGCGCTACGCCTTCCTGCGCTGGGGGCAGGGCGCGTTCGAACACTTCTCCGTCGTGCCGCCCGACACGGGGATCGTGCACCAGGTCAACCTCGAGTACCTCGCGCGCGTGGTGTTCACCGAGGACACCGGATCGGGTCCGGCGCGGGCCTACCCGGACACGCTCGTCGGCACCGACTCGCACACGACGATGGTCAACGGCCTCGGCGTGCTCGGCTGGGGCGTCGGCGGGATCGAGGCGGAGGCGGCGATGCTCGGCCAGCCGCTGTCGATGCTGCTGCCGCAGGTGCTCGGCTTCAAGCTGCACGGCGCCCTGCCGCAGGGCGCGACGGCCACCGATCTCGTGCTGACGGTCACCGAGATGCTGCGCGAGCGCGGCGTCGTGGGGATGTTCGTCGAGTTCTACGGCGCCGGCCTCGCGGGCCTGCCGCTCGCCGATCGCGCCACGATCGGCAACATGTCGCCCGAGTTCGGCTCGACCTGCGCGATCTTCCCGGTCGACGCGGAGACGCTGCGCTACCTGGAGTTCTCCGGGCGCCCGGCGGAGCAGATCGAGCTCGTCGACGCCTATGCGCGCGAGCAGGGGCTGTGGCACGACGAGAGCTCGCCGGAGCCCGTCTTCTCCGATCTGATCGAGCTCGACCTGGGCGCGGTGGTGCCGAGTCTCGCCGGCCCCAAGCGCCCCCAGGACCGTGTCTCGCTGAGCGGCGCGCGGGAGAGCTTCCGCAAGGCGCTCGGCAACTATGTGAAGGCCAACGGCGCGGACTCCTATCCGGCCTCCGACCCGCCGGCCAACGGCGCCCCCGGACACCCGCCGCCGGCCGGCGCCGAGGTCTCCGTGACGCTCGCCGACGGTGCGCAGGCGACGCTCGACCACGGCCACGTGGTGATCGCCGCGATCACGAGCTGCACGAACACCTCCAACCCGTCGGTGATGATCGGCGCCGGCATCCTCGCCCGCAACGCGGTGGCGCGCGGTCTGAAGCGCAAGCCGTGGGTGAAGACCTCGCTGGCGCCCGGCTCGAAGGTGGTCAGCGAATATCTCGACCGCGCCGGCTTGACCGAGCCGCTGGAGCAGCTCGGGTTCAACCTCGTCGGCTACGGCTGCACGACGTGCATCGGCAACTCCGGCCCGCTGGCGCCGGAGATCTCCCAGGCGGTGAGCGACGGCGATCTGGCCGTCGTCAGCGTGCTCTCGGGCAACCGCAACTTCGAGGGGCGCATCAACCCCGACGTGAAGATGAACTACCTCGCCTCGCCGCCGCTGTGCGTGGCGTACGCGCTCGCCGGCACGATGGACATTGACATCGTCGCCGAACCGCTCGGCGTGGATGCGCAGGGACAGGACGTGTACCTGCGCGACATCTGGCCGAGCGAGCGCGAGGTGGCTCAGACGATCGAGTACGCCGTGCAGTCGGACATGTTCCGCAAGAGCTACGGCGAGGTGTTCGCCGGCGACGAGCGCTGGAACTCGCTCGCGGTGCCGAGCGGAGAGCGCTTCGCGTGGGACGAGCGTTCGACGTACGTGCGCCTGCCGCCGTACTTCCAGGACATGCCGGCGGCGCCGGCGGCGGTGACGGACGTGCACGACGCGCGCGTGCTCGCGCTGCTCGGCGACAGCGTCACGACCGACCACATCTCCCCGGCCGGCGCGATCAAGCGCGATGGGCCGGCGGGGCTGTATCTGCAGGAGCAGGGCGTCTCCCCGCGCGACTTCAACTCCTACGGCGCGCGCCGCGGCAACCACGAGGTGATGATGCGCGGCACATTCGCCAACATCCGCCTGCGCAACCTGATCGGCGGCGGCGCGAGCGCCAGCGGGCCGCTGCCCGAAGGCGGTGTGACCCGCCATTTTCCCAGCGGCGAGCAGCTGTCGATCTACGACGCGGCGATGCGCTACATGCACGAACAGGTGCCCCTTGTGGTGCTCGCCGGGCGGGAGTACGGGTCGGGGTCCTCGCGCGACTGGGCGGCGAAGGGCACGCTGCTGCTCGGCGTGCGAGCGGTGATCGCGCAGAGCTTCGAGCGCATCCACCGCTCCAACCTCGTGGGGATGGGCGTGCTGCCGTTGCAGTTCCCCGCGCGCGAGAGCGCTCAGTCGCTTGGCCTCACGGGCGAGGAGACGATCTCGATCGCGGGGCTCGCCGAGGCGATGGCCGACGGCGGCGGGCCGCCGAGCGCCGTGCGCGTCAGCGCTGTGCGCGACGGCGCCGCGCCGGTCGAGTTCGAGGCGCAGGTGCGCATCGACACGCCGCGCGAGGCGGAGTACTTCCGCCACGGCGGCATCTTGCAGTACGTGCTGCGGGGACTGCTCGCGAGGTGAGCGCGCCGCGGCGCAAGCGCAGCGCGGGGGCGCACCGAGGATTGGCGGGAGCGCTGCGGAGCTCAGTCTCCGGGCACGCGTAGGTCAAGACCGTCAACTCGCCCGAAGTGGCGTTGGTTGCGGGTCATGAGCGGCAGGTCGTGCTCGAGCGCGGTCGCGGCTATGAGGGCATCCGGCGTCGGCAGTTGGAAAGTTCGTCGCAGCGTTCCTCCCCGCTCTGCGATACGCGTATCAACCACGATCTCGTGCATCGGTTTCAGCATCTTGCGCAGCACGTCGGCCTCGTCGCGGCCGGAGAACAGCTCGCACCGAGTGATCACGGAGTACGCGAGCGATACGTCGGGAAGTGGACGGGCGCCACGGATATGGTCGATGATGACATCCGAGTCGACGAGCACGCACCCGCGGGTGTCAGCCGTAGCCACGATCCCAGTCACTGCGATCGGGGTAGGGGAAGTCGGGCACGGATCCGAATGTTTCGTCCAGGACGCGCCGTCTCTCAGCTAACTCCCTGTCAGCCGCCTCGCGACCGTGGGTCGACAGGTACTCGTCGAGTGCTGCGCGCACGACTTCGGCGAGCGTACGCCCGTCGCGTGCGCGCAGTTCCTCGATCTGCTGACGCTGCTCTTCTGTGAGATAGACCTGTGTCCGCGTAGCCGCCATATACAGCGCAGCATACAGCACCGGGCATTGCCGGGCTGCGGCAGGCTCGTGCGCTGCCGCCTACGCCGACACGCTCAGCTCCGTGAACTCGACGATCTCGTACACGGCTCCCGGCGTGCCTCCGAGCGCGAGCAGGCGCAGGCCCTCGGGGCCCGCGTAGATCTTGCGCTTGGTCGCCGCGCCGACGCGGATCAGGACGTCGGAGTTCAGCGGCACGCGCTCGCCCTCGATGTCCATCTCGCCCGAGCCCTTCAGGACGGCGAAGACCTCCTCCTGCTGGCTCTCGGCGTGATCGTGTTCGGGATAGTCGGAATAGCTCGGCGGCAGGTCGACGACCTGCATTCCGAACGACGTCACGCCCAGCTCGGCGCGCGCCTTCTTCAGACCGCCTCCGAAGGCGGCCTCCATGTCATTGATGTGCTTCACGGTGTAGTCGCTCATCGATCGCTCCTCTGTCGGGCGGCACGGAAACTGCGGCGCGCCCGATGCTATCCGACGAGCGAGGGCACGAGGCTTTCGCCGAGCGGCGCCACCGGAGTGTGTTCGCTGGGCGCGCCGGCGGGAGGCGTCGGCGCCGGCGCGGGCACGACGCGGTTGCGTCCCGTCCGCTTGGCCTCGTACAGCGCCACGTCGGCGGCCTTGAAGAGGGTGTCGTAGTCAACCTGCTCCCCGTACCCGCAGCTCAGCCCGAGCGAGATCGTCGCCCGGATGCCCAGCGGATGCGCCTGCTCGACGGCGGCGCGCACGCGCTCGGCGACCTCCTGGCCGGCGCTGTGATCCACGCCCGGCAGCACGATCAGGAACTCCTCGCCGCCAAGGCGGTACACGAGCTCGAACGAGCGCAGGCGCTTGCGCATCTCGTACGCGATGTCGCGCAGCACGGCGTCGCCGCGGTCGTGGCCGTGCTCGTCGTTGATCTCCTTGAAGCCGTCGACGTCGCACAGCACCATGCACACCGGCTGGCGGCCGAGCCGGGCCTGCTGGGCGAGCTCCAGGAAGCGCGGCACGAGCGCGTGGCGGTTCAGCAGTCCCGTGAGCGGGTCGAGGATCGCCTCGCCGCGATGGTGCAGCTCCGCCGCCTCCAGCGCCCACACGATCGAGACGACCCCCGCCAGCAGCGCGAGCGTCGCGATCACGGGCACGGGATCGCCGAGCGTCTCGCGCGGATGGGCGCCGAGTGTCACCGCCAGAATCAGGAACACCGCGCCGAGCAGGCCCGCGATCACGACCTGGGGGCGGAAACGGGCGGCGACCATCGCGGCGGGCAGAACCATCCACGGCAGCGCCGGGCTGTGCGGGCCGCCGCTCATCAGCACGCCGCCGCCGAGCAGCAGCTCGGTGATCACGATCGCCAGCACGCTGGCGCGCTCGGGGTGGGGGCTGGTGCGCATCTGGCGATCGACGTTGATGAAGTTCAGCGCCGAGAGGCCGAACAGGATCAGCGTCCACCAGCCGATCCAGGGGGCGGAGATGAGCAGCGCGACGCCCACGGCGCTCGATCCGATCCGGCGAATCATGCGCACGCGATCGTTCGCGTCGACCACGCGGCTGCGATCCAGCTCGGTTGGGCATAGCCACGATCCCTCGGTCATGTTCCTCCCTTCGGTCACTGCGCGGCGTGGCTTGAGAAGGGCGAAGTAGACGACAACGCGTGTATCAGCAGCAGGGATTCATGCGATTTACGGACTATTTTCGAGAGTATGGAAATTCCCGAGTTGCGTATGTGCAACCATCTTGGCAATGGTGGCGTTCGGCCCCAGAACGCCGATCTTTCGGTCATCCCGAGGAGCTACCTTCAGGGAGAGCCTCGATGTTTCCACCCGAATTTCAAGAAAGCCGCTTCGAAGATCTCGACGACACCTCAGACGTCGACCCCGCCTATGAGGCGCAGCGTCTGGCCGACTACGAGGTGGTGCGGCTGCGCGCGGACAATCCCGGTCCGCTGACGCTGTCCGGCACCAACACGTGGATCGTGGGAGCGCGGCCCGCCTACGTCGTCGATCCCGGCCCCGCGCTGCCGGACCATATCGACCGCGTGCTGGAGGCGGTGGACGCCCGCGGCGGTCTCGGCGGCATCGCGTTGACCCACGACCACCACGACCACGGCGAGGCCGTGCACGCGCTGTGCGAGCGGCTCTCGGCCCCCGTCGCGGCGGCTCACAGATGGGCCGACGTGTTCCTGCGCGAGGGCACCAGCTTCGGCCCGCTCGTGGCGATCCCGACGCCTGGGCACTCCGCAGATCACTTCGCGCTCGCGACCGACCGCGCCTGCTTCACGGGCGACGCCGTGCTCGGCGAGGGCAGCGTGTTCGTCGACGCCTACCCCGGCTCGCTGGCCGGCTACATGAACGGGCTCGCGCGCTTGGCGACACTCGACGTCGATGTGCTCTGCCCCGGCCACGGTCCGCCGATCTGGGAGCCGGAGGAACGGATCGAGCAGTACCTGGCGCATCGCTACGAGCGCGAGCACCGCGTGCTGCTCGCACTCGCCGCCGGCCATCGCTCGGTCGCCAAGCTGCTGGACGCGGCGTGGCCGGATGTGCCCGCGCAGCTGCGCCCGGTGGCGAAGATCACGCTCGCGGCCCACCTCGACAAACTCGAAGAAGAGGGCGTGCTGCCCGCGGGCGTGGAGCGGCCGGTGCTCTGAGCGGCCTTTGCCGGTGGTCGCTACCGTTCGTGCCGGTCATGACCCCGGAGGACTCTCCCTTCCCGCCGATCGCCGACTACGGCTATCTGTCGGACTGCCACACCGGAGCGCTCGTGTCCTCCGACGGCTCGATCGAGTGGCTGTGCCTGCCCCATTTCGATTCGCCGAGCGTGTTCGCCGCGATCCTCGACCGCGGCGGCGGCAGCTTCCGCGTCGGTCCGTACGGCGTGTACGTGCCCGCCGGCCGGCGCTACATCCCCGGCACGAACGTGATCGAGACGACCTGGATGACGCCGCAGGGATGGCTCAGGGTGGTGGACGCGCTGACGATCTCCGACTGGCACGACGAGGATCGCAACACCAGCCACACGCGGCCCCCCACCGACTTCGACGCCGACCATCTGCTCGTACGGATGGTCGAATGCATCCAGGGCCAGGTGCAGGTGGAGATGATGTGCGAGCCGATGCTCGACTACGGCCGCGTGCCGGCGCAGTGGCAGTGGGCGCAGGACGAGCACGGCCATGCGCTGGAGGGCAGCGGCGACGGGCACAGCAGGTTCAGGCTGTTCAGCGACACGAAGATGGGCATCGAGGGCAATCGCGCCCACTCCCGCCACACGATGATCGAGGGGGAGCGACGCTTCTGCGCGCTGTCCTGGACGCAGGAGCTGCGCGGGCCGCGCACGGTGGAGCAGGCCGAAAGCCACCTCAAGCGCACAGAGCACTTCTGGCGCTCGTGGCTGGCGGAAGGCCGCTATCCCGATCACCCCTGGCGCGTTCACCTGGAGCGCTCGGCGCTCGCGCTGAAAGCGCTGACGTTCATGCCGACGGGGGCGCTGCTGGCCGCCCCCACGACATCGCTGCCGGAGACCCCCAGAGGGGAACGCAACTGGGACTACCGCTACTGCTGGATGCGCGACGCGAGCTTCACGCTGTGGGGCCTGCACGCCCTCGGCCTGGATTGGGAGGCCGACGACTTCATCCAGTACGTGGCCGACATGGAGCGCAACGAGGACGGCTCGCTGCAGATCATGTACGGCATCAAGGGTCAGAAGGACCTGGAGGAGTCCACGCTCGACCACCTCAAGGGGTACGAGAACGCGCGCCCCGTGCGGATCGGCAACGGCGCCTACCGCCAGCGCCAGAACGACGTCTACGGCGCCGTGCTGGACTCCGTGTACCTGCACTCCAAGCAGCGCGACCACCTGCCCGAGCGGCTGTGGCCCGTGCTCAAGGATCAGGTGCACTGCGCGTGCCGTGTATGGCGCGAGCCCGACCAGGGCATCTGGGAGGCGCGCGGGCAGCCGCGCCACTACGTGTCCTCGAAGCTGATGTGCTGGGTGGCGCTCGACCGCGGCGCGCGCCTGGCGGAGCGTCGCGGCGAGGAGGATCTCGCCGAGCAGTGGCAGGCCATCGCGGAGGAGATCCGCGCCGACATCCTGACGCGCGGCGTCGACGGCCGCGGGGTGTTCCGCCAGCACTACGACACCGATGCGCTCGACGCCTCCACGCTGCTGGTGCCGCTGGTGCGCTTCCTGCCCGCCGCGGACGAGCGCGTGTGCGCCACCGTCGCCGCCGTGCGCGAGGAGCTGACCGAGCACGGTCTGGTGCTGCGCTACCGCACCGAGCAGACCGACGACGGGCTCAGTGGCGAGGAGGGCACGTTCCTGATCTGCTCCTTCTGGCTGGTGTCCGCGCTCGCGGAGATCGGCGAGCAGCGCGAGGCCAGCCACCTGTGCGAGCGCCTGCTCGCCTACGCCTCGCCGCTGGGGCTCTACGGGGAGGAGCTGGAGGCTTCCAGCGGCCGCCATCTGGGCAACTACCCGCAGGCCTTCACGCACCTCGCCCTGATCAACGCGGTGACCCACGTGATCGAGGGTCAGCGATAACCCGAAGGCGGTTGCTTGGAGGGGGCCGGCAGGGCCGGCCCTGAGCGGGCCGCGCCGTCGGTGCTCTTACGCTCGGCGCGGGCGATCTCCCGTGCCGGACCGGCTCGCCCGGCTACTCGTACCCCGGCTCGCCCGGCAGCAGCACGCGCGCCTGATCGCCTTCCACGACGACGCGCGGCTGGATCGGCGTCACCGCGCGACCGGCGGCGTGCTCGAGCAGCTCGCGCGCGCTGGAGAACTCGATCAGCTGCTGCAGGTGCTTGATCGTCGGGAACACGAGCAGGATCTCCTCGCTCGCGTGTGCCTCCAGCGCCCCCGCCGGCGTGAACCAGCCAAGATCGACGCACTCCTCGCCATCCACGCGCGGCTCCTGCCCGGCGGGCAGCGGCGCGAGGAAGAAGTGAGTGTCAAAACGGGTCTTGACCTCCGCCGGGGTGATCCAGCGCGAGAACTTCACGAGCTCCGCGACATCCGCGATCTCCACGCCGGCCTCCTCGCGCAGCTCGCGCACGGCCGCGGCCCGGTGGGCGCTGTCGTCCTCGCCCTCGTCGTGCTCGACCGCGCCGCCCGGGAACACCCACACGCCGCCCATGAACCGCGCCTGCGGGGTGCGCTTGACGAGCAGCACCTCAAGGCTCTGCGTGCCGCCGCGCAGCAGGATGACCGTCGCCGCCTGGCGCGCGCGGGTCGCAGGGCCGGCGTTGTACTCCTCGCCGGGTCCCGGCAGCGCATCGCGCGAGTCTGAACTCATCAGGCGACCCTACCGGCAGGGCAGGCGCCGTGCGTGACGCGATCCGCACGCGACGCGATCGGTAAACTGCGCGCGCATGAGCACCCAAACCCTTCAGCGCTGGATCTGCGAGTCCTGCGGATATATCTATGACCCCGAGGAGGGCGACCCCGACGGCGGCATCCCCGCTGGGACCTCCTTCGAAGACATCCCCGACACCTGGTTCTGCCCGGTGTGCGGCGCGCGCAAGCGCGACTTCACGCTGTACGAGGACTAGGCTCGGGGACCGCTGGGTCCACGGGCCGGATCGGAGGACCGAGCGCGTGGACCGGGAGCGGCTGCAGGCGTTCGATCGCGAGCACGTATGGCATCCGTACGCGCCGCTGCCTGCCACCCAGCCCGCTCTGCAGGTCGTCTCGGCGCAGGGCGTGCGCCTGCGCCTGGCCGACGGTCGCGAACTGATCGACGGCATGTCCTCGTGGTGGTGCGCCGTGCACGGCTACCGCCACCCTGTGCTCGACGCCGCCGTGCGCGAGCAGCTGGGACGCATGGCGCACGTGATGTTCGGCGGCTTGACGCACGAGCCTGCCGTGCGTCTGGCGCGGCGGCTGGTGGAGCTGACGCCGGCGGGGCTGGAGCACGTGTTCTTCAGCGATTCGGGCTCGGTCGCGGTCGAGGTGGCGATCAAGATGTGCGTTCAGTACCAGCACGCGCGCGGGCGTCCCGAGCGCCGGCGCCTGCTGACGGTGCGCGGCGGCTACCACGGCGACACGTTCGGCGCGATGGCCGTGTGCGACCCGGTCGGCGGGATGCACAGCCTGTTCGCGGGCACGCTCACCGAGCACGTCTTCGCCGCGCGCCCTCCCGACGGGTTTGACGCGAGCTTGGACGAGGCGTGGGCGACCGGCGTAGAGGAGCTGTTCGCCCGCCACGCGGGGGAACTGGCGGCCGCGATCGTCGAGCCGGTCGTGCAGGGGGCGGGGGGAATGCGCTTTCACTCGCCCGCGTGCGTGGCGCTGCTGCGGCGGCTGTGCGACGAGTACGACGTGCTGCTCGTGCTCGACGAGATCGCCACGGGCTTCGGGCGCACGGGCGCGCTGTTCGCGTGCGAGCACGCGGGTGTGAGCCCCGACGTGATGTGCGTGGGCAAGGCGCTGACGGGGGGCTACCTGACGCTGGCGGCCACGCTGTGCACGGCGGCGGTGGCGCACGGCATCTCCGCGGGCGAGGGGGGCGCGCTGATGCATGGACCCACGTACATGGCCAATCCGCTGGCGTGCGCCGTGGCGCTGGCGTCGCTGGGCTTGCTTGACGACGGCGGCTGGCGGGAGCAGGTGGGGCGCATCGAACTCGGTCTGCGCGAGGGGTTGGCGCCCGCTCGCGATCTCCCCGGCGTCGCCGATGTGCGCGTGCTCGGAGCGATTGGCGTTGTGCAGCTGGAGCGCGAGGTGGATGTGGGCGCGGTCACGGCCGTCGCGGCTGAACGCGGCGTCTGGCTGCGGCCGTTCCGCGACCTTATCTACACGATGCCGCCCTACGTCATGGGGGAGGAGGATCTCGCTTCTGTGACGGGGGCTTTGGTGGCTGCCTCGTGTAAAGTATGTCCCTGACGGCTGCCGGGGTCGTATCAGCTGCAACCGTCAGGGCGCCTGCTAGCGCGTAAGCCGGTCGATGACCAGCAACACGACGAGCAGGGCGATGGCCAGAGCACTCCTAGACGTAGTCATAGGCGCCTCCTTTCTCCGGGGAGCACGACCCCGGAACAACCCGGAGGGAGGCGTCTCTGCGTCTCGGCAAGCCAGCCATGTCGCCGATCTTAGGTTCGGCCGGGGATACAACTTTGCAGCGTGAGCCACAGCCTCCACGGCAGCTCCGCGCCAGCCTGGGCCAGTTCGTTCTGAGCCGGATGTGCAATCGGCGTGAGGCCACTGACTTCGATCTCGCCTTTGCGCGCGATAGTTTCACGATTCGAGCGCTCCATCGCGGACGGCCGATCCGGCCACGGCGTGAGCACGACCGCCCGCACATCCAGTCCGACCGCGCGCGCGGCGTCCAGCGTCAGCAGCGTGTGGTTGATCGTGCCTAGTCCGGGGCGTGCGGCGATCAGCAGCGGCAGCGCGAGCTCGACGGCGAGGTCGCGCACCGTGAAGTCCTCCGCCAAGGGCACGAGCAGGCCGCCGACGCCCTCGACGACCAGAGCTCCGGTCGTGGCGCTGGTTGTCGTGGTGGCGCTCGTGGCGCCCGTAGCGGTGGCGGGGCTCGTGGCGGTGGCGGCGTTCGCGGGGCTTGTTGCGAGCGCGGCACTCGCGCGGGCCGCCTGGATGAGTCGCTCAGGCTCGATGCGCTCGCCCGCCAGCTCCGCCGCCAGGTGCGGCGACACGGCCGGTCCGTAGCGCAGCGGCGCGACCTCCTCGGGGGTCATGCCGGCGACGCTCGCGAGCAGCTCGTGGTCGGCGGGCCACTCGCCGGCGGGCTCCTCAAGCCCGGTTACGACGGGCTTGTACGCGCGCACGCGCTCGCCCGCGGCGACCATCGCCGCGACCAGCGCGGCGCTGAGGATCGTCTTGCCCGCGCCGGTGTCGGTGCCCGTGATGAAGAGGCCGCGCACGCCGGGCGCTACGCAGCGCGGGCGATGCGTGTCTCGCGCTCGAAATCGAACAGCGCGCCCGTCTCGCGCTCCTCCCGCTCGCGTATCGCGCGCGTGCGAGCGGTACGCGAGCGCGCCCCCATCTCCGCGGGGTCGAGCCCCGCCTCGCGCGCCGCCTGCGCCAGCACGCCCGCCGCCCGGCGCAGCTCCGCTGGGGTGTGCGAGGCCGTCACCGCCAGGCGCAGGCGCGAGGTGCCGGCGGGCACCGTCGGCGGGCGGATGGCCTGTGCGAACACGCCGTGCTCAAGCGCCGCCTGGCACATGCGCATCGCCGCCCGCTCCTCGCCGGCGAGCAGCGGGACGATCGGCATCTCACCCGGTGTGACGGGAAAGCCCTCGGCGGCGAGCGCGCCGCGCAGGGCGCGCGCCGCGCCGTGCAGGCGTTCGACCTTGTGGGGACGCTCGTGCAGCAGTTCGAGCGCCGCGAGCGCGCCCGCGACGGCCGGCGGGCTTGGGGCGGTCGAGAAGATCAGGGAGCGGGCCGTGTTGATCAGGTAGCGCACGATTGTGGCGTCCGCGCACACATACGCGCCGTAGGAGCCGAGCGCCTTGCTGAGCGTGCCGACGAGCACGTCGACCTCGCCCTGCAGGCCGGCCTCGGCCACGGCGCCGCGTCCGCCCGGCCCGAGCACGCCGGTGGCGTGCGCCTCGTCGACCATCACGCGCGCGCCGTGCTCCTGCGCCAGTTCGACGATCTCCTGCAGCGGTGCGACGTCGCCGTCCATCGAGAACACGGAGTCGGTTGCGATCAGCCGCCTGCCTTCGCCGCCGTGGCGGCGCAGGCTCCACTGCAGGTGCTCGGTGTCCAGGTGCCGGTAGACGACCACGTGCGCGCGCGAGAGGCGGCACCCGTCGACGATCGAGGCGTGGTTGAGCTCGTCGGAGAAGACGGTGTCACCGGGGCCGGCGAGCGCGCCGATCACGCCGAGGTTGGCGAGGTAGCCGGACCCGAACAGCACGCACGCCTCGCTGCCCTCGAAGGCGGCGAGGCGCTCCTCCAGGCGGCGGTGGATCGTCATCGTGCCGGACACCAGGCGCGAGGCGCCCGCGCCGACGCCCCAGCGCATCGCGGCGTCGGCGGCGGCCTCGCGCACGCGCGGGTGATCGGCCAGGCCGAGGTAGTTGTTCGAGCACAGCAGCAGCACCGGCTTGCCGTCGAGCAGCACGCGCGGACCCTGCGGCCCGGAGACGAGGCGCAGACGGCGGTGCAGGCCAAGCTCCTCCAGCTCCGCCAGGCGCTCCTCGATCTCGCTCATCCGTGCCTCCTTGACCGTGTCGGTTGCGCGTCCGCCGGACGCGTCAGTGGGTGCTCGCCAACTCCGCGGCGCCGTTGCGAGGATCGCCCTCCGAGGGCTCCCAGCCCGCCGGCGCCCTGTTCGGCGCCCCGTCGGGACGCCGCGGAACCGACGTCTTGGCTCGGTAGCGCAGCTGGCTGGATGGGTCCCACAACCGCACCCCAAGGTCCACCTCGCCGGCCTGCGAGGGCTCGTCGAGGAACGCCTCCACGACGTCGGGCGTCTCGCCTTCCAACCAGCCGGAGCGGTTGTCCGGGCGCGGGTTGGAGCCGTTGTCGGGCTGGCGCGCGACGTTGAGGCCGTGCTGCTCGAACATCGCGCGGTCCTGCTCGGGCGTGGAGCCGAGCGTCGTCAGGAAGTTGCCCATCATCACGCCGTTGATCCCCGCCTTGACGGCGATCTGCTGCAGCTCGCCGATGTTCTCGACGCGTCCGCCGCAGAGGCGGAAGAGGGCTTCGGGCAGGATCAGGCGGAAGATCGCGATCCACTTGACGGCCTCCCACGGATCCATGTACTCGCGGTCCCCGAACTTCGTGCCGGGGCGCGGGTTGAGCAGGTTGATGGGCACGCTGGTGGGGTCGATCGCGGCAAGCTGGAAGGCCATCTCCACGCGCTGCTCGCGCGTCTCGCCGAGGTTGAGGATGCCGCCGACGCACGTCTCCAAGCCCGCCTCGCGGACGGCGTCGATGGTGCGCAGGCGACCCTCGTAGCGGACCGTGCTCGAAACCTCCGGGTAGTAGGACTCCGCCGTCTCGACGTTGTGGTGCACGCGCTGGATGCCGGCCTCCTTCAGCGCCTGGGCGCGCGCGAGCGACATGTGGCCGACCGACGCGCAGCGCTTGAGGTTCGTGTGCTCGGCGACGAGCTTGGCGCCTTCCAGGATCTTCTCGAAGTCGCGCTTGGAGAGACCCTGACCCTGCGTGACCATGCAGAAGCGGTGCGCCCCGGCGGCTTCGGCGGCGCGCGCGTGCTCAAGCATCTGCTCGGGACTCATCATCGCGTGCATCGGCGTCTCCGCCTCGGCGAAGCGCGACTGCGCGCAGAAGCCGCAGTCCTCGGCGCAGCCGCCGGACTTCGCGTTGACCAGCGAGCACATGTCGGTCGCGTCGCCGAAGCGCTCCACGCGCGCCTGCCAGGCGCGCTCGATCAACGCTTCGATCTCGGCGCGATCCTCGATCTCGCCGAGTTGCAGGGCTTCCTCGCGGGTGATGAGCGGCGGCATCTGCGGCACGACCTCTCTCGTCGTTGTCGGTAGACGGTATGGGGCGCGGCGGACGCTATTCGTTTTGCCAGTGGGGCGTGCGCTTCTCGGCGAAAGCCCGCATCCCCTCGCGGATGTCGAGTGAGGCGAAGGAGGCGCGGCGCAGCTCGATCAGCTTCGCTTCCTGCTCGTCGGGCAGCTGGCCGGCGCTGTCGAGCAGGGCGGCGATCACGCGCTTGTTGCCGCGCTGGGCAAGCGGTGCGTTGTTGGCCAGCTCGCGTGCCGTATCGAGCGCGACCGTCTCCAGCTCGTGCGGGCTCGCGACGCGATTGACCAGACCCCAGGAGAGCGCTGTCGCGGCGTCGATGTAGCTGCCGAGCAGGAACAGCTCGCGCGTGCGAGCGGCGCCGATCGCGTCGAGAAAGCGGCGCAGGCCGGTGTGGGAGTACACCAATCCGAGCTTCGCGGGCGGCATCCCCAGCTTGATCGCGTCGGCCGCGACGCGCAGGTCGCACGCCAGCGCCAGCTCCAGGCCGCCGCCGATCGTGTGACCGGGGAGCACCGCGAGCGTCGGCCAGGGGAAGGCCGCGAGCGCCTCGATCGCTTCGGTGAACGGGTGCGCGACGAGACGCTCGGCGCGCTCTTCGAACTCCTCGTCGGGGATCTCGCCGATGTCGTACCCGGCGGAGAACATGCCGTGCGCGCCGGTTACGAGCACGCAGCGTGCCGCCGAGCCCGGTGCGGCGAGCCGGCCGAGCGTCGCCGTGATCGCGTCGAGGATCGGGTGGTCGAGCGCGTTGCGCTTGGCGGGGTTGGAGATCGTCAGGCGCACGACGCTGTCGACCGGTTCGTCGACGAGCAGCTTCCCGCCGGTCTGCTCGTGTGTCTCGGGCTCGGAGGTCACTACTCGAGCACGACGAGCGTGTCGCCCTCGTTGACGGCCTGGCCCTCCTCGCAGAGGATCTCGAGCACCTTGCCTGAGTCTTCCGCCTCGACGGGCATCTCCATCTTCATCGACTCGAGGATCGCGACGGTGTCGCCCTCGGCGATGTCGTCGCCCACGGCACACTCGATCTTCCATACGGTGCCCGTTATGTGCGCCTCTACCTCAGCCACGCCAAGACCCCCCGCTGCGTCGATGTCGAATGTGCGCCACGCTCAGGGACAATAACCGTCGCCGCCGACCGATATGGCCTCGGACACGTTCGTCATAGTCACCGCCCGCAACGAGGCCGACCGGCTGGGAGCGACGCTCGGCGCGCTCGCGCAGGCCTTCCCCGGCGCCAGCCTGTGGGTGGCCGACGACGGTTCGCATGACGCCACGGCCGACATCGCACAGGCGGCCGGAGCGCGGGTGGTGGGAGGCGCACGCCCCCGCGGCAAGGGCCAGGCCGCCACGGCGGCCGCGCGCGCGGCGCTCGCCAGCCTGGGTTCCGACGGGATCGCCCTGCTCTGCGACGGCGATCTCGGCGAGTCGGCGGCGCGTCTCGGTCCGCTCGTGGACAGCGTCACAGACGGCGAGGCGGACCTAGCGGTCGCGGCCTTCGCCAGGCGTGTCGGCGGCGGCCTCGGCCTTGCCGTGGCGTTCGCGCGCTGGGCGATCCGTCGCCGCTGCGGCCTTGCCCTGAACGCCCCGATCTCGGGGCAGCGGGCGCTGCCGGCCGCGCTGCTGACGGAGATCCTGCCGTTCGCCGACGGCTTCGGCATGGAGATCGCGATGACGATCGACGCCGCCCGTACGGGCGCGCGCGTGTGCGAGGTGCCGTTGGATTTGAGCCACCGCGCCACCGGGCGCACCGCTGCCGGTTTTTTGCATCGCGCGCGGCAGCTCGTGGATTTCGTGCGGGTCTACCGGCGGCGGAGATAGGCCGAGGACGCGAAGGGGGACCCGGCGAGGGGGAAGGCGGTGAGGGGCGCCCGGCAAGAGGGAGGCGGTGAGGGGCGCCCGGCGAGGGGAAGGCGGCGAGAGGCACGCGGCGAGAGGGACGCTTTGAGGGGGAGGGGGCGAGGTCAGTTGCAGGCGGCGTCTCCGACTCGGTTGCCAAAGGCGACCGGAGGCGGTATGACCGGTTGGCCCGGTATTCGGGCAATCCAAAAAACAGGTGCTTGCTCGCAAAGGGGGAGCGCAGGGCGCTCGCGCTTGTCCGAGCTTTCTCTTTGAAGGCAGTCGCCTCGGGTCATAGGAGCGTGAAATGCTTAAGATCAAGATCGTTGCGGGTCCCGTGTTCGTTGTATGCGCGCTGATCGCCTGTTCGGCGCAGGCGTTCGCGGCGAACTCATTTGTCAAAACGGGCACCGGCGTGGAAATCAAAGGCAGCGAAGTGGCGATCGTTGTGCCCAACGCGGTTGTCGTCTGCGGCGAAGTCGTCGGAAAAGGCGCCGTAGCCAGCTCGACACAGGTGAAAGTCAAGGCGGAATTCTCCTCCTGCCAGGCGATCGCGGGAGAAGGGGAACCGCTGAAAGCCACCGTATCGCCTTGTGAAATCGATGCCAGTTCCGAAGGAGCGATGACGCTGGAAGGCGGCTGCAAGGTGGAAAGCTCGGGATGCGTTCTGGAACCGTCCACGACTGAAAACAAAAATCTCAAAGAAGTCAACTATATCGATGCAAAAGAAGCAGAAGAAAGCGCCAAATCGTCGGAGATCGAGCTGGGTGTCGCCGGTATAACCTACAAAGTCAAAGGCTTCTGTGAAGTCCTTGGCATCAAAGGCGGCAAAGAAGGCGAGATGTGGTCCGCGGTGCCGATCTCGGTCGAAGGGGCCACCGTCGAACCGGAACGGCGCTTCGGCGTAAAAGCCGCGACGCCTGCGGAAACCCGAAAAGTCACGCTGGAAAGCACGACGGCGCAGATGTTCAAGCCTCTTGGGATCACGAGGCAGTTCAAATGCGCTGGAATGAAACTCGGAGGCACCGTCGAAGCAAACTTCACGACCTTCCTTGGGTTGAAACTGGGAACGATAGCCTTTACCAACTGCATGACGAATCTCCTGGAACCCACTGAACAAGCTATGACGGTGACAGTAGGAACCGGCTGCAAAATATTCTTGGCCCTCGCCGATGATGAATTGATGGCGCCTCAGCCAGGTTTCCTTGGGGTCGAGAAAGGATGCGAAATCAAATTCGTGGCGAAAACCTGCAAAATGGTGCTGATGGGATTCACGGCCGGGAAGGTCAACTATGCGGATCTCGGCGGCACTCCTAAAAAGGTGGGAGCGACGATGTCAGAAGCTGGGCTGTCCGATCCGCATAAGACGTGGCTCAATTTCAAAGCGGAAAACTGCGGCAAAGTCCCGGAGCGCCTCGTGCAATTCGAAGGCGCAAGCACGCTCAAAGCCGAATTCAACAACAGTACGGCGGCGGACGTCGAAATCGTCTAGCGCCGCTCCCGCCGGAGCGAGAGGCCGATCGGTGCGATCGCGCTGGACCTGACTGGCCGGCGCCGATCGAGGGGGTCGCATTCGGGCATTGCCTGGGTGCGACCCCGCTGCCCCGCGGTGTCCCGGCTGCTCCCCCCGCGATCTCCCGGCCGCTGCCCCGCGGTGTCCCGGCTGCTGCCCCGCGGTCTCCCGGCCGCTGCCCCGCGGTGTCCCGGCTGCTGCCCCGCGGTGTCCCGGCTGCTGCCCCGCGGTCTCCCGCGCAGGCCTATGGTTGTGGCGTCCCGTGGGGACGTGACGGTTTGCGGGACGTTGTGCCACGGCCGCACGGTCCCGCGCTCCTCGCTGCCCGCGCCGCGGGGTTACCGACGTTAGTCGCCTGGATCCGCTGCTAGCCTCAAGGAGTGCGGCGCCTGACGACGCTCCTCGTGCTGGCGGCCCTCGCCTGCGCGGCAATCCCCGCCTTCTCGGACCCCCAACCCAAGCCCGGCTTCGAGCTCGGGGTCGTGTCCAACGCCAACGCCCTCGAGCTGGCGGGCACGATTGGCAGGCTCGGTGCGCCGGTGGCCCGCGTGGAGTTCACGATCGACTCCACGCCGCGCCAGCTGGCGCCGGTGATCGCGGCGTTCGCCCGCCACGGCGTTCGCGTGCTGGCGATGGCGGGCTTCTACGGCCGCATACCGACCGCTGCCGAGGCCCGGAATCTCGCCCTGTGGGCGCACGCCTTCGGCCCGGGGGGCACGTTCTGGCGCACCCACTCCGGCGGGCAGTACGCCCTCACCGACATCGAGTTCGGCAACGAGACCAACCAGGGCTACCAGTTCGGCGGCTGCACGTACGGCTGCGCGGCCTACGTCCCGCGCGCGCAGGCGTACGCCCTCGCGCTCAAGGAAGCCCAGGAAGCGATCGACGGCCCGCAGGGCGACGCGCAGGTCGGGCTGCTGGCGATCGGCGACGACGGCGGCACCGGCTCGGCCGACTGGGTCGACGGCATGTTCGCCGCCGTCCCCGACCTCGCCGCGCGAATCGCCGGCTGGACGGCTCACTCCTACGGCCCGCGCTCACACTGGCAGCCGCTGCTGGACAGGCTCGTCAGCCAGATGCGCCCGCACGGCGACGCCGCGGCGCTGCCCGTGTACATAACCGAGCTCGGCATCGCCACGGACGGCGGCCCGTGCCTGACCGACAACTTCGGGTGGAACCCGTGCATGAGCTACTCCGAAGCGGCGCAGGCGCTGACGGTCACGCTCGGCGCGATCCGCGCTCGCTACGGCGAACGAATCCGCGCGATCTTCCTCTACCAGGCAGTGGACCAGCGCCTGCCGCGCGTCGATCGCGAACGCGAGCACTACTTCGGCGTGCTCGCCGCCAACCGCCGGCCGAAAGGCGCCTATACGGCGGCGGTCAAATCGCTGCTGGCGAAGCCGCGTTAGAGCGTCGCTCGGCGCGCACGCGCGCGAGCATCCCCTTGCGTCCGTGCTGCTCCAGGCCGTCGTACAGGCGCCGGATCTCGCGCAGGACCTCGTCCGCGACAGCCTGCTGCTGCTCGCGGCTTGGATTCTCCACGCGCTCCCAGCGCAGCGCGTCCCCGTACTGGATCGTCACCTGCGGGAACCGCAGGCGCTTCCAGTTGCGGATGTGCGAGGAGCCGTGGATCGCGATCGGCACGACCGGAGCGCCGCTCTCCAGCGCCAGGCGACCGATGCCGCGCTTGGCCTCGGTGCCGAGCTTGCCCGAGCGCGAGCGCCCGCCCTCGCAGTACATCGTGATCGCGCCGCCGCGCGCGAGGATCGTCTCGGCGGTCGTGAACACCTCTTCGTCGCGCGCCCCGCGGCGCACGGGGAAGACGCCGCCGTGGGTGTAGATGAACTGCATCGGCCCCTTGAACAGCTGCGACTTGGCCATGAAGCGCACCTTGCGACGGATGTAGCAGCCCATCAGGAAGTGGTCCATGAAGGAGAAGTGGTTGGGCGCGAGGATCACGGCGCCGCGGCCCGGCACCTTCTCGGTCGAGATCGAGCGCGCGCGTAGCAGCGTGTACGCGTACAGCGACGTGAGCAGCCGCGTGAGCTCGTACGCCCAGTCCGGTTCGCGCGTGCGGGCGCGCTCGTGGAAGCGGTCGAAGTGCTCTTTCGGCCGTGGGTCGCTGTAGACCTGCTCGCGCATCGGGGCGAGATCGCTCATCACAATTCTTTACAGCGCCGGCGCATCTCGGTTACGCGCGCTCAGTGGTTACGCGCGCTCAGCTTGCGCGCCAGGTGGCTACGCGCGCTCACCGTGCGCGCCAGCGGGTTACGCGCGCGTAAGCGTGCGCGCCAGGTGGTTACGCGCGCTCACCGTGCGCGCCAGCGGGTTACGCGCGCGTAAGCGTGCGCGCCAGCGCCGCGTGCCAGCCGGCGAGCAACGTCGCGCGCTTGTCCCCGCCCATGCGCGGCTCAAAGCGCGTGCGCTCGCGCCACGCGTCGCGCACGTCGCCGAGCGTCCACTGCCCGACGCCCACGCCGGCGAGGCGCGCGGCCCCAAGCGCCGTCGTCTCGGAGGTCTGCGCCAGCACGACGGGCACCCCGAGCACGTCCGCCTGAAACTGCATCAGCCAGCTATTGGCGGTCGCGCCGCCGTCGGCGCGCAGCTCGCGCAGCGGCTCGGCGCCGGCGCTCTCCATCGCGCGCACGGCATCGAGGGTCTGGTAGGCGATCGCCTCGAGCGTCGCCCGCGCCAGGTGCGCGCGCGTGCTGCCGCGCGTGAGCCCGACGATCGTCCCGCGCGCGTCGGGGTCCCAGTGCGGCGAGCCCAGCCCGGTGAGGGCGGGGACGAAGTACACGCCGTCGTTGGCGGCCACGGACGCCGCGAGCGCCTCGGTGTCGCGTGCGTGCGCGATGATTCCGAGCCCGTCGCGCAGCCACTGCACGGCGGCGCCTGTCACGAAGATCGCGGCCTCCGAGGTGTACGTGCGCGCGCCGCCGATCTCCCACGCGACGGTGGCGAGCAGTCCCGCTGTGGGCGCGGGCGCGGCGAGCCCGGCGTTGAGCAGCACGAACGAGCCGGTGCCGTACGTGTTCTTGCCCATCCCGGGGTCCAGGCAGGCCTGTCCGAACAGCGCCGCCTGCTGATCGCCGGCGACGCCGGCGACGGGCACGGCGTGGCCGTGCAGCATCTGCGGCTGCGTCGACGCGAGCACGCCGGCGCTCGGGCGCACGGCGGGCAGTGCGCGCGCCGGCACCCCGAACAGCTCCAGCAGCTCGGGGTCCCAGCGGCCGGCGACGATGTCGTACAGCAGCGTGCGCGACGCGTTGGAGGCGTCGGTCACGTGCTCGCCCGTCAGCTTGAACAGCAGCCACGAGTCGATCGTGCCGAACACGGCGCGCCCGCTGGCCGCCCGCTCGCGCAACCCGGGGACGTGCTCCAGCAGCCACTGGATCTTCGTCGCGGAGAAGTACGGGTCGAGCACGAGTCCCGTGCGCTCGCGCACGAGCGGCTCGTGCCCGGCCGCGCGCAGCGCCTCGCAGCGCCGCGCGGTGCGGCGGTCCTGCCACACGATCGCGTTGTGCAGCGGCGCGCCGCCGTGCGGGTCCCACACGCACACCGTCTCGCGCTGGTTTGCGATGCCGACGGCGGCCAGCTCGCCGGGGCGCACCCCGCTCCCGCGCAGCGCCTCGCCCGCGACGGCGTGCGTCACCTCCCAGATCTCGCGCGCGTCGTGCTCGACCCACCCCGGCTGCGGGAAGATCTGCGTGAACTCACGGTAGGAGCGGCCGATCGGCTCGCACCGCTCGTCGAACACGATGCACGTGGTGCCCGTCGTGCCCTGGTCGATCGCGAGGATCATGGGGGGAGCGTAAGGGTTCGCGCGGGAGGGTTGGGGTTCGCGATGGACGGGGTCGGGTGCGAGGAGGAGCGTGGGGTTCGAGGAGGCGCCTGGGGTTCGAGTTGGCGTTGGGCGCGCCTCGTCTGCACCGCCGTTGCGCGGCGAGGCGTCGGGGCCGTGCCGTATGGTGCGATCTTCCGGAACCACCCGCGAGCAGGGAGGAGCGAGATGAGCAACACGATCGACGTCGGTTCGGTCATCCGCCGGACCTTCGACACGTATGTGGATCAGGCGTCCGTGCTGCTGCCCGCGGCCGCCGTCGTGTTCGTGATCGAGGGAATCCTCAGCGCAGCCCTGATCGCCGCCTCGCCGGCGCTCGTATTCGTCTCGTTCATCCTCAGCCTCGTGGCGTCGACGCTGTTCACCGGCATGGTGGTCCAGCTCGTCGCCGACATCCAGGACGGCCGGCGCGACGCGAGCGCCGGCCAGCTGTTGCGCGCCGCCATGCCCGTGCTGGGGCAGCTGATCCTCGTCGGGCTCGTCGCCGGCATCGGCATCGTCGTCGGGCTCGTCCTGCTGATCGTCCCGGGCCTTATCCTGATCACGATCTGGTCGGTCGCCGCTCCCGTCGTCGTGCTGGAGCGCCCCGGCGTGACGGGCGCCCTGGGGCGCAGCCGCGAGCTCGTGCGGGGCAACGGCTGGCAGGTGTTCGGCGTGCTCGTCGTGATGGTGATTCTCGTGGGGGTCGTGTCCGCGATTCTCGACTCGATCGGCCGCGCCGCAGGCGCCGGCGCCGGCCTCCTCGTCAGCGTCGTCGTCGGCGTGCTCACCGCGCCGCTGCCGGCCCTCGCGCAGTCCGTCCTCTACTTCGAGCTGCGCAACGGGCCCGCAGGCGCCGAGCCGGCGCTGGGACAGCCGGCGGACGTCGTCTGAGATTCGCGCCGGACCGGCTACCGTGCCGTGAGATGACGCCCGCGGTCGATCCCGCCACACTGTTGCGCGCCGGTCTGCTGGAAGGCGTCTCGCTGCTCGTCGGCCGCGCGGCTCCCGCGCCCGCCGATGGGGGGTCCGCGGATGGTTTCGCGGACACGGTCGGCGCCGGCTGCGCCGCGCTCGGAGCGCGGGTCTTTACGTGCGTCCCCGAGGTCGAGGACGAACTTGCGATGGACGAGGCCGTGGCCGCCGCGCTGGCGGACGCGGGGACGCTCGACATGCTGGTCGTGGATGGCGCGGGGCTGTACGCGTACGCGCGCGCGTACGAAACCGACCCGGCCGCCGCGGGCCACGCCGGGCACCTCGCCGGCCACGCCGCGCTCGCCGCCGGCCACGCCGCGCTCGCCGCCGGCCACGCCGCCCACGCCGCCCACGCCGCCGGCCACGCCGCGCTGCGCGCGTGCGTGGACGCGACTTGGAACCTCACGCGCGCGTTTGTGAACCGCGCGCTGCTCCCGGCGTCGCGCGGGGGCGCGATCGTCTACGTGGCGCCCGCCGTCGACGCCGGCGCCAATGCCGACGCGGCCGCCGGCGTGCCCGGCGCCAATGCCGACGCGGGCGCCGGCGCGCACGCGGCGCGGGCCGCGCTTGAGAACCTCGCGCGCACGCTGTCTGTCGAGTGGGCGCGCCACGACGTCACCGTCGTGACGATCGCCCCGGGGCTGGGAACGGCTGCGGGCGAGGTGGCGGCTCTCGCCGCCTACCTCGCCTCGCCGGCGGGGGCCTACTTCTCGGGCTGCCGCCTGGACCTGGGAGTCGCGCTCAGCTCGTCATCCCCGTGAACTGCCCGCCCGTGATGTTGAGGATCTGCCCGTGCACGTAGTTGGACCACGGGGAGCACAGGAAGAACACGCCGCCCGCCGCCTCCTCCGGCGTGCCGGGGCGGCCCAGCGGGATCAGCATCGAGGCCATCTGGCGCAGCTGCTCGGGGATGCCGAGCTGCACCTTCTCGCCGCCGATCTCCATCGTGTTGTCCTCCTGCTTGGCCGCTGTCAGGCGCGTCTCGATGAAGCCGAAGGCGACGGCGTTGACGTTGACCTTGAACTGGCCCCACTCCTTCGCGAGCGTCTTCGTCAGGCCGGTCACGCCGGCCTTGCCGGAGGAGTAGTTGGCCTGGCCGGCGTTGCCCATCGTGCCGGAGATCGAGGACACGTTGACGATCTTGCGGAACACCTCGCGCCCTTCCTCGCGCTCCTTCTTGGCGGGCTCGCGCAGGTGCGGCGCGGCGGCGCGGATCACCTTGAAGGGGACGACGAGGTGGATGTCGAGCATCGCCTGGAACTGCTCGTCGGACATCTTGTGGATCGGCGCGTCGATCGTGTAGCCGGCGTTGTTGACGATGATGTCGATCTTGCCGAACGCGTCGATCGCCTTCGCCACGAGCTGCGCGGGAGCGTCGCCCTTGGTCAGGTCGCCGGCGAACACGGCCGTCTCGCCCGCGATCTGGAGCGCCGCCTGCTCGGCTACGTCACCGTCGAGATCGTTGATGAGGACCTGCGCGCCCTGCGCCGCGAACAGCTCGGCGGTGGCGCGACCGATGCCGCGCGCCGACCCCGTGACGATGGCGGACTTGCCGTCGAGTACTCCCATAGCCCTTGCGTCTCCTTTTCGTGGTCAAAGGCCGCAGGTTATAGCGAGAGGCTCTGGGGCGGACGCGAGCGCGCCCGGTCGACGCCGCGCGCCGGTGGCGCGCGGTCCTGCCGGCGATGAGCACCCCGAAGTCCTGCGTGTAGATGGCGCCGGCCTGTCCGTGGGCGAGCGACGCGGGCGGGTGCGTGGAGACGCCGATCGCCGTGTCTCTGTAGTGGCGGTCGAGGATGTTGGCGCGGTGCTCGGGCGAGGCCATCCAGGCGTTGACGATCGCGCGCGGGGTCGCCAGCCACAGGGTTCCCCAGGCGATGTTCTCGCCGACGTCGTAGCCGAGGTGGCTGTTGTAGATGTAGCCGCTCGCGCGCATCCGGTCCAGCGGCGTGTCCCCGCGCGGGCCGACGTGGTCGAAGTAGTCGCCGAACGCCATGTCCTCGGTGTGGCGCTGGGCGGCCTGCTCCAGCTTCGCGTTGTCCTGCAGGGCGCTCTCGCCGTGCGCGGCGCGTTCCTGGTTGATCAGGCACAGCACGGCGCCGCGCACGCGTTCGAGGTTGCCGGCGCGCGGCGTGAGGTTGGCGTCGGCGCACGAGTCGGCGCGCGCGGCGGCCGCGGAGCAGAAGCAGAGGCAGATCGTCAGGGCAGCGAGAAGCGTGAGGCGGGTACGAGCCACACTTCTGGCATCGGCTCAGGGGTGAGCGGACATGAGGTCTGAACGCGTGGGTTGGACGTGTTGGGCATGAAGACCGGACGGGCAGTTGGACACGGTTCCATCGAGCGGCCTGGGCCCGAGGTATGGGCCTAGGCGATCTAAACCTGCTCTATCATGCTCTTAGGAGTACGTTTAGACGAAAAGGAGCGGGATTGGCGCACCGAGTGGAAGAAGAGAGCAGGATTGGCGCACCGAGCTGAGGAAGTGAAGGCGTCCGGCGGCGGAAGGTTGGGTCCGATCAGACTTTGCGCAAGCGCTGCCAACGTGCGCTGCGGCCCGTGCCCAGCGGTGTGATGCTCCCGCACCGCTTCAGCTCGCCGAGAACCTTGTTGATGTATCCATCGCTCACCCCCGGGGCTGCCTGCCGCACCTGGGCAATTGTGAACTCCTCGACCATCAGCGAGTCGATGAACGTCGTGATCAGCGCCTTCTTGGAGCCGCGACCCCCGATGGTGCCCGTCCGGCTCTCGAATTCGCTGTAGGCGGCGATTATGATGCCAAGGAAGTAGCCGGTCCACGGTGCGAGATCGTGTTGGGCCTCGTGCCATCCCTCGGTCGACTTTCGCAGAGCCTCATAATAGGTTGCCCTGCTGCTGTCGATCAGCCTCTCGATGCTGATGTAGCCCCCGACGTCGTGGCCGACGATGTACATCAGCCAGAGAGTGATCAGGCGTGACATCCGGCCGTTGCCGTCTCGGAACGGATGTATGACCGTGAAGTCGAGTATGTAGGCTGCGCAGAGAAGGAGCGGCTCATAGATCTCAACCTTGCGGGCGCGGCGAAAGCCTTCGTGGAGATCGTGCATCGCTTGGGGGGTCAGGCTGGCCGAGACGGGCGTGAACCGCGGGATGCGCGTCCCGTCCGGGCGTTCTTCCTCCACCTGGTTGTCGAGTTTCTTCCAGTGTCCCGCGTCTCGGTCTCCCACATATCGGTGGAGGGTGCCGTGGAGCTGCTCGACATAGCGAGGCTGGAATGGGATGTCGGTGCGGTTGGCATGGATCAGCGAGAGGACGTCTCGGTAGCCGGCGATCTCCTGCTCCGAGCGGTTCGCCGGGGTGGTCTTTTCCGTCACGAGCGCTTCGATGCGAACACGGGGAGCGTGTATGTTCTCGATCGCGTTGGATGCTTCGGCACTCTGGATCAACGCGACTTGTCGGAGCGTCTGGAGGCCCGCGGGGCTCTGGCGGCGGAAGACCTCCGCTCTACCTCGAGCCTCTGCAATGCTCGTCAACGACCTGACGGTCTCTGGCGGCAGCGCCCCGAAGTGACGTGCAAGATCCTTGAAGCTGCTCACAGGCTAAACGTACTACCAGCTCCAGTCGAGTAGCACGTTTAACGTTGTGCTAGGCGATCCGCCCCAGGATCTCCCGCATGATCTCGTCCGAGCCGCCGCCGATCGGGCCGAGGCGGGCGTCGCGCACGGCGCGCTCCACCCAGTACTCGCGCATGTACCCCGCGCCCCCGTGGATCTGTAGGCACGCGTCCATCAGCTCGAAGCACGCCCGCTGCGTCAGCAGCTTCGCCATCGTCACCTCGCGCAGCGGTTCCTCGCCGGCGACGAACCGGCGCAGGGCGTCGTAGGTGACGCAGCGGCACGTGTACACGCTGGTGGCGAGGTCCGCGAGCTTGTGGCGGATCGCCTGGTGGCCGCTCAGCGGCCGCCCGAACGCGTGGCGCTCGCGCGCGAACTGCGCGGTGCGCTCCCACGCGACGCCCATCGCGCCGACCGACCCCAGCGCCATCGCCAGGCGCTCCCACTGGAAGTTGGCCATGATCAGCTTGAAGCCCCCGTGCTCCTCCCCGAGCAGGTTCTCGCGCGGCACGAACACGTCCTCGAAGGCGATCGTCGCGGTGTCCGACGCGTTCCACCCGAGCTTCTTCAGCTTCGCGGACGTCACGCCGTCCTGACGGTCCACGATCAGGAACGAGATGCCGTGATGGCCGCCTTCCTCCGTCGTCTTCACGGCGGTCACGATGAAGTGGGCGCGCACGCCGTTGGTGATGTACGTCTTCTCGCCGTTGACCACCCAGCCGCCGTCCACCGGCGTGGCGCGCGTGCGCAGCGCGGCGACGTCCGAGCCGGCCCCGGGCTCGGTGATCGCGAGCGCGCCGATCCGCTCGCCCCGGATCGCGGGGGCCAGGTAGCGCGCCTTGTGCTCCTCTGAGCCGAACTTCCAGATCGGCGGCGTGGCGATGTTCACGTGCGCGCCGATGCCGGCGGCCGTGCCGCCCGAGCCGATCCGCGTCAGCTCCTCGATCAGCACGGCGTCGTGCAGGTAGTCCCCGCCCTGTCCGCCGTACTGCTCGGGGTACTTCAGCCCCAGCAGCCCCTGCCCGGCGAGCTGCGCGAACACCTCGTCGGGAAACCATTCCGCGTCCTCCCAGCGCTGCGCGTGCGGGGTCAGCTCGCGCTCGATAAAGCCGCGGATCGAGGCCCGCAGCTGCTCGTGCTCGTCGGTGAACGGGGGGGAGATCAAAGCCCGTACGAGCGCCCGATCACCTCGAGCATGATCTCGTCCGTGCCCGCGCCGATACGGTTCAGGCGCAGGTCGCGCCAGGCGCGCTCGACGCCGTACTCCTTCATGTACCCGGCGCCGCCGTGGATCTGGATGCACTCGTCGGCGACTTCCACGGAGATGCGCGACGCGTACAGCTTGGCCATCGAGATCTCGCGCACGGGGTACTCGCCGTTCTCGTTGCGCCACGCCGTCATGTACACCATCTGGCGGGCCGTCTCGATCTTGGTCGCCATCTCCGCGAACTTGTGGCGGATCACCTGGAACTGGCCGATCGGGCGCCCGAACGCTTCGCGCTCCTTGGCGTACTGCAACGTGCGCTCGAACACGCGCTGCGCGCCGCTCACGCAGCCGGCGGCGCCGATCAGGCGCTCGCCCTGCAGCTCCCACATGATGTGGTAGAAGCCCCGCCCCTCCTGCCCGAGCATCGCCGAGGCCGGCACGCGCACGTCCTGGAAGGCCAGCAGCGCCGTGTCGGAGGCGTGCATCCCGAGCTTCTGCAGCTTCTGCTCGCGGATCACCCCGGGCGCGTCCATCGGTACGAGGAACAGCGTGAACCCGTCGTACCCGGCATCCGGGTCGGTCTTCGTCACGAGCACGATCACGTCGGCCCGGTGGCCGTTGGTGATGTACGTCTTGGAGCCGTTGATCACCCACTCCTCCCCGTCTCGCACGGCGCGCGTCTTGATCCCGGCGACGTCCGAGCCGGCGTCGGGCTCGGTGATGCCCAGGCACAGGATCTTCGTGCCGGCGATCGCGGGGGCCGCCCACTGCTGCTTCTGCTCCTCGGTGCCGAACGCGAGGATCGGCGGCATCGCCATGTCCGTCTGCACGGCGATCCCCATCGCCAGGCCGCCGCAGTTGGCGTGCCCGATCTCCTCCGCGAGCACGAGCGCGCTGTAGTAGTCCCCGCCCTGCCCCCCGTACGCCTCGGGCTTGTCGAGTCCGAGGAAGCCCAGCTCGCCCATGCGGTGGAACACGGAGTCGGGGAACGTCGTCTCCTCCCACTCCTCCGCGTGCGGCGCCAGCTCCTTGATCGCGAAGCTGCGGATCGACTCCCGCAGCGCTTCGTGCTCGTCGGTGAACAGGAAGTGCTTGCGCTTGGCGTGGTGGTCGGGCTTGCGGACGCTCTCGGCGGTGGCCATCGGCGGGGCTCCTTGTCGTCTGTCGTGGGACATGGGACGCTAACGCACGCGTGCGCGAAAGTAAACAGTAGGACTTCCTACTTTCCGCACTGCCCGGGCGGGTCGCCGCACGCGTCGCGGTCGCCTCGCGGGTCGGCGGGCGCGCGCATCCAGGCCGCCTCGCGGACCGGGACCCGCACACGTCGCGGTCGCCTCGCGGGCGGGCGCACACGCTCGCGAGCTTCCTGGGTATAGTCCGTGCCGCTCGCAGCGTTCAGCCCAAAACAGGGGGGGAAGTTTGTCTACCCAAGCTCTGTCGCCCACCTCGGAGAAGCTCGCGTTCTACAGGCGCGCGGCCAACTACATCGCCGTGGCGATGATCTACCTCCAGGACAACCACATGCTGGAGGAGCCGCTGAAGCCCGAGCACGTCAAGCACCGCCTGCTCGGCCACTGGGGCACGGTGCCGGGGATCAACCTGATGTACGCGGGGCTGAACCGCCTGATCCTCGAGAACGACGCGAGCGTGCTGCTCGTCACCGGCCCCGGCCACGGCGCGCCGGCGAACCTCGCTAACCTGTGGATCGACGGCTGCCTGGAAGACGTCAAGCCGGAGATGAGCCGCGACCGCGAGGGCCTGGCGCGGCTCGTGCGCCTGTTCTCCTGGCCGGGCGGCTTCCCCAGCCACATCGCGCCGATCGTGCCGGGCACGATCCACGAGGGTGGCGAGCTGGGGTACGCGCTGGCGACGGCCTTCGGCGCGGCGCTCGACAACCCCGAGCTGATCGTGGCGTGCATCGTCGGCGACGGCGAGGCCGAGACGGGTCCGACGGCCGGCGCGTGGCACTCCAACAAGTTCCTCGACCCGGCCCGCAGCGGCGCCGTGCTGCCGATGCTGCACCTCAACGGCTACAAGATCGCCAACCCGACGATCTTCAGCTCGATGAGCGACACGGAGCTGACGAAGCTGTTCGAGGGCTACGGCTGGCACCCGCTGATCGTGCAGGGCGAGGATCTCGACGGCGAGCTGGCGGGCGCCCTGGACACCGCCTACGGCGAGATCCGCGAGCTGCAGGACGCCGCGCGCTCCGGGCGCCGCCCGGCGCGGCCGATCTGGCCGATGCTGATCGTCAAGTCCCCGAAGGGCTGGACGGGCGTGCGCGAGCTCGACGGCGTGCGCGTGGAGGGCACGTCGAAGTCCCACCAGGTGCCGGCGATGGGAGCGCGCTCGAACCCCGAGCACCTGAAGGCGCTGGAGGACTGGCTGCGCTCCTACGGCCCGGAGGAGCTGTTCGACTCCAACGGCGGCCCGGCGCCCGAGATCGCCGCGATGTGCCCCACGGGCGAGCGGCGCATGGGCGCCAACCCGCACGTCAACGGCGGGCGCATGCGCGTCCCCCTGAACCTGCCGCCGCTGGACGCCCACGCGGTGGGGCTCCAGGCGCCGGGCGCCACGACGGAGAGCTCGCTCGGCGCGCTCGGCGGCTACCTCGCCCAGGTCTTCGAGCTCAACCGCGAGCAGGAGAACTTCCGCGTCGTGTGCCCCGACGAGGTCGCCTCCAACCGCCTCGGGGCGCTGTTCACGGTCGAGAACCACGCGTACGAGTGGCCCGTCGATCCCGACATCAACCCCGACTACAAGCCCGACGGGCGCATCATGGAGGTCCTGAGCGAGCACAACTGCCAGGGCTGGCTGCAGGGCTACGTGCTGACCGGCCGCCACGGCGTCTTCCCGTGCTACGAGGCCTTCATCCCGATCGTCGACGGCATGGTCAACCAGTACGGCAAGTTCCTGAAGATGAGCCGCGAGGAGGCGCCGTGGCGCGAGCCCGTGGCGTCCCTGAACTATCTGCTGACCTCCGAGGGCTGGCGCCAGGACCACAACGGCTACTCCCACCAGATGCCGGGCTTCATCAACTCGATGCTCAACCGCCGCGAGGAGCACGCCCGCGTGTACGTGCCGCCGGACGCCAACACGCTGCTGGCGACGATGGACCACTGCCTGGCGGCCACCGGCTGCATCAACCTCGTGATCGGCTCGAAGCTGCCGCTGCCGCAGTGGCTGACGATGGACGAGGCGCGCGAGCACGTGCGCGCCGGCGCCTCGGCGTGGCAGTGGGCGAGCAACAACGACGACGGCGAGCCCGATCTCGTGCTCGCCAGCTGCGGCACGATCCCGACGATCGAGCTGCTGGCGGCGGCGAGCCTGCTGCGCGAAGACGTGCCGGACCTGAAGGTGCGCTTCGTCAACGTCACCAACCTGTTCGCGCTGGCGGCGCCGGGCAAGCACCCCGACGCGATGTCGGCGGGCGCCTTCGCGGAGCTGTTCACGAAGAACCGCCCCGTGATCTTCAACTTCCACGGCTACCCCTCCGCCGTCCACCAGCTGATCCACCGCCGCCCCGCGCAGGAGCGCTTCCACGTGCGCGGCTACGCCGAGGAGGGCACGACGACGACGCCCTTTGACCTGTTGGCGATGAACGGCGTCGACCGCTTCCAGCTGGCGATCGAGGCGCTGAGCCGCGTCGACGTTGCGATCAGCGCCGACATCGGCGGCATGTCCGGCGCCTTCGCCGTGCGCGACGTCGGCGGCGCGCAGGAGGCCATCGCCAAGTACCGCGACCTGCTGGCCAAGTACCGCGGCTACGCCCGCGAGTTCGGCGACGACTCGCCGGAGTTGACGAGCTGGACGTGGGCGGGGTCGCGGGCGTGAGCGGGGTCGCGGGTGTGAGCGGGAAGCCGGACGTGCGCTCGGCGCAAGGCGTGGCGACGGGGAGACGTGGATGAGCAGCGACGCCGCGCAACAGGCCGACGCGCTTTTGCAGGCGGGCGAGTACCGCCAGAGCCGCGAGGCGGCGCTCGCCGCTCTGTCCGCCGCGCCGGACGACGTCGAGCTGCTCGTGCTGGCGGGTCGCGCCGGCGTCGAGCTGGACGCCGAGGATGCGACGCAGCAGCTGCGGCGCGCGACGGAGCTGGCGCCCGATAACGCCGACGCCTGGCACCACCTCGGCGAGGCGCTGGCGGCCGAAGGCGCGATGCAGGAGGCGGGCGACGCCTTCCGCCGCGCCGTCGAGCTGAACCCCGACGATCAGGTCGCGCTCAGCCACCTTGGCCACACGGCGGCCGCGACCGGGCGCCAGGAGGAGGCGGTGGACCTCCTCAGCCAGGCCGCGCAGAACATGCGCGGCGCCTCGACGGCGGCCATCAGCCTGGTCGACATGTACCGCTCCCTCGGTCAGTACGAGGAGGCGCTGGCGCAGGCGCAGCGTATCGCCGAGGCCGAGCCCGACGACGCGATCGCGGCGCTCGACGTGGCCGAGCTGAGCCTCCAGGTCGGGCGCCTCGATGAGGCCTTCGCCGCCTTCACGCGTCTGCGCGGGCTCGACGACGTGCCGGGGCACGAGATCTACCCCCTGCACGGGCTGATCCAGACGGAGCTGGCGCGCGAACGCTGGCAGGACGCGCTCGCGCTCGCCCGCGAGGCGCCGGTCGGCGACTCCCAGGGACGCACGGTCAACCTGATCGCCTTCCTGCAGGCCAAGCTCGGCGAACCGGCCGAGCAGGCCCCCGCGCGCGCGGAGATCGACGAGGCGCTGGCGGCGTCGCTCGCGGAGTACCGCCGTATGCACGCCGACGACCGCCGTCTGACCTCGGAGGACCTCCTTGGCTGAGCTTGCCACAGCAGGCCGGGCGGTCTCGGCGGAGTGGTTTCGCTGCCCGTCGTGCGCGGCCTTTGTGTACCACAAGCGCCTGCGCCGCAACCTCGGCGTGTGCCCGGACTGCAACCACCACTTCCGCCTGCGCATTCGCGAGCGCCTCGGGCAGCTGCTCGACGAGGGCAGCTGGCAGGAGCGCAGCGAAGACCTTGAGATCCTCGACGCGCTGTCCTTCGCGGACTCCAAGCCGTACACCGAGCGCATCGCGCAGGCGCAGAAGAAGAGCGAAACCAAGACGGGCGCGCTGCACGGCACGGGCACGATCGACGGCCTGCCGATCGTCGTGGCGGGCATCGACTTCTCGTTCATCGGCGGCAGCATGGGCGGCGCCGTCGGCGAGTCGATCACGCGCGCCGCGGAGATCGCCCTGGAGACGCGCACGCCGCTGCTCGTGATCTCGGCCTCCGGCGGCGCGCGGATGCAGGAGGGCTGCGTGTCGCTGATGCAGATGGTCAAGACCAGTCAGGCGATGGCGCGCCTGGCGGAGGAGGGCGTGCTCTACATCTCGCTGCTGACCGACCCGACGTACGGCGGCGTCAGCGCCTCCTACGCCACGCTCGGCGACATCCTGATCGCCGAGCCCGACGCGCACATCGGCTTCGCCGGGCCGGCGGTGATCGAGCAGACGATCCGCCAGAAGCTGCCCGACGAGTTCCAGACCGCCGGCTTCCTGCTCGACCACGGGATGCTCGATCTGGTCGAGCCGCGCGAAGGGCTGCGGCGCACGATCCGCAACCTGCTCGAACTGCACGCGCAGGCGCACGCGGCGCGCGGCGAGGACGCGCCGACGCGGGCACGGCGCCTGCCGGCCGCGCAGGGCGCCCCGCCCGTCGTCGATCCCGAGCAGCTGGGAGCGCGCGACCCGTGGGAGATCGTGCAGCTCGCCCGCCACATCGACCGCCCGCGGATGCTCGACCTCGTGGGCTTCGTGTTCGACTCCTTCCAGGAGCTGCACGGCGACCGCCTCTTCCAGGAGGACCACGCGATCATCGCGGGCCTCGCGCGCCTGGGCGAGATGACGGTGATGGTGATCGGCCAGCAGAAGGGCCACACGACGAGCGAGCTGGTGGAGCACAACTTCGGGATGCCCGAGCCCGAGGGCTACCGCAAGGGGATGCGCCTGATGCGCTACGCCGCGCGCTTCGGTCTGCCGCTCGTGACGCTCGTCGACACGCCCGGCGCCTACCCCGGGCTCGGCGCCGAGGAACACGGCCAGTCCAACGCGATCGCCGAATCGATCATGCTGATGTCGCGCCTGCCGGTGCCCGCCGTGACGGTCGTCACGGGCGAGGGCGGCAGCGGCGGCGCGCTCGCGATCGCCGCGGGCGACCGCGTGCTGATGATGGAGAACGCCTACTACTCCGTGATCAGTCCCGAGGGCTGCTCGACGATCCTCTTCAAGGACGCCAGCGCCGCCCCGCGCGCAGCGCAGGCGCTGCGCCTCACGAGCCCCGAGCTGCTGCGCCTGGGCGTGATGGACGCCGTCGTGCCCGAGCCCGAGGGCGGCGCGCAGACCGACCCCTCCGCCGCCGGCGCCAACGTCAAGGCGGCGCTCGTGGCGAGCCTCGCCGAACTGCTGCCGTTGAGCACCGACGAGCTGATCGCCCAGCGCTACGAGCGCTTTCGCAAGTTCGGCACCCCCGGGCGCCAGCCCACCCTTCCGCCAATCACAGGGGAGACATGACCGAGAACGACACCACCGCCACGCCCGCCACACCGGACCGCGCGCTGATCGAGTCGGTGTGGGCGGAGGCCCGCGACCTGATCAAGCGCCTGGAGGGCACCACCGTGCAGCGCTACGCCGTCGCCGCCGGCGACTGCAAGATCGAGATCGAGCGCGGCTCGGCGCCGGCGGCTGGCGGCGCGTTCGCCGGCGCTCCGGGCGCTCCCGGCGAGGCACCCGGAGGGGTGGCGCCGAGCGGGCCGATCGCGACGGGCGCGGGCCCCGGCATGGGCATCGCGCCGGGCGCGCGCATGGCCTCCGGCGTGTTCAGCATCGGCGACCTCGCGGCGCCGGATAACCGCGTGCCCGTCCTCGCGCCGCTCGTGGGGACGTTCTACGGCGCGGCGCAGCCGGGCGCGAAGCCGTTCGTGGAGGTCGGCTCCAACGTCGAGCCGGGCGAGACGGTGTGCATCGTCGAGGCCATGAAGATGATGAACGAGGTGGCGGCGGGCGAGGGCGGCAAGGTCGCGGAGATCATGGTGCAGAACGGCGACTGGGTGGAGTTTGAGCAGGTGCTGATGTATCTGGAGCCGTCCGATGACTGACGGGCCGGTGATCGAGGGTCCGCGCGAGATGGGCTCCGCCGGGCGTTCCGCCGCGTCGGGGAGCTGATCGCGTGTTCGAGAAGGTTCTGATCGCCAACCGCGGCGAGATCGCCCTGCGCGTCGCGCGCGCCTGCCGCGAGCTGGGCATCAAGTCGGTCGCGATCTACTCGACGGCCGACGCGGAGTCCGCGGTCGTGCGCTTCGCGGATGAGGCCGTGCACGTCGGACCCCACCACCCGGGCAAGAGCTACCTGCACATTCCGAACGTGATCGGCGCCGCGCAGAAGACGGGCGCCGACGCGATCCACCCGGGCTACGGCTTCCTCTCCGAGGACCCGTTCTTCGCGGAGATCTGCTCGGACAACGGCATCACGTTCATCGGGCCGCGCCCGGACGTGATGGAGAAGGTGGGCGACAAGGCGATCGCGCGCGACCTCATGCAGAAAGCCGGCCTGCCGCTCCTGCCGGGCACGATCGAGCCCGTGCAGACGGCCGAGGAGGCGCAGGAGATCGCCGACGGCATCGGCTACCCCGTGATCATCAAGGCCGTCGCGGGCGGCGGCGGGCGCGGCATGAACGTCGTGCGCAAGGCGGAGGACCTCGCGCGCCTGTACGCGACCACGCGCGCCACGGCGCAGGCCGTCTTCAAGGACAGCGCCGTCTACATCGAGCGCTACCTGGAAGCCCCCCGCCACACCGAGGTGCAGCTCGTCTGCGACAACCACGGCAACGGCGTGTACTTCTTCGAACGCGACTGCTCGGTGCAGCGCCGCCATCAGAAGCTGATTGAGGAGGCGCCCTCGATCCACCTCTCAGACGCGCAGCGCAAGGACATCGGCGAGCGCGCCGTGGCGGGCGCGCTGGCGGTCGGCTACACCGGCGCCGGCACGATGGAGTTCCTGCTCGACCACGACGGCAACCTCAGCTTCATGGAGATGAACGCCCGCATCCAGGTCGAGCACCCCGTCAGCGAGATGGTCACAAGCGTCGACCTCATCCAGGAGCAGATCCGCGTCGCCGCGGGCGAGCCCCTGTCGATCTCCCAGGCCGACGTCGTGCTGCGCGGCCACGCGATCGAGTGCCGCGTCAACGCCGAGGACCCCGACCGCGACTTCGCGCCCGCCGCGGGGCGCCTGGACGTGTACGTGCCGCCGGGCGGACCGTGGACGCGCGTGGACTCCCACTGCTACCCGGGCTGGAACATCGCGCCGTTCTACGACTCCCTCATCGCCAAGCTGATCGTGTGGGCGCCCGACCGCCTGCAGGCGATCGAGCGCATGGACCGCGCCCTCTCGGAGTTCCAGATCGAGGGGCGCGGCGTGAAGACGACGATCCCGTTTCACCGTCGCGTGCTCGCCGACGAGCAGTTCCGCTCGGGCGACGTGACGACCGACTTCGTCGAGCACTTCCTCGCCGGCGAGGCGGCGGCAGCCGCGAAGTCCTGAGAGCCGCGGGGCGCGCGGGCGGGTTCAGGCGGTCGCGCTCGGGTGCCGCGGGCCCGGACGGTCAGGCGGTCGCGCTCTGCATGAACTGCTCGACCTTCGCGGGCGAGTCGGCCGCGAACAGCTCCATGTCGGAGTCGATCTGACGCACCAGGCCGCCGAGCACCCGCCCCGGCCCCAGCTCGAGGAACCGTGTGCAGCCTTCGCCGATCAGCGTCTGCACGCAGTCCACCCACAGCACGGGGCTGACGATCTGCGCGACGAGCGCCTCGCAGACCTCCGCGCCGGTTCTGAGCACCGCGCCGGTGGCATTGGCCACCACCGGGATCTCGGGGGCCTTCCAGGCGAGTTTGTCCATCATCGCGGCCATCTCACGCTGAACCGGCTCCATCAGGACGCTGTGGAAGGCGGCGGAGACCTGCAGGCGCACGGCCTTGGCGGCGCCGGCCTCCTCGGCCAGCTCGAGCAGCCGCTGCACGCCCGCCTCCTCGCCGGAGACGACGATCTGCCGGGGGCTGTTGAGGTTGGCGGGCGCGACGATGCCCGCCTGCGAGGCCGTCACGCACAGCGCCTGCACCTCCTCGGCGGGCAGGCCGACGATCGCGGCCATGCCGCCCGGGCGCTCGCTGCCGCAGCTCGCCATCAGTCTCCCGCGCAGCGCGACCAGCTCCATGCCCGCCTGCACATCGAGCGCTCCCGCGGCAACGGCCGCGGTGTCCTCGCCGAGGCTGTGCCCGGCCATGAAGTCCGGCTGCACGCCCGACTCGTGCGCGAGCTGATTGAGCGCGAGCGACAGCGCGAACAGTGCGGGCTGGGCGACGTCGGTGCGGGTCAGCTCCTCGATCGGGCCTTCGAGCGCAAGCTTTCTGACCGGCAGTCCGGAGGCGGCGTCGGCCTGCTCGTAGAAGCGGTCGAACAGGTCGGGACGCGCCGCCAGCAGGTCGGCTCCCATCCCCACGCGCTGGGAGCCCTGGCCGGGAAACAGGAAGGCGATCTTGCCCATTGCGCCCACGGGGCGCCAAGCTAGCACACCGGCGCAGGGCGGGCTCAGCGGCGGCGCTCTAGGATGCCCGGGATGGGAGTGATCGACGACCTGCTCGCCAACAACCAGGCCTTCGCTGCCACGCCGCCGGCCCGCCAGCTCGACGTTCGCCCCAGCCGGCAGCTGGCGATCGTCACGTGCATGGACTCGCGCCTGGACGTCTTCGCGGCGCTCGGCCTGGGCGACGGCGAGGCGCACGTGCTGCGCAACGCGGGCGGCGTGATCACCGACGACGTGATCCGCTCGCTGGCGATCTCGCAGCGGCGCCTGGGCACGCGCGAGGTGATGCTCATCCACCACACCAAGTGCGGTATGCAGACGATCACCGACGACGGCTTTCGCGCCGAGCTGCTGCAGGCGGCCGGCGTCGCGCCGGCGTTCGCGATCGAGTCGTTCGGCGACCTCGACGTCGACGTGCGCCAGTCGATCCTGCGCGTGCGCCGTTCTCAGTTCCTGGCGCACCGGGATCTGGTGCGCGGCTTCGTGTACGACGTCGACACGCGCCAGCTGCGCGAGGTCCACGTCGACGACGCGGACTGACCCGGCCCCTACTCCCCGTGCAGCAGGCGATAGCGCCCGCCGTGGAACAGCAGCGGCTCGGCGTCGGGCGCGACGCCCAGCTCGATGACCTCGCCGACGAGCACGTGGTGGTCGCCGGCCTCGTGCGCGACGTGCAGCCGGCAGTCGAGGAACGCCGCGGCGCCGTCGAGGATCGGCGCCCCGCTCGCGGCGCTGTGGTGCGCCACATCGCGAAACGAATCCCGCCCGCGCGGGCGGTCCTTGTTGGAGAAGAAGCGTGACACGGGCTCCTGGTGGGCGGCGAGGATGTTCACGGCGAACACGCCGTTGCGGAGGATCAGCTCGCAGCCGTCGGAGAGCGTGCGCGTGCACACGAGCACCAGCGGCGGGTCGAGCGACACCGAGGAGAACGCGTTCGCCGTCATTCCGTAGGCGTGCTCCTCCCCGCGCGTGGTGATCACCGTGACTCCGGTCGCGAATGCGCCGAGCGCGGCCCGGAACTCCTGGCCGCTGATTCCGGGCGTCGTCTGGGCAGCCATCGGCTCGCTCCCCGGCTTCAGGCGGCGGCGCCGGGACGCAGACGCGCCCGGATCACCTGATCGAACTCGGACGTCGTCCCCAGCGACTGCGCGACGAGATCGCGGAACGTGTCGTGGTCCATCGCCAGCAGCCGCGTCGGCTTGGTCGCCCGCGCCGTCGCGGTGCGGGGGGTGTCGCGCAGGATCGCGACCTCGCCGAAGAAGCTGCCGGCGGTCAGCCGCAGCGGCTCGCTCGCGCTGTTCTCGCGCGAGACCTCCACCTCGCCCTCGACCACGATCAGGAACTTGTCGGCGGGGCCGCCCTCGCGGAAGATCACGTCGCCGGCGTCCGCGTTCAGTGTCTGCAGCGATCCGGACATCACGTCGACGCTCTGCGCCGGCAGGTCGTTGAAGACGCTGTACGCGCGCTCGCGGTGGAATTCCGCGCCGAACGTCCCGTCGGCGGACTGTGCGCCCTCGCGCGAGTTGTCGATGAACTTCAGCTCACTCGGCGCGATCGCGAAGAACGAGATGCTGAGCGTGTTGCCCGGCGAGAGATCGGGGAACTTCTGCCCGAACAGGTCGGCCACGAGCGCGATCCGTTCCCCGTCGAGGACGGTCCTGCATTCGCCGAGGCCCTGCACGCCGCGGGTCTGGCGCAGGTCGGTGCTGTACTCGTCGATCGTGAAGGCCACGAGCGGGTTCTGGTCGATCTGCTGCGCCGTGGTCGTGCCCGGACGCGTCCAGAAGTACAGCGTGGCGCCGTCGCAGACGTACAGGAAGGTGCTCGCGTGCGGTACGCCGCCGGTGGAGGCGGTGGCCAGCGTCAGCGTCGCCATCCGTCCCAGGTACTCGACCACGTGGCTAGGCAGGTCGGCGGTCGGCTGCTCAGGGCTCATCTCGTCTCCTCCGGTGGGCTTTGCGTTCGCGCGTCGGGGCCATGTTAGGGCTATTCCGGAAGGCCCGCAGGCCCGCACGCACCTCCCCGGATGGGCTCAGAGGGCCATCGGTCCAGGCGGCGATCCCCGATCGCGACGCAAAGGGTAGGATGCGCGCTCATGGGCAAGCCACGCATCGGCTTCATCGGACTGGGCAACATGGGGTCGGGGATGGCCTGCCGGCTGGCGGAGGCCGAATACCCGCTGACCGTCTACAACCGCACGAGCTCCAAGGCGCAGGACGCCGCCGCGCTGGGCGCGCAGGTCGCGCAGTCGCCCGCGCAGGCCGCCGCCGACGCCGACGTGGTGATGATCAGCCTCGCCGACCAGGACGCCGTCAACGGCGTGCTCGAAGGCGAGCAGGGCGTGTTCGGGAGCCTGCCGGCGGGGGGCGCCATCCTCGACATGAGCACCGTGCCGCCGGCGTTCGCGCGCGAGCTCGGTCCGCGCGCCGCGGCCGCCGGCTACCGAGCGCTCGACGCGTGCGTGTACGGCGCGCCGATGCACGCCCGCAGCGGCGAGCTGCGGATCATGGTCGGCGGCGAGGAGCAGGACTTCCTCTCGGTGCAGGAGATCCTCGACACGCTCGGCAAGGAAGTCGCCTACCTCGGCGCGAAGGGCACGGGCGCGACGATGAAGCTCGTGCTCAACATGCTGATGGGCGTGCAGATGCCGGCGCTGGCGGAGGCGATCGTCTACGGCGAGCGCGCCGGCCTGCCGCGCGAGAAGATCCTGCAGATGATCGCCGGCAGCGGCTACAGCTCGCCGGTGATGACCTTCCGCTGCGCCCTGATGGGCAAACGCGCGTTCGAGAACGCGGCGTTCCGCCTGTCGCTGATGCGCAAGGACATGATGCTCGTGCTCGCCGAGGGTCAGGAGCTGGACGTGCCGCTGCCGGTGACGGAGAGCGCCTACTCGATGCTCACCGCCGCCAAGCAGCAGGGCCTCGGCGATCTCGACGTGGCGGCGATGCTGCCGTTCATGGAGCGCATGGCCGGTATCACCGACTACGACTGGCCGGGCACCTGATGCACATCCCCAAGGGCGATACGGACTCGGTGTTCGTGGATGCGCTCGGCATTCGCTACCTGCGCACGGGCGATGACACGGGCGGTCACATGACGCTGCTTGAGATTCCCTGCCCTCCCAGCTCGGTCGTCGCGCCGATTCACACGCACACCCTGGAGGACGAGTACCAGATGATCCTCGAGGGCGAAGTCGGCTTTGAGCTCGGCGGCGAGACGATCCACGCCAAGGCCGGCGACATGATCGTGCAGCCGCGCGGCGTGCCGATGGCGATCTGGAACCCCACGGACAAGCCCGCGCGCCTGCTCGTGATGTTCTGCCCAGGTGGCTACGACCTCTATCTGAAGGAGGTCACGCCGCACATCGTCGCCGGAAACCTGCCCGCGATGCCACCGATCTGGGAGCGTTACGGCCTGACGACCGACCCCTCCTCGATTCCGCGCCTGATCCGGGAGCACGGGCTCAAGCCGCAGGGTGGTGGGCCGCCCGGGGGTGGTCCTCCGGGTGGTGGTCCTCCGGGTGGTGGTCCTCCGGGTGGTGGGCCTCCCGGGGGTGGTCCTCCGGGTGGTGGTCCTCCTGGTGGCGGTCCTCCTGGTGGCGGACCTCCAGGCGGGGGACCGTCGGGCGCGGCGCCTGCTCAAGGCGGGCCGCCGGAGGCGGGGCAATGAGCACTCCTCTGCAGGAGAAGCGCGAGGCGATCGTGCTCGAGCACTTCCGCGCGGAGAACGAACACGACCTCGACGGGCTGATCGCGACCTTCCACGAACCGCGCTACGAAATGATGCACCTCGGCCGCGTCCACGACGGCGAGGAGGAAGTGCGAAATCTGGTCGCGGGCCTGTACAGAGGACTGCCCGACATTCATGCCGAGCCCGGCAAGCTCCGGCACCTGGAGGACGCGGTCGTCGTCGAGTGCGTCACGACCGGCACCCACGAAGGCTTCTTCGCGGGTCTGGCGCCGACCGGCAAGAAGATCAAGGCGCGCTCGGCGTGCATCTTCGAGTTCGACGGGGACAAGCTGCTGTGCGAGAAGGTCTATCTGGACCTGGCCACCATCCTCAGACAGCTTGGCGCGCTGGCGGACCTGCCGACCCCACCGCCGGCGGGCGCCGGCGGGCCGGGCGCAGCGGGGCCGTGAGCGGGGGAGGGCGTATGGGGCGAACCACGCGGGGACGGACGTATGGACGATAACCGTGTGATCGTCGCCGGCGCCGGTCTCGCCGGGCTCGCGGCCGCGACCGCGCTGCGCCACGCCGGGATTCCCACGACCGTGTTCGAGCGCGTGCCGCAGATGGGTCCTGTTGGAGCGATCATCGGCGTCACCCACCGGGCGGCGAGTGAGCTGGAGCGGGCCGGTCGCGGTGACCTGGTGGCGAGCGCGTGCATTCCCGTTCAGGGCATCGAGTACTACTCGTGGAAGGGAAAGAAGCTGACGCGGATGCCGATCGCGGAGGCCTCGCAGGCGACGGGGACGAAGACGTTCATCACGATGCGCGCCGACGTCCAGCTCGGTCTGTACGAGGCGCTGGAGCCCGGGGTCGTGCAGGTGGGCTCCGAGGTCAGCGGCTACAGCGAAGACGGCGGCGGTGTCACCGTAAGCCTGGCCGACGGCCGCGAGGAGCGCGGCATGGCGCTGCTGGGCGCCGACGGCATTCACTCGGTGGTGCGCAAGAAGCTGCGCGGCGATCAGCCGACGTACACCGGCTACATGGCGTGGCGCGGCGTCGTCGAGCAGGACCCGTTGCCGATCGAACCGGGCGTCGCCAACCAGCTGCTGGGGCGCGGCCGCACGTGCGGCGCCTTCGGGCTCTCCCGCAACAGGCTGTACTGGTTCGTGACGGCGCTGATGGAGCCCCACGGCCGCGACTCGCAGGCGGGGCGCAAGGCGGACGTCCTGAAAGCGTTCGCGGGCGGCCCCGAGTTCATTCGCAAGGCGATCGAGGCGACCCCGGAGAGCGCGATCCTGCGCAGCGACGTCTTCTATTGGCCGCCGGCCGAGAGCTGGGGCTCCGGCCGCGTGACGATTCTCGGTGACAGCGCCCACGCGACGAGCCCCGCCACGGGCGAGGGGGGCAGCCACGCGATCCTCGACGGTGCCGGGGTCGCGAATGCGCTGGCGTCCGTCGCCGATCGGCTCGACGACGCCGGCGCCGTGTCCTCCGCGCTGCGCGAGTACGAGCGGGAGGCGATTGCGCGCACCTCCGCCGGCGTCCAGCGCGCGGTCGGCATGGGTAAGCGGCTGCACGCGTCCAACCCCGTGCAGTGCCTCGTGCGCGATCTCGTGTTTCGTCTCACGCCTGAGCGCACGTGGCTGAAGCGCGCCAAGTTCTACCTCTCCCCCGAAGGCTGAGTCGGTAAATGGACAAGCCGGCCGGGGCTCCCGAGCTGCGCGTCGTCGAGGGTCCGGCGGCAGGCCAGACCGTGGCGCTCGGGCAGCGCGTGGTCGTCGGTCGCGATCGTGCCTGCGACTTCCTGGTCGCCGACGACGAGGTCTCGCGCCGGCACGTCCGCGTCACGCCCGTCAACGGGCACGCCGAAGTCGAGGATCTCGGCTCCCTCAACGGCACCTTCGTCAACAGCGAGCGCATCATGGCGCCGCGGACGATCGAGCTTGGCGATCGCATCGAGCTCGGCGGCACCGTGCTCGAACTCGGCGCGGCCGGGACCGCCCCGGTCGTGCGGCCCGAAGCGGCGCAGGTCAGCGGCGTCGGTCAGGTGCTCGCCCAGCCGAGCCGGTTCCTGGCGTCCGGATCCAGCTCGCGCAAGTGGTGGACGCTCATCGTCGTGTGCACGGCGAACTTCATGCTGCTGCTCGACACGACGATCGTGTCCGTCGCGCTGCCGGCGATCTCGAACTCCCTGAACACGACCTTCAGCGAGCTGCAGTGGGTCGTCGACGCCTACTCGCTGATACTCGCGGTGGTGCTGCTGACGGCAGGCACCGTGTCGGACATCATCGGCAGGCGCGTCGTCTTCCTCGCCGGGGTGATCATCTTCACGGCCGCCTCGGCGGTCTGCGGGCTCGCCGGCTCGGCGACCGTGCTCGACGTGACCCGCGGCGTGCAGGGACTCGGCGGCGGCTTGATGCTCGCCCCGTCCCTGGCGCTGCTCGCGCAGGAGTTCCCGCCGCGCGAGCGTGCGAACGCGTTCGCGATCTGGGGCGCCGTGACCGCCAGCGCGATCGCGGCCGGCCCGCTGATCGGCGGCGTGCTCACCGACGCCTTCGGCTGGCAGGCGATCTTCTTCGTCAACGTGCCGATCGGGATCGCCGCGATCGTCGTGACGATCGCCAAGCTCGTGAACCTCCCGGGGCCGAAGCGCTCGATCGACTGGTTCGGGCTCGTCACGTTCTCGACGGCCATCTTCATGATCGTGTTCGCCCTGATCCGCGGCAACGACGAGGGCTGGGGCAGCACGCTGATAATCGCGCTGCTCGCCGGGGGGACCGTCGAGCTGGTCGTGTTCGTGCTCGGCTCCAGAAGGGTCGCGGCGCCGATGCTCGACTTCTCCCTGTTCGCGAAGCCGACGTGCTCCGGTGCGGCGATCGTGGCCTTCGCGGTTTCGGCGTCGGTCCTCGCGCTGATCATCTACCTGACGCTGTGGCTGGAGAGCATCCGCGACTACTCGCCGTTTCAGACCGGCCTGAGGCTGCTGCCGCTGACGATGCTCGGGCTGTTCCTGAAGCCGCTCGCGAGCCGTTTCAGCGACCGCGTCGCGCCGCGCGCCTTCCTCGGCGGCGGGCTCGCGCTGGCCGCCGTCGGCCTCTTTCAGATGTCGAGCGTGAGCACCAATTCGCAGTGGACGATCCTGCTGCCGGGGCTGATCCTCTGCGGCGTCGGCCTGGGCATCATCGGCCCCACACTGGCGCAGGTGTCGGTCGGGATCGTCCCGCCGCAGCAGAGCGGCATGGCGTCGGGCGTCAACACCACGTTCCGCCAGCTGGGGCTCGTCACCGGCATCGCCGCGCTTGGGGCGGTGTTCCAGCACCAGGTGCGCGTGCACGTGACCGCGGCGCTCGCGGGCACGCAGGCGGCCTACCTGGGACCGTCCTTCGCCAACTCCGTCTCCTCGGGCGGGACCGTCGCCTTCGTCAACCGCAGCGCCGAAAAGTTCCACGCGACGCTGAACCATGCGGCGCGCGTCAGCTTCGGCGCCGGTTTCAGCGAAATTCTCGTCTTCGGCTCGATCGTCGCGCTGCTCGGCGCGGTGGCGGCGCTGCTGCTGGTGCACCGTCGCGATCTCGTCAGTCTCGGGGGGCCGCCCGCCGGCGCCGGACCCCCGCCGGGCGCCCGCCCCGGCCCGCCGCTTGCCGCCGGCGCTGTCGCGCAGGGTCCGGGGGCCGGCGGATGAGCGAGGAGGGCCAGTTGGGCGACGAGGCGCCGTTGAGCGTGGGGGCAGTTAGGCGACGAGGCGCTGTTGAGCGTGGGGGGGCAGTTAGGGCGTGGAGGGGCAGTGACGAGGAGGGGCAGTTGAGCGAGGAGGAGAACAGATGAACGCAGATCGCAACAGGTCGATGGTGGAGATCGCGCCGATCCGCCCGGCGGCGGATCGCTACGACGTGGCGATCCTCGGCGGCGGGCTCGCGGGGTTGACGCTCGCGATCCAGCTGAAGAAGGAGCGCCCCGCGACGCAGGTCGCGGTGCTTGAGAAGCGCGAAGGCCCGGCGCCGCTGGCGGCGTTCAAGGTGGGGGAGTCGACTGTCATCTCCGGCGCGCACTACTTCGCGGAGGTCGTGGGGATGCGCAAGCACCTGGAGTCCGAACAGCAGATCAAGTGCGGTCTGCGTCACTTCCTGCCCAGTGCCGGGAACGCCGACATCACGCAGCGCGTGGAGATCGGGCCGCGCGACTTCCCGGAGATCGACAACTACCAGATCGATCGCGGCCTGTTCGAGAACAAGCTGGCGGCGCGGGCGCGCCTGCTGGGTGTGGATCTGCTGCAGGGGTGTCGAGTCAAGGATGTGACGCTCGGCGGTGGCGGCGAGGAGCTGCACGAGGTGAGCTTCACGCAGTTCGACGAGCTGGTGTCCACGCGCGCACGCTGGGTCGTCGATGCGACCGGCCGCGCCGGCCTGCTCAAGCGCAAGCTCGACCTGCAGGCCGAGTGCGGCCACACGATCAACTCGGCGTGGTTCCGGCTCGCCGGCGGACTCGACCTGGAGCAGTGGGGCATCGAGGACGAGCGCTGGATGAAGCGCATGAAGCGGGCAGGCATTCGCCAGTACAGCACCAACCACCTGATGGGCGAGGGGTACTGGATCTGGCTGATCCCGCTGGAGACGGGCCCGATCAGCATCGGCGTGTGCGCCGACCCGCGCTTTCATCCGTTTGAGGAGATCAACGACTTCAGCCGGATGCTCCAGTGGCTCGAGCGCCACGAGCCGCAGCTCGCAGCCGACGTCGCCGCGCGCGTGGACGACATCGAGGATTTTCTGCGCGTCGAGGATTACGCGTATGGCGTGAAGCAGACGTATTCTGAGGATCGCTGGTCGCTGGTGGGGGAGGCGGCGGCGTTCGCCGACCCGTTCTTCTCGCCGGGCTCGGACTTCATCGGCTACGGCAACATCTTCACCGCCGACCTGATCGAGCGCGACCTCGAGGGCGAGGACATCGGCGAGCGCCTTGCGTACTACAACGACTTCTACCAGCGCACGTTCGAGAACGCGATCGCCAAGTACCGCGACACGTATGGGTTGTGGGGGGATCCGTGGATCGCCTCGGGCTGGCTCGGCTGGAACAACCACGTCAACCACACCGGCCCCGTGTCGCTGATGCTCCGCGGCAAGCTCGTCGACCTGCGGTTCATGCAGAGCATCGACGAGGACCTTGGGCGCACGTACCGCCTCAACATGAGAATGCAGGAGCTGTTTCGCGAATGGCACCGGCTCGTGCAGGAGCGTCCCGCGCCGATCGAGCGACCGAAGTTCATGCACATCTACAGTCCGCCGCCGCTCGCTGAGCTGATCGAGGGGGCCAAGGGGGATGAGGGGCTGCGTGAGTATCTGCGCCGGGAGCGCGAGACGCTGGAGGCGCTGGCCGTGGCGATCTTCCACCGCGCCGCCGCCGACCTGCCGCAGCCGCCGCCTGAGGATCGCGCCATCAACCCGTACGCCGTCGGGATGCGACCTGACACGTGGGAGGCCGATGGTCTCTACGAGCAGCCGGGGTTGACGCTCGCAGAGGCGCTGCAGCGCGCCCCCGGCTTCGAGCGCATCTGGCAGGACCCGTCGGCGCCGATGGGACCTCCGCCGGGCGCCTCGGCCGGCGGTCCCCCGCCCGGCTCTCCATCCGGCGCGCGCGAGAGCCAGTAGGGTCCAGGCGCCATGAGCGGCGAGCGCAACAGGTCGATGGTGGAGATCGCGCCGATCCGCCCGGCGGCGGATCGCTACGACGTGGCGATCCTCGGCGGCGGGCTCGCAGGGTTGACACTCGCGATCCAGCTCAAGCAGGAGCGCCCCGCGACCGAGGTGGCGGTGCTTGAGAAGCGCGAAGGGCCGGCGCCGCTGGCGGCGTTCAAGGTCGGGGAGTCGACGGTCCCCTCCGGCGCGCACTACTTCGCCGAGGTCGTGGGCGTGAAGGCGCACATGGAGGCCGAACAGCAGCTGAAGTGCGGCCTGCGCTACTTCCTGCCGAGCGAGGACAACGCCGACATCACGCAGCGCGTCGAGGTCGGGCCGCGCGACTTTCCCGAGCACGACAACTACCAGCTCGATCGCGGCCTGTTCGAGAACAAGCTGGCGGCGCGGGCGCGCCTGCTGGGCGTCGAGCTGTTGCAGGGCTGCCGCGTCCAGGACGTGACGCTCGGTGGTGGCGGCAAGGAGCTGCACGAGGTGAGCTTCACGCAGTTCGACGAGCCGGCGTCGACGCGGGCGCGCTGGGTCGTCGATGCGACGGGTCGTGCGAGCCTGCTCAAGCGCAAGCTCGACCTGGGGACCGATTGCGGGCACACGATCAACTCGGCCTGGTTCCGGCTCGCGAACGGGCTCGACCTCGAGCAGTGGGGTTTGCAGAACGAGCGCTGGATGGCGCGGATGAAGCGGCCGGGCGTGCGCCAGTTCAGCACGAACCACCTGATGGGCGAGGGGTACTGGATCTGGCTGATCCCGCTGGCGACGGGCCCGATCAGCATCGGTGTGTGCGCCGACCCGCGCTTTCACCCGTTTGAGGAGATCAACGACTTCAGCCGGATGCTCCAGTGGCTGCAGACCCACGAGCCGCAGCTCGCGGAGGCGGTCGCGGGCCGACTCGATGACATCGAGGACTTTCTGCGCGTCGAGGATTACGCGTACGGCGTGAAGCAGACGTACTCTGCGGATCGCTGGTCGCTGGTGGGGGAGGCGGCGGCGTTCGCGGACCCGTTCTTCTCGCCGGGCTCGGACTTCATCGGCTACGGGAACGTGTTCACCGCCGACCTGATCGAGCGCGACCTCGACGGCGAGGACATCGGCGAGCGGCTTGAGTACTACAACGACTTCTACCAGCGCACGTTCGAGTACGTGATCGCGAAGTACCGCGACATGTACGAGGTGTTCGGGGACCCGTGGGTCGCCTCGGGGATGCTCGGCTGGGATGTGTACGTCAACCACGCCAACGTCGTCTCGCTGATGCTGCGCAACAAGCTCACCGATCTCGCGTACATGCGCAGCGTCGAGGACGATCTCGACCGCATGTACCGCCTCAACATCAACACGCAGAAGCTGTTCCGCGAATGGCACCAGCTCAGTCGGGGGCGGCCCACTCCGATCGGGCGGCCGAAGTTCATCCACGCCTATCGCCCGGAGTCGCTGCCCTCGCTGGTCGAGCAGTTCACCGACGATCAGCTGCGTGAGCACCTGCGCCACGAGCGGGAGGTGACGGAGGGGTTGGCGGTGGCGATGTTCCACCGCGCCGCCGCCGATCTGCCGCAGCCGCCGCCCGCCGATCGTCCGGTCAACCCCTACGCCGTGGGGCTTGAGCCCGAGACCTGGGAGGCGGACGGCCTCTATGAGCAGCCGGGGCTGACGCTGGCGCAGGCGCTTCAGCGCGCCCCCGGCTTCGAGCGCATCTGGCAGGACCCGTCGGCGCCGATGGGGCCGCCGCCCGGTGGGGCGGGCGGTCCGCCGGCCGGCCCGTAGGCTGGTCACCGGGCGCTGCTCTGCGCCGGCACCCGCAGCCGGCCGGGCGGTCCATATCTCAGGGCTTACCCGCGTGCCGGTTCAGCCGGCGAGCGGGAGACCGAGCAGCTCGGCGGCGTTGCCGCCAAGGATGCCGGCGCGCACATCCTCGGGTATGTCCCAGCCCCTGATCAGATCAAGCGAGACGGAGGCGGGGATCGCGACGGGGGGCCAGTCGGTCCCGAACAGCAGGCGGTCGGGGCCGAACACTTCGAGCGCGCAGCGCAGCGCCGGCTCGCTGAACATCAGGGTGTCGATGTAGATACGGCGCAGGTAGCTGCTCGGCGCCTGCCGTGGGAAGGGGCCGCCATCGGGCTTGGCATTGCCCTCGGCGGGCGGCGCAGGCGGCCCCAGCGCCGCTCCGGCGAGCTCCGGGATGCGGTAGGCGGCGTCGAGCCGGCCGGCGAGCGCGGCCACGCCGCCACCGCCGGAGGCGGCGACCAGGCGCAGCGTGGGATGGCGGTCGAGCACGCCCGCGAAGATCGCGGCCGCGAGGCTCAGGCCGACGTCGACCGCGCGGTTGCCGAACTCCGCCAGCCGCGGATCGCCGGGCTCGCCGGGCCCCACGGGTGGGTGGATGAACACGGGCACGTCGAGCTCCTCCGCGAGGCTCCAGAGATCCTCGACCTCGGGATCGTCCAGGCGCCGGCCTTCGACGCTCGAACTGACCGTGAACCCGCGACTTCCCAGCGCCACCGCGCGGCGCGCCTCCTCCAGCATCTCCGCGCCGACGAAGGGGTCGACGCCGACCATCACCGCCACGCGCTCGGGGTGCTGCTCGCGCACGCCGAGCGCGAACTCGTTCCAGCGCTTGACCCGGTCGAGCACGCCTCCGAGGCCGGGTATGTTGACGATGCTGTGCACGACCACCGCGAGGTCGATGCCGTCCTGCGCCTTGCGCTCGAGGAAGGCGTCGACGTCCTTGAGGGCGGGCACGCCGGGCGCCTCCGGCGGCGCCAGGTGGCAGTGGGCGTCGATGATCATCTACGCCGCTAGTGCTTGCAGTTCGCGGGCTTGGGGGCTGCAACCAGCACCGGACCGTTTCCGGGCGGCGCGAATCCGGTCACGAAGACCACGGCCGGCGTCTTGCCGCCGTTGATCAGCGTGTGCGCGCCGTCGCCGGCGTCGAATCGCGAGTCGCCGGCGTTGAGCACGAACAGCTGGCAGCCGGTGCCCTTCTGCTCGTAGTCTTCGATGGACCCCGACTCCACGATCGCCAAGCCCGAGCCGGGATGGGTGTGCCACGGCTCGGAGGCGCCCGGCTGCAGAGTCAGAGACTGGACCTGCACGCCCATCGCGCCGGTCGAGTCGAGCGTCAACTTCACGCCGTTGGCCATCGTGCGGCTCGCGGTTAGCGGCTGCAGCGTGCCCTTCGCCAGCACCGAGATCTTCACCGCCGGTGGCGGCTTGGTAGGCGTCTGCTTCGTGCTCGACCCGGATGTCACGGCGACGATCACGGCGACGGCCACGGCGGCGGCGGCGATCAGCCAGGGGACGAACTCGGGTACCCCGCCTTTCGTCGCGCCGCCCTTCGCGGGCGCGGCGCCGGGGGGCGGTCCGCCGGGCCTTCCGGAAGGAGGTGGTCCGCCGGGTGCGCCGGGGGGTGGGCCGCCTGCTGCTCCGGGGGGTGGTCCGCCGGGGGCGCCGGAAGGTGGTCCGCCGTGTGCGCCGGGGGCGCCGGGGGGCGGTCCGCCTGCTGCTCCGGGGGGTGGGCCGCCGGGTCCGCCAGGGGGCGCTCCCGCGGGCGCGCCGGGCGTTGGCCCGGCCTCGACCGGCGGCTGCACGCGGGCTGCCGGGGGTGTGGCGCGCAGCGTGGTGGGCGACGCGCGCATGACCGTCGCCCCGGAATCGACCGCGACGGCCAGCTCGGTCTGACCGATCTTCACGAGCGCGTCGCGCTGGAGCGTGGTCGGCTCGACGATGCGCTCGCCGTCGACCACGGTGCCGTTGGTGGAGCCGAGATCCTCGACTACGACCACGCCGCCCGCGCGCGGGCGAAACACCACGTGGCGGCGCGAGAGCTCCGCGTCCGCGATCGTGAGGTCGGCGCCTTCGCGGCCGACCACGACGTCGCCGTCGAGGGCGATCGTCTCGCCGGCGGCAGGGCCGGATTTCACCGTGATCGTAGCCACTTACTCGTCCATCGTGCGGGCGACGAGGCACTGCATCATCGTGCTCATGAAGAACTGGCGCGCGCCCTCGGGGGTCGACATGTCGCGCGGGGTCTCGAGCAACGGGTCGAGCTTGGCCTCGAGTTCCTGGATGGCGGGCTGCTTGCCGAGGTGCGCTGCGGCGTCGCGGAAGTCGCCCTCGATCTCCATCACGCGCACGATCGTGTTCTCGCGCATGAACACCTGCGTCGAGAGCAGCCGCCCCTTCTCGTTGCCGTCCCCGTCGCGGATGATCGGGTCGGGGCTCTCGTAGTTGGAGAAGAGCTCGCGCACCTGCTCCTCGGCCCCCGGCTTGACATTCCAGATCAGCGCCCAATGCTGTGACAAGACGACACTCCTCTCTGCGGCTCCGCGCACCTGCCGGTGCGCCTGTCGACGACCATCACGACTCTCCTCAGTGGCCTGTCTCCTGCCTGACCTCGAACTTTAGTGACCTGGCCTCGGCGAAGCAGTCACGCATCGGCTTGACGAGATCGCGGTGCTCCTCGGTGCGCTCCCAGGCCAGGAAGTGCTCGAGCGTGCGCCACTCGCTCGTGATCAGCCAGCTGTCGGGGTCCTCGGGGTTCTGGCACACCTGGTCCACGAGGTGACCGTCGACTCCCTGCGCGACGAGGTGGCGGATGCCTTCGTAGGCCTTCAGGAACTGCTCTTCGCTGCCGGGCTTCAGACGGAGCAGGAAGACCACGCGGCCCTTCGCCTCGCCGCTCATGCCTCCGGCTCCCAGGTGTAGAACTCGCGCGCCGTCGCGTCCTTGGGCGAGCGCCACGTCTCGGGGTCATACGGCTGGATGTAGGGTTCGAGCTTCTCGGAGATGTCCTTGAAGAGGTCGTGGTCGCGGACCGCGTCGACGGCCGTCTCGAACTCGTCGTCTGTCTCCACCAGGTGGATGTAGATGTCCTGCAGCACGAACAGGCTGCGGTGTCTGACGCCGGTGATCTTGGGCAGCTCGGTGGCGTCGGACTCGGCGAAGATGCGCGCAACGTCCGCTTCGGCTCCGGGCTTGATGCGCGCGACGATCACTCCTCGCTTGACGCTCATGAGCCACCCCCCGCGGCCGCTGCCTCCAGGCGCTCCTTGATGACCGACATCTGTGTCTTGGTGTTCTTGTTCATGTACTCCTCTGCGTGCTCGTCGTCGGCGGGCGCCTCGGGCTTCATCGAGAAGTCCTGGACCCAGCGCATCAGGGTGCCCCCGTCGGACTCCTCGAAGTACCACTCGATGTTCATGTACTGAAACGGGCCGGTCTCGATCCGCTTGGACTTCGAGCTGTGCGTCTGCGGATCGGCGGTGCGCTCGGAGGTCCAGCTCCACACCTGCCCGTCGTAGTCGGGGTCGGGATGGGTGGTGAGCCGGAAGCGGACGGTGTCGCCTTCCTGCTCGAGCACCTCCGCCGCGGCGTACTCGCTGAACAGGTTCGGCCAGCTCTCGATGTCCATCATCCGCTCCCACACGAACGGCAGGGGAGCGTCGATCAGGACGGAGTTGTCGGTGTGCGCGGCCATCGCCTACTCCCGCTCGGCGAGGCGCCGGTTTACGTAGTCGATCGCCTGGCCGACGCTGTGGATCTCCTCGGCGTCCTCGTCGGGGATCTTAAAGCCGTAGTCCTGCTGCATGGCGAGCTGGATCTCCATGAAGGCGAGCGAGTCCAGGCCCATGTCCTCGAATGTCGCCTCGCGGTCGTCGACCACATCGGCCTCGGGGAGGCCCACACGGTCGACGAGAATCCGCTTGAGATCCTCAAATGAAAACGTCGTCTGCTCGGGCAATGCTGTCTCCTTCGGTCGCGGTTGTCAGATCGACAGGTGTGCTGAGGGCCTGCAGCGCGGGAAGCTGCTCGAGCGCTGCGCGGCGTCCGGCGGTGAGGAAGAGGTCGGCGAGGTGAAAGTCGCGCCAGTGGGCTGGCCCGAAGCGCGGAGTTATAACAACGTCGGCGAGCTGGGCGTGGCGGGCGCTGGTCTCCAGCTGGCTGAGATCCATGACCTCGAGCAGCGTATCGAGCGTGCCGCCGCGGCCCTGGCGCGCGGGTGCGCTCGCCAGCTCGGGCTGCTCGGGCCAGCTCGCGAGCGTCTCGGCGCCCATCAGGTTGACGGAAACCGCGAGATCCGCACCATCCTCGAACACCGCGCCGGTGGGCACGGGCACGAGCGCCAGCCCGTCCACGAGGCGGTGCCCGCCGCGCTCGTGCGGCGGAAACACGCCGGCCAGCGCGGTGGCGGCGAGCAGCGCCTCCCACAGCGGCCCGTCGCGCAGCGGGGCGGGAGCGCGCTCGGTGAGATCGACGGTCATGACCGCGAGCGGGATCGAGGTGTCCGCGAAGGACCGCTCGGCGGTGGTTTCGCGCATCAGGCGGCTCATCGTCTCGAGCGCCGAGCCGCCCCCGCCGAGCGAGGTCTTGAACAGCTGCGCCACGTTGCCGGCCGCGAAGGCGCTGCGCAGCGTGGCGTCGATCTGCGCGGAGTCCATGCCCAGCGCCAGGTAGGCGCCGACGATCGCGCCGATGCTGCTGCCGGACACGTAATCGACGACGTACCCGGCCTGCTCGAGCACCTGCAGCGCGCCGACGTGCGCGTAGCCCTTGGCGCCCCCTGCGCCGAGTGCAAGT
>DATBOY010000037.1:0-46442 GCA_036561645.1 Solirubrobacteraceae bacterium
CAGCGCCAACCCGCCAAGCGTCGCCGCCGCCCCGAGCAGCCCCGCACCCACGAGCGTCCCCCGAACCCCCACGGCGGCACTGACCGGCCCCACGAGCGCGAGCGACACGGGCAAGAGGCCGATCGAGATCAGCCAGTCCAGGCTCGACACGCGCCCCAGCAGGTGGCCCGGCACGTGGCGCTGCTTGATCGTCGCCCACACGATCGTGCCGGCCGTCTCCAGCAGGTTGAACGCGAGGCTCGCGAGCATCAGCTGCCACATCGCCGTCGCGAGGCCGTAGCCGGCGACGGCGAGCGTCGCCGCCGTCCACACGAGGTAGATGAACGTCATCCCGCGCGCGGGCAGGCCGCCGCGGCTCATCGCCAGCGCGCACGCGACGGAGCCCAGGCCGCCGGCGCCGAACACGAGGCCGAGTTGCAGGCCGTTGCCCGCGAGCGTGTGCTTGACCATGAACGGCAGCAGTACCTCCGCCGGCCCCATGAACAGCAGGTACGCGATGCCGGCGCTCGCGAACGTGCCCCACAGCCACACGTGGCGGCGCACGTAGCCGAAGCCTTCGCGCAGTTGCGCGCCCGTCGTGCCGCCGAGCGGCTGGCGCGTGCGCTCGCCGCCGGTCACGACGGCCTCGGCCCTTCCAATCGCCTCGCCGGCTTCGGGACCCGCCATCGCGCGCGAGGACGACATCGCCCACAGCGCCGCCGCGGAGGCGACGAACGTCGCGCCGTCGGCCAGAAACGCCGAGCCCGGCCCGAGCGCCCCCACCAGCACGCCGCCGACCGCCGGCCCCGCGAGGCGCAGCGCGAGGGGGCGCACGAACTGGTCGAGCGCGTTCGCTTCGCCGAGCTGCTCGACCGGCAGCAGCTCCGGCACGATCGCGTCGCTCGCGGGGTCGAAGAAGGCCTGCGCGCCGCCGTAGATCGCCACGATCACGACCATCTGCCACAGCGCGAGCACGCCGCTCAGCGCGAGCGCGCCGAGCACCAGCAGCAGCACGGCGCGCACGGCGTCGGCGAGCAGCATCACGCGGCGGCGGTCGTGGCGGTCGCTGACGACGCCGCCGAGCAGCAGCAGCGAGATCAGCGGCACGCTCATCGCGATCCCTAGCAACGACAGCGCCGTCGGCGCGTCCGACAGCGTGTACGCCTGCCACGCGAGCGCGACGAGAAAGGCGCCGTCGCCGAGCAGCGACACGCAGCGCCCGGCGAACAGCAGGCGAAAGTCGCGGCCGGCGAGCACTGCGACGAAGCCGCTCTGCCCGCGCCGACGGGGCGCGGGGCCATCCGGGAGCGGCGCCCCGTCGTGACCCTCGTAGCTGCTATGCAGCATCGGGCGCGGCGGGCGCCGCCGCGCCCGGCTTGGCGTCCGTGCCCGCCGAGGTGCCCGCGAGATAGTCGAGCACGCGCCCGGACTCCATCGGGTGGGCGAAGTGGAAGCCCTGGCCGAGCTCGCAGCCGAGGTCGCGCAGACGCTCGAGCTGCTCGTCCAGTTCGATGCCCTCGGCGACGACCTCCAGGGCGAGCGAGCTACCGAGCGCGACGACGGCGCTGGAGAGGTCCACGGCCTCGCGCGAGGAGTCCGGCCGCAGGAACGAGCGGTCCATCTTGATCACGTCGACGGGGAAGCGGCCAAGGTAGCTCAGCGAGGAGTAGCCGGTGCCGAAGTCGTCCATCGCGATGCGCACGCCGAGCGAGCGCAGCTCCGTCAGCTTGACGATCGCGATCTCGGGGTCGTCGATCAACATCGACTCGGTGATCTCCAGCGTCAGGCAGTCCGGCTGCAGGCCCGACTCCGCGAGCGCGTCGCGCACGTCGGCGATCACGTCGCTGTGCTGCAACTGCTTGACGGACAGATTCACGCACATGTAGAAGTCCGGGCCGCCGGACCACAGTCGCTGGATCGAAACGGCCTGACGGCACGCCTCGCGCAGCACCCAGCGGCCGATCGGCACGATCAGCCCCGTCTCCTCGGCGAACGGGATGAAGTCGCCCGGCACGACCAGCCCGCGCTCGGGGTGCTGCCAGCGCAGCAGCGCCTCCATGCCCACGACGCGGCTGTCCTGCAGGCGCACGATCGGCTGGTAGTGCAGTTCGAACTGCCCGCTCTCCAGCGCCCGCTGCAGGTCGGCGCGCAGCTCCAGGCGGGCGAGCACGCCGGCGTGCATCTCCGGCTCGAACAGCCGGTAGCCGCCCTTGCCGTCGCGCTTGGCGATGTACATCGCCGCGTCGGCGTCGCGGATCAGCTCGTCGGCGTTGGCGGTCGAGGAGCCGTCGAGGATCGAGATCCCGATCGAGCCGCGCACGACCAGCTCCTTGCCGGCGACCATCAGCGGCTGGCGCAGGTCCTCCAAGATCCGTTCCGCCACCTCGACCGCCATCGGCGCGCCCTCGAGGTCCTCCAGCAGCACGACGAACTCGTCGCCGCCGAAGCGCGCCGCCGTGTCGCTGGAGCGCACGCTGTCCGCCAGGCGCATCGCGACGTCGATCAGCGCCGTGTCGCCGGCGCCGTGACCGAGGCTGTCGTTGATCGTCTTGAAGTCGTCGATGTCGAGGAACATCACGCCGAGTTCGCGGTCCTCGCGACGCGCGCGGCCGATCGCGTGGCGCACGCGCTCGACGAACAGCGCGCGGTTGGGCAGGTTCGTCACGGGGTCGTGGAAGGCCTGGTGGGCGAGCTGCTCCTCAAACGCCTTGCGCTCGCTCGTGTCGCGCGCGTTGAGCACGATGCCGCGCACGTGCTCGTCGTCGAGCAGGTTGGTGTGCAGCACCTCGAACTGGCGCAGGCTGCCGTCGCGGTGGCACAGCGTGCACTCGATCACCTCGCGGTCGCCGCGCGCGTACGCCGCGCCGTCGGCGAGCAGGCGCAGCAGGTGGCCGGCGTCCTCAGGCGCGACGAGGCGATCGAAGCGCGTGCCGAGCAGCTCGTGCGCCGGGTAGCCGAGCACGTGCTCGGAGGACGGGCTCTGGTAGGTGATCGTCGCGTCGGAGCCGACGACGGTGATCAGGTCGCTGGAGTTCTGCACGAGCGACGCGAAGCGCGCCTCGCTGCTGCGCCGCTGGATCTCCGCCGTCAGGCGCGCCTTCTCCTGCGAGAGCAGCCGCTCGCGCTCGGCCGAGCGCTCCTGCTGGCGCACGAGACCGACCATCCGCATCACGACGAACCCGAACAGCACGATCGAGGCGCAGATGATCACGATCAGGTCGAGGTCGCCGCGGCGCAGCTCCTTCAGCAGGATGCACACCGGCGCGATCAGCGACGCGCCCGTCAGCAGCGCCAGGCGCAGCGGCGTCAGCTTCGCCTCGCCGCGGTGCTCGACCGGTTCCTGCAGGTTCACCATCGAGGGGTGCAGCGCCGCCGCGCCCCACAGCACCTGATAGGAGAACCAGCCGGCGTCGAGCAGCAGCTGGTGGTGGAAGGTGCCGTCGAGCGTCATCACGCCGTACACGAAGTCCGTCACGAGCAGCGACGCGACGCTCGCGCTCAGCAGATAGAAGGCCGGCTGGCGCCGGCCGGCGTCGAGCACCAGGCGGATCGCCGCCGCCAGCAGGATGATGTCGCCGACGGGATACGCGACGGACACGAGCTTGGGCAGCAGGCCGAGCGTCGGGTCGTGCAGGTACGGCGCGATCAGCAGCACCCACGACAGCAGCGACAGGCCGCCCGTGAGGATCGCCGCGTCGATCAGCGTGTTGCGGTTGCGCTCCGGGTTGCGCCGGCGCACGAGCAGCAGCAGGCCGAGCATCAGCGCCGGGTACACCGTCAGATAGACGGCGTCGCCGACGGACGGGAACGGCACTTCGGCGTGCAGGATGTACTTCGGGTAGCTGTACGTGTAGAAGTCCCCCAGCCAGTACAGGACCAGCCCAAACACGAACAGCCACCACGGCAGCGAGTAGCTCGGGCGGTTGCGGCGGATGCCGATCACGACGGCGACGGGGCTCGTCAGGCCGAGCACGTTGAAGAACGCCGCGTAGCCCTTCAGCGGCGGTACGAGCAGGTACAGCGCCAGGCCGGCGGCGGCGAAGGCGAGATAGCCCTGCCAAGGCTGAACGCGCTGCGCTCGGCCGGAGAGAGCGCTCACGACCCCGCCTTGACGGCCGGCTGCAACTCCCCGCGCCCCGCCAGCTCCGCGAGCGCGTCGATCAGCGTGTCCACCTGCGCGTCGGTGTTCGCCGCCGTCAACTGCACACGGAAGCCGACCTCCGCCTTGGGCACGAGCGGGTACGCCGCGAGCGTCACGTACACGCCACGCTCGAACAGCAGCCGCCCGACGAAGTCGATGCGCTCGTGATCGCGCAGCGGGATCTCGATGATCGGCAGCTCCGAGCGATTCGGCGTCTGGATGCCGAGCTGCGCCATCGCGTCGAGCACGCGCACCGTCAGGCGGTACAGCTCCGCGCGCAGCGCATCGCCGCGGCGCTCGTTGACGTCCAGGCCGCTCAGCACCGTCGCCAGCGACGCGACGGGCGATGGTCCGGAGTACAGGTACGGCGGCGCCGCCACCTTCAGCAGGTTCTTGACCTCCGTCGGGCACGCGATGAACGCCGCCAGCGAGGAGTACGCCTTGGAGAAGCCGCCGACGAGTATCAGGTCCTCGTAGCTCTCGCCGAAGTGGCGCACGATGCTGTTGCCGCGCTTGCCGTACGGGCACGGCTCGCCCTCGCCGCGCTCGCCGATCACGCCGAAGCCGTGCGCGTCGTCGACGTACAGCAGCGCGCCGTGCCGGCGCGTGACCTCCGCAAACGCATGCAGATCGGGCGGGTTGCCCGTCATGCTGTTGACGCCGTCCATGCACACCAGGCGCGTGCGGTCGGCCTCGCCGCGCAGCAGCTCGTCGAGGTGCTCGGGGTCCTCGAAGCGAAAGCGCCGCACGGCCACGCCGCGCGCACGCGCGACCTGGCAGCCGTCGTACATCGTCTTGTGGGCGCGCGCGTCGAGGAAGATCGTGCCCGCGCCCGCGAGCACGGGGATCACGGAGGAGTGGATGTGCGTGATCGTCGGCAGCACGAGCGAGTCCTCGCTGCCGAGCAGCTCCGTCAGGCGCGTCTCGATCTGCTCGTACAGCACGGGGCTGCCGAGCAGCCGCGACCAGCTCGGGTGCGTGCCCCACTCCTGCAGATACGTCGGCACGGACGCGATGATCTCCGCGTCGAGGTCGAAACCCAGGTAGTTGCAAGAGGCGAAGTCCGCCAGCCAGCGATCGCCGACGCGGATCATGCGGCCGTCGATCTCGTCGATCACCGCGTCCATCATCGGATGCGCCGCGCGCAGCGCCTCGAGATCTTGCACGGTTTCAAGCCAGTGCTCGATCCAGCGCCCCCGCGGGCGCGTTGCTGTGGGTGCGACGGCCGACATGCTTTCCGATCATCGGACCGCGCGCGCCGACTCTTGATAGCTGCGTGGCTAACTCGGCGTTTCGTGCAACCGCCGCAGGATAATCCTGCGGCCCTCGCCGGCCCCCCGTTGGCCGCTCAGCCGGCCCGCACGCTCAACCGCAGGATCGCGTCCTGCACGCGCCCGGCGCTGTCGCGCCCGCCCGCCAGCAGCGCCGCTTCGCCGAGCGCCACGGCCGCCACGTCCGAGAGCGCGCGCGGCAGCGTGCCCACATCGCTGACGACGCCGCTCGGTGAGATCGCGAGGATGCGCCGCGTCTGGCTGTTCGTTTCGCTGCCGCGCCCGCCGACCACGAGCACCGTTCCGTGCAGCGTCACGGCGGCGGCGTGCGTCAGCGGCGCGGGCAGGCGCGCAAAGCTCGCCACGCGCCCGCTGGCGGGGTCGAAGCGGTACACCTCCGCGCTCGCTTCGACGCCGCTCGTGCCGCCGGCGATCACGATCTGCGCGCCCTGGCGCGCGACGGCCGCGTAGCGCAGCGGCCTGGGCAGCGTCCCGACGACGCGCGCCGCCGCGCCCGGCCGCCAAGCGAGGATCGTGCGCAACGGCCCCTGGCCCGTGTAGCCGCCGATTATGTAGACCGTTTCGCCGATCGTCGTGCTCGTCAGGTCCGAGCGCGGCGTCGGCAGCTGGCCGACCGGGCTCGCTTCGCCGGAGCCCGGTACGCGCACGATCGTCGAAAACGACGTCAGCTCACCGCCGCCGAACAGGTACACCTGCCCGCCGACGGCGCTCGCCGCCGCGTCGTGCGTCGCGCTCGGCAGCGAGCCGACGCGCACCGCGGCGCCAGCCTGACCGGCACCTGCGGTTTCGCCCGCGTCGATGCGCAGCACGTCGCTCAGCGACGCTTCGCTCTGGTCGAGGCCGCCGATCAGCAGCGCGCTGGCCGAGCCCGACGCCGCCACCGCCGCGTCCTGGACGGGCGCCGGCAGCCGCCCGGCCGCGGTCACTGTCACGTGCACGCCGCGTGCCCCGCCGCCGACGGCAGGCGGCCGCGCCGCCGCGCCGCCGTGTCCCACCGCGGCCGTCGGGTGCGTGGCGCCGCCACCGCCCACGACCGTCGCGAGCACCACGGCGAGCACGACCAGCGCCAGCCCGGCGAGCGCCCCGCGGCGACGGCGAACTCGGCGAGCGCGCGAGGCCTCGCGGCGTACCGTCAGCTCCGGCCTCGGCGTGCCCATCTAGGGGTGCACGACCGCGGCGTAGTCGGGCCCACCGGCCGGACCCGCCGGGATGAAGTCCATGCCGTCGGGGGTGTTGAGGTAGTCGTACGCCGTCCCCGGCCGGTCGGTGTGCCCGTACTGCCATACGATCCGGTTCGTGCGCGGGTCGATCACGATCACGCGGTCGCGGTAGTCGTCGTTGACGGCCACGTCGCCGTTGGGCAGCGCCATCGCCAGCGACGGGTGGTCCATGCGCCCGGCGCCCTGCGACGGTCCGTAGCGCCACAGCACGTCGCCGCGGTGGTCGATGATCAGCACGTGCCCGGGGCTCGCGTAGTCGGCGAGCAGAATCCGCCCGCCCGGCAGCGGCTGCGGATCGGAGGGGTAGCTGACGGGCGCGCGCACGGCGAACAGCAGCCTGCCTTCCGGACCGATCTCGTCGATCCAGTTGCCCGGGATCTCGCTCACCATCACGCCGCCGCCGGGCACGGGCGTGTCGCCGTTGACAGGTCCGAAGTGGCGCGGCGGGTCGTGGCGGCACACTTCGGCGTGACCGTACTGGCGCACGATGCGCCCTTCGCGGATGAACAGGATGCGGCAGTTTTCGGCGTCGGCGACGGTGAACGTCCCGTCCGGCAGCATGTACGCGTCATCGGGCGTGCGCAGGTGGTCGAGATTCGAGCCCGGTTCGCCGGGGTGGCCGAAGAGCACCCGCAGGGAGCGGTCGGCGAGGCTCACCTGCACGATCGCGTGGTTGTCCTCCTCGTTGGCGATCAGCGCGCCGCCGCCCGGCTCGACGAACGTGTCGTCGTTGTAGACCAGGCGCCGCCCGGCGGCGCGGTCGGCGCTCGTCGGGTAGCGAAAGACGGCGTGGCGCTGGGGGTTGACGACGAGCATCCTGTCGTTGCCGCGGTCGGCGATCAGCAGATACCCGGGCAGGCCCGGCAGCCTCGACGCAGCTTCGTACGCCGCCGCCGTGCCGGGCTGCACGCCGACGACGTTCTGCGGCGCCCACAGCGCCGCGAGGCCCCCGAACGCCGCCGGCGCCAGCGGCCCGCCCGCGACCACGGCGGCCGCCGCCGCCCGACCCGGCCGCGCCGCGCCCTGCGTCTTTGCGCGCGAGGCGCCGCCGCCGGAGCCGGCGAGCGCCACGACGGCGAGCACCGCGCCGAGGAGCACCACGACGGCCACCAGCCGTCGCTGGCGCCGAACCCGGGCACGGCCCGCCGCACGACGTCGCTGGCGCGTCCCGGTCATCGGCCCTCAGGTTCGTGACCGCGTCTAAGCCGATGCGAAAGAGCTGGTTAGGATCTTCTTAGGGCTGGGTTGTGGCGGGCGCCGATGCCGTATTGCGCTCGACAGTTGGGACAGGGAGGTGCGCTCCGCCGATCGAGAGCTCAGAAGCCGCCTAGCGGCGTCGTCTCGGACATGCGACCTTCTTTGTGACGGGGACCGTTTCCCCGTTGAGAAATGAGAGTTCGGCCTTCGCGGTGTAGCCGCCCTTGGGACAGGTCTTCGGCATGGTTATGAAGGAGATCAGCTTGTTGTTCTGCTTGTACGCAGCGCCTATCACGATCCGCAGGCGTTCGATCGACCCGTCGAGTGCTCCGGGAACCGATGCGATCAGAGGCACTTCGCCTGTGAAGAGCTGACCAAACGCTGGCCCCGCATTGAGGATCGTGCCCTCAGACATCAGTTCGAACAGCGCCGGACTGCCGCCGCGAATAAAGAAGACCACTCCTCCCGGACGAAAGAACACCTGGACCGTGGCCGTCTCGGGCACGCGCGTGGCGCCGAACGTGACGAAGCCGGTGCCTTCGCCCCAGCCCGCGAGCGAATGCCTTGGACATCCTTCCACGCCGCTTGCCGAGAGGATCGCCTCAGAGCAAACGCCGAAGCTCCGCGGATGCACCTTCACCCCGACCGGCGTATAGATCTTGATCCACGTGAGCGGCGCAGGTGCGCCGCCGTATTCGGTGCCGCTGATCTTCCATTCGGCTTCCCCCGCCGCGCCGGCTCCGAAAATGTTGCCTGTGTCCGGATAGGTCCCGCCGTGAGGATTGCTCGGGTCTACAAGTACAGGGACAGGCGCGATCTTGAACGCGACCACCGGTCGGGCCAGCGCGGCAGGCGCCATGCCGACCCCAAGCGAGAGCACACAGGCGCCGACGAGCAACCTTCCCAGCGTCGATTTATAGCGGCCCATGAGGCCCTCCTTTACAGAGTAGACAGTCCATAAAGGACCGTCTTTTTTATATAGTACGAGACGAACGGTCCAGACAGTACTCTAGTCTTACGACCGTGTCAAGCACGCGGCTGAGCGAGACCTCTTACATCGTCCTTGCCCTTCTCGACCGCGTGCAGCCGGCCACCCCCTATGACCTCAAGCGGCTCGCAGAGTGCAGCACCATCGACTTCTGGACGGTGCCGCACGCCCAGCTCTACAACGAGTGCGCCAGGCTCGCACGCGAGGGCCTTTTGACCGAGGAGCAAGAGCAGGTCGGGCGGCGCCGGCGCATCTACAGCCTCACAAACCTGGGAAGCGAGGCGCTGAAAACGTGGCTGGACACACCGATCGAGGAACTCGAGGAAGTACGCGACCTCGGCATTCTCAAGCTCTTCTTCGGCGCCGATCCCGCGCAGCTCGCGAGCACACTGGTGCCCATGCACGAAGAGCGACTGAGCCGCTACGAAGAGTACGCGGCGCTCCGCGACAACGTTCGAGCCGCCGGCGCCGACGTGCCACGCGGCGCCTGGCTCGCCCTACAAGCCGGCATCGGACACGAGCGCGAGTACGTGCGCTTCTGGACGGCGCTGCGCGAACACGAAACCCCGTGAGTCGGCCGGCAGCTCCACCCGAGCGCTGAATGCCCAGCGCTTCGGCTAGAGAGGTCGGAGATCCTCGACCTGGCAGGGGCAATCTGCGAGATCGATTATCTCTGGGTCTCCGGTAAGGAGGGGTAGATCGTGTGCCGCGGCGGTCGTAACCGCGAAGCAGTCCCCAAGCGCGATCGCCGCGCGGGCCTTCAGGCGCGCAACCTCGATCATCCTGGCTGTTCCCGGAAGGTCCAGCGCGAGCGCAGCCCGCAGGTCGCGCAGCGTCTCGTCAGCCGTGGCACGCCCCTGATCCCGTGCCACCCGGTAGTAGACCTCGACGAGGTTGATCCAGCTCACCATTGGACGATCCGCGAGCAGCTCCCCGATCCTGGAGAGCGCTGGCTCCTCGCCGTCCAGCCAGGCGAGGACCGCCCACGAGTCCAGGCAGACGCTCACCGGGGCTCGCGCGCTCGATCCTCAAGCAGGCGAGCCGCCATCCCCGTCTTCGAGAACCGGCCACCCAATGCGACGGGAGATCGTCGCGCGTAGAGCACGATCTCCTCGTCGCGCAACTCGAAGTCAACCTCATCGCCCGGCTGCAAGCGAGCGCGATCCCGCAACGCCTTCGGAATCACCACCTGTCCCTTGGCACCGATCCGACCAGTCATACCTCATGAGTATAACGACATGGTCCGCGAAGCGCAGGTTCGACCAACGCCCTTGTGCCTGGCATAAACGGAGAGGGCGGGATTCGAACCCGCGATGGAGTTTAACCCCCATACTCGCTTAGCAGGCGAGTGCCTTCAGCCACTCGGCCACCTCTCCCTGGGATCAGGGGCCAGTCTAGTGGCCGCGCCCGGTCCACGGCGATGTCGCGCATCCGAGCCCCTGACACTGCCAGCCGTCGATCGACTAGCCTGCGGGACGTCGCCCGCATTCGGAGGGGTGGCAGAGCGGTTGAATGCGGCAGCCTTGAAAGCTGTTGGTCGGGCAACCCCTGGCCCGAGGGTTCGAATCCCTCCCCCTCCGTTGACGTCGATTTTTGGTCGCTCTTGGCTTTGCGAAGCCGAGAACGGGCGACCGATGGGCAATGGTGTTTGGCCCTTGTCCGAACCCTCAAGGAGCGGGACGCCGCGTGGCCAGCGCTGGATCAGCCGGAAAGCAGGCTCGTTGCCCACTCGACGGCGTCGGCTGCGATCGAGAAGGCGGCGTCGCGGTCGAGGGGCTCCAGCATCTCGTAGCGCAGCTGTGCCGCCCACGGCGTCAGCCAGCGCGCCTCTTGGATCGAATCTGGCGCGGCGACACCGGACTCGACAGCGATATCCGTCAGCTCGCGGAGATCGTGGGAGCGTGGGAAGTCGATGTCTGCCAGCACGAGTGCGACCTTCAGCGCCTTCTCGACTGCCTGCTGGGCGTGGAATCCCACCACGTCGTCGCGCATGTCCTCCTCGGCCATGAGTACTCGGCAGGCGCCGAGATCGCTCGCTGCGTGCTCGAGCAGCAGCTCTGCGTACTCGCGCTGCTCAGGAGTCGGAGCGGGCAACGATCCGGCCCTCGCGTAGGGCGTGATGGACCATCGTCCCGCGAACCTTCGCCCGCCGATCCGCCAGCTCCTCGTCCATCACGATCACATCCACCGGCCAGCCGATCCGGCCGACAGCGTCGCGCAGGCGAACGGCCTCGGCGACGCGGTTCTCGACATCGCGCTCGATGACCAGGAAGTCCAGATCGCTATCGCGCGTAAGCTCGCCGCGCGCAGCCGATCCGAACAGAATCACCCGGGCCGGGGACCTGGCGGCCTCCACGAGCCGCTGCCCGGCCAAGTCGATCAACTCCTGGGTCGTCATGACGAGAACAGCCTACCTGTCGGTGCGGGAGCACCGGCCCCAGGCCTCACAAGACTCCTGTAACGACGGGGGCGCTACACGCGGGTCAGCCCACCGATCTCTGCCTTGATAGGCGGCGCAAAACTTCGCAAATTAGGCAGATTACTTACATTAGGGCCAAATTGGTCTTGCTAAAGTACTCTTCATTAGACTAACTGTCATCGACGAAGGAGAGGTCGGGCCGACATGAGCCCGAGTATCGAGATCGATGAGGACGTGTGGGATCTCCTCAAGCGTGAAGCCGAGCCGCTCGTAGATACGCCGAATGCGGTGCTGCGCCGACTACTGGCCGTAAGTGGCCCACCCCAAGTGGATGAAGCGAAGGCATCCGAGGATGGGCCTCCAGGCAGCGCAGCCATACGCAGGGGTCGAGGAACGGTTTCGTCAAAGGGCAAACGCCAACGGAGGCGCGGACCACGTGCTCCTGTTGGAAGTCTCTCCGGATAGCGTCGCCCAAAGTTCCGACAGCTTGCCGCGTCCGTCATACCGGTAGACTTCCGTTTGGGACACCGGGATGCTACCGTAGCTAATACGCTACATTCGGGGTGTTGCCAGCACGTGCGCTGCGCCCTTCTCAAGGACCTTCGAGACGACGAGGAACTCATGAGTCTGCTGTCAATACGCCCCCTCAGCCGACGTAGGCGCGCGCCGCTCGCGCGCGGACTCGGCCTCGCGGCCGCCTGCGCCGTCGCCCTACCGGCATCCGTAGCGGCCGACGGCGCCGCACCCGCGGCCCGCGCCGCGCGCACGCTGTCCGTCAACGACACGGCGCACCTGCGCGTCAGCAGCCGCGGCGGCAGCAACCTGATCGAGGAAGGCCAGGCCACGGGCTCGCTGCCCGGCCGCGTGCGCGCCTCGCTGCTGCTCGGCGCCGGCACGGTCAAGGCCGGCTTCACGATCTACCTGCGCGGCGGCTCCATCAGCGGCCACGGCAGCGCCCGCCTGAACGCCGGCCGCGGCGCGTACGCGAGCTTCGGCGGCTCGCTCGTCGTCAGCCACGGCACGGGTCGCTACGCGCACGTCTCCGGCTCCGGTGGCCTGTACGGGACGATCAACCGCGAAAACGACAACGCCGTCGTGCAGGTGGTCGGAAACCTGCACATGTAGGCGGACCGGCCGCGGTCCTGCGGGGAGGCCAGGCTCCGAACCGAGCGCCGCGGCCGGCCCCCGAGCCCGAGCGGCCCCCGAGCCCGAGCGGCGCCAGACCTCCGAGCGGCGCCAGACCTCCGAGCGGCGCCGGACCTGACGGGCGGTTGGCGGGCAGGCCCGCTCAGCCCCCCTTGATCGAGCGCGAGGTGCCGAGCACGGCGCCGGAGGCGTCGAGCGCCTGCACCGCCACGTACGCCTGCCCGCCGGGCGTGGGGATCGTTGTCTCAAAGCCGCCCCGCGGCGCGCTCGCCACCGGCGCGAGGTTGTTGGGGGAGCCGCCGCCCAGCACGCGCCAGCTCGCCACGGTGGTCGCGCCGTTCCAGCTCGCGTACACGTCGAGCTCGCCGGCGCCGCCGCTGGCGGAGCCCGGCGCGCCCGCCACCGCGACCGCCGGCGCGTTCGCCGGCGTGCCCGTCCACGGGAAGCGGTACGCGCGGTAGGACTGGTTGCCCTGCGGCATACGCGCGTCGTACAGCAGCTGTCCGCCGGCGCTGAACTCCGAGAAATACGGCACCGGACCCCAGCCGATGAAGAAGTTGCCGCCGGCCAGCGCCTGGATGTTGCCCTGGCTGCCCGCGAGCAGCGGGTGCGGGTGCATGAACTGCGCGACCAGCGTGTCCGTGTGGGCCTGCGCGTTGACGCTCACGAGCACGCCGCGCGACTGCGAGTGGACCTTCGGCACGGCGCCGTTGTCGAAGATGCTGATGTCGCCGTTGGGCAGCACGGTCGCGTCGTGCTGGTAGGCCGTCGCCGTGCCCGGCCCCATCTTCACGCTCGGGCGCCGCCCGCCGATGCTCAGCTGCACCTGCCCCGTCTGTTCGTTGAGCTCGTACAGCGCCGAGGTGTTGCGCGCGGAGATCAGCAGCGTGCCCGCCGGCGCGGGGGCGATCGAGTTGAGGTGGAAGTAGTCGTACGGCCAGCCGCTTGAGACGCTCGGCAGGCCTGAATACGATTCGCCGAGCGCGACGTGGTCGACGCTGTGCCACTCGCGCCGCACGAGCCCCGTGTGCAGATCGAGTTCCTGCAGCACGCCGTCGGTGACCGCGCCGCTGCGCGTGCCGTGCACGGAGGACAGGTCGCAGCGGATCGGGTTGAACACCGTCATCAGCGCCGTGTTGCGCGCCGTCAACTGGAAGTCGTGCAGGTCCGCCTGGTAGCCGTTGCCGGCGCGCACCTGCGTCTGACGGTAGGCGCCGTCGGCGATCACCTCGACGCCCTGCCCGAAGCCCTGCGGCGGGATGTAGCCCTGCCACCACGTCAGCACGGGGTGGCCTTCCAGCTGCTGCACCTGCAGGTTCGTCGCCTCCGTGCCGCTCGGCAGCGGGTCGAACCACACCAGGGCGCCGGAGTTGTCGAAGATCATCGGCCCATCCTGGCCCGGTCCGGAGTAGGGGGTGGCCAGCACGTACCCGGGCGCCACCTGCGCCGCGGGCTGCGCCAGCACCCACACCGCCGGCGGCTGAAGTTCGGGCACCGACCGGAAGTGCTGCACTTCGTTTGGCTTGCCCGCCGGCTCGGCCGCCGCCGCCACGTGCCCGATCGGATCCTGCACGGCGACCGTGAAGCTGAACGAGAAGTTGTGCACCGCCGCGGACGGGATCGTGCCGCGCACGGTCACCGTCTCGCCCGCCAGAAACGGCTTGACCGGCACGAAGCTAGCGCCGTCGCCCTGCGAGTACGCCCGCAGGCTGCCGCTGTGCGCGCCGCTGCGCGAGCCACTGGCGCGCACGTGCACGAGCTGCGCGGCGGGCACGCCGAGCAGGCTGATCTGCGTGCGCGCGGAGGCGTCGAGCGAGCCCGGCAGCGGCGCCACCGACACGTTCGTGCCCGGCAGCACGGCCGAGGCGTTGAGCCTGCTCGGCACGCAGCGCGGCGCGCCGGGCGTGCTCGCGCTGCTCGCCGTGGAGGCCACTGTCGTGGCGATCGCGGTCTGCGTCGCGGTGCGCGTGACGGCGACCACACGGGCGGCCGCCGCGCGCGCCACGGCGGCCATCGCGGCGGCGATGCGCCCGCCGCCGAGCGCCACGGCCGCGATCCCCACGACCAGCACGAGCCCCCGTCCCCATCCCCTTGAAAACGTGCGCATCAGCGCAACAACATGGTCAAGCATCGGAAGTTGCTCCCCCACCCTAAAAGACCGGCGTCTCCGTGTAGTCGCCGAAGACCTGCTGCAGCGACTCGACTATCTCCCCCTCGCTGGACTCTGCGCGGGCGCAGTCCAGCAGCGGCTCCATCAGGTTTCTCTGCGGCTGCGCCGCCGCCTCGCGCAGCGCCGCCAGCGCCCGCTCCACGGCCGCCCCGTCGCGCCGCGCGCGCACGCCCTGCAGGCGGTCGATCTGCTTGCGCTCCAGCGCCGGATCGACGCGCAGCGTGGGGATCGGCTCCTCGTCTGCGTGCTCGTAGCGGTTGACGCCGACGACCACCCGTTCGCCCGCGTCGATCTCCTGCTGCAGCGTGAACGCCGCGTCGGCGATCTCGCGCTGCGGGAAGTTGCGCTTGACGGCCTGAACCATCCCCCCCAGCTCGTCGATCTTCGCGAAGTACTCGTAGCAGCGCGCCTCCATCTCGTCCGTCAGCGCCTCGACGAAGTAGCTGCCGCCGAGCGGGTCGGCGGTGTTGACGACGCCCGTCTCGTGCGCGATCACCTGCTGCGTGCGCAGCGCCACGCGCACCGCCTCCTCCGTCGGCAGCGCGAGCGCCTCGTCGTAGCTGTTGGTGTGCAGCGACTGCGCGCCGCCGAGCACGCCGGCGAGCGCCTCCACGGCGGTGCGCACGATGTTGTTCAGCGGCTGCTGTGCGGTCAGCGACACGCCCGCCGTCTGGCAGTGAAAGCGCATCAGCCACGACCGCGGGTTCTTGGCCCCGAACGTCTCCCTCATCTCGCGCGCCCAGATGCGCCGCGCCGCGCGGTACTTGGCGATCTCCTCGAAGAAGTCGATCTGCGCGTTGAAAAAGAAGCTCAGGCGCGGCGCGAAGTCGTCGACGTCCAGCCCGCGCGCGAGCGCCTGCTCGACGTACGTGAGGCCGTCCTTGAGCGTGAACGCGAGCTCCTGCTGCGCCGTGGAGCCCGCCTCGCGGATGTGGTACCCGGAGATCGAGATCGGGTGCCAGCGCGGCATGTGGCGCGTGCACCACTCGATCATGTCCCCGCACACGCGCATCGCGGGGTCGATCGGGAAGCACCACTCCTTCTGCGCGATGTACTCCTTGAGGATGTCCGCCTGGATCGTGCCGGCCAGGCGCTCGGCCGCGACCGGCCCCGCCTCTCCCGTTCCCGCCTGCGCCGCCGCCACGTAGAACGCGAGCATGATCGCCGCCGGCGCGTTGATCGTCATCGACACGGACACCGCCCCCAGGTCGATGCCGGCGAACAGCGTGCGCATGTCCTCGAGCGTGTCGATCGCCACGCCCTCGCGCCCCACCTCCCCGAGCGCGCGCGCGTGGTCGGAGTCGTGGCCCATCAGCGACGGCATGTCAAACGCCGTCGACAGCCCCGTCTGCCCGTGGTCGAGCAGGTAGCGGAAGCGCTCGTTGGTCTCCTCGCTCGTGCCGAACCCGGCGAACTGGCGCATCGTCCACAGGCGCCCGCGGTACATCGACTCGTACACGCCGCGCGTGAACGGGTACTCGCCGGGCTTGCCGATCGGGTCCCGCGGGCCGCCGATGCCGGCGGGCAGGTCGGCCGCCGTGTACAGCTCGCGCACGGGCTCCCCGGAGAGCGTGCGAAAGGCCCGCTGCTCGGCGCCCGCGCCCGCCGCGTCCGGGTCCGGCGGTCTGGCCTCGGCGGCCGCGCGCGCGGCCGCCTGGGCGGGGGGAGTCGTTCCAGCGGCCATCGAGCTTGCGATTCTACCCGAGCCCTTCCTCTTGTCTGAGGAATGTAAGCGCGTATAATACCTTCAACCCCAGCACCGCTCTGCGACCAAGGAGGCGTCGAGACCATGAGCAAGGCAGCGGAGCACACGGGCACGGCGACGAGCAAGGCCGCCCAGCGCACGGGCAAGGCCGCGAGCAAGCCCGCCCAGAACACGGGCAAGGCGGCGCAGCACCCGGGCAACGCGACGAGCGAGCTGGCCGGGGAGGTGGCGTACGCGGCGCGCCTGGTGGCGCGCGCCGGCCTCGTGGAGGCCTTCGGGCACGTCTCCGCGCGCCGCTCGGAGGGCGGCTTCCTGCTGACCCCCGCCACGCCGCTGGCGCAGGCGCGCGCGCAGGACGTGATCCAGCTCGACGCCGCCGGCCGCGTCACGGGCGGCCTGAAGGCCCTGTGCCCGCTGGAGGCGCCGCTGCACGCGGCGATCTACAGCGCCTGCCACGACGTCGGCGCGATCGTGCGCACGCACTCCCCGGCGGCCGTCGTCTGGGCCAGCCGCGGCGAGGTGCCGCCGCTCGTGCACGGCCTCGGCGGCCTGTCGGGCGTAGTCGCCTTCCACCACGAGCCCCAGCTCGTGGCCTCCCTGGAGGCGGGCCGCGCCGCCGCCGGCGACCTCGGCGCCTACGACTGCCTGCTCGTGCACGCCAACGGCGCGGTGTGCACGGCGGCGAGCCTGCCCGAGGCCGTCGTGCGCGCCTGGTACCTGGAGGAGCGCGCGCGCGTGGCCGAGCACTCCACCCGCGCCCGCGCCCTGACCGACTCCGAGGCGGTGCTGCGCGCCCGCCACTACGAGGCCGAGTCCCAGCGCGCCTGGGACTGGCTGCGGATGCGCTTCGGCGACCCCAGCTGATAAGCACCCGGCCATGAACCTCAAATCCCTCGCGCCCGCGAGCCGGTCGCTTGCGCCAATTCTCTGCCTGCTCGCCCTCCTCTCGCTCGGCTGCGGCAATACCGGCAAATCCCCACAAACCGGCCCCTCCTCTTCCTCCCCCTCCACGGCCAAGGTCACACTCGTGCTCGACTTCGTGCCCAACGCCGTGCACGCCGGCATCTACCGTGCGCTGGCGGCGGGCTACTACCGCCGGGCCCACATCGACCTGAAGGTGGTGCAGCCGGGGGCGACGAGCGATCCGCTCAGCCTCGTCGACGCCGGCCGCGCCCAGTTCGGGCTCGCCGACGGCAGCGACGTCGCCAACGAGATCGCCAAGGGCGGCGACGCGCAGGCCGTAATGGCGGTCGCGCAGCGCCCCCTCGGCGGCCTGATCGCGCTCGCCTCCGCGCACCTGCGCTCGCCCGCGCAGCTGCAGGGCGCCACCGTCGGCGTCACGGGCGTGCCGTCCGATCTCGCGGTGCTGCGCACGGAGGTGCGCCACGCCGGCGGGGACCCCGGCAGGGTGCGCATCCTCACCGTCGGCTTCGACGGCGCGCAGGCGCTGCTCGCCGGGCGCCTGACGGCCTTCACGGGCTTCATCCCCGCCGACGGCGTGCAGGTGCGCAGCGCGGGCCATCCGATCACGGCCTTCGCCCTGGACGAAAACGGCGGCCCCGGCTACCCCGGCCTGGTCGCCTTCACGACGCGCCGTGAGGCGGGCGCCGCGCCCGATCTCGTGCGCCGCTTCGTCGCCGCCACCGTGCACGGCTACGAGGACACGCTGCGCGACCCGCGCCGCTCCCTCGCGGACCTGCTGCGCCTGAACCCGTCGCTCGATCGCCGCTTCACGGCGGCCTCGCTGGCGGTGTACTTGCCGCTCTTCGACGAACGCGGGCGCGTGCCGTTCGGGACGCTGCGCGCCGCGCGCATCGCGCAGCTCTCGCGCTGGATGGTTCAGAACAGATTGATCGCGGCGCCGATCGCGCCGGCGCGCTACGGAACCGACGTGTTCCTGCCCGGCCGCTGAGCGCCGGGCGAGGGGCGGATGAGAGCGGGTACTTGACTGTTTACAACAGCTCCGGTTCGGGGTACACTTGCCAGCTAGATACAAATGCGACTTCTCATCACTGGCGCCAGTGGGCTGGTCGGCTCCAACCTCGCGGCCGCCGCCGTACAGCAGAGCTGGGAGGTGCTCGGCACCTACCACGAGCACCCCGTCGACGTCACCGGCGCGCGCACGGAGAGCCTCGACGTGGCCGACCGCCACGCCTGCGTGGAAGCCGCCAGCGGCTTTGAGCCCGACGTCTTCGTGCACGCCGCCGGCAGCTTCGACCCCAGCCGCCTGGAGCACGAGCCCTACGCGGCGCAGCTCGCGCAGCTGGGGGTCGAGCACACGCTCGCCGCCGCCCGCTCGGTGCGCGCCTCCTACGTGCTCGTCTCCTGCGACAGCGTCTTCAGCGGCCTGCGCCCGCCCGAGCAGCGCTGGAGCGAGGACGACGAGCCCGACCCCCTGAACGCGCTCGGGCGCAGCAAACGCGCAGCGGAGGACGCCGTGCGCCGCTACAACGGCAGCTGGCTGATCACGCGCCCGGCGGAGGTGTACGGCGTCAACATGTCCCGCCCGCGCGAGGGCGAGCTGGCCGAGCACGTGTGGCGCCACTCGAGCATCGCCCTGCAACTCGTCAGCCGCCTGCGCAGCGCCCAGCCGCTGCCGGCGCCGGCCGACGGCTACCGCTCGCCGACGTACGCCTGGGACTACGCGCAGCGCGTCTGCGAGCTGATCGCACAGGACTGCGAAGGCGTCTACAACACGGCGGGCCCCGAGTCTCTGAACCAGCGCGAGTACCTGCGCCTGCTGGCGCGCGCCTTCGACTGCGACCCGGCGCTCGTGCGCGAGGGCACGGTCGCCGGCTTCCTGCGCGCCTGCGGCGAGGACCCGCAGCTGAAGCTGGCGCCCAACACGGCCCTCAGCGACGACAAGGCGAGCTTCGTGCTCGGCCACCCCGCCGTCGACGCCCGCACCGGCCACCGCCTGATGCGCAGCCGCCTGCGCGAAGTGCTGGGCGCCGACCCGGCGCGCGCGGTGACGATCTGAGGGCGGGCGCGACACGCCGGCCGGGGGTGGGGCGACGCGCCGCCGCCCCACCCACAGGCGCTACGGGCAGGGCGCCTTGGCGGACGCTTCGTTGGAGCTGGCGTCGGCGAACGTGAACGTGCTCTGGAACGAGAAGCCGCCCGTCGGGCACTTCTTCGGCACGCCGACGCCGAACGGCACGAACCGCACCCGCTTCCTGCGCCCGTGCACCTTGACGACCCTGTAGTACCTGTTGCCGGGGTGGATCGCCAGCACCTTCTGGATGCCGATCGTCAGCGAGAACTTCGTCACCGACGCCGCGGGCGCGCCCGGCAGCGTGGGGATTTCCGGCACGGGCAGCGTGAACAGCTGACCGTTGGCGGAGCTGCCCGTGACGGTCGCCGTCAGCACGAGCTGCTGATTGATCGGCGTGCGCCCGTCGCCGTACAGGTACAGCACGATCTTGCCCGGCGCCACGGAGCCGAGAAACGGCGTGACGCTGGCGTCCTCTTCGATCAGCGTGCCGCCGATCGGCGCCTCCAGGCGGGCCTTGCCTTCGCCCGCCAGCGACGTGTTGGGGCAGCCCGCAACGCCCTTGGCGAGCAGCGTCGCTTCCGAGCACGTGGTGACGCCTTCGGGCTTGATGATGAAGCCCTTCGGCAGGTGCACCGTGGCCACGCGCGGCGGCGAGGGCACGCCCCCGAGCGAGTCGGCGAACGTCACTTCGACGTAAACCGTGGTGGGGGCGCCGAGCTTGTCGGGCTTGAAGGAAACCTTGACCTGGCCGCTCGTGGCGGCGCCGGCGCCGGCCGGCAGCGCGAGCGCGAGCAGCGCCGGCGCGAGCGCCGCGAGCCGCGCGGCAGCTGTGTGCAGTCTCGACATCAAACCTCGCCCCTCCCTCGTGGATCTGAGTTTCTGCGGGTCAGCATAGCGGCGCGCGAGCGCCTGTGAGGCGGTTGGGCGTGAGCGTGTCCCCGTGTCGTCAAGCCGCATAGGCAAGCGGTCTTTCCGGCCTTCGCGCTAGTCTGCGCGCTCGCAAGTCCACCTACAGAAAGGAAGCACCCATGAACAAGACGCAGCTGGTCGAGGCGGTCGCCGCCGACAGCGGCCTGTCCAAGGCGGACGCCGCCCGCGCCGTGGAATCGTTCGTCGGCACGGTGTCCAAGACGCTGAAGAAGGGCGACGAGGTCGTGATCACGGGCTTCGGCAAGTTCTCGGTCGTCAAGCGCGCCGCGCGCCAAGGCGTCAACCCGCGCACGGGCGAAAAGGTCAAGATCAAGGCGTCGAAGGCGCCGAAGTTCACCGCGGGCGCGGGCCTGAAGCAGATGGTGCACCCGAAGAAGTAGGGGCCGCCCTGATAGCGTCGCGCCGGCGATGACGCTGGTCAGCGAGCTGGATCTTCCGAGCTTCGACTACCTCGACCCGGAGCTGCGCGGCGAGCGCTTCCACGCGGCCCTGGGCGAGCTGCGCGCCGGCGGCTGGCTGGCTGCGGGGCCGTACGGCTACGTCGTGCTCGACCACGAGGCCGGCGAGCACTTCCTGCGCACGCGCTCGGCGATCTTCCCGGGGATGAAGATCGCCGAGCTGTTCGACGTGCGCGAGGGGCCGCTGTACGAGGAGATGGTGCGCAACATCCTGCACATCAACGGCCCCGACCACACGCGCCTGCGCAGCCTCGTGAACCCGGCCCTGTCCCCGCGCGCGGTCGAGCGCTACCGGCCCGTGGCGCGGCGCTTCATCGCCGAGCTGTTCGCGGCCGTGACCGACCGCTGCGAGTTCGTGGAGGCCATCGCCAAGCCCTACCCGTCGCAGATGATCGCGACGGTGATGGGCGCGCCCCTGAGCGACGCCCCGCGCCTGCACCATTGGTCCAACTGGATCCAGCGCCAGTTCGACGCGGCGAGCATGATGAGCGAGCGCGCGGAGATCGAGCGCGCCGTCGTGGAGTTCTACGAGTACGCCGGCGCCCTCGTGGCGGCGCGCCGCTCGCGCCCCGCCGACGACCTCATCTCCAAGCTGATCGCCGCCGAAGAGGAGGGCGAGCGGCTGTCGGACTCGGAGTGCGTGAACCTCATACTGAACGTGCTGATCGGCGGCGTGGACACGACGCAGAGCCAGCTCGCGCACGGCCTGCGCCTGTTCGCCGAACACCCGCGGCAGTGGCAGCTGCTGGGGGATGACCCCTCCCTGGCGGGGGCGGCGGTCGAGGAGGTGCTGCGCTTCGAGCCGATCACGCCCTTCACCGCGCGCATCACGACGGAGGAGCTGACGGTGCGCGACGTCACGTTCCCGCCCGACACGATCGTGATGGTGTGCGCGTTCACGGGCAACCGCGACGTGGGCGACGCGGCGGGCGCCGCCGGCGCGCCGGACGCGGGTGGGGGCGCCGCGCGCAAGGACGCGGGCGCGGGTGCGAACGCCGGCGCCTTCGACATCACCGCGAAGCGCGAGCGCTTCCGGGCGCTGACGTTCGGCGCCGGCGTGCACTACTGCCTCGGCGCCAACCTCGCCCGCGTGGAGCTGCAGGAGGCCTTCGCCTTCCTCGCGCCGCGGATGCGAAATCTGGAACTGGACGGAGATACGGTTTACGAGAGCATCCTCGGCATCTACGGTTTGTCCGAACTGCCCGTGCGCTTCTCCCCCCGTCGATAGCGGTCCGGAGCGCCCTCCCCGCGGAGGGCCGCCCCGAGGTGCAGGACGCACAGCCGAATTGGAGGGGGGGTCACGGGCGGCGCCGTTACGACATGGAGGTTACGGGCGGCCCCTGCGCCGCCACCGGACAGACGTCAAGGACGAGAGGAGAGGCCGATGTTCATGCACGCGAGGACCCCCGCCGCGACGGTGTCGGGACTGCTGGGGGCGGCGCTCGCCGTGCTCGCCTGCTGCGCGTGGTGCGCGGCGGCGAACGCGGGGGGCGCGTACCACGTGTTTGCCTGCCGCCAGCCCGATGGGCAGGCGGCGCCGGTGGATGGGTGGAGCTACGCCACCAAGGGCTCTGTCGGAGAACGCGCTAGCCAAAACACCAACGGATGCGCCACAGGCGGAGCGCTTGTTGCGGCGTTGAGCACCGGAGAAACGCACAAAGCGGACAAGGACTCAGCCATATGGCAATTCAGCGCCCCAGCTGGCGAGACGCTTACGGGTGCTTCGCTTTGGCGAGCCGGGGATACGTTGGGCGGCACCAACATGGAAGCCGAAGCGTCTTATCTGTATTGGCTATCGGGAGTCGCGGACAGTGGCAGCAGCACTCAGATTTTCGACAAGTGTGCCGCTCTGAATGGCTGCCCGGGCGAGGGCAGTTTTTCTGATCCATTCGCCACAAGCAATCATGTGGTTGCCCCCGAAAGTGCCCTACATAGCCCCGATTTGTTCCTTGTGGCGTCCTGTGGATCAAACATCGTGGGGGCCGCTTGCCCCGCCGGCGGAGGCGACGAAAACGGCTACGCCTCCGTCGTCGAGCTGTTCGCCGCCGACCTCGTCCTCGACCAGGAAGCCTCCCCCGCGGTCAACGAAGTGGCGGGGCCGCTCGCCGAAGACGCCACCGTCAGCGGCTCCAGCGACGTCGCCTTCCACGCCGCCGATCCCGGCTCCGGCGTGTACGAGGCGATCTTCCAGGTGGACGGCCAGACGGTCAAGAGCGTCGTGCTGAACGCCAACGGCGGGCGCTGCCACGACGTGGGCCAGACGGGCGACGGGCTGCCCGCGTTCCTCTACACGCAGCCGTGCCCGGCGGCGCTGAGCGTCGATGTGCCGTTCGACACGACCGGAGTGGGCGACGGCAGCCACCACCTCATCGTCAACGTCAGCGACGCCGCGGGCAACACGACGCCGGTGCTCGACCGCCAGATCGCCGTGGCCAACGCCGCTCAGAATCCCGGCGGCGGCACGGGCGGCAGCGGTGGCGGACAGTCTGCCGGCGGCTCCCCGCAGGGTGGCTCCCCGCAGGGCGGCGCGGGCGGTGGCTCCCCGGCCGGCACAGGCGCCGGCGAATCGCGCTCGCTCGCCGGCCCGGCGCCTTCGCGCGGCGCGGCGAATGGCAGCGGTGCCTCCGACCACGCGACGCTCAGCGCGCACTGGCACGGCGTCGCCGGCGTCCACGTCACCGACGCCTACGGGCAGACGCGCACGATCGAAGGTCGCCTCACCGGTCCGGGCGGGCGGCCGATCGCCGGCGCGCTCCTCGACGTGGGCGAGCAGCCGGCGACCGCGGGGGCTCACGCGAGCGCGTTGCGCGGACCGCGCACCGATCGCGCCGGACGCTGGAGGATGAGCCTGCCGCGCGGCGCCTGCTCCGGCGCGCTGCGCTTGGGCTACCGCAGCCACCTCGGCGACGCCACGCCCGTGGCCACGCGCACGCTGACGCTGAGCGTGCGCGCCGGCGTGCTGCTGCGCGTGGCGCCGCGCGTGAGCGGCGTTGGGCACGAGATCCGCCTCAGCGGACGCCTGCGGGGCGCGCCGCTCCCCACCGCGGGCAAGCAGATCGTGCTCGAGGCGCGCTCCCCCGGCAGCGGCTGGTTGCAGTTCCACGTGGTCCGCACGGACGCGCGCGGGGCGTTTCACTTCACCTACCGCTTCCGCTTCGCCGGTCCCGCGCTGTACACGTTCCGGGCGCTGTGCACGTACGAGGCCGACTACCCGTTCCTGGCGGGGGTCTCGAATCTTGTGGGGGTGCGGGAGCGGTGAGGGATGCTGGAGAGTGTTGCCGCTCACGATAGTTGGGTCGAGGCGGTGCGGCCTTCTTCGGGGGTATCACCGGCGAGTCTTTGTTCGTCTGCACCGACCGGCGCATTGTGTTCCCCGGCGTCGTGGGCGGCGCGAGTCTTCCGCTTGCCGAGGTCGAGCCTGTCAGATCCCATACTTTCCCAACGATGGGCCGCCTTGAGATCTATCTGCGGGACGGCCGAAAGGTCACGTTCAAGGAGATCCAGCCGAAGCGGTGCGCGGCCGCCATGGAGAAGACGATTGCCTTGCAGATCGAGATCGCCTCAGGCCCCTCTCTGGCTCGGTCGATCGGACACTCCCGGTCCAGCTGAACGGCCGCGGACAGAACCTTTGCGCTAGCGATAGCATTCTGTCTGTGCCTGATGCGTCACTTCTCAGTGTCCGCGAAGCCGCCGACCGTCTCGGCGTCGGCCCGGTCGCCGTGCGTCAGCAAATCGCATCGGGTCGGCTGCCCGCAGTCAAGCGCGGGCGCAGCTGGTGGCTGGATGAGCGAGCGGTGCAGCGGATGACCCGGCAGCGACCCGGTGGTGGCCGGCCCCTGTCACAGGCGATGGCCTGGGCGGTCCTCATACTGGCATCCGGGGACGACGCCACGGCCGAGGACGTGGCTGGCCGGGACCGCTACTCCTCACGGATGCGCGCCTGGCTGCGCGACCATCCCCTGCAAGAGTACGCACCCCGACTCCGCGCCCGCGCAGAGATGGAGGAGTTCGACGTCCACCCGTCGGAGCTGAGGCGGATCCTCGACCGGCCCGACGTCCTGGCCACCGGCATCTCGGCCAGCGACGTGGTGGGTCTCCTCGGCCCAGCGTCAGCGGTCGAGGTGTATGCGCCAGCTGGCCAGCGCCACGCGATCGTCGCCGAGCACGCTCTCATGCCGGGCGCGGGGCCGGTTCGCGTGCGCTGGGTGGGCGATGAGATATGGCCGTTCTTGGACCGTGGTGGTGATCGCCGCGCGCCGCGCGCCGCGATCCTGGTTGACCTGCTCGAGAGCGACGAGCCACGCGCCCGTCGCGAGGCCGCGCGTGCTCTCGTGCCATGAGCGAGATCGACATCGACCTCGACGATCCGGAGACCCTCGAGCTCTGGGCGGCCGTGGGGGAGACCGTCACCGTGATCGTCGAGGGACGCTCGTTCGAGCTTCGCCGGCCGACGCTGCTCGGGGCGGTGCTCATCAAGGCGCGGTCCCTGATGGTCCACAGCGACCCCGAGACCCAGCGCGAGGATCTCCTGCGGCTGCTGGCACTCATCGATGACCCTCGCGAGATGGCGGCCGATCTGCGCAAGACCGAGCGCAAGTGGCTACGCGTCGCCGAGCAGCGACTGAACCCATCGGGACCCAGCCTGCTCGACGCCGAAACGATGCGCCGCGCCGGACTCGCCTACACGCTACTCATCCGCAACCCCTGAAGGCTCAGGGACGCTCATGATGGCCAGTGGCCGCTGGAGTTGGAAAGTACCTTCACGTTGGAAAGTACCTTGAGCGGCTACATAGAGGCCTGCGGCTTCGTGTGCGGTGGCGTGGGTGCTCGTCACCGACGACGATGACTTCCTCGGCTTGCGCCGACAGATGTGCCACAGAGTGGCACGAAGTGTTACGATATCGATGTGAGCGACCACTTCACCCTGCGCTTCAGGCCCGGCGTGGGCGAGCGGCTGCGCTCGCACGCGCGCCGGGTGGACCTCGCCCCGCGCACGCTCGCGCAGCGCTACGTCGAGGAGGGTCTGCGCCACGAAGACCATCCGCTGGTGCGCTTCGCGGATGGCCCCAGCGGTCGGCGAGCGGCGCTCGTCGGCAGCGGGCTCGACGTGTGGGAGGTGATCGCGACGGTGCAGGCCAACGAGAACCAGCTGGAGCCGGCGGCGGCGCTGCTCGGACTGCCGCTCGGCCTGGTGCAGGCCGCGGTCGCCTACTACGGGGAGTTCAAGCAGGAGGTCGACAACGACATCGCCCTCAACGACGAAGCCTGGGGGCGGGGCTACAGCGCCTGGGAGGCGGGCCAGAGAGCGCTCGGACGGTGAAAGCGCTGCTTGACGAGCAGCTCTCCGGCCAGATCGCGCGGCTGCTGCGCGAGCGCGGATTGGACACGCAGGCCGTCGTCGAGCGCCCCGATCTCGTGCAGGCCCCCGACAGCCAGATCATGGACGTGGCGCTGCGCGAGCAGCGCGCCGTCGTCACCAACAACATCAGAGACTTCCGTCCGCTCGCCGCGGAGCGCCTCGCCGACGGACGCGGTCATGCGGGCCTGATTCTGCTGCCGTCCCGTCGCAGCCGCAGCCGCGATGCGACGGGAGCGCTCGCCGACGCGATCGAGGCGGTGATGCGCGCTCATCCCGACGGCCTCGCCGGCGCGGAGTGGTGGAGCGGGGGGTGAGCCTCTTCATGCCGCGGGCCGCGTAGTGGGACGAGCTGAGATGTGGCACCACCAAAAAGGTGCCGCACTTAGTGCTACACTCCTCTCCATGCCGACGCAGAAGCGCCGTTACACCATCACGAGCGACGAGCGGGTCGAAGTCGCACTCCGGCGAAGCCGGCGCAGCTTCCCGCCCGGAACCTCGGATTCGAAGATCCTCGCTGCGCTCGTCAGCAAGGGCGAGGAGGCGCTCGCGCAGGAGGACCGGGCCGAGGCGGACTACGAGCAGCGCCGCCGCGCGGCGGCCAGGCGTCTGGCCGCTCGCTTCCGGCAACCCGAGGGTCTCGACTATGCGGCCCTGCGCGAGGCTTCCGCGCAATGGCAGCGCGGGTGAGCTCGGCGTTCGCCGGCAGCAGGCTTGTCGTCGACAACTCCGCCTTTCAGCGCGGCGGCAACGAGATCGTGCGTGCCGACTGGCTGCGGGCGCTGGAGGAAGGGGATCTCTACCGATCGCCGATCCTCGAGTTCGAGGTCCTCTACAGCGCGCGCAACGCGCGCGAGCACGCGGAGTTGAGAGGGGAGCTCGAGGCGCTCAGACCGCTGGAGCTGTCGGAGGCCGTCGTCGCTGCCGCGCTCGCCGCCCAGGCCGAGCTCGCGCGACACGCGGCCGGCTTTCACCGCCTCGCGCACCAGGACTACCTCGTGGCCGCGCTCGCCGCCACCCACGGGCTCGGCGTTCTGCACTACGACGCCGACTTCGACCGTATCGCCGAGCATTCCTCGCTGATCTTCCAGAGCGTCTGGATCGCGCCAGCCGGCACGCTTGAGACGGAGGCGCCCGACCCGCTCCGACAGCGTCGCAGGGCCGTCAGCCACGGCCTCGCCCAGTTCAGCGGCGAGCGCGCCGGAAAGGTGCTTGACAACGTGCTCGACCTGATCGAGGACGAACTTCGCGCGGACGGCCTGCAGTCGCCTGCGCGCCGGTGAGGCAGGCCGCAGCTACGCTGCCCCCTGATGCCTCTCCCCATCGCCGGCGATCCACAGCGTGACGACAGCCCTGACGCCGCCGTCGTCGTCGTCAACTACCGCACCCCGAACCTGGTCGAGCGCTGCCTGGCCTCGGTGCGCGCCACCCAGGGCGGCCTCGACCTCCAGATCGTGGTGATCGACAACGCCTCCGGTGACGGCAGCGCCGCGCGACTGCGCCAGTCGCTGCCAGACGCCACCGTCGTTGAGCTGGAGGCCAATCGCGGCTTCGCGGCGGGCGTCAACGCCGGCTTTCGCCACACCAGCGCCGAGTTCGTCGTCGTGCTCAACCCCGACACCGAGCTCGCCCCCGGCGCGCTCGCGCAGCTGCTCGGGCGCCTGCGCGAACATCCGCGCACGGCGGTCGTCGCGCCCCTGCTGGAGCACGCCGACGGACGCCTGGCGCCCAACGGCTACCGCCGCTTCCCCGGCCTCTTCACGATCGCCCTGGACCTCTGCATCCCGCTCGGCTACGCGCGCCTGGCGACGCGCCTGCCGCACCCCGCGGCGATGTCGCCCGCCGCGCTGCGCGCCGGCGCGCGCCCGGCCTGGGTGTGCGGCGCCGCGATGGCGATCCGGCGCGCCGCCTACGCGCAGGCGGGAGATCTCGACGAGGACTTCTTCCTGTACTTCGAGGAGACGGAGTTCCAGCAGCGCCTCGCGCGGTGCGGCTGGACGGTCGAGCTGGCGCCCGGCGCGACGGCGCGCCACCTGCTGCGCGGCGGCGGCGCCGAGGCGCTCGCGCACTCGCCGCACTTCCTCGCCAGCGCGCTGCGCTACCTGCGTATGCGCGGCGTCCCCGTCGCCGTCTCGCGCGCCGTGCTCGCCGTCTCGCTGGCGCTGTCGTGGCTCGGCCTGCGCCTGATCGCGTGCCTGCCGGCCAAGCGCGCGCAGGCGGGCGAGCAGGCGCGCGCCTACCGCGAGCTGCTGGGACTGGCGCTGCGCGGGACCGCCGCGCCGCGCGGGTGAGCTTCGCCGCGCGGGTCGGCCGGCGCGCGGGCGAGCCTCATCGGCGGGCGCGCTACCGTGCCGCCGAGATGAGCGCTCCGCTGCCCCGCCGCGTCGGCATCAACGCCCTCTTCCTGGAGCCGCACATGGGCGGCCTGGAGACGTACGTGCGTGCGCTCGTGCCGGAGCTGGCGCGCCTGGCGCCCGAGATCCGCTTCAGCGTGTTCTGCAGCCCCGGCGGTCGCGACCACCTGCTCGAAGAAGGATGGGACGACCGGGTCGAGCTCGTCACCCACCCGCTGCTCGGCCGGCGCGGTCTGAAAGCCGTCTCCGAGCTGACGGTGCTCGGCGCGATCGCCTCGCGCCGCGTCGATCTGCTGCACAGCGTCGCGTTGACGGCGCCCCTGCGCACGCGCGCCGTCAACGTCGTCACACTTGCCGACGTGACCTGGATCGTCGCCCCCGACCCGGGCGAGGCCGGAACAGTCCGCGTGTGGCGGACCGTCGTGCCGCCCGTCGCGCGCCGCGCCGACCGCCTGATCGCGCTCTCCCAAGCCGGCGTCGAGCACATCGTCGAGCACCTGCGCGTGCCGCGCGAGCGCATCGACATGGTGCCGCTCGCCGCCGGACTCGACGACACCGTGGAGCCGGCGGCGGCGGGCGAGCTGCGCGCGCGCCTGCGCCTCGGCGCCGGCCCCGTGATCCTCACGGTCGCCGCCAAGAAGGTACACAAGAACCTAGAGCGGCTCGTGCGCGCGATGCCCGCCGTGGTGGCGCGCCACCCCGACGCGATGCTCGTGCTGCCGGGCAAGCCCACCCCGCACGAGCGCGACCTGCGCGCGCTCGTGGACGAGCTGGGGCTGCAGGGGAACGTCACGTTCCTCGGCTACGTCGACGCGCCGGATCTGGAGGGGCTGTACGCGCTCGCCGCGTGCTTCGTGTTCGCCTCGATCAACGAGGGCTTCGGCATCCCGATCCTCGAGGCGATGCGCCGCGGCGTGCCCGTCGCGTGCGCGCGCGCCTCGGCGCTCCCCGAGGTGGCGGGCGACGCCGCGCGCTACTTCGACCCGTACAGCGTCGCGGACATCGCCGCCGCGCTGCTGGAGCTGATCGAGGACCGCACGCTCGCCGCGCGCCTGGTCGCGCGCGGGCGCGAGCGCGAGTCCGCGTTCACGTGGGAGGCGACCGCGCGCGGCACGCTGGCGAGCTACGCGCGCGCCTGGACGGCGCGATGAGCCCCACCGAGGTCGCCGACCGCGCCGCCCCCGCCGACGTGCTCGACAGCACCGCCGCCGGCGGGCTGATCATCCGCGGCGGCGTGCTGCGCATCGGCAGCTACGTCGGCGTCGTCGCGCTGTCGGTGATCTCCACGGCGCTGCTCACGCGCCACCTCGGCGCCGTGCGCTTCGGCCAGTACGTCACCGTGATCTCGCTCGTGAGCATCGTCTCCGTCGTCACGGACGCCGGCATGTCCAACCTCGGCACGCGCGAGTTCGCGGTACGCCACGGCCCCGATCGCGACGCGCTGATGCGCGACCTGCTCGGGCTGCGCGTGGCGCTGACGCTCGCCGGCGTGGCGCTCGCGACCGCCTTCGCCGTGCTCGCCGGCTACGACGCCGCGCTGCTCGGCGGCACCGTCGTCGCGAGCCTCGCCACCGTCGCGCTCGTCTTCCAGCACACGCTGTCGATCCCGCTCGCGGCGGAACTGCGCCTCGGCACGCTGGCACTGCTGGACTTCGCCCGCCAGCTGCTGACCGTGCTCGCGATCGTCGCCCTGATCCTCGGGCACGCCGGCGTGTTCGCGCTGCTGCTGGTCAACCTCGTCGTGTACGCGCTGCTCGTGCTCGTCACGGCGGCGCTGATGCGCGGGCAGATCTCGATGCGCCTGGAGCTGCGGCCGCGCCACTGGCTCTCGCTGCTGCGGCTGACTGTCGCGTTCTCGCTGGCGACGGCCGTCGGCACGATCTACGTGTACACCGCGCAGATCGTCGCGAGCCTCGTCGCCGGCGCCCACCAGAGCGGGCTGTTCGCCGCGTCCTTCAGGGTCTTCGTCGTCGCCAACACGGTGCCCGGCCTGCTCGCGAGCACCGCCTTCCCGCTGCTCGCGCGGGCGGCGCGCGACGACCGCGAGCGCCTCGCGTACGCCCTGCAGCGGATCTTCGAAGTCTCGCTGATCCTCGGCGTCGCGATGGGGCTCGGCGTGCTCGGCGGCGCGCAGTTCGTCCTCGCCGTGATCGCCGGCCCGAAGTTCGCGGGCGCCACGCCTGTGCTGCACATCCTCGGCGTGGCGATGATCGCCTCCTTCGTCCTCTCCGGCTGGTCCTTCGCGCTGCTCTCGATGCGACGCTACGCCGGCCTGCTGCTCGTCAACGCCGCGGCGTTCCTCGTCAGCGTCTCGCTCACGCTCGCGCTCGCCGCCGCACACGGGGCGCAGGGCGCGGCGGTCGCGGTGCTGTGCGGCGAGCTGACGCTGGCGGGCGGCTATCTGTTCGTGCTCGTGCGCGGCCGCCCGGAGCTGCGCCCGCGTCTGGCCGTGCTGGGGAAAGTCGCGATCGCCGCGGCGCCGGCGGCGGCGATCGCGCTCGCGCTCGGCCTGCCCTCGCTCGTGCGCACGCTGCTCGCGCTCGCGGTCTACGGGCTGCTGATCGCCGTCAGCCGCGCCTTACCGCGAGAGCTCACCGAGCTGCTCCCGCGCCCCCGCCGAGCGAGGAGCGGCTGAGCGCCCTTGCCGCTGCGCGTCGGGCTCAACCTGATCTTCCTCGGCGAGCGCGCCGGCGGCGCCGGGCGCTACGCGCGCGAGCTGCCGGGCGCGCTGCTCGCGGCCGAGCCCGCCACCGAGGTGCACGTGTTCGTCTCCCGCGACGCCCCGGCGGACCTGCGCGAGGAGCCGTGGGCCGGCGGCGTGCGCTGGAGCACCGTGCCAATCACGATGCACGGTCCGCCGCTGCACGTGCCGGCGGAATACCTGGCGCTGCCGGCGCTCGCGGCCGCGCGGGGCCTGCAAGTTCTGCACAGCCCCGCGAACACGGGGCCGGCGATCACACCGGGGCTCGCCAGCGTCGTGTCGGTACTCGACCTGATCTGGCTGCACAGGTCCCAGGAATGGGAGGCCGACCCGCGCGTGCACCGCACCATGCTGCGCCGCGTGCGAGGCGCCGTGCGCCGCGCCGATCGCATCTTCGCGATCTCCCAGGCGGCCGCGGAGGATCTCGCCGCGACGCTCGGGCTCGCGCGCGAGCGGATCGACGTCACGCCGCTCGGCGCCCGTCCGGCGAGTGCCGCGCCGATGCCCGAGGGCGAGCTGCGCGCCGCGCTCGAGCTCGCGGACGCGCGCGTCGTGCTGTGCGTCGCGCAGAAGCGCCCCTACAAGAACCTGCGCCGCCTGGTGCAGGCGCTGCCGGCGCTCGACCGGGACGTGGTGCTCGTGCTGCCCGGCTCGCCGACGGCGTACGAGACGGAGCTGCGCACGCTCGCGCGCGAGCTGCACGTCGAGCAGCGCGTGCGCTTCGTCGATTGGCTCTCCGACGAGCAGCTGGAGGGTCTGTACGCGCTCAGCAGCGTGTTCGTGCTGCCGTCGCTGATCGAGGGCTTCGGGCTGCCCGTAATCGAGGCGATGCTGCGGGGCGTACCGGTCGCCTGCTCCAACGCCGCCGCCGTCGCCGAGGTCGCCGGCGACGCGGCGCTGACATTCGACCCCGAACGCCAGGAGGAGATCGACGGGGCGATCCGGCGGCTGCTCGACGATCGCGACCTCGCCGCCCGCCTGGCCGCGCGCGGGCGGGAGCGGGCGCGCGCCTTCACGTGGCGGCGCACGGGCGAATTGAGCCTCGCCGGCTACCGCCGCGCCCTGGAGAGGCGATGAGCTGCCCGATCTGCGCCAACGCCGCCGATAACCGCGTGCACGAGGCACGCGAGATGATGTTTGGCCTGCGCGAGCGCTTCCGCTACCTGGAGTGCGCGCGCTGCGGCTGTCTGGCGCTGCTCGACGCGCCCGCCGACATGTCCCCGTACTACCCGCCGGCGTACTACTCGCTGGGCGGCGCGCCGCGCGCGCTGCCGCAGCCGCTGCTCGTCAAGGGCAAGCGCGCGCGCACCGCGGCGCTGCTGCGCGCGCCCGCCCCCGTGCTCGACGCGCTCGCGCGCAGCGGGTGCGTGCCGGCGCGGATGATCTGGTTCGCCGGCCTGGGTCTGCGGAGCACGTCAGCGATCTGCGACGTCGGCTCCGGCGACGGCGAGGTCCTGACGTGGATGCTCGGCCAGGGCTTCTCCAACCTCGCCGGCTTTGACCCGTACCTCGACGGGGACCTCGACATCGGCGGGCGGGTCGCGATCCGCAGGCTCGGCGTGGCGGAGATGCCGGGCGGCTGGGATCTGATCATGCTGAACCACTCCTTCGAGCACATGGCCGAGCCCGCGTCCGTGCTCGCGCACCTGCAAGAGCGCCTGCGCCCGGGCGGCGCCGTGCTGATCCGCGTGCCGGTGGCGGACAGCTGGGCGTGGCGCACGTACGGCGCCGACTGGGTGCAGCTCGACGCCCCCCGGCACCTGTTCCTGCACACGCGACGCTCGCTGGAGACCCTCGCCGAGCGCGCGGGCATGGCGATCGAGCGGGTGTTCTTCGACTCCTACGCACTTCAGCTCTGGGGCAGCGAGCAGTACCGCCGCGACATCCCGCTGCGCGACCCGCGCTCCTACGCCGAGGACCAGGGGACGGCGTTGTTCAGCGCCGCGCAGCTGCGCGAGTTCGAGCGGCGCGCCAGGCGGCTCAACCGCCAGCGCGCCGGCGACAGCGCCGGCTTCGTGCTGCGGGCACGCGCGAACTGAGAGCGTGGGAGGGGGACGAGTTGAGCGTGGGAGGGGGCAGGAGCTGAGCATGGGAGGGGCGCGAGCTGAGAGCGTCGGGGGACGGCGCTACCGTACGCCCGTGCACCAGGCGCAAAGCCTCCTCGCGCGGCTCACCGACCCGCACCAGTTCGACCTCGTGCCGACGGGGCCCGGGGCCGTGCTCGACATCGGCTGCGGCGCGGCGAAGACGCCCGGGGCGGTCGGCCTGGACATCTCCGCCGACACGGACGCCGACATCGTCCACGACCTCGACGAGCTGCCGTACCCGATCGCGGACGCGAGCTTCGACCAGATCCTGCTGCAGGACGTGATCGAGCACGTGCGGGAGCCGATCCGCGTGTTCGAGGAGCTGCACCGCATCGCCCGCCCCGGCGCGCGCATCCAGCTGCGCACGCCGCACTTCTCCTCGGTGCTCGCCTACGGCGACCCCACCCACCGCCACTACTTCTCCACGATCGCGATCCGCTCGCTCGCCGAGCCGCGCTTCGCGCACTACACCGACGTGCGCTTTCGCGTCGAGCACGTCACGCTCGATCTGTGGCTGGCCTTCCGCGCGCTCGGCATCGGGGCGCTCGCCAACCGCTTCCCCGAGCCCTACGAGCGGTACCTCGCGTTTCGCTTCCCGGCGATGAACATCCGCGCCGAGTTCGAAGCGCTCAAGTAGATACGCGGGTCAGGGCCGGCTGGGGCGGGTGCCGCTGCCGCGCACCTCGACGGCTACCGCCGAGCGACGGCCTCGCGCTCGGCCGGGACCGCCACCGGCGGCTGCGCCCCGTAGCCCGCCGCATCCTCCAGCGTCGCGAGCGTCGTCTGCGCGAAGCGCGCCCAGGAGAACTCGCGGGCGCGCGCCGTGGCGAGGGCGGACAGCTGCGCGCGGCGGGCGTCGTCGCGCAGCAGCGCGCCCAGCTGCGAGGCGATGTCATCCACGCGCGTGGGGTCGGCGTACGCGACGGCGCGGCCGCCCACCTCCGGCAGCGAGGAGACGCCCGAAGTGAGCACCGCCGCGCCGGCGGCCATCGCCTCCAGCACAGGTAAGCCGAAGCCCTCCCCCAGCGAGGGGTAGCAGAACACCGCGCAGCGGCGGTACAGCTCCGCCAGCGCCGTGTCGGAGACATAGCCGAGCATCGTGCAGCGCTCGCCGAGGGAGCGCAGCGCGTGCAGCGTCGGGCCCGTCTCCCAGCCGAGCGCGCCGACGACGACGAGCGGGTGGCGCTCCTGCAGCGCACCCTCCAGCGCACCGTAGGCGGCGACCAGGCGCGGCAGGTTTTTGCGGGGCTCAAGCGTGCCGACGGCGAGCACGAAGCCAGGCGCCGGCAACAGCGCCGCCTCCTGCGCGTCGAGGCCCCCGTTGAGCGCCGGCGCGACGCCCAGCGGCGCGACGACGGTGCGCGACGCGGCGGCGGGGAAGCGCTCGACGAGCGCCTCCTTGGTCGCCTGCGAGATCGCCAGCAGCGCGGCGCTGCGGCGCACCGCCGGACCGAGCGTGACGCGCTCGATCGCGCGCGAGCGGCGATTCGGGCGCATGGAGGGCACGAACGTCGCGAGGTCGTACACGATCGGCACGCACGGGATGCGCAGAAAGCTGCTCGTCAGATACGAGTTGGAGGAGAGGAACACGTCGCACTCGCGGTTGGCGGCGCGCGCCGCGCGCACGTGCCACAGCGGGTCGCGGCCGTCGAGCAGCCGCCAGGAGAAGCGCTCGTCGAGCGGCTGCTCCCAGGCCGTGCGGGCGTAGAGCACGTAGCGGTGCGGGTCCTGCGTGCGCGCGGCGAGCGCGCGCAGCAGCTCGCGCACCACCCGGCCGCGGCCGGCCGGCACCTCCACGGCGGCGCGCGCGTCGATGCCGATACGAAGCTGCACGACAGCTCAGACTAACCTGGGGCGCCCATGCGCGTCGGGCTCAACCTGATCTTCCTCGTGCCCGGCGAGACCGGCGGCATGGAGGTCGTCGCGCGCGAGCTGATCCCGGCGCTGCTGAACGTCGCGCCCGGGATCGAGTTCACCGCGTTCGTCAACCGCGAGGCCGCCGCCGCCAACGACGGCCCGTGGGGGGAGCTGCTGCCGGCCGTGACGGTCCCCGTCAGCGCGCGCAACCGCGTGCAGTGGGTACTCGGCGAGCAGCTGCACCTGCCGCGCCTGGCGGCGCGCCACCGGATCGCGCTCGTGCACAGCCTCGCGAGCACGGCGCCGGCGTGGGGGCGCTTCCGGCGCGTGGTCACCGTGCACGACCTGATCTACGCCCGCTTCCCCGAGGCGCACGCCGGCGTGCGCGATCTCGGTATGCGCGTGCTGGTGCCGCTCGCCGTGCGCCGCGCCGAGCGCGTGGCCGTCGATTCGCAGAGCACGCGCGACGACCTCGTGCGGCTGCTGGGGACCCCGCCGGGGAAGATCGACGTAGTGCCGCTCGGGCTCGGCACCGTCAAGCGTCTGGTGGCGCCGGCGCCGGAGGCGATCCGCGAGCGCTTCGGACTCGGCGAGCGGCGCCTCGTGCTGAGCCTGTCCGCCAAGCGCCCGCACAAGAACCTGGCGGCGCTGATCGGCGCGCTCGCGCGCATCCCCGCCGCACGGCGCCCCGTGCTCGTGCTGCCCGGCTACGCCACGTGGCACGAGGCGCAGCTGCGCGAGCGCGCCGCCGCGCTCGGGGTCGAGCACGACGTGCGCTTTGAGAACTGGGTTTCAGGCGAGGAGCTGGAGGGCCTGTGGGCGCTCGCCGACGCCTTCGTGTTCCCATCGCTGTACGAGGGCTTCGGCCTGCCCGTGCTGGAGGCGATGGCGCGCGGCGTGCCCGTCGCCTGCGCCGACGCCTCCTCGCTGCCAGAGGTCGCGGGCGACGCCGCGCTGCTGTTCGACCCGCACGACGAGGGCGCCATCGCCGGCGCGCTGCAGCGCCTGCTCGAGGACCAGCAGCTGCGCCGTCAGCTCATCGCGCGCGGCGAAGAGCGCGCGCGCCAGTTCACCTGGGAGGGCACCGCGCGCCTGACCCTCGACACCTACGCGCGCGCGCTCGGATTCCAGCGGATTCCGGTTCGCTGGATCTCAACCGCCGGCGGCGACTGAACCGCCATCGCCGATGCCTTCCAACCCAGTGGCCACAGCTCCGACACTCACGGACAACAGGGAACCTTTTGAAGATCCGTCCGCCATGTCGCTATCATGTCGCTATACAACGACTTGGAGGTGACTTTGTCCACGGCCGCGTCCCAAGAGCACGACCGACTGGCAACGATTGACGATCTCACGAACGAGCTTCTCCAATGGCGAACGGCGCTGGACACCGCACTTGGCAATCTCTCGGCGGACCTAGCCGACGAGGCTTATCAACAGCGCATGAAGGACACCGTCGCGCGGCTCGTGCAAGTCGATTGCGAGTTGCACAAGGCCGACTTCGACCCGGAGTGGATCGCGGAGTTCCGCGGCCTGCTGCTCGACAGTCTGCGAGCCATGCAGAACGAGCAGCCGCTTGACGCGTTCGACAAGCTGCTTCTCAATATCGAGGCGATGCGACACCTGCTCCGCGATGCGCTCGATGGGCACGTCGAAGGCAGCGAGGAAGACACCTCCACCGTAGTCCACCAGCTGCGACAGTGGCTGCCACGTGCGAGCCAGCCGGAGCTGGCCGGCCTCATGGGTATCTCGACTCGCCAGTATCAGCGGTGGGGGCAAATGCGCACAGAGCCCACCCGCCGCGCCCAGATCGTCGCGCGCCTAATTGCGATTCTCAGGCGTTCCTGGACGGATGCCGGGGTTGTGGCGTGGTTCTACCGGCCCCGCCCGGAGCTCGACGACAAGGCGCCAGTCGACGTGCTGGACGACACCGCCTACGAGCAGGTCCTTTTCCGCGCTGTGCGGCAGGGACGCGCCCAGCATGGGGCGTAAACCCGCTGCGGTTCCGTTTGCGGACGTGGCCTTCCGCTATGCGGATTACGACACCCCCCTATGGGTGCGGCCGAACACCGAGAGCGGCAGGTGGCATGTGGCGAGGACGGAGCCTACGCAGTACCTGTGCCTGTCGCCGGATGGGTGCTGGGCGGACCTGATCCGCCAGGAGAGTCTGCGCACCGAGATAGATGTCGCACTCGTTCGGATGCCGCTGTGGATCCTCAAGATCAACGAAGAGCGGATCGCTGACTACGGCAGCTTCGAGAAGGCTGAGGCGGCGGGCTTTCCTCCTGACGCGCTCGTCGACGAAGACTGGGAGCGCTGTCAGGCTGAGGCCGAGCGGCTCGAGAACCTCGGCTTTCGCGGTGTTCTGTCTCCCGCGGCGGCGCTGCCTGGCGAAACTGCGCTGACACTTTTTGGTGGCCGCCGAGCAGTGGGTTGGGACGACGCGCCGTGTCTCGTGTCGGCGATACCAGCAAAGATCGTGACCATTGGCGCGCCTCCCACCGGGCTGGTGGAGAGGGTACGGTTCCGCAGCGAGAAGCACAGCGAGTACGTGTCCTACGCTGCTGCGCGCGGTCACCGCGAGCGCGGGCGGTAGCTCGACCCCCGGCCAAGCGAGTTCCGGTCAACGGACTCGCGGCCGTAGCTCTCCAGCACCGTCTGCAGCGACCCCTCCAGCGACAGCCGCCGCGCGTTGTCCGCGAACCACCGCGCCGTGCTCTCGCGCAGCGCCATCCCCGCCTCGTGCACGCGCACGATCGCCTGCGCGATCGCATCCGCGTCGGGACTCGCCACGACAAAGCCGTTGACGCCCTCGGCGATCAGCTCGACCGCGGCGTTGTCCGCACCCGCGACGACGACGCTCGGGGTCCCGCGCGCCGCGGCCTCCACGACGACCATGCCGTAGCCCTCGCGGCTGGAGGGCGCGAGCATACAGAGCGCACTGCGCAGCGCCTGGTCGATGCGCTCCGCCGCCACGAACCCGGGGGCGCTGAGCGCGGCGTGCCCCGCGACCGCCGCCAGCACCGCCGCGCGCTCCGGCCCGTCGCCGTAGAACGTCCCGCGCAGCCCCGGTATGCGCGCCGCCGCCGCCGCGACCGCCGCCACCGCCAGCGGCGCGCGCTTCTCCGGGATCATGCGCCCGGCGAAGACGACCTCCAGCTCCGCCGCGCGCGCTACCGGAGGGTCGAGCGAGCCCGCGTACTCCCCCTCCAGCACCGTCACCTCGCCGCGCAGCCCCTCGCCGCGCAGGCGCTGCGCGTGCAGGCGCGAGAAGCAGAACGCGCGCTGGCGCAGGCGCGCGCAGAGCAGCTGCACGCCGTAGCCCACCGCGCCTCCCGCCGCGCCGAGGTAGTCGCGCCAGTACTCGCGGCTCCACACCTCGTGCCAGTCCACGACGAGCCGGTAGCCGCCCAGCCGCCGCAGCGCGCCCGCCGCGAGCAGCGAGAAGTACGGAAACGACGCCGTGTGCACCACGTCGTAGCGGCGTCCGTGGCGCAGCAGGTGCCACAGCACGCCGGCGCCGAACACGAGTGGCGGCGCGATCCGCCGGCGACCGTCGTCCGTGTACAGCGCCATGCGCGGGCCGACGGCGATCACGCGCACGCCCGCGCCGATCCGCGGCGGCTCGCCGCGGTCCCACTGGCGCAGCGTCAGGTACGTGACCTCGTGCCCGTCCGCCGCCAGGCGCTCGGCCAGGTTGCGATACCAGCGCTCGGCGCCGCCGACGGTGTGCGGGAAAAGACAGTCGTAGAGCAGGCAGACGCGCATGGACAGCGAAAGAGTGGCAGACCGTGCGCTAGGATCGGGACCCCGAAAAGACGCGCCATCCCGCCACCCCCGCTTCCCGGCGCGTTACTTTCCGCCCCTCCGCGCGTTATAAGGGTCCGGTGGCGCGCACCGCGCGCCGCACCACCCAAGCCATGAGCACAGTCGAGCAGACCACGCCCCCCGTCCTCGCCGTCGCCGAGGACGCCCCCACGCCGCTCGTGTCCGTCGTGATCCCGTGCCTGAACGAGGCGCAGAACATCGAGCAGTGCGTGCGCGCCGCGCTCGGCGCGCTGGCGCGCATGGAGGTCCCGGGCGAGGTGGTGGTCGCCGACAACGGCTCCCACGACGGCTCCCCGGCGCTCGCGCAGGCCGCCGGCGCGCGCGTCGTGCACGAGCCCCGCCGCGGGTACGGCAGCGCGTACCTCGCCGGCTTCGCCGCGTCGCGCGGGCAGTACATCGTGATGGCCGACGCCGACCTCACGTACGACTTCGAGGAGATCCCCCGCTTCGTCGCCGCGCTCGCGGACGGCGCCGAGCTGGCGATCGGGGACCGCATGGACAACATCCAGCCCGGGGCGATGCCGTGGCTGCACCAGTACGTCGGCAACCCCCTGCTCACGGGCCTGCTCAATCTGTTCTTCCGCACCGGCGTCAAGGACGCGCACTGCGGCATGCGCGCCGTGCGCCGCGACGCGCTGGCGCGCCTGGACCTGCGCAGCACCGGCATGGAGTTCGCCTCCGAGATGGTGATCCGCGCCGCCAAGGAGAACCTGCGCATCGCCGAGTTCCCGATCGAATACCACCCGCGCGGCGGCGAGTCCAAGCTCTCCAGCTTCCGCGACGGCTGGCGCCACCTGCGGTTCCTGCTCGTGCACAGCCCCACGCACCTGTTCGTCGTGCCCGGGATGCTGCTCGCCGGCCTCGGCACGCTGATCGTGGCGCTCGTCGTCGGCGAACTCGACATCCTCGGGCGCTCGTGGGGCATCCACGCGCTGATCGGCGGCGCGCTGCTGATGATCGTCGGCACGCAGATCCTCGCGCTCGGCCTGTGCGCGCACGCGTACGGCACGTACTTCATGAACGAGCGCGACCCGTGGTTCGACCGGATGCGCGCGCGCTTTCGCCTCGAGCACGGCCTGCTGCTCGGCGGCGCCTTCATGCTCGTCGGCACCGTCGCCGGCGCCGTGATCGTGATCACGTGGATCTCCAACGGCTTCGGGTCGCTCGCCGACGAACACCTCGCCGTCGTCGCCGCGTCGCTGCTGATCGTCGGCATCCAGATCTTCTTCTCGTCGTTTCTGCTGTCGATTCTCGGGTTGCGGCGCGGCTGAGGAGCCGGTGTTCGCGCGCGCAGTGCTCGGCGTGGCGCTCCTGTTTGCGGCTGGCGCGCTCGCTCTCGACATGTCTGGGAAGGCGCCGCGTGGAGCGGGCAGCGACCATGTCAGCCCAGCGGTGTTCGCGGCATCGGTGCCGGGCGGTAGCACGCTCTGCCAGACGGTGCCGCCGCTGCCGGGCGACGTGGCGAGCACGCAGCTGTTGATCGGCACCTACCACCACCCGGTGCCGACGCTCGCGCTGCGCTACCTGGACACGAGCGGCGCTGTGACAGCAACGGGGACGCTCGCGGCGGGTACGCACGAGGGAACGGTCACGATCGCGCTGCACACGCTCACGGGCGGGCACCCGGCGGCGCGGGCCTGCCTGCGGGTGGGCGGTCACACGAATGTCGTCCTCGGCGGCGAAGGCGGCCCGATCGGGGGAAACTCGGAGCTGATCGACGGCCACCCGCAACCCGGTCGCGTCAGCCTGATCTATATGCGGGCGGGGGCAGAATCGTGGTGGTCGCTGCTGCCGACGCTCGACCGCCGCTTCGGCGTGGGCAAGGCGGCGATCTTCGGGGACTGGACACTACCGGCGATGGCGCTGGCGCTGTTCGGCGTGTGGGTCGCAGCGACTCGACTGCTCTTGCGGGAGCTGGGGTGAGGCAGCTCGCGCGCATACCGCGCGCGGGGCGCATCTGCTTTCTGGTCGCGTTCGTCAACCTGGCGATCTGGACGGTCGTCATCCCGCCCTTCCAGGTGCCGGACGAGATCGCGCACTTCGCCTACGCGCAGTACCTCGCCGAGGCTGGTCGCCCGCCGCCGCAGGGCCCGACGGCGCAGTATTCAAACCAGGAGTACACGGCGCTCAACGGCCTGTACTTCTTCGAGGTGATCGGCCACGACAACATGCGCGGGATCTTGACGTCGGCCGAAGACGCGCAACTGCGCGGCGAACTGGCGACCAACCCGAGCCCACTGGGTCCGGGGGGCAGCACGTCAGTCACGAACCAGCCGCCGCTTTACTACACGCTGGAGGCGATCCCCTACCTGCTCTCGCCATCACAGGACATCCTCGCGCGCCTGGAGCTGATGCGGCTGCTCTCGGCGATGCTCGGGGCGCTGACGGTGCTGGCGGTCTACCTGTTCCTGCGCGAGCTGATGCCTGGGACGCGGTGGGCGTGGACCGTGGGGGCTCTCATGGTCGCGTTCCAGCCGACGTTCTGCTTCATCAGCGCCGGAGTGCAGGGCGACAGCCTGCTGTTCCTGGCGGCGACGTCGACGTTCCTGGGGCTCTTGCGGGCCTACCGCCGCGGACTGACGCTAGGCGGCGCGGCGTTCATCGGCGTGGCGACGGTCGTGGGGGTGCTGGGCAAGCTGACTTTCATCGCGCTGGTGCCGGGGATCGCACTGGCGCTGGCGCTGTTGGGCCTGCGGACGGCGCGCGGCGCGGGTATCCGCAACGCACTCGCGCCGCTCGCGTTGGCGAGTGCGATCGTCGTCGTGCCAGTGGCCCTGTATGCGCTGCTGAACGTCGCGGTATGGCACCGCGGCGGGCTGTTCGCGGGGGGCCTTGCGGTCGCCAGCTCGGGCGCGAGCGCACTGCCGGGCGGGGGCCACGTCACGCTGCACAAGACGCTCGACTACACCTGGGAGCTCTATCTCCCGCGGCTGCCGTTCATGAACCACACGTTCTTCACCACCTACCCACTGTGGACAACATGGCTGGATGGCTCGATCGGCCACTTCGGCTGGCTTGACTACACGTTCCCGGCGTGGGTCTACGAATACGCCCAGGATCTCCTCTACGGCCTGGCGGCGCTCGCGCTTGTCGGCCTCGTGCGCGTGCGCAGCGCGATTGTCGCGCTGCTGCCACTCTTCGCGTGCTTCGCGGTGATGGCAATCGGCCTGCTCGGCGCGATCGGCTACGCGGGCGTCCGCTACCGCCTGACGACGGGCTATATCTTTGAGCAGGCGCGGTACCTGTTCCCGCTGTTGGTCTTCTATGCGCTGTTCACCGTGCTCGCGGCGCGGGGGTTGCCGCGGCGCTGGGCGCCGATCCTCGGGGGCCTCCTGGTCGTGCTCGCGATGGCGCACGGACTGTTCGCGGAGGCGTTGACGATCTCGCGGTATTACGGGTGAGGGAACGCAGCCGCGGATGCTCGCGCTCGATCTCTCGACCGGCCGCTGGCGGCAACAGCCCTGACGCCAGCGCGCGGCCGGCGGCTGACCTCAGCCATCCCTGAGACGCCTGGAGCGTGATCCGAGCCGCTCGTCAGGAGGCCGCGGCGAGCACCTCACGCTCGCGTAGCGCGTGGCGCAGCCCCGCTTCGACCTCGTCCGTAGCGTGGTCCCACGTGTGCGCGGCGACGAAGTCCACACCCTCGCGCGAGCGGCGCTGCCGGCGCTCGCAATCCTCCAGCAGCTCTTGCAGCGCATCGGCGATCCGCTGGGGTTCAAGCGGCGCCAGCTCCAGCGGCCCGTCCGAACCAAAGATCGACTCCGCGCTGACGCCTTCAAGCTCCACGCACGGCAGCCCGCACGCCAGCATCTCCTTCGGCATCAGCGAGAAGTTGGTCAGCGACAGGCACAGCCCCACGGTGGCCTGCGAGTACAGGCGCGCGAGCTGCGCCGGGCTGAGCACGCCGACGTGCTCGTAGGGGAAGGCGGCGTGCAGCGGCTGCGGCGTGCCGAACAGCACGATCCGCGTCTGCGGGCGGCGGCGGTGTAGCTCCGCGAGCGCCATCAGCCCGATCGGCACGGCCCGGCGCGGCGTCGCGTGGCGCGCGTAGTAGACGACCGTGTCGCGTTCGCGCTGTACCGCCAGCGGCCGGTACGTCTCTCCGTCCACGCCCAGCTGGAATGCGTCCGCGCTCGCGCCGTAGCGCTCGACGAGCAGGTCGCGCAGCCACGGGCTCGCCGCGATGCAGTGCAGGCCGTGGCGGTAGGTGTCCTCTGCCAGCACGCGCTCCGTCGAGGTGGCGTAGAACTCCGGCTCGTGGTCGTTGACGAGATACGCGCGGGCGCGGCAGTGATCGAGACCGAGGGTCGCGTGCACCGTCTGCCAGCCCGTCGCGATCGCGACGTCCGCGCCCTGCCACTGATCGAAGCCCTTGTAGACGGGACCGTCGAACGACGCGAAGAACTCGTTGATGTCGTGGCGCAGGACCGCCGGCCACACGTCGCGCGTCTCGCCGTGGTAGTCCGCCAGCCACACGCTGCACGCGTGCCCGCGGCGCTCCAGGCGGGAGAAGATCTGAAACAGCGTGTTGTGTCCGCCGCTGCCGCGCGTGAACGGCGGGATCACGAGCGCCAGGCGCAGGCGCTCGCGCTCGGACATGCCCGCCAGCGGCGCCAGCAGCGGCGCCGGCCCCTCGCTCCAGACGCGCGCCGCCACGTCATACGCTTCGTGGGAGAGCATCTTGTCCATACGCTCCGCGGGCGGCAGCGGCGGGATCTCCGGGGCGTCCCCAACCGCGCCATTGCCGCCAACCACGCCCCCCCTCACCGCGCCCGACCCGCCGTCAGCCCCTGCCTGCCCACCGCGCCCCTCCAGCGACAGCCGCGCGCGCAGCGGCGCCGGCACGCGCTGCGCGCGCGAACCGAGCGCCGAGAACAGCCGCCGTCCGCCGTGGTGGGCGCTGGCGCGCGCGCTCCAGCGCACCTGCTGCAGCGGACCGACGCCGCGCTGGGCCATCCAGCGCCGGTCGGCCGCCACCTCGCGCGCCGTGTGCCGCGCGCTCGCGAGCACGCCGAACGGCTCCACGTGGCCCGTCGCCTCGTGCAGCCCGCGGTACTCGTCGAAGTAGCGGCGCATGAACTCCAGCGCGCCGTAGTCGTGCGCGTGCAGCACGGCGGCGCCCGGGTGGTAGACCTTCTGCCAGCCGGCGGCGAGCAGGTCCGCGCCGAACGCCTGGTCCTCGGAGTAGGCGACCTCGCGAAAGCCGATCTCTCGCAGGCAGGTGCGGTCATAGCACGCGTTGACGTTGGATAGGAAGGAGGGGCCGCGCAGGTCGTGCACGACGGGCTGCGCCGCAGGCGAGAAGCCCGCGAAGAACTCGCTCAGCTCGCGCGCGATCATCGGGCTCGTGTCGGGGCGCGGCAGGTGCGGGCCGTACGCCGCGCCGACGCGCTCGGCGAGCGCGAACGCCTCGCGGTAGGCGTCGAGCCAGCCGGGGCACGGCGTCGCGTCCTGCGTCAGGAAGCAGATCAGATCGCCCGTCGTGCGCGCCACGCCGAGGTTGCGCGTGCGTCCGTGCTGGAACTCGCCGGGCTCGATCTGGAGCAGCTGCGCGCCCGCCGCGCGCGCGATCGCAAGCGAGCCGTCGCGCGAGCCGGAGTCGATCACGAGGACCTCGTCCACGCCCTCGCGCGCCAGGGCGTCGAGCAGCTCGCGCAGGTAGCGCTCGCCGTCCTTCACGGGGATCACGACCGAAACCGTGCTCACTGGCCCAGCAGCCGGCGCTTGATCCGCTTGGCCCGCCAGAACACGGCGCGCACCGCGCGCAGCGCCAGGCGCAGCTCATTCGCGCCCGGGCGCTCCATCAGAGCGTTCAGGTCGATGTGCAGGCGGTCCAGCCAGTACGCGCGCTCCTGCCAGCGCCCGACGGCCGCGTTGGCGCGCGCCTGCACCTCCACGAGCTCCGCTTCGAGCGCGGCCACGCGCGCGCGCAGGCGCTCGTTCTCAAGCTCCGCCGACGCGGCCGCAGCGGTGTGCTCGCCGGCCGCACCGGCGCTGTGCTCGCCCGCCGCCGTCCTCGCACCCGTCCGCGCCGACTCGTTCGCCTGCGTCGCCGCACCCGTGGGCTCCAGATCCGCGTCCATCTCAGAGATTCTCCGCGATGCGCGCCGCCGCGCGGTTGAAGACGGCAAAGCCCACCACGAAGATCGCCACGACGATCGCCAGCGCGCCGAGCAGCGCCGACCAGCTGCCGAGCACCGCGCCCGCCGCCGGCGTGGCGTTCGTGATCATCGCGTGGCGGAACTGCTGGAAGATCACGGCCAGCGGGTTGAGCATGTAGACGTGCAGCAGCGTGCTGCTCAGCCTCGACGTCACCGTCTGGATGGAGATGATCACCGGCGAGGCGTAGAACAGGATCTGCGAGAGCACTTCCCAGATCGGCTGGATGTCGCGGAAGTGCACGAACAGCGCCGAGAGCAGCATCGCCATGCCCGCCGAGAAGACGATCAGCGCGCCCACGATCAGCGGCAGCTCCAGCCAGCTGAGCATCGGGTGCACGCCCGCCGCGATCGCGAAGATCGCCACGACGACGAGGTTCAAGCCGAGGTTGAACAGCGCCAGCAACACCACCGACAGCGGGATCACCAGGCGCGGGAAGTGGATCTTGCGCACCAGGTTCTCGCGATCGACGACGCTGCGCACGGCGCCCGTGGTCGCTTCCGCGAAGAACGTGAACAGCACGATCGAGCCGAGCAGCTGCGCACCGTAGAACTCTTCGCCCGGCGTCTTGCCGTTGTTGACGTGGCCCACCTTCGTGAAGAACACCCACAGCACGCCGAACAGCAGCAGCGGCCGCACGAGCGTCCACACGTAGCCGAGCACCGAGCCGTAGAAGCGCAGCTTGAATTCCGTGCGCGCGAGCGTGAACGTCAGCGCCCAGAAGCGCCGGAAGTCGTCGCCCAGCGCGGACGGGCCGTGCACGCGGTGGCTTGCTGGGGCGCGCCGGGGCAGGGGCAGACTTGTGCTCATGCCCGCTCGATCCGCACGTCCACGGGCAGCTCCAGGATGCCACCGCTGGAGTCGCCGTGCACGACGACGGAGGTCATGTCCTCCACCAGCGCGAGCGCGTTCTCGCCCGTGCCCGCGCGCGCCACCGAGGGCGTCAACAGGTAGCGGCTCGGCGTCAGCCAGCTCGGGATCGCGAAGCTGACCAGCGCCGTCTGTCCCGCCTTGAAGGAGCCGCTCGCGCCGCCGTGCTGATCGGAGCGCGCGACGACGATCGTGTGCCCCAGCTCCGTGCGCAGCGTCGCCGCGAACACCGGATCGCCCACGTCCTCGCCGAAGCGCACCTCGAAGCACATGCTGAGCGGCTCCTCCTGGCCGACGCTGGTCACGCGCTCGCCCGCGCCGTTGGCGAACCACGCCTCGGCGATCGCCGTGGTGGCGCCGTCCGCCGGCTGCTCCGCCGGCGCCGCGTGGGGCAGCTGGCCGAAGTTCAGCTTGTGGTAGGCGCGCCCGATCGCGCGCGGCTCGCCGAGCGCCACCAGGCGCCCGCGCTCCATCAGCATCGCGCGGTCGCAGAAGCGCTCGACCGAGTGCATGTCGTGGGAGACGAACACGATCGTCTTGCCCTCGCGCTTGAGGCGGAAGAACTGCTCGAAGCACTTCTGCTGGAAGGC
>DATBOY010000038.1:0-8513 GCA_036561645.1 Solirubrobacteraceae bacterium
CTGCACGATCGAGAGGATCGCGTCGAGTCCGCCGGCGGCGGTGAGGCGGCCGGAGAGCGGCACGCCGATCACGGGCAGGTCCGTGTGCGCGGCCACCGCGCCGGGCAGCGCCGCGGAGATGCCGGCGCCGGCGATGATCACGCGCAGGCCACGCATCTGCGCGTTCTTGGCGTATTCGGCGACGACGTCCGGTTCGCGGTGCGCGGACATCACGCGCAGCTCGTGCAGGATCTCGCGCTCGGCCAGCTCCGCCGCCGCCTTCTCCATCGCCTCCATGTCGCTCTTGGAGCCCATCACGATGCCGACGAGCGGCGCGTCGACATCCAGGCCGGCGAGTTGCGAGCTGACGTCGGCCTCCGTCAGCGGCGTCGATATCGGGGCGACGTCGCCCATCTTCAGGGCGCCCCGCTCGCGGTCCCGTCGTCTTCCGCGCGCTCGGCGATGTCGCGGCGCATCTGCACACCCTCGAAGGAGATCATCTGAGCGGCAGCATACGCCGCCGCGCGGGCGGACCGCGGGCGATCGCCGAGCGCCGTGACGTTCAGCACGCGCCCGCCCGCGGTGACCACGTCGCCGTCGCGGGCGCCCGTGCCGGCGTGCGTCACCTCGACCTCCGCCGGCACGTCCTCCAGCCCCGCGATCGGATCGCCGCTGGACGACGACGCGGGGTAGCCGGCGCTCGCGAGCACGACCGTCACCGCGCACCGCTCAGACCAGCTCAGGCGCACGCCGCGCAGTCCACCGGGACGCGAGGCGGCGAGCAGCACCTCCAGCAGATCCGAGTGCAACCGTGGCAGCACCGCCTGCGTCTCGGGGTCCCCGAAGCGCACGTTGTACTCGAGCACGCGCACCCCGTCGGGCGTGAGCATCAGGCCCGCGTACAGAACCCCGTGGAACGGCGTGCCGCGCTCGCGCATCAGCTCCACGATCGGCTGGTGCACGGCCGCGGAGATCTCGCGCACGCGCTCCGCGTCGAAGCCCGCCACCGGCGAGTAGGAGCCCATGCCGCCCGTGTTCGGACCGCGATCGCCCTCGAAGATGCGCTTGTAGTCACGCGCCGGCGCCATTGCCAACGCGCGCTCGCCGTCGCACAGCGCGAGCAGCGAAAGCTCCTCGCCCCGCAGGCGCTCCTCGACCACGGCGCGCGGCCCGGACCCCGGCGTCGAGTCGCCGTCCGAGCCCGCCGCGCCGGTGTCTGAGCCCACCACGCCGGTGGTGTGCCCACCCCCCGCGCCAGCCCCGCTCGACTCGTGAAAGCGCTCCGCCACAAAGATCTCACGCAGCGCCCGCTCCGCCTCCTGCGCGGTGTCCGCCACGGTCACGCCCTTGCCGGCGGCGAGCCCGTCGGCCTTGACGACGACTCCGGGAGCGGCCAGCTCGGCGACCGCCGCCAAGCCCTCCGCCAGTGAGGCCACGTCGCGCCAGCGCGCGGTCGGCACGCCGGCCTGCGCCATCGCCTGCTTGGCGAACGCCTTCGATCCCTCCAGGCGCGCCGCGGCGGCGCCGGGTCCGAACGCCCTGTGGCCGCGCGCCGCGAGCGCATCGACGAGGCCCGCCACAAGCGGCGCCTCCGGTCCCACGACGGTGAAGTCCACGTGCTCGCGCTCGACCGCGGCGAGCAGCCCCGCCACGTCGTCGCCGGCCACGTCCAGCACCCGCGCGTCGCGGGCGATTCCGGCGTTGCCCGGCGCGCACAGCAGCTGCGGTCGCTGGGGCGAGCGCGCGAGCGCGCGCACGAGCGCGTGCTCGCGCCCGCCGGCGCCGATGACGAGGACCTTCACGTGGCGATGCCCTTTACGCAACCGCTCTCAGAGCGATGCGATGAACTCGTCGACCGGTATCGCCGCCAGCGTCTCGTAGCTGACGGTCCCGCGCGAGCCCAGCTCCAGCGACACGCGCGCCATCGTCTGCTCGTCCGGCGCCTCGACGATGTTGACGAAGTCGAAGCGCCCGAGCGTCGCCCACTGCGCCTTGACGGTCGCGCCGAGCTGTTCGACCTCCTTGTTCACCTCACGGATGCGCTGCGGGTTGTTCTTGACCGTCTGCACGCCCTCGGGCGTGAGATTGGCGAGCATGATGTATGTAGGCATGGGGACCCTCCTCGTCGTGGTGCGCGCTGCCACCCAGACTAACCCGTCGCCACCGCGGGCTCGGACTTCGCGAGCGTGATCTCACCGCCGGCGACGTCGAGCAGCGCCGCGTCGCCGCTCGCCAGCTCCCCCGACAGCAGCGCCAGCGCGACGCGGTCGGTCAGCTGCTTCTGGATCACGCGCCGCAGCGGCCGCGCCCCGTAGGCGGGGTCGTAGCCCATGTTGCCGAGCAGCTCCCGCGCGGCGGGCGTCAGCGTCAGCTGCACGCCGCGCTCGCCCACGCGCCCGATCACGTGCGCCACCTGCAGCTCGACGATCTCCATGATCTGCTCGCGCGAGAGCGCGTCGAAGCGCACGATGTCGTCGAGGCGGTTGACGAACTCCGGCTTGAAGTGGCTGAGCAGTTCGCTGCGCAGATCGGCGTCGGCGCTCGCGAGCACGGGAATGTTGGAAGTCATGATCAGGACGGTGTTCTTGAAGTCCACGGTGCGTCCCTGGCCGTCGGTCAGGCGCCCGTCGTCCATCACCTGCAGGAGCGTGTTGAACACGTCGGGGTGGGCCTTCTCGATCTCGTCCAGCAGCACGACGCTGTACGGGCGCCGGCGCACGGCCTCCGTCAGCTGCCCGCCCTCTTCGTAGCCCACGTACCCGGGCGGCGCGCCCACCAGGCGCGACACGGTGTGCTTCTCCATGTACTCCGACATGTCGATCCGCACCATCGCGTCCTGCGTGTCGAACATGAACTCCGCCAGCGCCCGCGCGAGCTCTGTCTTGCCGACCCCCGTCGGGCCAAGGAACAGGAACGTGCCGATCGGGCGCCCGGGGTCCTGCAACCCCGCGCGCGAGCGCCGCAGCGCCGCGGCGACGGCCTCGATCGCCTCGTCCTGGCCGACGACGCGCTCGTGCAGGCGCTCCTCCATGTGCAGCAGCTTCTGCGCTTCGCCCTCCAGCAGGCGGCTGACGGGGATGCCAGTCCAGCGCGCGACGATCTCCGCGACGTCGTCGGCGTCGACCTCCTCCTTGAGGAACACGGGGGCGCTCGCCGCCTCGCCGTCGACGCCAGCTGCGCCGGCCTCGCGCTCAGCGTCGTGAGCGCCGCCGCCGCCGGTCCCACCTACCTCGCCGCCCGTCGCACCGACCTCGCCCTCTGAGCCGCGCTCACCGTCCTCGGAGCCACTGCGCGGCCCATCCGAGCCGCCCGCCAGGGCGGCCAACTCCTTTTCCAACTGCGGGATCTCCCCATAGCGCAACTGTGCCGCCCGCTCCAGGTCGGCCGCCCGCTCGGCGCGCTCGGCCTCCGTGCGCGCCTCCTCCAGGCGCTCCTTCAGTTCGCGCTCGCCCTGGATCGCCTGCTTCTCGGCCTGCCACTGCGCCTTCATCGCGGCGGAGCGCTCCTTCAGCTCGGCCAGCTCGCGCTCGATCGCCTCGCGACGCTCGGCGGAGGACTCGTCTGTCTCCTTCGCCAGCGACGTCAGCTCGATCTCCAGCTGCATCACGCGGCGGTCCACCTCGTCGATCTCCGTCGGCAGCGAGTCGATCTCGATGCGCAGCTTCGAGGCGGACTCGTCGATCAGGTCGATCGCCTTGTCGGGCAGGAAGCGGTCGGCGATGTAGCGGTGGCTCAACGTCGCGGCGGCGATCAGCGCGCTGTCCTGGATGCGCACGCCGTGGTGCACCTCGTAGCGCTCCTTCAGCCCGCGCAGGATCGCGATCGAATCCTCCACGGAGGGCTCCTGCACCATCACCGGCTGAAAGCGCCGCTCCAGCGCCGCGTCCTTCTCGATGTGCTTGCGGTACTCGTCGAGCGTAGTCGCGCCGACGCAGCGCAGTTCCCCGCGCGCGAGCATCGGCTTGAGCAGGTTGGCGGCGTCGACGGCGCCTTCGGCGGCGCCCGCGCCGACGATCGTGTGCAGCTCGTCGAGGAACAGGATCACGGCGCCGCGCGCGTCGGAAACCTCCTTGAGCACGGCCTTCAGGCGGTCCTCGAACTCGCCGCGGTACTTGGCGCCGGCGATCAGCGCGCCGATGTCCAGGGCGATCACGCGCCGCTCGCGCAGCGACTCGGGCACGTCGCCGTTGACGATCCGCTGCGCGAGGCCCTCGACGATCGCCGTCTTGCCCACGCCCGGCTCGCCGATCAGCACGGGGTTGTTCTTCGTGCGCCGCGACAGCACCTGGATCACACGGCGGATCTCCTCGTCGCGGCCGATCACGGGGTCAAGCGCCCCCTGCTCGGCGATCTTCGTGAGGTCGCGGCCGTAGCGCTCGAGCGCCTGGTACTTCTCCTCGGGGTTCTGGTCGGTGACGCGGTGCGGCCCGCGCACCTCGGCGAGCGCCGCCAGCAGGCGCTCGCGGCTGGCGCCGACGGAGCGCAGCGCGGCTCCGGCCCGGCCCTTATCCGCCGCCAGCGCGAGCAGCAGGTGCTCGGTGGAGACGTACTGGTCGGACAGCTCCCGCGCCTCGCGCTCGGCCTCGCGCAGCACCGCGAGCAGCTCCGAGGAGGGCTGGCCCGGCTCGGCCGAGGAGCCCTCGCCGAGCTTGGGCAGCTCGTCCAGCGCGCGGTTGGCCTCCGCCCGCAGCGCCGCCACCTCGACGCCGAGCTTGGCGAGCACGGGCAGCACGACGCCGCCGGCGCCGGCGGCGGGATCGCCGGTGGGCGCCTCCAGCAGCACGGCGAGCAGGTGCGGGGGGCTCACCTGCGGGTTGCGCCGCTGCGCCGCGAGCTGCGAGGCGGCGGCGAGCGCCTCCTGCGACTTGATCGTGAAGCGGTCGGGCTGCATCTTCTAGATCCTCCTCGGCCTGCCGAACGGCGAGCGAACGTCCGCCGCGCGCACGATCTCGGTCGGGCGATACGGCACGAGCTCCGCGCGGTAGGAGCGGCGCACCTCCTCCAGGCGCTCGGCCAGCTCGACCTGCGCGTGCAGCGCCTGCACCTCGAGCCCTTCGATCTGCTCGTGCAGCCCCTGGATCTGGCGCTCGAGGTCGAGCACGCGCTCGACGCCGGCGAGGTTCAGCCCCAGCTCCGCGGTCATCTCCTGGATGCGCCGCAGCTTCTCGACGTCCTCCTGGGAGTACAGGCGCGTGCCCTTCGGCGAGCGCCGCGGCGCGATCAGACCCCTGGCCTCATACTGGCGCAGCGTCTGCGGGTGCATGTCCGCCAGCTCGGCGGCGACGGAGATCATGAACACGCCGCGGTCGCTGGCGACGCGCACCATCATGAGGTCGCCTCGAACAGGCGCGCGCGGGGGTTGCCGTTCATCACCTTCGACAGCGCCTCGACGGCCGCCTGCTGCTCGCTGTTCAGCTCGCCGGGCACGTCGATCGTGAAGCGGTAGTGGATGTCCCCGCGGCTCTTGCTGCCGGGCTTGGGGGGACCCTCCCCGCGCAGGCGCGCCACCGTGCCGTGACCGGTGCCGGGCTTCACGCGCAGGGTCTTGGAACCGCTCAGCGTCGGCACCTGCACCTCCGCGCCGCGCAGCGCCTCGGGGATCGTGAGCGGCACCTCGACTTCGAGATTGTCCCCCTTGCGCTTGAAGATCGGCGAAGCGGTGACGTGCGTGGTCACGTACAGGTCCCCGGGCGGGCCGCCGCCCAGGCCCGGCTCGCCCTTGCCCGGCAGGCGGATGCGCGAGCCCTCCCTGACGCCGGCGGGAATGTTCACGCGGTAGCGCCTGAGCGTGCGCACGGCGCCGGAGCCCTGGCACGTCGGGCACGGGTCCTCGATGATCGTGCCGCGCCCGCCGCACTGCGAGCACGGCTGGGAGATCGAGAACATGCCCTGCCCCTGCGTCTCGATCCCGCGACCCTGGCAGCGCGGGCAGACCTTCGGCGTGGTGCCGGGCTTGGCGCCGGTGCCGTGGCACGTCGCGCACGTCGCCGCCGAAGGCACCGACAGCGGGATCTGCGCGCCGGCGACCGCCTGGTCGAAGCTGATCCCGATCTGCGCCTCCAGGTCGGCGCCGCGTTCGGGCCGCGCCTTCGTGCGCACGCGCCGCCCGCTCGCCGAGCCGCTGAACAGGTTGGAGAGGATGTCGCCCATCGAAGAGGCGTCGAAGTCGAAGTTGCCGAAGCCGCCGAAGCCGCCGCCGGCGCCCTGCGCGTACGGCCCCGTGCCGCTGTCGTACTGCTTGCGCTTCTCCGGGTCGCCGAGCGTGTCGTACGCCTGCGAGATCTCCTTGAAGCGCTCCTCCGCCTGCTTGTTGTCGGGGTTGCGGTCCGGGTGGTACTGGCGCGCGAGCTTGCGGTACGCCTTCTTGATCTCCTCCGGCGTGGCCTTCTTCTCGACGCCGAGCGTGGCGTAGTAGTTGGGGCGGGATGCCATTCTGCCCGCCTCCCTACGCCGCCACCAGGACGCGCGCGGGGCGGATCACGGCGCCGCTCAGGCGGTACCCCGTCTGGTAGACCTCCGCCACCGTGCCGCTCTGCACGCCCTCCACCGGCTGCTGCGCGACCGCCTCCTGCTCGACTGGATCGAACGGCTCGCCCTGCGGCGCGAACGGTTCGATGCCGACCCTTTCCAGCGCCGCGATCAGCTCCGAGCGAACGAGCCTGACCCCGGCGAGCAGCGGATCGTCCTGCGCCGCCGACGCGAGCGCCCGGTCGAGGCTGTCGAGCGCCGGCAGCAGCTCCTTGGCGAGCTTCCCGACGCCCCGCGCCTGCGCCTGCGCGGACTCCTTCGCCACGCGCTTGCGGTAGTTCTCGAAGTCGGCCTGCGTGCGCTGCGCGAGCGCGAGGTACTCGTCGCGCTGGGCCGCGGTGGCGAGAAGCTCCCCGAGGTCCTCCTCCACCTCGGCGGCCTCGTGGTCCTGCGCCTGCGCGTCGAACTGGTCGCCCGCGGAGTCGATCGTGCGTCCCTCGCCCGCAGGCGACTCGCTCGGGCCGGGGGCCTTGACCCCCGACCCCCTGCGCTCCTGCTCGCCGTCGCTCTTTGCCTGCCCCTTGTCCTGGGCGTCCTCCAGGGCCTGCTCGGTGTCAGCCATCGATCAAGCCTTCGGCTCGTCGACGACCTCGGCATCGACCACGTCCTCCTCAGCGCCGGCGGCGCCCTCCGCGCCCGCGCCGTTGTCCTGCGCGCCGCTCGCCGCCGCCTGCTCCTGCGCGCGCTGGTACATCGCCTCGGAGATCGCGTGGAAGGCGCTCTGCAACGCCTCCGTCTTGGCGTTGATCGCGCTCGGGTCCTCGGACTCGAGCGTCTCGCGCACCTCCTTGATCGCCTCCTCGATGCGGCCCTTGGAGTCGGCGTCGACCTGGTCGCCGAGGTCGGTCAGCTGGCGCTCGGCCTGGTAGGCCGCGTTCTCGCCGTTGTTGCGCGCCTCCGCCAGCTCGCGCGCCCTGCGGTCCTCCTCGGCGTGGGTCTCGGCGTCGGAGACCATATTCTTGATCTCCTCCTCGGAGAGCCCGCTGCCGGCCTTGATCTCGATCTTCTGCTCCTTGCCCGTGCCGAGATCCTTGGCCGAGACGTTGAGGATGCCGTTGGCGTCGATGTCGAACGCGACCTCGACCTGCGGGATGCCGCGCGGCGCCGGCGGGATACCCGTCAGCTGGAACTTGCCGAGCGACTTGTTGTAGCCCGCCATCTCGCGCTCGCCCTGCAGCACGTGGATCTCCACGGAGGGCTGGTTGTCCTCCGCCGTGGAGAACACCTCGCTCTTGCGCGTCGGGATCGTCGTGTTGCGCTCGATCAGGCGCGTCATCACGCCGCCCTTGGTCTCGATGCCGAGCGTCAGCGGCGTCACGTCCAGCAGCAGCACGTCCTTGACGTCGCCCGCCAGCACGCCCGCCTGAATCGCCGCGCCGACGGCCACGACCTCGTCCGGGTTGACGCCCCGGTGAGGCTCCTTGCCCGTCAGCTCCTTGACCTTCTCCTGCACCGCCGGCATCCGCGTCATGCCGCCGACGAGCACGATGTGCTCGATCTCCTTGACGCCCTTGTCCTTGGCGTCGTCGATCGCCTGGCGCACGGGCGCCACGACGCGGTCGAGCAGACTCGCCGTCAGCTCCGAGAGCTTGGCGCGCGTCAGGCGCGTGTCGAGGTGCTTGGGTCCCGACGCGTCGGCCGTGATGAACGGCAGGTTGATCTGCGTCTCCTGCGTCGTGGACAGCTCGATCTTCGCCTTCTCCGCCGCCTCGTAGAGACGCTGCAGCGCCATCGGGTCCTGCGAGAGGTCGATGCCCTGCGACTTGCGGAATTCGGCGACGAGCCAGTCGACGATCGCCTTGTCGAAGTTGTCGCCGCCGAGGTGGTTGTCACCCGCGGTTGCCTTGACCTCGAACACGCCGTCGCCGATCTCCAGGACGGACACGTCGAACGTGCCTCCGCCGAGGTCGAAGACGAGAATCGTCTGGTCGGACTCCTTGTCGAGGCCGTACGCCAGGGAGGCCGCGGTCGGCTCGTTGATGATCCGCTTGACGTCGAGGCCGGCG
>DATBOY010000039.1:0-15823 GCA_036561645.1 Solirubrobacteraceae bacterium
GGGGTGGGCGCTCCGCGCCCACCCCTCCCTCTCCATATACGGGCCGCCCAACCCGCCTACCTGGCGCGCCCCGCCGGCCCCGCGTCGACAAACGCCCCAAACCTCAGCCAACCTCCACCGCACACCTCCCACACGCTCCCCCACCTCCCACCCCCTCCCCCGCCAGCCACCAAGCGGGTAGTCTCCCCCCACTGTGTCCGCACAAGCGCTCGGGATGCCCCCTTCGGCGCGGGATGGGACCGCGACGGACCTCGCGCGGCGCCGCCAGCCGCTGGAGTTCGCCGGCCTCGTCGCGCTCGCGCTGCTCGCCCCCGCCGCCGTCGTGTACCTGTCGTTCAATGCCGGCGGCTACTTCCCGAGCCCGCCGGCGTTCGTGGCGATCGTGCTCGCACAGGCCCTCGTGCTGCGCACGACGCTCGCGGCGCGCCCCTTTGAGGGCTTCAGCCGCGCGCTTGCCGTGCCGCTCGTCGCGCTCGCGCTGTTCGCGGCGTGGCAGCTCGCCTCAGCGTCGTGGTCGCACGCCACGGCCCGCGCGCTCGACAGCTACGACCGCACGCTGCTGTACGTGCTCGCGCTCGCGCTGTTCGGCTCGTTGCGGTACACACGCGCGCGGGCGGACTGGCTGGTGCGCTCGCTCACCGCCGGCATCGTGCTGGTGTGCCTCGCGGGCTTCGTCTCGCGCACGCTGCCGCACACGTGGCCGACCGCGGCGAGCTTCTTCAACGACCGCCTCAGCTACCCCCTCACGTACTGGAACGCGGAGGGGATGCTCGCCGCGTTCGCGCTGATCCTCGGCTTTCACCTCAGCGCCGACTCCCGTCAGCCGCCCGCCGTGCGCATCCTCGCCGCCGCCGCGCTGCCGGGCGTCGCCGCCACGCTGCTGCTCACGTTCTCGCGCGGCGCCCTCGGCGTCGCCGTGCTCGGGCTGGTCGCGTACTGCCTGCTCACGCGCGCCCACACGCTGCCGCTGGCGCTGCTCGCCGTCGCGCCCCCGATCGCGATCGCCGTGCGCTCCGCCTGGGACGCGACGCTGCTAGCAACCAGCAACGCCGCCGGCCCGCAGGGGCTCGCGCAGGGTCGCCACGTGGCGCTCGTCGTCGCCCTGTGCATGGTCGGCGCCGGCGCGCTGCGCGCGCTGCTGCTGCCCGCCGACCGGCGCCTTGCGCGTCTGCCGCTCGTCGCCCGGCCCCCCGCGCCACGCGTGCGTGCGCGTATCGGCTTCGGCTTGGCGGCGCTCGCCGTGGCGCTCGCCGTCGCGCTCGGCGCCGTCGGCCTCGTGCGACGCGAGTACGACAAGTTCGTGCACGGCACCGCGGGACCGCACGTCGCGCAGACGCGCGAACGGCTCACGAACCCCGCCAACAACGGGCGCGTGCCGCTGTGGAACGCGGCGCTGGACATCTATCGCACGCAGCGCCTGCGCGGCACGGGCGCCGGCACCTACCAGCAGTACTACCCGCAGTTTCGCAGCGAAGACGCGTACGTCACCGACGCGCACTCCCTGTACCTGCAGAGCCTCGCGGAGCTGGGCGTCGTCGGCGGCGCGCTGATCGTGCTCGTCGTGCTCGCCCTGCTCGGGGGACTCGCGTCGCGCATCCGCGGACCCGACCGCGCGCTGTACGCCGCGCTGCTCGCCGTAGCGCTCGCGTGGGCGGTGCACGGCGCGATCGATTGGGACTGGCAGATGCCCGCCGTCACGCTCGTGCCGTTCATCCTCGCGGGGCTCGCGCTCGCGCGCCCCGCGAGTGACGGCGCCGGTCTGCGCGGCCTGCCCGCGGGGCGCACCCTGGTGGCGCTGTGCTGGATCGTGCTCGCCGTCGCGCCGCTGCTCGTCGGCGTCTCCTACGCGCGCCTGCAGAGCGCCGGGCGCGCGCTGCAACGCGGGGACTGCGCCACCGCCAAGCACGACGCGCTGTCCTCGCTGTCGCTGTCCGCGAAACGGCCGCAGGCGTACGCGATCGTCGGCGTGTGCGATTTGCGCGAGGGCTTCGCGCCCGCCGCGCTCAGCGCCATGACCAAAGCCGTGGCGCTTGAGCCCGGCAGCTGGGAAGAGCAGTTCTGGCTCGCCGTCGCCCGCGCCGGCGACGGCCGCGACCCGCGCGCCGCCGCCCGCGCCGCGCTGGCGCTCAACCCGCGCGAGCCGCTGCTGCGCAACACGCTCGCGCGCCTGCGCCGCGCCGACCCGCGCGGCTGGGAAGCCGCCGCGCCCACCCTCGCGCGCGCGGCGCTGACCTCCGGCCGGTTCTCGATCATGAGCTTGTAGAGATCCTGTCGGAAAAACCTCCGCCCGTTCGTATCGGCTTCTGACAGACCTTCCCTGCCATTCGACGAGGAGACGAAATGCGGCGTAAGAACGACAAGCACGAGCCGGAGCTGGAGGGCATCGCCCAGCGCCTGCGCCACGAGCGCCCCGAGGCCAGTCCGCTCGAGCTCGACCAGATCAAGACGACCGTCATGTCGCGCGCCCGCGCCACGGCCTCGCGCGCCAACCCGCGCCGTCTCGTCGTCGCCGCCCTCACGGTCGGCCTGATGGCCGCCGGAACCGGTGGCGTGCTCGCCGCCGGCGGCAGCGGCGGCTCCGCCGGCAACGCCGCCCAGGCTCAGTACAGCACCACCGGCAACGTCTGCGGCAACGAAAACGGCAACGGCAACGGCAGCCACAACGGCAACGGCAACGGCAAGGGCAACGGCGAAGGAAACGGCAACGAAAACGGGAACGGCAACGGGAACGAAAGCGGCAACCAGAACGGCAACTTCAACTGCAACACCAACAGCTTCAACGGCAACACCGTCAACAGCAACAACGTCGTCAACAACGTCACGAACAACTACAACACCAGCTCCACGGTGACCGTCACCGGCTCGGCGACCGCCGGCGTGCTCGGCACGTCCAGCAAGAAGGCCAAGACCAGCAGCCGCAAGGTCAAGATCCACATCCGGCTGCCGCGCAAGGCGCACCTGCGCAAGGTCAAGATCAGCGTCAACGGCAAGCACCTCAAGACGCTCACCGGCAGGTCCGCCACGGCCAACGTCACGCTCGTGAACCTGCCCTGCGGCAACGGTTCCACGACCGTGCAGATCACCGTCGTGCTGAGCAACGGCAAGACCGTGACCGAGAGCCACCACTACAACCTGTGCACGGCCTGATCGCAGCCAGGCCCAGCACTGGAACAAGATAGGAAAGGCGCACCGATCGGCCCCTCCGATCAGCGCGGGACCCCGGGGCAGCACCCCCGGGGTCCCGTCGTCTTTCCAGCTCGTGCCAACCTTGGAGGACGGAACCCCACATGGCCCACGAACTGACTCGCCCCCCCGCCCGCGCCAGGACACAGGCGCAAGCAGGCACAATGCTGTCGATGCGTATGCGACCCGACACCTTCGAGCGCCTGTTTGAGGAACACTCCGCGCGCCTGTACTCGTTCCTGGCGTACCGCACGGGCAACCGCGCCCTCGCCGAGGATCTGCTGTCGGAGACCTTCGAGCGCGTGCTGCGCTCGCGCCAGCGCTTCGACCCGCGCCGCGGCAGCGAGCGCCGCTGGCTGTACACGATCGCGCTCAACCTGCTGCGCGACCACGCGCGGCGCTCCAACCACGAGGAGCGCGTGCTCCAGCACGTTGGCGCCGGCGCCCCGCCCCAGGACCTCGACCCCGCGCTGGCCGCCGTCGAGCAGCGCGACCAGCTGCAGCGCGCCCTCTCGCAGCTCAACGAAGACGAGCGCGAGGCGCTCGCGCTGCGCTTCGGCGCCGACCTCAAACTGCGCGACATCGCCCACGTCCTCGGCGACGGCGAAAGCGCCGTCGAGGGACGCATCTACCGCGCCCTGAAGAAACTCCGCACCGAGCTCGACTGACAGAAGCGCCGGCCCCTCGCGGTCACGGCGTTTGGGTGACGCAGCAGCCGCGGACTATCAGGGCGCCGTGCAGCGGCGCCCCTTCCGGCTCACCCGAGCCGTATATGGAGCGGTCCGGGTACACGCTCACGCGGTAGCGCACGCGCGGCGCCCGCGGATAGCGCACCGCGCAGCTCCACGGGTTGCCGAGGCCGCCACCGGCGCGCGTGGTGCAGCGCGCCGCGCGCGCCCGCCCGCCGTAGCCCGGGCGCGGGTCGCTCGTCGTCAGGATCAGCCGCTGTAGCTGCGCGGCGCCGACCGGCAGCAGGCTCTGCTGCGCCGCCGTGAACTGCGGGTCGCCTTCGCGGCTGGCAAGCGCCACCGCCGTGCCCGCCAGCCCGAGCGCCATGACCAGCGCCACGACCGTCCACGGACGCTTCATGCGCAGTCCACCCCAGGCACCCTCCGCAGCCCACCCCCGGCGGCGGGCGGCAGTTCGCCGCCGTGTGGCGCCGGAGCACCACCCCTCCTGTCCAAACCGGCCCTTTTGCGCTCAGACGGAGGCGCGTCCCGCCCGATAGCGGGAGTGTGACCCCCCTCCGCAAACCGCTCCGCGTCTTCCTCAGCTGTGCCTTTCTCGCCGTCATGGCCGCCACGGCGCCGGCCTGCGTCGCAGCGCCCATGCACAGTCATCACGGCTCCCGACACGCCTGCCAAGTCGCGCACCGCCACCACCGGCATCCCGCCCGCTGCCGCAAGAAGCACGCCAGACACGCAACCCGCCGGCACGGCGCCGCGCAGCGCGTGCTCGCTCCCACCCCACCGCCGGCCGCGCCGCGCGCCACCGCTCCGGCCACCGTGCAGCCGGGACCGTCGCTCGCGGAAATCCTCGCCACGCCGTGCCAGGGCACCGAACTGATGCCCGCACCCGCCAACCTCGCCGTAATCCGCGCCGCGACGCTGTGCCTGGTCAACCAGGAGCGCGCCCGCAACGGCGAGCAGCCCCTGCGCGGCGACGCGGCCCTCGAAGCCGCGGCGCAGGGTCACAGCGCGCAGATGATCGAACAGGACTACTTCGCCCACGTGTCCCCCGGCGGCGAAACGCCCTTGGAGCGCATCCAGGCCGCCGGCTACATCCCCAACCCGCAGGCCGGCTACGCGATCGGCGAAAACATCGCGTGGGGCACCCTCGGCCTCGCCACGCCGAGCGCCATCGTCGCCGCTTGGATCGCCTCGCCCGAGCATCTCGCCAACATCCTCGACGCCAGCTACCAGGACAGCGGCATCGGCATCGTCGCGCAGGCCCCCAGCTCGCTCGCCGGCGACCAGGCTGGCGCGATGTATACACAAACGTTCGGTGTTATCATTAACTGACACAACCGCTCCACAACGGACCCCCGCCGTGTTGAAGATTTTGACCAAGTATGACGATCGCCACCGACACCGCCGCGCTCTTCGCACCGCTCTCGGAGCCGTTCGCCCCTCCGGCGCCACCCGCCCGGGCCGCCGGAAACTGGACGTTTGGTCTACCCGGGGCGCGACGGGATAGAGGGCGCGGGCAAGCCGTCCGAGTGAAGGACTACACCTAGGCCTTCCCGAACTACACGAGATCGAATGCTTTTTATCCTGATCCCCATAGTCTGGCTGAGCGTAGCGGCACTCGTGCTCGCCGTCTGCAAGATGGCGGCGCGCGCCGACGCGCTGGCACCCCGCTACACGCCGCTGATCGATACGGACCTGCCGTCTCGCGTTACAGCCCTCGGCGCGCGAACACGTGTGGAACGGTCCGCAGCAGGATCTTGACGTCGGTCCACAGCGACCAGTTCGCGACGTACAGGTAGTCGATCGCCACCATCTCCCGCAGCGGCACGCGCGCCGGCCCGAGGATCTGCCAGTGGCCCGTCATGCCCGGCATCAGCTCCAGGCGCCGGCGGTACCAGCCCTCGATCCGCTGATCCTCCTCGATCACCAGCGGGCGCGGACCGACGAGGCTCATCTCGCCGCGCACGATGTTCAGCAGCTGCGGCAGCTCGTCCAGCGCGCTCTTGCGCAGGAACCGCCCGACGCGCGTCACGCGCGGGTCGTCCGCGATCTTGAACAGCCCCTCCTGCGCTTCGTTGCGATGGCGCAGGGACTCCTTCAGCGCCTCCGCATCCGGCACCATCGTGCGGAACTTCAGCACGTGAAAGCGCTCGCCGTGCTGGCCCACGCGCAGTTGGCGGAAGAACACGGGGCCGCGACTGTCGAGCTTGATCGCGATCGCGATCGCCGCCATCAGCGGCGAGATCGCGAGCAGGCCGAGCGTGGCGCCCACGAGGTCGAACGCGCGCTTGACCGCCGCCGAGGACCGCGTCAGGTCAAAGCGGCGCACGCCCATCACCGTCACGCCGTGCAGGTCGTCGAACTCCACGGAGGACCCGACCACCTCCAGCAGCCGCGGCAGCACGCTGACGCGCACGCCGACGGCCTTCAGCGTGCGCACGAGGTCGAGCATCTCGCCGGCGTCGGCGCTGCGCGGCGCGATCACCGCGCGGTGCACGTCGAGCGTGCGCGCGAGGTTGCGCACCTCCAGCAGCCGCGGCGCGGAGAACGTGTCCGCCGACCACGGCGCCACCTTGTCGAGATCGATGTGCGCGACCATCTCCGCCTTCACGCCACAGCCGTCCGCGAGCTTCGCGCGGATCGTGCGCGCCGAGGCCTCGTCGCCGATGAACAGACAGCGCTCGACCGACGTCATGCGCAGCGCCGCCCAGCGCGCCGTCGCGCGCATCAGCACCATCAGCACGATCAGCGCCAGCCACAGGAACAGCGCCTCGTGACGATCGAGCGTGCCCGCCACGATCAGGCCGCCCGCGAGCCACGCCACGAGCGCGCACAGCGTCGCGACGTGGAACAGTTTGGGCGCCTCGTCGAGCGTCGTCTTGCGCAGCAGCGCCTCGTCGCGGTCGTACAGGCCGAACAGCTTCGCGCACACCAGCAGGATCGGCACGCACGCGATGCTCGCCCACGTCAGCTGCAGCGAGCGCGAGGACAGGCCGACCGTCAGCGCGAACGCCGTGACGAGCGCGACCACGTCCGCCGCCAGCAGCGCGCGGCGGTAGACGGCGTCGCGCCGCACGCTGGCGCTCGATCCTCCCGCCTCGGTGATCTGCACCGCCGGCGAGCGCCGGCGAGTGCCCAGGCCCATGAACCCCCGCTGGCCGGTCGAGGCGTCCTTCCAAGGCGCTTGTGGCTTGAGTTCGCTGCCCAGCTCCCCACCCATGGATACCTCTAGCCTCCTTGCTCGCGACAAGGCTCCCCCCAGGAAAGGAAAACCCAGATATTGCACGGCCTCGAGGCGATGAGTCCCTCATGATCAGCGCCTCTAGCCCGGTAAGTTGGCAGGTTGGCGCGCAAGATGCAAGCCCCCCGACACAAATATGAGCGAGGGCGCCGCGGCGCCCCCTCCTACCGAGAATCCCCTGGTCCCGCCTAGCAGTAGCGGTCAGTATTCCAGGAAAGCGAACTGGTGGGCGATGCTGGAAAACTGTTTCTTACAGCCGGCGGCTAGAGCGCGCCACGGGCCTTGAACGGCTCCTCGACATCGAGCGTGCCCGGTCCTGACAGTTCGAACGCGCTGTGCAGCGCCTGCACGGCGCGCTCGACGTGCTCGCGCGCGATCACGCACGACAGCCGGATCGGCGAGGTCGAAATCATCTCGATGTTGATGGCCTCCCCCGCGAGCACCTCGAAGACCTTCGCCGCGACGCCGGGGTGCGAGCGCATACCGGCGCCGACGATCGACACCTTCGCCATCTGCTCGTGCGTCTGCAGGTCGGCGAACGCCTCGCCGGCGAGCGGCGCGAGCGCCTCGCGCGCGGCGCGCACGTCTTCGCGCGGCACCGTGAAGGAGATCTCCGCCCGCCCGCCGGCGGACGTCGGCTCGTTCTGCACGATCATGTCGACGTTGACGTTGCCGTGCGCCAGCGCCGCGAAGATGCGCGCGGCGGCCCCGGGCTCGTCCGGCACGCCGACGAGCGTCACCCGCGCCTCCTCGGTGGTGTGCGTGACGGCTGTGATCAGGGGCTGCTCCATCGTTTCGGCCTCGCCGAGCACAACCGTACCGGGCTCCTGCGCGAAAGACGAGCGACAGTGGATGCGCACGCCGTGGTTGCGCGCGTACTCCACCGAGCGCAACTGCAACACGCCCGCGCCGGACGCCGCCATCTCGAGCATCTCCTCGAAGGACACGTGCGCGAGCTTGCGCGCGTCCGCCACGATCCGCGGGTCGGCGCTGTACACGCCCGCGACGTCCGTGTAGATCTCGCATTCGCGCGCCCCCAGCGCCGCCGCCACCGCGACGGCCGTGGTGTCCGAGCCGCCGCGTCCGAGCGTCGTCACGTCGCGCGTCTTGGAGACCCCCTGAAAGCCGGCGACGAGCACGATGCGGTCCTCGTCCAGGGCCGCGCGGATGCGCTGCGCGCGCACGTCGACGATGCGCGCCTTGGTGTGCGACTCGTCCGTGAGGATCCCGGCCTGCGAGCCCGTCAGCGAGATCGCGCGGTGGCCGAGGTCGTGAATCGCCATCGCGCACAGCGCGCACGAGATGCGCTCCCCCGTCGACAGCAGCATGTCCATCTCGCGCGCGTCGGGCGCCTCGGAGACCTCGTGCGCCATCGCGATCAGCTCGTCCGTCGTCCTGCCGCGCGCCGACAGCACGACGACGACGGCGTGCCCCGCCTCGCGCTTGGCGACGATGCGCTGCGCGGCGCGCTTGATGCGCTGCGCATCGGCGACGGACGTGCCGCCGAACTTCATCACGACGAGCTCGGACACCGCCTGAGAATAGACGCGCCGCCTACGCCGCGCGGGACGGCGACTCCTGCGGATCGGCGGCACGGACCGCGCCCGCGCGGACGGCGCCCGCTCAGCCCGCGCCGGGCGACACTACCCGCGCGCGACCTGGGGCGGCGCCGCGAGACGATCCAGGCGCCCGCCAGCGGTCGCGTCACGGCGGTCCCTCCCGGCGTACGCGCCCAGCCGCCGCGCGAAGCCGTGCGACGGGGACTCCACGCAGCGGAAGAACACGGCCGCCCCGGCGAGCGACAGCGTCACCGCCGCGAGCGCGTACGGCAGCGGCCACGGGCGCCCGCCGGCGGCGAACGCCACCGCGACGACGATCGGCTCGTGCACCAGGTACAGGCTGTACGAGCGCTTCCCCGTCCAGCTCATCGGGCGCGAGCGCAGGACCGCGGCAAAGGACCCGACCGTCAGCGCCCCCACGACGGCCAGGCACGCGCCGCAGGCGACGAGCACCGCAGCGACGCCCGCACCCGCACCCGCACCTGAGCCTGCGCTTGCGTCCACGCCCGGAATCCACCAGTCCGCGGTCAACCCGCCGACGCACGCCGCGCCGAGCGCCAGCTTCGCCGCCCCGTTCCTCAGCGTGCGCGCGCCGAGCGCGAGCGCGAGCCGCTCGATCCGGGCGCGGCCGAACGCGAGCGCCACGCCCAGCACGAACGGCGGCAGCTCCAGCAGGTATTCGCTCGAACCGTGGTACGCAAGCGCCGCGACGCACAGCAGCGGGAGCACCTCCCGCGCGCGCCCCCACCGCGCCAGCGCGAGCAGCAGCGGCAGCGCCGCCGAGAACAGCACCTCCCAGCGCAGCGACCACAGCACGTCGAGCGTCGCCCAGTGCCCCGCGTGCTTGGACAGCAGGCCGGCGTCCTGCCTCACCGCTTCCGTGCTCAGCGGCTGGGAGTGGGCGTTCAGCCACCAGCTCGCCCCCGGCACCACGCCGTGGCTGACGGCGACGTGCAGCGCCGCCGCGAGCGCGAGCGCCCCCCACACCGGCAGGTACAGCCGCACGAAGCGGCTCGGGTAGTACGAGGCGACGCGCAGCCGACTCCCACCCACGGCGGGCAGGGACAGCACGAACCCGCTGAGCACGAAGAACACGACGACGAACTCCTGGCCCGCCCACACGACGTGCAAGGGCGTGTACGTCAGCAGCCACTCGAACGAGCCCCGCCGGGGGAACGGTCCGGCGCTGTACACGCCCGCCAGCTTCGGCACGGACGCGAGCAGGGTGTGGTGCACCAGCACCACGAGCGCCGCGAGGCCGCGCAGGCCGTCGAGGGCGGGGATGCGCTCGCCTCGCCCCGCCCCCTGCCGCGTCCGTGGTGTCGCCTCGCTCGGCATCGCGTGCCTCTGTTCTCGGCGCGCCGCGCGCCGGCGCTTAGCGGCGCACGCCCCGCTTCGTCACGTGTTCCCGACCGGCGGGCGCCCACCCGCAGCTGCGGTGCGCGTCGGCCGGCGAGGGTCCGGCCTACGGCGTGCGCCGGCGAGGGGCCGGCCTACAGCGTGCGCCGTCCGGCCAGCGCCTTGCCGAGCGTGACCTCGTCGGCGTACTCCAGGTCCGCGCCGACCGGCAGCCCGCTCGCCAGCCGCGTGACGCGCAACTCCGGCGCGCGCTCCCGCAGCCCGTCGGCGATGTGCAGGGCCGTCGCTTCGCCCGTCGTCGTCGGGTTCGTCGCGAGCACGACCTCGCGCACCGGCACGGGCGCCCCTCCCAGCGCCTCCGTTCCCGGCGCGGACGGCTCGCCTAACGCGGACGGCTCGCCCAGCGCAGACGACGCGCCCGGCGCGAGCACCCCGCCGACGCGCGCGTACAGCTGCGCGATCTTCAGGTCCTCCGGTTCGACCCCGTCGATCGGGCTGAGCGCGCCCCCGAGCACGTGGTACACGCCGTGGTACTCGTGCGTGCGCTCCATCGGGATCACGTCCCCCGGTTCCTCGACCACACAGATCAGGCCGTGGTCGCGGCGCGCGTCCTGGCAGATGCGACAGCGCCGTTCGTCGGCGAGGTTGAAGCACACCTCGCACAGCCCGATGCGTTCCTTGACCTCGCGAATCGCGTCCGCCAGCGCGAACGCATCCTCCGGCGAGACCCGCAGGATGTGGAAGGCGAGCCGCTGCGCCGTGCGCGTGCCGATGCCCGGCAGCTTGGACAGCTCGCCCACGAGCTTCTGCACGGGGGGCGCAAACGTGCTCACGGGCGGCCGCGTTCGCCCTCTACATCCCCGGCAGCCCGAGGCCGCCGAGGCCGCCGAGGCCGCCCAGGTCCATACCGCCCGTCACGCCCTCCATCTTCGCGGCCGCCAGCTCCTGTGCCGAGCGCAGCGCCTCGTTGACCGCCGCGAGCACCATGTCCGCGAGGATCTCCACGTCTTCGGGGTCGGCGGCGTCGGGGTCGATCGTCACCGCCCGCACGACGAGATCGCCGGAGACCTGCGCGGTGACCATCCCGCCGCCCGCGGACGCTTCGACGGTTTCGCTCTTGAGCCGCTCCTGCACGACCTCCATGTCGCGCTGCATCTTCTGCACCTGCGCAAGCATCTGCTGCATGTTCGGCATCTTCGGCTGGGGCATGGCCTCTACTCCTCGCTGTGTTGGGAAACCGGCTCGCCGGACTCGCCGGTCAACTCCTCGGCGTCGAACTCCTCGACGAAGCGCGCCACCCATTCCTCGTCGGTCGTGCCCGCCCCCGCCTGCGGGGTCGGCAGCTCCTCGCGCAACTCGTAGCACAGCCGCAGCCGCCGGCCGGTCAGCTCGCCGAAAGCCTGCGCCACGAGCGAGCGACTGACCGGGTCTTCGGCTTTCTTCTTCATGAACGGCGCGCTCGCGTCGAACGCGACCGTCAGCTCCTCCCCGTCCAGCGCCACGGGCAGCGCCTCGGCGATCGCCGCCGCGAGCATCGCGTTGGAGGCGCGCACGGCGTCCACGACGGCGGGCCACAGCGCACGCAGGGAATCGAGATCGCCGGGGGCGGGCTCCGCTGCGGGCGCGGGGGCGGGCTCCGCTGCGGGCGCGGGCCGAGCCGGCTCGGCCCGCGGCGCCTCGCTCGGGGTCCCCACGGCGCGGCCCCTCCCGGCCGCCGGAGGCGGCCCATCTCCACCCTCCCCGGCCGGCCTGCCTTCCAGACGCTCGATTCTTGCCGCCAGCGCCTGCAGCGAGCCGTCCAGCTCCGGCTTGGCCGCCTTCACGAGCGCCAGCTCCACCTGCGTGCGCGGATCGGCCCCCGCGCGCGCCGCCTCCAGCGCGACGCCGAGCAGTTCCAGCACGCGCACCACCGTCGCCGCTGCGACCCGCTGCGCCTGCGCCGCCAGGCGCTCGTCGAACTCCGGCGTCAGCGACAGCTCGCCCGGCACCTCCCCGAGCGTCTGCACGACGAGCAGCTCGCGCGCGCGCATCTCCAGGTCGAGCGCGAACGCCGACGCGTCGCGGCCGCTCTCCGCGCAGTCGGCGACGGCGCGCAGCACGCGGCGCGCGTCCCCGTCGTGCACGGCGTCGAACACGCCTTCCAGCAGCTCGTCGTCGGTGATCCCGAGCACCGCGAGCACGTCGGCGAGCGCGATCTCGCGGCCGCTGTACGTGACGAGCTGCTCCAGCGTGCCCAGCGCGTCGCGGAAGCTGCCGGTGGCCGAGCGCGCGAGGGCGACCACCGCCTGCGGCGGGATCTCGATCGCCTCCGCCTGCGCCACGCGGCGCACCACGCTGGCCAGCTGCTCGATCGTCGGGCGGTGAAAGTCGAAGCGATGGCAGCGGTCCACGACGGTCGCCGGGACCTTGTTGGCCTCCGTCGTAGCGAGCACGAACACGGTGCTCGGCGGCGGCTCCTCGAGCGTCTTCAGGAACGCGTTCCACGCGGCCGTCGAGAGCATGTGGGCCTCGTCCAGGATGTACACCTTCTGGCGCCCGCTCACGGGCGCGTACGCGACGCTCTCGCGCAGCTCCCGGATGTCGTCGACGGAGTTGTTAGACGCCGCGTCCATCTCGATCACGTCGAGTGAGCTGGCGCTCGCGATCGCGCGGCACGAGTCGCACTGCCCGCACGGCTCGATCGTCGGGCCGCGCTCGCAGTTCAGGCACGCCGCGAGGATCTTCGCCATCGACGTCTTGCCCGTGCCGCGCGAGCCGACGAACAGGTACGCGTGGTGCACCTGCCCGCGCGTCACGGCGTTGCGCAGCGTGCGCACCACCGCCTCCTGGCCGACCACGTCGGCGAACGTGCGCGGGCGGTGGCGGCGGTACAGGGACTGCTGCTGGGGAGCTTGGGGCACCGTCGGTTGAGTCTATATAGCGTCCGCCCCGTGCCCGCCCAGCTCAAGCGCTTCGCGGCGATCCCCGCCGTGCTGCTCGGCGCGCTGGCCCTGCGCCTGCTCGCCGGGGTCGGGTTCGCCAACTACGACACGCTGTACGCGCTCGTGTGGGGTCAGCAGCTCGCGCGCGGGAGCACGCCGCAGTACGGGATACCGCTCGCGCCGACCCCCCACCCGCTCGTGGAGGCGCTCGGCCTCGCGCTCGCGCCGCTCGGGCCGCGCACGGCGCAGGACGTGACCGTCGCCCTCGGCTTCCTCGCGCTCGCCGGCTGCGGCTGGGTGGTGTACCGGCTCGGGTCCCACTGGTTCGGGCGCGCCGCCGGGGCGCTGGCCGCCGCGATCCTGCTGACGCGCGTGCCCGTGCTGTCCGACGGCGTGCGCGCGTACGTGGACATCCCCTACCTGCTGCTCGTGCTCGCCGCCCTGCTGGTCGAGTCCCGCCGCCGCCGCGCGGGAGCGCCCGTGCTGGCGCTGCTCGCCCTCGCCGGCCTGCTGCGCCCCGAGGCGTGGGCCTTCGCGGGGCTGTACTGGGTGTACCTCGTGGCGTTCAACGGCGCCCGCGGGGAGACCGGCGCCCCAGAACCCGCGGGCGCGCCGGGATCGACCGGCGCCGGGCCGCCCGCGAGCGCCGCGCGCCCCACCGCCCCGGCGCGTTCCCCGCGCGAGCTGGCCGGCCTGGCAGTGCTCGCCGCGTCGGCGCCGCTCGCGTGGGTGCTGAGCGACGCGCTCGTCACCGGCCACCCGCTGTGGTCGCTGACCAACACGCGCCACACGGCGCACGAACTGGACCGCACGACCGGCCTCGCCGACGTGCCCGAGTACATCCCGCGGCGCCTCGGCGAGATCCTGCGCCCGCCCGTGCTGCTCGCGGCGGCGCTCGGCGGCGTGCTGAGCGTGCGCCTGCTGTGGCCCCGCGCGCGCCTGCTCGCCGCCGCCGGCGCGCTCGCCGTGGTCGTGTTCGCCGCGTTCGCCACGGCCGGCCTGCCGATCAACACGCGCTACGCGTTCCTCGCGGCGGCGATCCTGTGCGTGTTCGCCGGCGCCGGCGTGTTCGGCTGGACGCGGCTTGCGCGCGACGACCGCCGGCGGCGCCCGTGGATGCTCGCCGGCGCCGTGCTCGCGCTCGCGCTGCTCGCGTACGCGCCCGCGCAGTACCGCTCCGCGCACAGCGAACTGCGCAGCCTCGCGCGCCAGCAGCGCATCCAGGACGACCTCCTCGCGCTCGTCGACGACGGCGCCCTGGCGCTGCGCTGCGGCCCCGTCGGCGTGCCCAACCACCGGCCGATCCCGCTGCTCGCGCTGCGCCTGCGCACGAGCCCGGCCAACGTGCTCAGCGCGCAGGTCCGGCGCCTGACGCACGGGACGTACGTCGATCCGGCCAACGCCACCGTGGCACGCGACTACACGCTCGACCGCCACGACCCCCACCCGCTGGTGGCGAGCGTGCCGCCGGGGTTCGCGCCGACGCGCGCCAACCGCTCCTGGCAGCTGTACGAGCGGTGCGTGGCACGGGCGGGGTGAAGGACGTCCTCGGGATGACCGGGCGAGGTCGGAAAATGACTGTGAAGGGGGCTTTAGGGTGGGTGGGCGTCTGTAAAGAATTTGGCGGATTGCTTTAGAGAGGTAGAATTGGGGGGTGCAGCGCAAGGACTACGAATCGACCCCATTCGGCGAGCCCCGGCGTACGCCGGGGCGCCACGGATATGTGGCGTACTTCCCGGCGCCGATTCCCCGCACGCTCGAGCTGCCCGCGGCCCTGATCGGACTGCTCGCCGACGCCGAGTCCTCGCTGGGGAGGCTCGCTGGGGTCGGCCAGCTGCTGCCCAACCCCCATCTGCTGATCCGCCCGTACCTGATGCGCGAGGCGCTGTCCTCGACGCGCATCGAGGGCACCCAGGCCTCGCTCGCCGACGTGTTCGAGGCCGAGGCCAGTGGCGAGCCCCCGAACGCCGACGTCGAAGAGGTGCTCAACTACATCCACGCCCTCGAATGGGGCCTGCAGCGGCTGCGCACGCTCCCCCTCGGCGTCCGTCTGATCCGCGACATGCACCGGCGCCTGCTCGCCGGGGTGCGCGGTCGCGAGCGCAAGCCCGGCGAGTTCCGCACAACCCAGAACTGGGTCGGCGAGAGCGGATCGACGATCGAGACCGCCCGCTTCGTACCGCCGCCGGCGGCGGAGCTGCCCACGCTGCTCGCCGACTGGGAGCGCTACGCCCACGACACCGTCGGGGTCCCGCTCCTCGTCCAGAACGCGCTGCTGCACTACCAGTTCGAGACTCTGCACCCGTTCCTCGACGGCAACGGGCGCATCGGCCGCCTGCTGTCGGTCTTCCTGCTCGTCGAGCACCGTCGCCTGCCGGCGCCCCTGCTGTATCTCAGCGCGTACCTGGAGCGCGACCGCACGCGCTACTACGAGGCGCTGCAAACCGTCCGCGAACGCGGCGACGCGCTCCCCTGGATCGAGCTGTTCCTGACCGCCGTGCACTCCCAGGCCGCCGACGCCGTCGCGCGCGCCCAGCGCATCATCGAGCTGCGCGAGCGTTACCGCGCCGACGCCTCCACGATCGCCTCCAGCAACGCCCTGAGCCTCGTCGACCTGGTGTGCGAGACGCCGATCGTCTCCTCTCAGGCAGTCGAGAAGCGCCTCGGCGTGACCCGCCCCACAGCACTCAAGCTCCTGCGCCAGCTCGCCGACGTCGGCGTGCTCCACGAGGAGAGCGCCGGACCCCGCGGGCAGCGCCGCTATCTTGCCCGCGACCTCATGACCGCCGTGACCGAGGAGAGGACCGGGGCGGATGGGTGAGTGACGGTCGCTGGTCCCGACCGGTACATGTACCGGTCGGCTGGGCCGTG
>DATBOY010000040.1:0-4234 GCA_036561645.1 Solirubrobacteraceae bacterium
GATCTTCCTGCTCGCCTGCCTGCTGCTCGTCGGCGGCGGCGCGCTGCGAAACCGCTTCCGTGACAGCGACCTCGACTGAGCCCGCGCCGTCGCTCGGCGTGATGCCGCCGATGGCGGCGCCCCGAAGGCGGCGCCTGGCGCCCCGCGCGCCGGACCGCCCCACGAGCGAGCGCCTCGGCTCATGGGGTATCGCGATCGCGGTCGCCGCGATGCTGTGTCTGATCACCTTCTACGCGAAGGGGGGTCTCGGCCTCGCACCGATGACCGTGACCGAGATGGTGCTGACGTGCGCTTCGGGCCTCGGGATCGGGGTCGCCGTCTTGCTCGGGCCCGCGCAGCGCCCGTACGGGGTCTGGTCTGTCGGGCTGCTGCTGGCGTTCGCCGTGCTCACGGCGCTCTCGGTGGTGTGGTCTGTGCAACCTGACGAAAGCTGGCAGGACGCAGGGAGGATGTTCGCCTATTGCGGCGTCTTCGCGTGGGCGGTGGCGTTCGTGCGCCTGGCCCCTGGGCGCTGGCCCGCGGTGATTGGCGGCGTGACGCTGGGCGCGGTGATCGTCTGCGCCTACGCCCTGGTCACGAAGGTCTTCCCGGGCGAGATCGTCCCGGCGGGCATGTACGCGCGGCTGGACCAGCCCTACGGGTACTGGAACGCGATCGGCCTGACCGCGGCGCTGGGGGCGATCTGTTGCCTGTGGCTGGGTGCCCGGCGGACCGGCCATGCGCTGCTCACCGCGCTCGCCTACCCCGCGATGGGCCTGATGCTCCTGACCCTGCTGCTCGCCTACTCGCGCGGGGCTCTGGCGGCGCTCGCCGTCGGCGTCGTGCTGTGGCTGTGCCTCGTGCCGCTGCGCCTGCGCGGCGCTTCAGTGCTGATCGTCGGCGGGCTCGGCGCCGGCGCGGTCGGCGCGTGGGAGTTCTCGACCCACGCGCTGAGCGCAGAAGGCGTGGCGCTCGGCGAACGCGCGAGCGCAGGCCACCGGCTGGGGGCGCTGGTCGTGGCGATGCTCCTGATGCTCGCTCTGGCTGGGGTCGCGATCGGCTTCATGACGGGCCGTCGCGCCCCCTCGCCTGTGGCGCGACGCAGGGCGGGCGCGATCCTGCTCGCGCTGATCGCGGTCGGCGCGGTCGGGTTCGCGGGGGCCCTGGCACATAGTCACCGAGGGTTCACAGGCAGCGTCTCCCACGCTGTGGACGCGCTGACGAATCCCAACGCGAAACCACCTGCGAACACGGCGGGCCGTCTGACTGCGGTCGCGAGCGTCCGCGCGCGCTACTGGAAGGAGGCCCTGCAGGTCTTCAACGCCCACAAGGCACTCGGGGCGGGGGCGCTCGGGTACCACACGGCGCGCAAGCGATACAGGACCGTCACGATCGACGTACAGCATGCGCACGGCTTCGTCGTGCAGACGCTCGCAGACCTCGGCATCGTGGGCCTGCTCGCCGCGCTCGCTCTGCTCGCGTGCTGGATGGCCGCCGCGGGCCGCCCGACGCACCCCCTGAACCGGCAATGGACGGGCTGGCGCGAGCTGCGCGCGCGGACCCTGCCGCGGTGGCGGCGCGTCTCGGCTCCATATTCGGCCGAGCGCATCGGCCTGTTGACGATGCTCTGCGTCGTGGTCGTCTTCGGCGTTCACTCCTTCGTGGACTGGACTTGGTACGTGCCCGGCAATGCCTGCGTCGCGCTGCTGCTGGCCGGCTGGCTCGCCGGACGGGGCCCCCTCCCGGCGGGACCCGCGAGAGGGGTGGCCGGCACCGAAGCCGTGAGCTCCCCCTCCCGGCCTCCGTGGGCGCCGCCGCTGTGGCGGGAGCGCCTGGCAGGGCTCGGGCGCACGCGGATCGCCGTGGCCGCGGCGGTGCTGACCCTTGCGTTGCTCGCTGCCTGGTCACAGTGGCAGCCGCAGCGCTCCGAAGACGCACGCCTTCAGGCGATCGCGCTCGTCTCCTCAGACCCGCGCGCCGCGCTCTCGACGGCCCACACCGCCGTCCGCCGCGACCCCCTTTCGGTGCAGGCCCTGTTCGCCCTCTCGGCGGTCCAGCAGGCCGGCGGGGAAGCCGCGGCGGCGCGGGCGACGCTGCAGCACGCCGTGAAACTACAGCCATCCAACCCCGAAACGTGGCTGCATCTCGGCCTCTACGAAATCCACGGCAGCCCGCGCATGGCGCTCAGCGACCTCGAAGCGGCGATCTACCTGGACCCTCAGTCGATCGCGCCGGAGCTGATCTCCGGCCCGCGCGCGTCGACTCCGTCGATCGAACTCCAGAACGCCTACATCCAGGCTCTGCGCGCCTCGGCGCAGACGCCCCCGGTCAAAAGCGCGATCGGACCGCTCGGGCGAGCAGGAGGCGTCGCGCCCAGGGCCTCCCGGCGGCCTGCACATCCACCGATTCGAAGCGAAACTCCTCCAGCAGCTCGGTGAGGCTCGCCCGCGTGTAGAAGCGCAGGTGCTCGCCGAGCGGATCGAAGTGCTCGGCCAGGGCGCCGCGAGAGAGTGCGAGTCGCAGCATCGCCAGGCGGCCGTGTGCGGGCGTGCTCAGCAGCAGGCGACCACCGGAACGCAGCACGCGCCGGGTCTCCGAGAGCCAGGCCGCGGTATCTGCGACGTGCTCGATCACCTCACCGGCCCACACCACGTCGAAGCTCGCGTCGGGGAGCTCCCACTCCCCGTCCAGAGCCACCAGGCGCAGGTCGAGTTGCGGATGGAGCTCCCCTGCGCGCCGCAACGGCTCCTCGGCCACATCGACGGCGACGACGCTCGCACCCAACCCGGCGAGCTCCGCCGCGAACCGACCCTCGCCGCAGCCGAGGTCCAGCACGCGGTCGCCCTCGGCGACGTGTTCGCGAAGGAAGCTGAGACGGACCGGGAGATCGGGCGGCTCGAGACCGGGCTCGAGCGCCTGCCAGCGCTCTTCGTAGTAGGCGCGGGAGGGCACCGTCCATAGGCTAGAGCCGCCGTGGCGCGCGCAGGCCCTCGGGAAGGCGTGGGCCCGCCGAAGCCGCTGTGTGCGTGCAGAGATGCTGTCATCTCTACCCAGCCGTGCGGGGAGCGATTATGTTGGCCAGCGGTACGTCACGGCGAGGAAGGGAAAGGGGAAGTGCACAGGTGAAGGTCGCGTTCGACGGCCGGCCGGTCTCCGATCCGAACGGCGTCGGGCGCTACACGCGTTGCCTGCTTAGGGCACTCGGCGAGACCGCCGCCACGGGTGACGAGGTGATCGAGACACACCGCCCGGCAGCGACGCTTCGCTCAGGCGCCCCGGACGTCGTGCACTCGCCCTGGATCGCGGGTGCGATGCTCCGTCCGCCGTGCCCGCTGGTCGTCACGATCCACGACCTCGCATCGCTCAAGCGGCCCAGCGAGCATCTGAGGACCGGCCCGCGACTGCGGCTGCGCCATCTCGCTGTGCAGCGCGCCGCGTGCGTGATCGCCCCGACCGAGGCCGTGGCGCAGGACGCGGTGACGCACCTGCGCATCGAGCGCGAGCGGATGCACGTCATCCCCGAGGCTGCCGACGCCGTGATGTACCGGCGCACTCCGCGAGAGGTCGCCGATGTGCGACGGCGCTTTGCCCTGCCCGAGCGCTACCTCTTGTGGGTCGGGGGCCTCCAGCACCCCCACCCCGCCAGGCAGCTGGCGAAGCTGGCGGCCACGCCACGCGACCTGCCGCTCGTGCTCGTCGGCCCGACGAGGCCGTGGGCTCACGAGCTGCCGGACGTCACGCTCACGGGCCAGGTCGCCGACGACGATCTCGCGGCCCTCTACAGCGGCGCCCACGCGGTCGTGCTGCCGTCAGACCACGAGGGCTTCGGGTTGCCGGCGGTGGAGGCGCTCGCCTGCGGCACGCCGGTCGTCGCGTGTGAGGTACCGGCGCTGCGCGAGGTCCTCGGCGAGCGGGCGACGTTCGTGGCGCCCGGCGACATGCGCGCGCTGATCGACGCCGCCGAGGGCGCAACGCGCCCGGCTCCGCCGCCGCCGCCGTGGTCGTGGGAGGACGCGGGGCGCGCCACCTGGCTCCTCTATGCACGCGCGATCGCCCCCTCGCCCCAGCCGCGCCCTCGCAGCCGCGGCGTCCGCCGCCCGAGCGAAGCGGGCGGCCTCGAGACTCAGTAGGCGCCGCGGCGCGTCAGCACGGCCGGGATGGTCTTCAGGAGGATCGTCAAATCGAGCGCCAGCGACCAGCGCTCGAGGTAGATGAAGTCGAGGTGCACGAGGTCGTCGAAGTCGAGCTCGGAGCG
>DATBOY010000041.1:0-25456 GCA_036561645.1 Solirubrobacteraceae bacterium
GATCGCGGCCCTGACGACAACGGTACCGAGGTTGAACGGCCCCGCGACCGCCGGCACCACAATGCTCAACCCGAACGGCGCGCCCTTGTACGGCCCCGTGAGGAACACCTGGCCCCCGAGATAGAACGGGTTCGGGCCCGCGCCAGCACCGACCGTCGTGTGCCCGATCAGGCTTTCCTGGCCACAAGTGCCCTGGCTTGCCTGCGGTTCCCCGCACAACGGGACGCTCTTCAAGACACCCAAGAGCCCGGGGGGCGTCTTGACCTGCACCGCACCCAGCCCCTGTTCCTGGTCTGTGCGGGAGAACGTCACGCTCAGGGGGCTGAACCCAGCCGCCTGGTTCGTGCTCGTGCCCGCCGAGAACGAAGGGCTGAACGCCTGCACGCCACACGCACTGCCGTTCGCGCCACCCGTGATCTGGAACGCCGAAGAGGGTTCCACCGGCGTCAGCGTGTTATACGGCGTCAACAGCGAAGTCGCCGTATACGTCCCACACCCGGCGGGGGTCACGAGCGTCGCCTGCGCCCCACCGAACAAATGCAGCTTGATATCGGAGAGGGGCTGCTGGGGGACGTTGTCGAACGTCGTCGTGACCTGCCCCGTCACCGGATCCAAATGGACTTCCCCGGCGACCTTCACGAGCACACCTTCGCCCTCAAGCACCAGATACAACGCCAGCAGGCTCCCAAACGGGTTATTGCCCTGTTCGGCGACATACACCGAACCCACAAGCGGCGACTTGATCGCCGGGCTCACAGCTTCCACCGTCCCGACCTTCGCCGCATCAGGACACGACGCCGGATTCGCGTCGCTGAGCCCGACCTCCGCCTGAGAACAAGCCCCCAGGCCGTTCGCGGCCGCCGAGTTCACGACGACATCCACGGGCAGGGTCACGGCGGCCTTCTTCAGGTTCCCCTCCGCCAACCCTTCCGGGTTTTCAAGCTGCGGAATACGCACATCCACCCCAAAGCCCGTCGGAGAGCCCCCAGCCTGCCCTTCCGGCGCCACCGTCAACGACGGTTCAAACGGCAATCGGTCGCAGCCTTCCATACCCGGGATCGATTCGCTCGCAAACGGCGCGGGCGACAACCCTTCGGGGTCCGCGCGCGTCGGCCAGGACGTCACCGCCAGCGAGCTGGCGAGCGGACCCGTGCACGACGTCGGCAACGTCAAGAACGGCTGCAGCTGCGAAGCGTGCAGCGGCGTACACTGTTCCCTCCCTTCCGCGTAGAGGCCGTTTTCAATACAGGCCCAGCCGCGGGAGGAGTCGTGGCGCGGATCGTCGGGGACGCCCCACAGCGTCACGCTGGCGGACAGGAGTTCCTGGGCCGCGGTGGTGTTGCGCGAGGTGACCGTCACCCCGTAGTCCCCGCCGGTGCGCAGCGACACGTCGAGCGCCACCGCCACACCGCCGAAGAAGAACCCGAACCGCGCCGGCTCATGCGGGGATGTCAGGTTGAACACCGGCACCGTCGGCCTCGGGCTGACCGAGCCCAGGTTGAGCGCCAGGCGCGCGACACCGATCGCGGTATCCGCCGGGCATTCATTCGTGACGCTCGAACTCCCATAGAACTCCGCGGGCGAGCACTGCGGTATCCCAGAAGGGTTGCCCAGCAAACCCGCCGGCAGGTCAAAGCGCAGATCCTTCAATGCCGCCGGCGGGTTCTCGATCTGCGCGGTCTGGTTCATCGCAAACGCCGTCGTCAACTGGAAGGGGTGGGACCCCGCCTGCGTGGCGGGCTGCCCATCTTCGTCCTCCGCCTGCAGGGCATAACCCTGCAAGCCGAACGGGGTCGGAGTGCCGCTGACATTCACCGGCCGTCGAACCGCGACACCCGGGATGCCGCCGCCGGATACCGTGATTTCGCTCACGCCCGAGGACGCGTTCGCGGCCGCCCTCACCGTAGCGACCAAGCCGAGCACATTATACGATTCGAGCGCTTCTTCAGACCACGAACAGCTCACTTCCGCGGCGCTGCAGGACAACGAGGGGCCGAACCCAAACGATCCCTTATAACCGTAGATTTCCGTGACTTCGAGGCCCGCGGGGAGCGCATCCTTGATCGTCACGGGCGTAACCGTGCCGTTCACCGGCGCATCGCCGACGTTCTCCACCGTGACGGTGATCGTGCCTTCTCCGCCGGGTGGGATGTTCGAGGGGGCGGCCGCGCTCTGCACGAACCAGCCACCCGACGGCGCCGCGAGGGCCGGCGCAGCGACCCCGAGCGAACCGAGCGCGCTGAGCGCACCGGTTGCGAGCACGACACCAACGGTCCGCCTGTATCGCACCAGTCTGCGTGTGAGCGCGATCTTCATGCCCACCACCCCCTCTCAGCGCCCACTCCGGGCGGCGGCCCCACGGGCCCTCGATGTCCTCGCGCCAAACGCCCGACGGGCGTGCGCCACACACACAGCACGCTGCTTCCCATGCTTCTTACGACACGCCTTCAGCGCCCGCGCGAGCTTCTGCGCACGCGAGAGGCCCCGCGCCTTCGGCTTCGGCGCCGCCACCGGGGTTGACGCTGTCGGCGGCACGTTCCCCGCGCCCGCGAACGTCGAGCTGCCCGGCGCCCCGAACACGGCGCCCGTCGCCACTGCGCCACGGCACCCTTCCGAGGAAGCACACGGCGGACTGGAGCCCGCCGACACCAGCGCGGGACACGAGCCACCCGCGCATTCGTGCGCGTCGTAGAGGTCGAACGCGTTATCGGTGTCCCCCGCCGCAAGACCGGATGCCGTGACGAAGAACACGTCGCCGCCGCCTTCACCCGCCGCGGTCGCACCGCCCCGCGCGCTCGCGTCCACGAACGCCGATTCCTCACTCGAGGTACCGGAGGAGATCAAACCGATACAGCCGCCTGCGGTTTCGCTGAACACAATGGTCGCGTCCCGCGTAGCGGGCAGACAGCCACCGACACCCTGCGGCTCGAACTCATACACGTCCGCCTTGCCGTTCACGTCCCCCGGGACGAGCGCGCTCACGCTGTCGAAGAACGTCCGGCCGTTATCCGACAAGTACCGCGACTGATACAGCATCGTTTCGCGTGCCGCCTCCGTCCACGGCGGAAGGACTCCGTCCAGCCCCAAACCCGCTTCGAACGTACGGATCTCGTCGATGAGCGGTGATGGCGATTCCTTGGCGACTATCCCGGTCGGTCGTGCCCCCGAGGGGTTGCACGACACGCACGACAGGTGCCCGGTCGCCGCGTCATACAGGTACGCCTCCTCATCCGGTGCACCGGTCAGCGCATCGTGATTGTCATATCCCGTCAGACTCCTGGCCGACATAAACGCCAGATACCGTCCATCCGGCGACACCCGCGCCGACATCCTCACCGTGCCGAGGCCGCCCTGTCTACCCACATCTGCATTGTCCATTTCGGAGAGGACCGCGATCAGCTTCGGCTTGCTCCACCCAGCACCGTCGAAGTGCATCATGTACAGGTTGCACGACTCGGTGTCGCTGATGTCGTGCAAGATGCAGTTGCCGTGGACGGCCCCCGGCGCGAGCGCGCCATTCGCGACGAAATACACATACGAGCCGTCTTCGCTCACACCGGGGATGGCGCCCAGCACTTCTGGGCGCTCCCCCGCGTTTTCATCGACCGTCAAATCCCGCAGAGTGCCCGACAACGGCCCCCCACCCGGCGCCACTTCAAACACATACAAACTGCCGCCAAAGCCCCCCTGTGCGGAACCGGAGATCGCGTCCGCAGTCAACGCCTGCGGATCGGTGAAGAACACCCGCGACCCATCGCTGCTCGCGGCCCGAAAGACCGGCCTGGGTTCGCCTTCCCCCGAGCCGTCCCGCACTTCGCTCAGCCCGACCGTTTCACCGCGCGCCATATCCCGCAAAAACAGGCTAACGGGATTGCTGAAAAGTGAGTTCGCCCACTGCCAAACGACGCGCGAACCATCCGCCGACACAGCATGTCGAGCAATGTCCAATCCCGGGAACGTCTCTCCTCCAAGGTACGTCGACAGGCCGCTCGCGGGTGTGCCGTCCGGCAGAATATTGACAGGCGCCAGCCGGCCCGCCGACCACTCATACAGATTCCGGGCACTCGGGACGGAGTTTGGCGTGAACGCTTCGGAAGCCGAGAACACCACGTGACTGAGATCGGGTGAGGCGCCTTCGAAATTGATTTGCTGTGAGTTGTCTTCCCGGTCGATCGTCGCGCCCGGCAGGACGTTCGCCGTCGTCACCAACGGCATATAGCTCCCCGCCGCTTCACGCAGATACAGCGTCCTGCCCGAACCCGCCGGCAACGGCGGCAACGGCATGTTGCTATGCGGTTCCAGCAGCCCAACCGACAGATCGGGCGAGAACAACTTGTAATCGGCGGGCCCCTTAGCGTCGAAATAGCTGGCCGGGAGGACTTCTGACGGCGTACCCGCCAGTTCCTGGGAGGACCAGCCGCCCGGCCCACGCTTCGCGAGCACCTGAACCTTGATCTTGTAGTCCGGGGCGTTCGCGGCGATCGGTGAGTGCGCCAGATACACGATCGACCCGCCGTCTTCGGCGGACTGGATCAATCCGCCTTCGCCCAACGGTTCGATCAACGCCCCCTGCTTATCCTCGGGCGAAACCATTTCCCAACGGCGACCGTCGATCAAACCCGAACCGCCACCGGCGGCCTGTGTCGTGAACGTATGATCGACGCTCGGGAACGCTTCTACGGGTTCCCCTCCGAGCCCAACGACACGATAGTGATAGACGGTGCCCGCCTGCAATCCCGACACCCTCTGAGTGACTTCCACGTCGCCGCTGCCGGCGCCCAGCGAGGCGCCCGGCGCGGCCGGGATCTGCGACCCGTACGCGCTGGTGGTGCCGTACTGGAAGTAGTAGCTCGCGGGAGTGCCGTGCGGGTCGATGCTCGCCCGCAACGTCGCCCATGTGGACCCCACACCGACCACCCACTCGCCATGCAGACCGGGGCCCACATTCAAAACCTGGTCCTGTCCCACGTTCTGGCCGTTCGCGTTGACCGCCACCAGCCGGAAGTGGTAGCTCCCACCCGTCGTGAGACCCGTGAGGGACGCGCTGACAGGGTGTTCGCTTGAGTCCACCGGGATCGACCCGGCCGCGGGCACGCACGGCGCGCTCTGACCGTAGGAACTGTCGCTGCCGTATTCAAAACGACAGTCGCTCAACTGGATACCGTCGGGGTTGACCGTCCCGTTCAGCGTCGCGCTCGTCGCGTGCAGACTGGAAACCCCGCCCGTCGTGACATCGGGGACGACCACCGCGCTGAACACCGCCACGACGTCCGCGGTGGAGTCCGCAACATACACCGTGCCGTTCGTCGGGTCCACCGCGACTCCGCTCCCAGCGCTCAGGTGCGCGACACCATTTTCGTCACCGAAACGCTCAAGGAAAGATCCTGTGGAACTGAACGCTGCGACGCTCTGTGCGTTGTCGACGAACACCTCGTTGCTCGCCTGGTTCACGGCGGCCGCGGTCGCGGACCCGCCGACTTCGCCGATCAGGGCTTCCCCGGCGCTGTTGATCTTCGCGAAGACCCCAGAGCCGCGATGCACATACAGGTTGTCTTCGGAATCCACAGCCAACCCCGGGCTCACCCCGAACGGCGAACTCACGCCGGCGAGATATTCGCTGCTCAACGCGTCGCTGAAGCTATCGATCTCACCGCTGGCCTGGTAGACCCACACCACGCCGTTCGCGTCGACCGCGACACCAGCGAGTTCGCCGAACGCCGCGCCGCCCGTGGTTTCGGTCAACTGCCCGATATACGTGCCCGCCGCGCTGAACTTGTCGATAACGCTATGGCCCGAGTCGAGCACGTACACATCACCCGCTGAAGGGTCCAGCACGTTCCCCGAGTTATCGACGGCGATCGCGGTCGGCGAGGAGAACGCGCCGCTTGGCGCCGCACTCCCGTCGAACTGCGCGACATACGCGCCCGCGGCACTGAACTGCTCGACGCGACCGTTGCCCCGGTCAACCACATACACATCGTGCGTCGACGCGTTCACGGCGACCCCGTCAGGCCCCGGCAGCTGCCCGTTCCCAGCGCCTTCCCCACCAAACGAGCCACTGAACACATGCACGTTCAACGCAAGCGCCGAGGCACCCCCAAAAGCCAGGGCCCCAACCGCGGCACACAGCCCAGCCACAACCACCAACACCAGTCGCCGACGCAGCATCAACATCCCCTCCCGGAGCAATAAAGAACACGACCACCCGGGAGGCCCGGGCAGCACAAACCAGCCCCGGGCACACGGCCCGAGACGGCAGAAAGACGACGCGCCCTTAACGCGCGTGGGAAACCAACCCGGCCCCCGTGGCCGGAGCGAGCCGCCCAGCGACGGCGGCGAAATAGCCTAGAAGCTAGGAGCCCCGGCCAAGAGAGAGAGAGAGAGAGAGAGATGCTTCAGCGATGCTGATGCATCTAGTTACGGCCCCCTTGGGTGCCGTAATGACCCCTGTCACGTCTGTCCGATGCGAACTCACGCGCAACCTATCTCCCTCAACGTTCGAAATCACGTCCCTCTCCCAAGGAACCCTGCCTACGAATGAAAGCCGGCCGCAGGGGCCAGTGCCCAAACCCGATCCTATGTCTGTGCCCGGGGACCGCTTGAGTACCTGGGACGCTGCATACCATACGGCCAACCCCCTGGCTTGTCAACCCCGCACCATGAAGTTCTCGGACCGACCACCCTGCGTGGCACCGGCGCGCCCGCTGGAGTTCCTGGACCACCCTTCCTGCATGGGGGCGGGGCGCTCCGCCGGAGCCTGGACCGCCCTTCCTGCACGTGGCCAGCGCGCTCCGCCGCGCAAACCGCTGTACTGCCCGCATGGCCCGCGCCGCCGTCTTTCTCGTCGCGCTCGTGTTCGTGCTCGGCTTCGCCGTGCTGACCCTCAGCGCCGTGGCCTCGCAGGGGTTTACCCTGCTGGGCGTGGTTTCGGTGCTCGTTGTGGCGGTGATGGGGTTCGGAATTCTCGGCGCGCTGCTGCGGGGGCCGGGCAGGTGAGCGGCGGCACGACGCCGTCTGAGGCGCGTTGACGTGACTTCGCCCTCGCCGCTGCTGCCCCCGTCGCGCCGCCGGCCGCCGCGCCGCCGACGGCGCCGGCCACAGCGCCTGCTTGCAAGTGGTGCGGGCGGCCTCGCGCTCGCCGCGGTTGCGATTGCGCTGTTTCACTCCGGCCCCGGCTCCTCGCACGGGAGGGGTTTCGAGGGCGCAGCCCCCGGCCGGCACGGGCTAGCACGCACCGCCGGCGGCAGCCCGACGCCGACGGGCACGAACAGCGCGGCCCTACCCTTCTTCTCCTTCCCTCACCCGCCCCGGGCGGCGCTGCTCTTCGACGTCGACACGGGGCGTGTGCTCTGGTCGCTAAACGCCACGCGCGTGCTGCCGGTCGCGAGCCTCGTGAAGACGATGACGGCGCTGCTGGTAGTGCGCGCCGCGCCGGCCGACGCGCTCGTGCCGATCACGCGCGACGCCGTCAACGCCGCCGGCTCGAAGGTCGGCGTGCTGCCGAAAGGGCGGAGCGTGCGCCTTGAGACGCTGCTCTACGGGCTGCTGCTGCCGTCCGGCAACGACGCGGCGGTGGCGCTGGCCGAGCACGTCGCCGGGAGCGTGCCGGCGTTCACGCGGCGCATGAACGAGCAGGCTCAGAGCATGGGCCTGCGCTGCACCCACTTCGCCTCGCCCGATGGGCTGGAGGACGCCAACCGCTCGTGCGCCGTGGATCTGGAGACGCTCGCGCGCGCCGACCTCGCGCAGCCGCGGATCGCGCGCGTCGCGGGCAGCGAGAGCGCCGTGGAGCCGCTGCCGATCAAGGGCGGGCGCGTGTGGCTTTACAACAACAACCCGCTGCTGCGCTACGGCTACCCGGGGGCCGACGGGCTGAAGACGGGGGAGACCGAAGCGGCGGGGCTCTGCCTGGTGGGGACCGCGCGGCGCGACGGCGTGCGGCTGGGCGTCGTGCTGCTGCACTCCCCGGAACTCGGGCGCCAGGCGGAGGCGTTGCTGAACGCGGGCTTTGCGGATGTCTACCACCAGCGCCCCCGCCTCGCCCCGCCGGTGCCGCGCGGGCGGTGAGGGCGAGCGGCCTTCGACCCGCGGGGCCTCGCCCTGGCCACCGACCGGGCCGGCACCCGTGCCGTGTGAGGCTTGCGCCGCGCCGCCGCCGTGCTCTACACTGACTGACTGATCAGTCAGTCAAAAGGGAGGCGCAGTGGATCTCGACGACACACCTGAGCAGGCAGCACACCGCGCGCGGGTGCGGGGCTGGCTGGAGGAGCACAAGGGCGAGGCGCCGGTCCTGACGGGGCCGGATGCGCTGAAGGACGAGCAGGAGATCCTCGCCGCGCGGCGCGCCTGGCAGGGCAAGCTCGCCGAGGCGGGCCTGGCGGGTGTGACGTGGCCGAAGGAGTACGGCGGCCAGGGGCTCGGGCCGATCGAGCAGGTGATCTGCAACCAGGAGATCGCGCGCGCGCAGGTGCCGGGGATCCTCGACGCGATCGGCGTGGGGATGCTCGGGCCGACGATCATCGCGCACGGCTCCGAGGAGCAGAAGTCGCGCTACCTCGGGCCGATGCTGCACGGCGACGAGGTCTGGTGCCAGCTCTTCTCCGAGCCGGCGGCGGGCTCCGACCTGGCGGCCGTGCAGACGCGCGCGCGCCAGCAGGACGACGGCAGCTGGCGCCTCTCCGGGCAGAAGGTGTGGACGACCAACGCGCAGTTCTCGGCGTACGGCCTGCTGCTCGCGCGCACCGACCCCGACGCACACAAGCACAAGGGCCTGACGATGTTCATGGTGCCGATGGACGCCGAGGGCGTGACGGTGCGCGGCCTGCGCCAGATCTCCGGCGAGGCCGAGTTCAACGAGGTCTTCTTCGACGACGTAGCGCTGGACGCGGACGCGACCGTCGGCGCCGTCGGCAACGGCTGGGGCACGGCGCTGACGACGCTGATGTTCGAGCGCGTCACGATCGGCCTCGGCGGCGAGGGGTTGGGCTTCAACTCCGCCCGCTTCGCGCAGGCGATCGCCAAAGACGCGCACGCGCGCCGGGACCCGGAGGTGCGCCGGCGCCTCGGCGAGATCGCCGCCGACCTGCTCGCCGTGCGCTTCACCGGCTACCGCACGCTGACTGCCCTGCAGCGCGGGCAGATCCCCGGCCCGGAGGCGGGCCTTGCGAAGGTCACGATCGTCAACGGCGCGATCGAAGCGGGGGAGCTGATCGCCGACGTGGAAGGGCCCGACGCGCTCGACGAGAACAGCGAGTGGGCTTACATGATCTCCTTCCTGCCGGGGCTGAAGTCCGCCGGCGGCACGGAAGAGATCCTGCGCAACACGATCGGCGAGCGCGTGCTGGGGCTGCCGCCCGAGCCGCGCCTTGACAAGGGCATCCCGTTCTCGGAGCTGCGCGCGAAGGAGGCTGCAAAGGCATGAATCTCGCTCTTTCAGACGAGCAGGTGTTCCTGCGCGAGGCGGCGCGGGGCGCGCTCTCGCGCTTCAAGACGCTGGAGTCCGCGCGCGAGGCGCTCGACGGCAAGGGCGAGCTGCCCGACCTGTGGCCGACGGCCTGCGAGGCGGGCTGGCCGGGCCTGTTGATCGACGACGCGCACGGCGGCGCCGGCCTCGACGCCTTCGACGCGATGCTCGTGCTCGGCGAGTGCGGGCGCGTGCTCGCGGGCGTGGCCCTGCTCGGCCACCTGCCGGCCACCTCGATCCTCGGCGCCTCGCCGACAGCCGCGGCGGCGGCGCTGCTGCCCGGGCTGGCCTCGGGTGAGAGCCGCGCCGCCTACCTGCCGGCGTGCCCGCCCAGCGACCTCTTCGACGCGTGGTGCGTGGACCCCGCGCACGGGGCAGAGCGCCCGGCGCCGCCCGTGGCGAGCGCCGCGGGCGAGGGCCACGTGACGCTCGACGGGACGTTCGCCTTCGTGCCCGACGCGCCCGGCGCCGACGTGCTCGTGGGCGTCGCGCTGCTCGACGGCGCGCCCGTAGGCGTGGCGCTCAAGGGCGCCGCGGACGGCGTCGGCATCGAGGCTGTGCACCGCTACGACGCGACCCGCTCGCTCGGGCACGTGACGCTGGCCGGCGCGCGCGCGGTGCTGCTCGACGTGCCGGCGGAGTCGCTGGCGGCGGCGTGGCACCTGGCGCAGGCGCTGCTCGCGGCGGAGTCGATCGGCTCCGTGGAGAGTGCGCTCGAGTCCGCCGTGCAGTACGCGAAGGAGCGCTACACCTTCGGGCGGGCGATCGGCTCCTACCAGGCCGTCAAGCACTCCCTCACCGAGGTCCTGCGCCAGCTCGAGAACGGCCGCTCGCTGCTCTATTACGCGGGCTGGGCGCGCAACGGCGCGCCGGGTGAGTTCCCGCTAGCGGCGGGCGCCGCGCGCTCGGTCGCCGGCCACGCCCTGGACAAGGCGGCGCGCACGATGATCTCGGTGCACGGCGGCATCGGCGCGACGTGGGAGCACGACGCGCCCCTGTACTTCCGCCGCGCCCAGCTCTCGCGGCGCCTGCTCGGCGGCACGGCCGGCGCGACCGACCGCGTCGCGGGGGAGCTGCTCGCGCAGGCGTAGGGAGCGCGGCGCCCGGTCCTGGGCCGCGCCGGCCGGACCGCACCGGACTGGACCGCACCGGGGGCGAAGGCCCTACCCCCGGCGTTTGACGGCGGCTGTCGCGCCCACGCTCGCTTCGGCGACGGGCGCGCCGTACGCGGCGTGCACCGCCGCCAGTAGGCGCGGGTCGGTGCCGCAGTTGACGCAGAACCCGTGCTGGGACCAGCCGATCGCGCGCGCCAGCACCTGATCGGCGTATTCGATCCCCGCCGCGTCGTGGCCGTAGTAGTCGTACGCCGCGCCCCACGCGCCGCCGTCGAGGGAGAGCGTCGCGCCGTCGGCGGACAGCAGCCGCGCGCCCGCCATGATCGCGTCGAAGTCGTCGTAGATCGAGGGGTGCGTCGCCGTGCGGTGGTCGTACACGGCGGGGCGGTGCCCGTACAGGTAGGAGCTAGCGACGAGCTGCCACGTGGATGGGGCGCCCGCCCCCCCGTTGGTGACGTTGAACTGCATCGGCCCGCCGCAGCACCCGGCGAAGTTCAGGCCGTGGTACGTCGTCGAGTTCGTGGAGAACGCCGACTCCTGGCGGTGGATCGAGGCGATCAGCAGCCAGTTCACCGCGAACGTGCTCTGCGCCTGCGCGTAGATCGGGTAGAAGCCGGCCATCCACGCCGCGAGGATGTGTGTCTGCGGGCTGCTCGCGCGCACGTAGCCGGCGAACGCGCGGCGCTGCGCGGCGGTGGCCGGGCGCGCGAGGATCGCGGGGCGGGCGTGCGCGAGCGCCCGCGCCCGTGCGGGGTCCGCGGCGAGCGAGTTGGCACCCGTTCCCGGCGTCGCCGCGACGCTCACGATCGCCGGCGGCGCCGGGGCGGGCTGGCGCGCCGTCTGCCCGACGAGGCCGCTCAGCACCGCCGCGAGCACGGCGACGCCAGCCGCCAGCAGTGCGCCCGCAAGCGCCCACGCGCGCGCTTCCGAGGGAGCCTCGGGGATCGGCGCCCGCTCAGACACCGATGGCCCTGCGCACGACGCGGTCGAACACTAGATCCGGCAGCAGGCGGCGCGCCCACACCATCGCGTGCGCGTCTATTCCAACGAGGTAGCGCGCGCGCATCCGCTTCGCGTTCAGCGCGCGCTCGATCGTCTGCGCCACGCGCTCGGGGGCGATGGCGCGCTTGGCGGTACTGCGCAGCGTCTTCGCCATCGCGGCGGGGATGTGCCCGTAGACCTCGCGCAGCTCGTCCGGGATCGCGACACCGTCCACCTGGCCCTGGCCCTTCTCCCAGATCGGCGTGGCGACCGACCCCGGCTCGATCAGCGTGACCTGGATAGCGCTGCCGGCCAGCTCCACGCGCAGCGCGTCGCCGACCGCCTCGATCGCGTACTTCGAGGCGTGGTAGGGGCCCATGTACGGGGTCGTCAGGCGCCCGCCGATCGAGGACAGGAACACGATCCGCCCGCGCGCGGCGCGCAGCGCGCCGAGCAGCGCCTGCGTGATCGCCACCTGCGCGAAGAAGTTGACCTCCATCTGGCTGCGCAGCTGCGCGAGCGGGACCGTCTCCAACGGGCCGCCGATCGCGACGCCGGCGTTGTTGACGAGCGCGTCCAGCCCCCCGGGCGCGACCTCCTGCACGCGCTGCACGGCGGCGGCGATCTGCGCCGCGTCGGTGACGTCGAGCGCGAGCGCCGTCAGGCCGCCGTTGGCGGCGGGCGCCCCGTCCGCGCCGGGCGCACCGGCCGCGGTTGGGAGCGCCGTGGCGGCCTCGGCGGCGAGCGCCGTGCCGGCCGCGGGATCGCGCACGCCGGCGAGCACCGTCCAGCCCGCGTGCGCCAGGCGCAGCGCGGTGGCGCGGCCGATACCGGTCGAGGCGCCGGTGATCAGGGCGGTGGGCATGGTGCGAGCCTAACGTACGGTGGCCCGCTCCCAGCGCAGTGGCGGCGGCCGCGCGGCCCGCTCAGGCCGGGGCGAGCGCCGTGTGCTTCTCGCTCAGCGCCGCGAGCAGCTGCGCGAAGGAGTCGGAGAACTTCTCGACGCCCTCGCGCTCCAGCGTGTCCGTCAGGTCGTCGTAGTCCACGCCGGCCCGCTCCAGCTCCGCCAGCAGCTTGCGCGACTCCGCGACGCCGGCGAGCAGGCGTTCGCGCGGACGGCCGTGATCCTGGTAGGCGCGGATCGTCTCCAGCGGCATCGTGTTGACCGTGTCCGGGCCGATCAGCTCCTCGACGTAGATCGTGTCCGGGTAGTCGGGGTTCTTCGTCGACGTCGACGCCCACAGCACGCGCTGCGGCGTCGCGCCCTTCGACGCCAGGTACTCCCAGCGGGGGCCGCGGAACACGGAGCGGTAGTGCTGGTAGGCGAGCTTCGCGTTGGCGACGGCGAGACGGCCCTTCAGCTCGTCGTGGCCGCCGATCTCCGCCAGGCGCCGGTCCCCCTCCGTGTCGATGCGCGAGACGAAGAAGCTCGCGACCGACGCCACCCTGCTCGGGTCCCCGCCCTCGGCGATCAGGCGCTCGACGCCGCGCACGTAGGACTCCGCCACCTCGGCGTAGCGGCGCAGCGAGAAGATCAGCGTGACGTTGATCGAGCGGCCCTTGGCGATCACGTCCTCGACCGCGGCGAGGCTCGGCTTCGTCGCCGGGATCTTGACCATCAGGTTCGGGCGGTCCACCGCCGCGTGCAGGCGCAGCGCCTCGCGGTACGTCGCGCTCGCGTCGTACGCCAGGCGCGGGTCGACCTCGAGCGAGACGTAGCCGTCGCGCCCGAGCCCCGACTCCCAGATCGGCGCGAACAGGTCGCACGCGTCGCGGATGTCCTGCTCGGCCAGGCGCCAGAAGACCTCGTCGCCCCTGACGCCCTGCGCGGCGAGCGCCTGCAGCTGCTCGTCGTAGGCCTCGCCTTCGCTCATCGCCTTCTGGAAGATCGTCGGGTTCGACGTCGCGCCGACCACGGCGTCGGCGTCGAGCAGCCCCTGCAGCGGCCCGTCGTGGATCGAGGCGCGCGAGAGGAAGTCGATCCACACGCTCTGCCCGAGGGCGGAGAGGCTGTGCAGGGGGGAGACGTTCGTGGCCATGGGTCTCCTTTCAATCTAGAAGGTCGTCAGGGTTTCAGTCGCCGAGCAGCGCCCGCGCGCGCGCGGCGATGTTCTCCGTGCCGAAGCCGAGCTTCTCGAGCACCGTGGCGCCCGGCGCGGAGGCGCCGAAGCGGTCGAGGCCGAGCACGTCGCCGCTCGTGCCGACCCACTTCCACCAGCTCATCGTGGCGCCCGGCTCGACCGCCAGGCGCGCACTCACCTCGCGCGGCAGCACCGCCTCGCGGTACGCCGCCGGCTGCGCTTCGAACAGCTCCATGCACGGCATCGAGACGACGCGCACGCCGTAGCCCTCGCCCGCGAGCGCGCGCCCCGCCGCCAGCGTCGGGCCCACCTCCGCGCCGGTCGCGATCAGGATCAGTTCCGGCATCCCGCCGGCGCCGCCCGCCGCGCCGTGCACGCTCGACGCGCCCTCGCCGCCGCCGGCGGAGTCCCACAGCACGTAGCCGCCGCGCTCCAGCTCGCTCGCCGCGCCGAGCCCCTCGCCCTCGCGGTCGAGCACCGCGATGTTCTGGCGCGAGAGCAGCAGCGCCACCGGCCCGTCGGCCCGTTCGAGTGCCACGTGCCAGGCGTGCGCCGTCTCGTTCGCGTCGCCGGGGCGGATCACCCACAGACGCGGGATCGCGCGCAGCGCCGCGTAGTGCTCGACCGGCTGGTGCGTCGGTCCGTCCTCGCCGAGCCCGACCGAGTCGTGCGTCCACACCCACACGACGGGCAGCCCCATCAGCGCCGAGAGGCGCACGCTGGGGCGCATGTAGTCGGAGAAGATCAGGAACGTCGAGCCGTACGGCTTGACGATCCCGCCGTGCGCGGCCGCGCCGTTGACGATCGCGCCCATCGCGTGCTCGCGGATGCCGAACGGCACGTTGCGCCCCGCGTGCACGCGCGAGAACTGCCCGGCGCCCTCGAATACCGTCTTTGTCGACTCCACGAGGTCGGCCGCGCCGCCGATCATCGTCGGCGCGAAGTCGCCGAACGCCGCCATCGTCTTCTGCCCCGCCGCGCGCGTCGCGATCTGTTCGCCCGCCGCGAAGCGCGGCAGCGCCCGCTGCCAGCCCTCGCGCAGCTCGCCCGCCCAGGCGCGATCCCAATCCTGCGCCTGCGCTCCCAGCGCCGCGCGCCACTGCTCGAAGCGCTCCTGCCACTGCCGCTGCGCCGCCGCGCCCCGCTCGCGCAGGCTCATGTGCTCGTACACGTCCGCGTGCACCGCGAAGTGCGCGTCGGGATCCAGGCCCATCGCCGCCTTCGCCGCGCGCACCTCCGGCTCGCCGAGCGGCGCGCCGTGCGCCTTGGCGGTGTCGACCGCGTTCGGCGCGGGGTAGGCGATGTGCGAGCGGATCGCGATAAACGACGGCCGCTCGTCTTCCGCGCGCGCCGCCGCAAGCGCCGCCGCGAGCGCCTGCACGTCCTCGGAGTCGGCGACGCGCTGCACGTGCCAGCCGTCCGCCGCCAGACGCGCGATGTGGTTCTCGCCGTCGAAGGAGATCGCCGTCGTGCCGTCGATCGTGATGCGGTTGTCGTCGTAGCAGACGGTCAGCTTGCCGAGGCCGAAGTGGCCGGCGATCGAGGCCGCCTCCTGGCTGACGCCCTCCATCATGTCCCCGTCCGAGCAGATCGCGTACGTGCGGTGGTCCACTGCCGTCAGCCCCGGGCGGTTGAAGCGCTCGGCCAGGAAGCGCTCGGCCATCGCCATCCCCACCGCGTTGGCGAAGCCCTGCCCGAGCGGCCCCGTCGTCACCTCGATGCCGGGCGTGTGCCCGCGCTCGGGGTGCCCCGGCGTGCGCGAGTCCCACTGGCGGAAGCGCTTGAGGTCATCGAGGCTCAGCTCGTAGCCAGTCAGGTGCAAGAGCGCGTACTGCAGCACGCACGCGTGTCCGGCGCTCAGCACGAAGCGGTCGCGGTCGGGCCAGTGCGGGTCGGCCGGATTTACGCACAGCGTCTGGCGGTACAGCGTGTACGCGAGCGGCGCGAGCGCCATCGCCGTGCCCGGGTGGCCCGAGTTGGCCTGCTGCACGGCGTCCATCGCGAGCGCGCGGATCGTGTCGATCGAGAGCTTCCGCGCCGCCTGCTCCTCGGCGGCCTGCGCCTCGCCCTCGCCGCGGGCGGGCGCGCCGCTGTCGCCGGCGGCGGGGACCCCGCGCGCCGCGCTCATGCGCGCGGCTCCAGCAGCACGACGGGCATCTCGCGCGTGGCGATCGACCTGTACAGGTCATAGCCGCCGTACATCGCCGCCAGCTTCGGCCACAGCTCCGCCGCCTCCTGCTCGTCCGCGCGGCGCGCGCGCACCGGCCGCCAGCTCCCCTGCACGAAGGCCTCCGCGTCGGGGTTGGCCTGCAGATTCAGCCACCACGCCGGGAACCGCTGCGAGGCCGCATTGGAGGCGACGACGGCGAAGGCGTCGCCGTGGGCGACGAAGAACGCAGGCGACTCGCGCACCTGGCCCGAGCGCCGGCCTGTGGTTCGCATCACCAGCACGTCCGCGCCGAGCAGCCGGCGCCCCAGGCGCCCGCCGCTGGCGCTCAGCACGCGCGCGTGAATCCGCGCCGCGAGCCCGGCGCCCGGCCGGTGCGCGACATGCGGGCTTACGCGCGCGTAGAAATCGGCCAGGCTCGGCACGCCGCTGATCCTAGCGGCGCGGGCGGCCGGCGCAGCGGCGCGCTGCCGGTGCGGGACCGCGGGGGCAAAAGCGCGCGGCCTGGCTCCTGCGCGAGCCGCGGCGGTGGAGCACATGTCGCGGCTCTGTGCGAGCCGCGCCGGCGGACCGAGCCCACGGCCCGCCTACGAGACGATCCCCGATCCGCGTCAGCTCGGCGACGGCCGCCGGTGGTACGGCGGCAGCGCGGCCATCGAGTGCGAGCGCCCGCGCGCGCACCAGCAGCGCGACGGTCGCACCCGCACCAGCCAGTGCAGATCGTGACGGCAGTGCGAGCGGCGGTACGGCCAGCGGCCGTGCAGCGCCCGCAGCATTCGCTGCTCACCACATCCGTGCGTTCTCATTGCAACACATACCTCCCTGCCTACCCGACTGTGCCGTGCATACCCGGTCCTCGCGACGCCCAAGCACCCCCCGGCGCGGGCTCCGATCGACCTCGACGCGGCGGGCCACGGTGGCCAACCGGCGCCTCTGCGATATGCCGGAACGTCACAGCTAATAGTACGTCGCCTACAGAAAGACTGCGGTGACAATCAGACTGAGACGCGCTCTGCGTGCCTCCTCTCCGGTCCTTGCATCCTGCTCGGCATCAGACCTAAACCTTGGCTTGTTTTGCTTTACGCGCCCAATCCGCCCCGCTGCCGATGACCGGCCTGGAGAGCGACGGGCACCTCCCGTTACGCACATATAAATCAGGTTTTACTCATCCTGTCAACCACCAAGCGATTCGCGGTCAACCCCGGCGGCAAACGTCAAGGTGTTGGCGGGCGGCGACTCCGGTGATCTATCGTGGTCATGTGGCCGCCACGCGGGGAGATAGGAGCGAGCGGCGGGGACTGCCCCGGGGACCCCAGGCGCTGCCGCGCGAGCAGGTCGCCGAGGACCAGCGCGAGCGACTGTTCGACGCGATGGTGGCGTCGATCAACGAGCGCGGCTTCGCCGGGACCACGATCTCCGATCTGGTCGGCCGCGCGGGCGTCTCGCGGCGCAGCTTCTACGAGCACTTCGCCAACAAGGAGGCGTGCCTGCTCGGCGCCTTCGACGCCAGCGCCGAGCGCCTGACGCGGCGCCTGTTCGAGGCCTACGACCCGGCCGCCGCCTGGGACGAGCAGGTCGAGCGAGTCACGCGCGCGCTGCTCGCCGCGACGCTCGAGCGCCCCGACGCCGCGCGCCTGGTGTGCGTCGAGGTCGCCGCCGCCGGACCGGCCGGCGTGCAGCGCTGGGCGCGGGGCGCGGCGCGCTTCGAGCGCTTCCTCGACGCCGTGTTCGCGCAGGCGCCCGGACCCGGCACGATCCCCGCCCCCGTCGCCAAGGCGTACGTCGGGGCGCTGCGCAAGATCCTCTACTCGCGCGTGTCCAGCGGCCAGTCCGTGCGGGCGCTGCGCGCGGAGATGGAGCAGCTCGCGCCCGAACTCGCGCGCTGGCTCGGCGCCTACTACCCCTCGCCGCCCGCCATCCCCGGCGCGCCGCGCCCCCGGCGGGCGCACGGGCGCCTGACCGCCGGGCGCGCCCCCGGCACGCTCGCCACCCCCTCGCGATCCGGGCCGCGCGGGCTGCCCGCCGGCGAGCGCAGCCTGCCCAAGGGCTTCGTCGCGCACAACCAGCGCGAGCGGATCTTCGACGCGATCGCCAACCTCACCGCCGCCAAGGGCTACCCGGCAGTCGGCCTGGAGGACATCGCCGCCGAGGCGGCGATCTCGCTGCAGACGTTCTACCGGCACTTCGAAAGCAAGGCCGACGCGTTCATGGCCACGTACGAGGTTGGGCACGCCAAGACCGTCGCGATCATGGGCGAGGCGTTCGCCTCGCAGGCCGACTGGACCGGGGGCGTGCGCGCCGGGATGCAGGCGCTGTTCGAGTTCCTCGCCGCCGAGCCCTCCTACGCGCACCTCGTGAGCGTCGACGTCCTGATCGCCTTCCCGCACATGACCGAGCGCATGGACCAGGCCTCCTCCTCCTACACCGAGCTGCTTGACGTCGGCCTCGGCGCCGGGCGCGACCAGCCGCCGTCGATCGTCACCGAGGCGGTCGTCGGCGGCGTGTTCGAGCTGCTGCACGACTACGTCCTGCGCGGGCGCACGAGCCGGTTGCCCGAGCTGACCGACCACGCGACATACATAGCGCTCACGCCGTTCATCGGCAGCGAGGCGGCCGCGGCCGCCCTCGGCCCGATTTAGTTCCCCATATCGAAACTTGCTTACCACTGGTCCGCGCGCGAAGCGGGAGATCAAGCATGGGCGGCGCCATGCCGAAATGCGTTGCGTGGTGAAGATGGTCGAACACGACACGCATCTGCTACGCGCGCGCCGCACTGCCGCGACCGCGCGAGCGAGCATCGGGGTCACCGGAATCGCGCTGATCCTGAGCGCGCCGCCGCCGTCGACGCACGCCGCGCCCGCGCTCGGCGGCTTCGCGCTGATCGCCGCCAGCGCGTTCGTGCAGCTGGGCGCGCCGCGCCTGTCGTGGCTGAAGGGGGAGGAGTCGATCGCCGGGTTCGTGGCGCTGCTGATCGTCGGGCTCGGCGGCGAGCGCGTAACGGTGCTCAGCGTGCTGTGGCTCGCGGCGCTCGCCAGCGGCGTCGTGGCCCGCGGCGGGCGCGTGCACTGGATCGGGCGCACACTCGTGCTCGGCGCGCTCGTGCTGCCGATCGTGATCGCGGGGCGCGTCGGCCTCGACCACCTGGCGCTGTGCGTGGCCTCCATCGGCCTGCTGCTCAGCTGCGGGCGCCTGACGCGCGAGCTCGGGCACCTGCTGGGGCAGGCGCGCCACGACGCCGACCACGACGACCTCACCGGCACGCTCTCGCGCGCCGCCTTCCGCGGCGCGCTGGAAGCCGCCACCGGCCGCGCCGGCGAGCGGTCCCCCGCGTCGCTGCTGCTGTTCGACCTCGACGGCTTCGGCGTCGTCAACAAGGCGCTGGGACACGCCGCCGGCGACGCGCTGCTGGCGTCCGTCGGCGAACGGTTGCGGGCCACCGCCGGCCCCGCCTGCACCGTCGGGCGCCTCGGCGGCGACGAGTTCGCCGTGATCGCCCCCGCCTCGGTCCCCGACCCCGCCGCCCTCGCCGGCGAGCTGCTGGCCGCGCTCGCGCAGTGCGGCGAGGAGGCGCGGCGCATCTCCGCCTGCGTCGGCATCGCGCAGGCCCCGCGCGACGGCAACGACGCCGAGGCGCTGCTGCGCGCCAGCGACATCGCGCTGCGCGTCGCCAAGCGCAGCGCCACCGGCGGCCAGGTCTCGCTGTACGAAGGCGAGCCGCTCAGCGGCCGCGGCGCGCGCAACGCGCGCAGCGCGCTCACGCGCCTGATCGACGGCGACGGGCTGTCGATGGCGATGCAGCCGATCGTCGATCTGCGCGACGGCTCGATCCACGCCTACGAGGCGCTGGCGCGCTTCGGCCAGGGCGGCACCGAGAGTCCGCTGCACTGGCTCTCGCTCGCCGAGGAGTTCGGGGAGCGCGACGCGCTGGAGCGCTCCTGCCTGCGCGCGGCGCTGAAGCTGCTCGGCCAGCGCCCCGCGGGGACGCGCATGTCGGTCAATCTGTCCGCGCCCGTGCTGCTGGACCAGCGCACGCTCGACATCCTCGCCGACCACGACGACCTGTCGGGGCTGATCATCGAGGTCACCGAGGAGGCGCTCGTGCAGAGCGAAGCGCAGCTGCACGCGACGATCGCGCCGCTGCGCCAGCGGGGCGTGCGCCTCGCCGTCGACGACATGGGCGCCGGCTACTCCGGGCTGCGCCAGATCACGACCGTGCAGCCGAGCTATCTGAAGCTCGACCGCTCGCTCGTCAGCGGCATCGACGGCAGCGACGACCGCGCCGCGCTCGTCAGCGCGCTCGTCGGCTACGCCGAGCACGTCGGCAGCCTGCTCGTCGCCGAGGGCATCGAGAACGTCTCCGAGCTGAAGACGCTGCTCGACCTCGGCGTGCCGCTCGCGCAGGGCTTCTACCTCGGACGTCCCGCGCCGCCGTGGCCGCGCCTGGCGCGCGGCCGTCGCGGCGAGGACGCGCGCATCGCACGCGCCGCGCCTCAGGCGCGCGCGGCGATCCAGGCCTCGACCGACGCGGACAGCGCCGTGCCCGCCTCCAGGCGCGGGTCCGCCAGCGGCGCGCCGACGCCGGTGCTCAGCGGCACGACGCCCGCCCACACGTCCCTCGCGTAGTCCTCCTCCTCGTCCAGGGGCGGGCCCGCGCGCAGCTTCGCGGAGGCCTCGTGCAGGTCGAGGGCCAGCACGCGCACGCCCTTCAGCTCCTTCGCGCTCGGCGCACGCACCTCCTCCCAGCGGCCGGGCACCACACGCTCGACGAAGGCGCGCAGAGCGGCGAGGTGCTCGCTTGCGCCCTGCACCGCCCGCGCCTGACCCAGCACGACGACGGAGCGGTAGTTGACGGAGTGCTTGGGCGCCGAGCGGGCGAGCACCAGCCCGTCGAGCAGCGTCACCGTCAGGCACGCCGCGATGCCCTCGCCGAGCGAGCGGATCGTGCGGCTAGCCGCCGAGCCGTGGAAGTACACCGTGTCGCCGACGCGCGCGTGTATCGTCGGGATCACATACGGCTGGCCCTCCACGGCGAAGCCGACGTGCGCCACGAGCGCCTCGTCGAGGATCGCGTCGATCGTGGCGCGCTCGTACGCCGCGCGCGCCGGCAGGCGCTTTACCTGCGTGCGGAGCGTGCGGGGGGAGGGGGCGGCGGCGGACATCGGGGGAACATAGCGCTCTGGGAATACGCTCAGCTAATCGTCGCCGCCTGCCGATGCTACGCGGGCGCCAGACCCTGAGGATCCGCGGCGGCAAGCACCGAAGTACGCCGTGCTCGAGCCTCCGGCGCCGATCACGCGACCGGAGCTGGCCAGGAATCGCACCTGGGAGTAGGCCTTGATGCGATGATGCGCTAACATCATTTTGTGCGGACGACCTTGAACATCGACGAGGATGTCGTTGCGGTTGCGCGGCAACTCGCCGTTGGTGAGCACCGCTCGCTCGGCTCCGTTATCTCCGAGCTTGCCCGTCGAGGGCTGACCCCTGCTCGGGTTGAGGCTGACGACGGACTGCCGGTCATCCGTGTGCCGGCAGGCACGCCGCCAATCACACCAGAGATGGTGCGGCGGGCACTCGACGAGGATTGAGCTTCCCCGTGGCGCTGCTTGACGTCAACGCGCTTGTCGCGCTGGCTTGGGACTCGCACGTGCACCATGCGACGATGCGGGGATGGTTCACCGCGAACAGCTCCGCGGGATGGGCGACGTGTCCGATCACAGAGAGCGGCTTCGTGCGGGTGTCGTCCAACCCGATCGTGCTGCCGAGCGCGATCGGCGTCGATGCGGCACGGGGGGTGCTTTCAACATTGCGCGCAGACCCCGGCCATCGCTTCCTCACCGATGACGTCTCAATCGGCGACCCTGACGTGCCGTCGATCGCGGGCTATCGGCAGGTGACCGACGCGCACCTACTGACACTTGCCCGTCGCCGCGGGGTGCGCTTGGTCACGTTCGACTCGAGCATCCTCGCCATCGGCGACGAAAATGGCGTCGAGGTATTGACCATGCTTTGAAACGGTCCGGCGGCCGGGGGACCTCGGTACCCAACACCGATCGGCAAGTGTCTATGGAGCCAGCCGAAGTCAATGCGAACCGGTTTGCGCGGCTGACCGGGGGGCAGATATCCCTTGCTGAAGCGGGTGAAGCTCAGGCTGGAGGTGGTGGAGCAACTACGAGCGCCAAGGTGTCAGGGTAGAGCTTTGCGATGAGATCGCGCAGGGTCTCGAAGTCGTGGCGGTTCTCAGGTCGTGGATGTAGTCGCCGACCACTGCGCCCAGGATCGGGTCGGGGTGCTCGATCGGGCGGAAGCACCACCGGATGTGCTCGTTCGTCTCTCTGTCGAACTCACCCACATGGGGTATGGGTTCGGGGTGCCGATCCAAATAGCGCCCAATCTCGTTGTCCAAAAGTGCGAGGTTCTGCTGGGCACGACATAGCTTCGCCTCGCAGCCGGCGAGCGGATGATCGAGCGGTAGCTGCGGGCCTTGTACGGCGATGCACGGACGCTATCGCCAGCAGCGATGGAAAGCCGACCGATCTAGCCGCAGCGATCCAACGGGAGCGTCGCTGGAAAGCCGGCGGCCCGCCGCTCCGAAAAGCGTCTGCTTCGTCCCTGCTTCGTCCCTACGGGTACTCGGTCGCTGCCGCGAGTGCCAAAACCAGCCAATTAGCAGGCATTTCTGAAATGGAGCCAGCCGGGATCGAACCGGCGACCTCCTGCTTGCAAAGCAGGCGCTCTCCCAGCTGAGCTATGGCCCCGTGGGACCTTCGAGTCTAGGGCACACGACGAACCTGCCGGCAGGCGATGCGCTACTTGTCGAAGTCGAAGTCGCGCGGCGGTTGCTGCTCAAACCACAGGCGATCCTGATCCGGTGTCTCTCGCAGGAAGTCCGGCGTCTCCTGGAGAACGTCCTCGACCAACTCGTCTGAGGAACCCGCGCTCACGCCGGCTTCGTCGCGCTGCTTATGAGCCGCGGACTCGCCTCGGTCGCCTGGCATTTCCCATTCCAGCGACTCCCCCGTAGCGCTGCGCTCGCGGCCTGGCACCGCCGCCCCCCCGGCCGCGCCAGGAGTCGCCTGGCCGGGGACGCCGGAATCGCCTTCCGTCGGCACGAAGCGCGCGGCGGGCTGGGCTTCGTGCTCGCCGTCGAGCACCGCCCTCATGTCCAGCTCCACCGTCTCGCCGATCTGGGCGAGATTCCTGTCATAGGCAGGTGTCGGAGCAGCGGGCCTTGGGACCTCTCGCTGCGGTGGGTCGCTGTCCTGCAAGGCGGGCTGGTCGTCGTGCCCCTCCACGAGCTCCCCTCCGCGCACCGGCCCGAGTACTTCCCGCTCTTCGCGAGCGGTCTCATCCGGGTCGACGCCTCGTCCCCGTTTGAGTTCCAGGTGTTCACGGATGGCGTCGTCCAGCAATCCCATGGCGCACCGACACCATACCTTCCCCACCTCCCGTCTTTTCGGGGCTTCAGCCTGAGCCTGCACGACACCCGCCAGCCACTACACTTGCATCGTCGTCGTCCGGCCCGACCGTGCGACCGACTGTGCGGGGCTATAGCTCAGTTGGGAGAGCGCCTGGATCGCACCCAGGAGGTCGGGGGTTCGAGTCCCCCTAGCTCCATTCCTAAAGATCCCTGCAAATGCGCTGGTTTTTGCGGCACAGGATCGGTGAGGATCGCTTCTGATCGGCGGTGATTTGAGGCACTAGTGCCTGGGATCGCGGGGATCGTGCCCGATTGTCGTGGATTACCGGCGATCGGGGCTCGACTGGTCGCCCGGACGGAGCTAGGGTCGCGGCGTCCCCGAACATAGTGGCCCCGGCGACAGCTTTGGACTGCCCCGGGGCCGTGGCACGGAAAGGTAGGCCCTTCCATGCAGGAGAAGCGTAGACGGCCCCCGTGGGTCGATGACCCCTCGATCGCTGAGCGCGCGATCGTGTTGCAGGTCCTCCGCGATGACCGTGATGTGCGGTGGTCGCTCGCGGAGCTTGTAGCCGAATCGTATGACGTGGTGCCTTTGACCCTGAGCAGGGCGTTGGAGGTTCTTGAGAGCCACGGTGTCCTGGTGCGCTGCGATGACGAGTACGTCGCGTCGCGGTGCGCGCAGCATCTCGACGCGCTGGGGATGGTGTCGATATGACCCGATCCCGGCCGGACGCGGCGCTCTGCCGTGTCCTGCGCCGTCTGCGCAAAGAAAGAGGGCTGAGCCAAGAAACCCTCGCGTTCAGCTCGGACGTCACGATATCCGCGTTGTCCAGGATCGAACGCGGGCTGAGCGACCCGGTCTGGAGCAATGTCCGGGCCATCGCGGCGGCGCTGGGCATGAGCGTCAGCGAGCTGGGCGCAGCCGTAGAGCAAGAGCACTCCCCGTTTCAGGGTGACCTCACGAGCGCCACAGCGAACGAGCAAGACACTCGACACGCAGGCCGCACCACGAGTGAACACGCGGAGCGCGTATTCGCACGCCGGTGATGAACACGACCACCCGGCTACTCGCAGGAACGACAACCCGGAGGAAATACAGATGAAGTCACACGCAACAGCCAAGCCATCCGCCGAACACGCCGTGATGAGCGTCCTGTCGGATCTCGTTGACGGGACGGTCGCCGAGATCGCGACGGCGGGGAAGCTAGGTCGCTCGACCGTCAGCAAAGCGCTCGCGAAGCTTGAGAGCGCGGGCGAGGTCAAGCGCCGGGAGGGCGGGCGCGATGGCGCGCGGCGTCTACCGGACCGCTGGCGCCTTGCCCGCCGGCGGGCGCGCAAGACACGCTCGCCCGCGGGTGGTCGGCTGCGGCCGGGGCAGCTCGACGGGCTCGTGCTTGGCTACATGCGCGAGCACGCGACAGGCGGGCCGCTTGGGCCGACCGCGGTCGCGAAGGGGCTTGGTCGCTCCGCGGGCGCGGTCGGGAACTGTTTGGCTCGCCTCGCCGCGGACCGTCACGTTCGCCAGACCAGCAAGCACCCGCGCCGCTACACCGTCCGATGACCGCCCCCGGACACCAAACCACTGACTGGGTGTTCGTTGTGCCGGGCCGGCTCGTCGGTGACGTGCGCGCGGGTCTGCTTATTGAGCTGGCCCATGCTGCCCGCGAGCTGCAAACACAGGCGGACGCCGCCGCCCGGGGCGATGGTTGGCAGCGTGAACCGCTGCTGCGCCTGGACGGTTCGCGCGCGCTGCTTTGCCAGCTGGGTTGGGAGCGCGAATACCCACAGGAGGATGTAGGGGTCGACATGCGTGAGCACGCGTGGGCGTTGCTCACCGCGATCGCTGCCGCGCACCGGCGCCAGCGGGAAGCGCTCGCGCGAGAGCGGCCGTGCGGCCGCGGCGCCGGGCGGCGCGCGCTTAAGCGGCGCGTACTGGCGCTGCGCGAGCTGCTGTTCTCAGTCGAAGCATGGGCCGCCCGGGCGACAGCGGCGACGTCCTGGCGGGCCGCCGCGCCAGCCGCTCCGCTGCAGTGCGGGCATCGGCGGCGAGCCGGGCCGCCGTTTTGATCGTCCCGGGTCGCTGTCGCTAGACGGAAGTTTTTGAGGTTCTGAGGTCCGATCGCCCGTGTTTGCGGGGATCGGGCCTTCTTTTGGTGGTTGGACGTAGACACTAACATTGGGTTTTGGTGTCCGACGGGTATGGCATCATGTGTTCATGGCAAAGAGGTTGGG
>DATBOY010000042.1:0-7855 GCA_036561645.1 Solirubrobacteraceae bacterium
CCTGTCTTCCCGCCGGCGAGATGCCACCAGTGCAGGCCCTCGCAGTCGCCAGAGACATGGTCCGCGACCGGCGGATCCTGACCTTGGAGGGCGGGCAAATGACGACCCTCGCGATCCGCGCCCAAGAGCAGGCGATCGAACGCCGCACCGCCCAGCTCGCCCAGCCAGCAGGCCGCGACGTAAGCCAGGCCATACGCGAGACCGCCGCCTGGGAAGCCGCCGAGCGCATCGCCGCACCACTCAGCGACGAGCAACAGCAAGCCCTGAAGGTGCTCACCGGCCCCGAGCGCGTCGCCGTGCTCGTCGGACCCGCCGGCACCGGCAAAGGCGTCGTGATCGACGCCACCGCACGCGCTGAACAGCGTGTCGCCCGCGAAACGATCGGCGTCGCCGTGTCCTGGTCAACCGCCGAGCGCCTTGGCAACGACAGCCCCGCCCTCCACGGGCAGACGATGGCACTCGACGCACTCATCACCCGCGTCAAGGCCGGACATGTTCACGTCGGGCCGGACACGACGATCATCCTGGACGAGGCCGGGATGACCGACCACAACCGCATGGCCGCGCTCACCCAGCTGGTCGAGCGCACCGGCGCCAAGCTGATCGCGGTCGGCGACGGCAAACAACTCCCGTCCATCGGCCCCGGCGGCATGTTCGACAGCATCACCCGCCACGCCCCCACCGCCGAGCTGCAGACCATCCACCGCACCAAGGACCCCGCCGAGCAACACGCCTGGCGCGCACTGCGTAACGGAGAACCCGAACGCGCCCTCGCGCACTACGCCTCACGCAAAGCGCTCCACATCGCCGACACCCGCAGCCAGGCCGCCGAGAACGCCGTCCAAGCGTGGGCACAGCTCACCCAAGAACACCCCATCCGCGACATCGCACTCATCGCCGATGCCACCAACCAAGAGATCGACCGCCTCAACGCCCGCGCCCAACACCTCCGCCACCAACACGGCGAACTCGGACGGCACGAAACCCAGCTCCCCCATGTCCACTACGGCATCCGCCAAGGCGATCTGATCGCATTCACCAACCAATACCGCCCACCCCAAGCGCCTCGCGTCGAGAACGGCACACGCGGCGAAATCACCCGCCTACACCCCGACGGCAGCGCCACCATCGCGCTCGACGGGTCAGACCGCCACCTCACCCTCGCCCCCAAAGACCTCAAATCGATCCGCCTCGCCTACGCCCAACACGTCTACCGCCAGCAAGGCGCAACAGTCGAGCGCGCCATCGTCCTCACCGGCGGCTGGCAAACCAGCAAAGAGACCGCCTACGTCGAGGCCACCCGCGCACGCCAACGCACCGACTGGCACATCGCCCGCCAAGACCTCAACCCCGGCGCCCAGGTCCCCGATCCGATCGCACGCCTCGTCCAACGCATGACCCGCAGCCGCGCGCACACCCCCACCACCACCCAGCAAACGCTACCCGACCCCGCGTGGGACCCCACCCACGAACCACTACACATCCCCAACACCCCTCGCACTCCCCAGCCGACCAGGGCACCCGAACGCGACCTGCCCGCCCAAGACGTCGAACGCGGACGCTGACAAAGCCGAACGGCGGCAGGCCAGAGAGCAAGTGCTCCAAGAAATTGTTCCCCGTTTGTTCCCCGTCAGCCCCATCTGCTCGACGCTTTCGGACCCAAAACCCGCCGATTTCCAGGCATTTCCTACGATCGGGGAGACAGGATTTGAACCTGCGACCGCCCGGCCCCCAGCCGGGTGCGCTACCAGACTGCGCCACTCCCCGTGGCACTTCAAGCGGGCGACGGGAATCGAACCCGCCCTAGAAGCTTGGAAGGCTTCTGTGCAGCCACAACACTTCGCCCGCGCCCTTTCGCATCTTACCGCCGCTCCTCCGTCGGCACCTCGCCCGAGTCCCCCGCCATCCCCACCGGCGGCCACGGCCCCAGCCAGTTGTCGCGCGCCCCGTCGAGCGTCACGGTCGAGCCGCTGAGGGCGCGCCCGAGCGGGGACGCGAGCAGGGCCACGAGCCACGCGTGCTCCTGCACGGTCCCCAGGCGCTGGGCCGGGATCGAGCGCGCCACCCCGGCGCGCACGGAGTCCGGGTACTTCTGCAGGGCGTCCGTGTCGAAGTGCCCCGCGGCCACCGCGACGACCGCGACCCCGTCGCCCGCCCAGCGCTGCGCGAGCTCGCGCGTGAGCGCCTCGACGGCCGCGCGGGCAGCGCCGGAGTGGGCCATGCCCGGCATCCCGTGGTGGGGGGACAGCGTGACGTTGACGATCGTGCCGGCCCCGGCGGGGCCCAGCGCCAGCTCGTGCGCGGCCTGCGCCATGTTGGCGGTGCCGTCGACGTTCAGGCGCCAGACCGCGCGCCAGCCTTTCGCCGCGATTGCCTCGGCCGGCGTGAAGTACTGACCGCCCGCGTTGTTGACGAGCACGTCGAGACGCCCGCAGCGATCGAGCACCCACGCCACGAGCCGTCGTGCGTCGTCGGGGTCGCGCACGTCGCCGCTCACCCACCGTGCGCGCCCGCCGAGATCGCCGACTTCCGCGACCGTCTGGCGCAGCGGCTCCTCGCGGCGCCCGGCGACGACGACGCTCGCGCCGCAGCGGGCTAGCTCCAGCGCCGTGCCGCGGCCGAGTCCCGTGCCGCCGCCCGTCACGAGCGCGACCCGCCCGCTCAGCAGCCCGGTCGCGAACACCTCGGAGGTCCCACTCGCGTGCGCAGTCATGAGCGGGCGATCATACGCCGGACCTCTGTCCGTCCCGCGCTCCCGTTAGGGTTCAGCTGTGCACCATCGGCCTCTGGCCTTTGTCCTCGCGCTCGCCGCAGGCGACTATCTGCTGTGGAACTGGTCGCTGGCGGGCGGCCACGACGTCGTGGCGCTGATCTCGGGACTGACGCTTCCGCCGCTCGCGGTCGCACTGGTGGGGCTGCTGGTGCTCAACGCGGCCCGCCTGCTCGCGCACTCGGCCCTGCGCCAGGTGCGGGGCACAGGGGCCTCGCACGAGCCGGCACAGGACCCGGAGCACGCCGCACGGCGGGGCGAGCAGGCGCCCGCCTCCTCTAAGCTCGCAGCGTGAAGCGCCGCTGGCTCGCGCTCGCCGCCGTCCTCGCCTTCGCGCTCGCGGCGCTCGCGGTCGCCGCGTACCTGTACGAGCGCCACAGGACGGGCAGCGTCTACCACCCGCACGCGCGCTTCGTGCCGGAGGCGCCGCCGCCGCTGCCGCCGCGCGGCCCGGACCGCTCGGCGTGGCCGCTGTACGGGTACAACAAGGAACACACGCGCTTCTTCCCGGGCTCCGGCCGCCTGCAGCCGCCGTTCACGCAGCGCTGGGTGCACTACGGCGGGGCGCTGCTGGAGTTCCCGCCGGTGCTGTTCGGCGACCGCCTGTTCCAGCTCTCCGACGACGGCGTGCTGCACGCGATCGACCGCCACGACGGCCACCTGTTGTGGAGCCGGCGCCTGGGCGTGCTGTCCGCGTCCTCCCCCGCCGTGTCGGGGGGCAGCGTGTTCGCGACGGTGATGTCCCGCGCCCCGCACCAGGCGGGCAGCGTGTTCGCGCTGAGCGCCGACACGGGCGCGATCCGCTGGTCGCGCCCGCTGCCGAGCCAGAGCGAGTCCTCGCCGCTGCTGGACCACGGCAAGCTGTTCTTCGGCTCCCAGAACGGCACCGTGTACGCGCTCGACGCGCACGACGGCCACGTGCTGTGGATCTACCGCGCCGCCGGCTCGGTCAAGGCGAGCCCGACGCTGAAGAACGGCGCGCTGTACTTCGGGGACTACTCCGGACAGGTGCAGGCGATCAGCGAGCAGACGGGCCGGCGCCTGTGGCGCAGCGGCTCGGAAGGAGCGCTGCTCGGCAGCGGCACGTTCTATTCCACGCCGGCCGTCGTCTACGGCCGCGTGTTCCTCGGCAACACCGATGGCCGCGTGTATGCGTACGACGCGCAGAGCGGCAGGCTCGACTGGGCGTACCAGACGGGCGCGTACGTGTACTCCTCGCCGGCGGTGGCCAACGCCCCCGGCCTCGGCCCGACCATATACCTTGGCTCCTACGACGGGCGCTTCTACGCCCTGGACGCCCGCAGCGGGCACGTCGACTGGAGCTACAACGCGCACGGACGCATCTCCGGCTCGCCGACGATCGTCGGGCGCATCGTGTACTTCGCCGACCTCGGCACGCGCAGCACGACGGGCCTGGGCATCTCCACGGGGCGCGTCGTGTTCCACATGGGCACCGGCTCCTTCGACCCCGTGATCACCGACGGCAGGAACATCTACCTGAGCGGCTACACGGGCCTGTTCGCGCTCAGCCCACGCCACTGAGCACGCGCGCGAGCACGTTGCGCGTCATCCGCACAACGCGTGGGTCGGGCGCGAGCGGCGCATCGGGGGAGGCCTGCGGCACGGGCGAGAGCGCGTACTCCCAGCCGAGCGTGCCCGTCGCGAACACGAGCGCCCCCGAGCGGGCGGTGTACAGCGTCGTCTGCGCGACCGTGCCGCGCACGGGCGAGGGCTCGGTCTCCGGCTGGCACGGCACGCCCGCGCCGGACCCCAGCAGCTGCGTGCCGGGCGGCGTGGCCGGCGTGCGCTCGTCCAACTCGTAGCCGACGATCCCGGGTATGCGCGTGACGGCGGTGATGCCCGTACCGGCGAACAGCCACGCCGGGCGCAGGCTCGCCACCGGGGTCCACGCGTAGTAGCGGTACACGGGCGGCCCGGCCTGCGCCACGCGCGGGCTGATGCAGCCGTCGTAGGCGCTGCCCGCGAGCTGCGCGCCGCCGCCGGGAAACAACCCCGATGGGTCGGCGCGATCGGGATCGGCGCCCGCGAACTGCTTGTACGCGACGATCGTGTGGTCGGGCCGGCCCGCCTCGCTGGAGGCGCCGTCGGCGGCGGCGAAGCGCACCCGCCACGCCAGCGTGTCGGAGCTGAGGAAGATCAGGCTGGTGCCGGCGTCGCGCGCGGTGCGCAGCGCGTCGGCCGCCCGCTGTGACCAGTACTCCGAGTGCCCGGCGTCGATCAGCGCCTTGGCGCCGAGCGCCTGTGCGGGGTCGCCGTCGAGGGACTCGCTCGTCGTGTACGACACGGGGTAGCCGTAGCGCTCCAGGAAGCGCACGACCGCCACCTCGCGGATGAAGAACTGCCCCGCCCCGGTCTGGCTGTCGTACGGCCGGTCGTAGGAGACCTCGACGCCCTGCGTGGTGCCCGTCGCCCCCACGCGCAGACTCCCGCCGGGGTAGAGGCTGTCGCCACCCCACGCGTTGTACGCCTCGTACGTCGCCGTGGGGATCGCCACGAGCAGTCCGCGGGGATGCGCCGCGCGCACGACGAACAGGCAGTCCCGCTGCGCGCCCGCGCGCGTGCTCAGCTTCACGATGTAGACGCCGCTCGGGAGCGCGTTGGGGATGGGAAAGGATAGGGTCGCGCGCCACGTGCACTCGGTGAGCCCTGTGGCCGAGCGATGTGTGCAAGGAGGCTGAGAAGCGACGGGCAGCGGCCCGCTGGCCAGCACCAGGCGTCCGCCGCGACCGCCGTACCAGCCCATGCGGAAGACCTGCACGGTGACCGTGCGCGCGCCCGGCGCATCCACGTACACGCGCTCGGTCTGACCGGGCGCGAGCGCCTGCTCGGCGACGTACCCGGCGACGGCGCCGTGCCCTTCCCCGCCGAGCAGCCCGGGCGGACCGGGCAGCCGCCACGCCGTGGTTCCGTACGCCGCGTTCTCGGCGGCGATCGACGGCGGCGCGCCTGTCACGGGCACGAGCCAGCGGTACGTGGCGGTCTGCTGTGCGACGGTTGAGCCCGGGCTGGAGGCGGACCCCTGCCCGAGCCCCTCCGCGCTGCTCAGACCGTCCGCACCGCCGTCCGCACCGCCCGCTGCGGCGTCGGCCGCGGCGATCCGCGCGCCCGCCGCAAGAGCGCCAACCCCCCCGCCCCGGCAGGAACCGCCGTCGAGCCCGAGCGCGCGCCCGAGCGAGAAGCGCGCCGCCACGACGAGCGGACCGGCGGCGCGCGCGCTCACCGACGTCCACCCTCCCGGCGCGGGCGCGACGCACCCCGCCCCCCGCGTCAGCGTCATGTAGCGGGTGTAGCGCACACGCACCGTGAACGTACCCGGAGCGCGCGCGAGCAGCGCGAGGAAGTCGTGCCCGAGCGCGCTGAGCCGCCCCGGCCCCTGCGCGAGGGCCAGTGCGTCGCGCACTTCGTACACCCGCCAGTGGCGGCTGGAGAACACCTCGCGCAGGTACGGCAGCCCGGCGTCGATCAGGCGGCCCTCCTGCGCGCTGGAGCGATCGAGCGGCGCGTCCGGCAGCGCCACGTAACGGACGGCCTGCTCGCGCAGCCAGGCGTGGTAGCGCTTCGCCGTCAGGCCCGGCGCGAGCAGCACGTCGTCGTAGCGGGTGTCCAGCTGCTTCTCCCAGCCGCGCGCCAGCGAGAAGCGCGGCGCCAGCCACGCCGCCTCCCAGTGGCTGCGCGTGAACGGCACCTCCACGCGCGCCAGCGCGCCGCCGTGCGCGGCGAGGTAGCGCTCCAGCGGCACGTAGTACGCGGCGGCGGTCGCGGGGTCCCCGGCGACCGCCGCCGTCTCGCGCAGCGGACCCCACGCCGTCCACACGGCGATCGCGCACAGCGCCGCGAGCGCCGGTGCGGTGAGGCGTTCCCGGCCCACCGCGCACAGCAGCAGGGGTCCCGCCAGCAGCACGCCGTAGCGCTCGATGTTGGCGCCCATCGGGCTGTGCACGGCGAGGCTCGCCAGGCACGCCGCGAGATACACGAGCGCCGCGATACGCAGCTCGCGGCCAGGCGGCAGCGCCCACAGGAACACGAGTACGACCGCCGCCGTGGCGAGGAACGACGTCGTCGGGTAGGGCTCCCAGCCGCCCTCGCCGAACAGCGCGGCTAGCGCCGCGGCGAGCGCGACCGCGGGCGCCGCCAGGAGCAGGGCCGCGCGCGGCGAGCGCCCGATCAGCGTGTGCGTGAGCGCGGCGAGCGCCAGCAGCAGGCCGGCAACGGGGCTGCTCGCCGCGCACAGCGCCGCGAGCGCGACGGCGAGCGCCGGACGCGCGCGCAGGCACGCGAGCGCCGCGCCGAGCGCAAGGCTGACGCCGAGCGCGAACGCGAGCCGGCCGATCCAGATGTCCGCGAGCGCCGCCAGCGCGAACCACACCGCGGCGCGGCGCGCGCCCTCGCCGTAGAGGTCGAGCGCCAGACGTTCGAACAGCGCCGCCGAGGCGAGCACGGACAGCGCCGCCACGACGCGCAGTCCCAGCAGCGCCGCGAGCGGCGCAAACAGCAGGCTGTATCCCGGCAGGAGGTGACCCGCGTACCAGTGCTCGTCCCACACGGCGAACCCGACGTGGCGGAAGAGACTGACGCGGTACACCTGCGCGGCGAGGTCCGGGGTGCGCGGGTCCGCGATCAGCCACACAGCCACGCCGACCGCGGCGAAGAGGACGGCCCACGGCACTCGGACCGCCGGCCGCGCGGATCGCGCGCGAACATCGCGACGCGCAGCTCTGACCGGCGCCTCTGCTGAACCCGTGGCCCCCACTGACGGCCGAGTATTGCGCGCGCGGAGGCGTCACACGCCGCCTGGCGCGCCCGCGCCGGCATCCGGCTGCGGTTCGGAAACCGGGGTCCGGTGCGCTACCCCACCGGACCCCGGCGCCTCCCGCGGGGGGCGGCTTGCGCCGATCCTCGCGGGCCCGTGCCCAAGGAAACCGCCGGGCGAGGCGAAAGTAGCTGTCTGCCTGCTGTCATGCTCGATAATCACGGCGATGACCGACGCCTCTCCCCGCCCGAGCGCCCGCACGCGAACAGACTGCGGCACTCCCCGCGCCAACCCCCACACCCCCACCAACCCCC
>DATBOY010000043.1:0-31873 GCA_036561645.1 Solirubrobacteraceae bacterium
AGAGAGAGAGAGAGAGAGAGAGAGAGAGATGCGTCAGCGATGCTGATGCATCTAGTTACGGCCCCTGCTGGAGCGGTAACGATCCCTGTCACGTCTGTCCGAAGCGAACTCACGCGAACACGTCTCCCTCAAAACTCGCGATCACGTCCCTCTCCCAAGGAAACCCTGCTTACGATTCAAGCCGGCCGCAGAGGCCAACACCCAAACCCGATGCTATGTACGCCGGCTCCCCAGGTCGGGGCCCTCGGCAGCGAACATAATACGCAGACTGCGTGGCAGTTGTCAAGCCCAAATGTGTACGGCAGTGCGGGCTGGGGTCAATGGGCGCCATCGGCGCCGCTGCCGAGCCCTGGGCGAGGACCGAGCGGCGAGACGTCAGCGCAGCACGTCGAACGCCCGCTCGCGCCCACCCAGCCCGTGGATCATCTCGCACGACACTCCCGGACGAGATGCTAGGCTTATCGCATGGACGCGTTCCTGCACAGGATCGAGATCGAGTCGGGATCGGTACGGGTGCCCGAGCCCGTCGCGGGCACCGCGACCGTCGTGCGCCGCTACCGCAGGCCCCAGGCGGTGATCCTGCACCCCGAGGACTTCCAGCGGCTCACGCAGGACAGCGATCTGATCGGCCGGCTCGGCCGGCCGACACCGCTGGCGCCAGCCACCCCACTCGCGCGCAAGGCGCACCTGCTGGTGGAGACCCCCGGCGCCGAGGCGCCGCTGCTCGAGGACGGCGAGGCGCTCGAAGCGCTGCTCGCGCAAGCCGACGCGTGAGCGCACTGGCGGGCAGGGCCGTATGGGCGCTGGCCCCCTACGCGCCCGAAGCTCCCTTCCGCCTCTACCCAGGTCCCGTCGCCCGCGCACCGGTCGTCGCACGCGAGGTCGCGCCACTGCGCAACGCGCTGGCAAAAGGCGGGGACGCGGAGGTCACGACCCTCACGCCAGCCAAGGTTCGACCGGTCCTGATCGTGGCCGACGCGAGCGACACCGCGTATGACCCCGGGCTGCTGGTACTGCGGCTGCTCAGCTTCGACAAGCTCAGCAAAGCCGAGTGCGAGCAGGTGCGCGCGGGCACAGACCCGCGCCACTTCCACCTGCGGCCCGCGCGCTTCAAGGGTCTTCCCCAGGAGAACGCCGCGATCGTGAGCACTCTCACCCGGGTGGCCACGAGCGCGATCGAGCCCGGGTCGCTCGGGCTGCTTGACGCCAACGAGTTGCGCGTGCTGCACGAGCGGATCGTCGCCTATTTCCAGCTCGACCTGGGAGCGATGGTCAAGCGCATGGTCGCGCAAAGGATCGCCGAGGCGGGCGGCCGCGGCTCACCCCCCAAGTAGCCGCTCGTACAGCGCCAGGTGCGCCCGTGCGACCGTCTCCCACGCGTAGCGCCCGTCTGCCGCGGCACGGGCGGCGACGGCCATCTTGGCGCGGGCGGCGGGGTCGGCCAGCAGTTCGCGCAGCGCCTCACGCAACGCCACCGGGTCCCCCGCCGGCACGGTGCGCGCCGCGCCCGTGGCCGCGACCTCTGGAAAGCCGCCGACGTCGCTCAGCAGCAGCGGCTTGCCGAAGGCGAGCGCTGTGAACAGCACGCCCGACTGATCGGCCTGCAGGTAGGGCAGAACGACGAGGTCGGCGCGCTGGAAGTACGCGGGCAGGTCGCTGTCGGGGATGAAGCGGGCGTCGAAGCGCACGTTTGCGGGCGCCGCGCGCTGGAGCGTCACGATGTCCATGCGCGGCATCCCCGCGATCCACAGCTCGGCCCCGGCGGGCGGGGTCCCGCGCCCCCGCCACGCGTCGAGCAGGATTTCCAGGCCCTTGTACGGCCGCAGCAGCCCGAAGAACAGGACGACGGGCTTGTCCGTCTCGTGCGGAGGCGGAGCGGGCGGACCCTGCGCGAGGTGCGCGAACACCCCGTGCGGGATCGTGTGGACGCGGGCGGGATCGACGCCCAGCTCGCCCGTCAGGCGCCCGCGCCCGTGCTCGGAGTGCACGACGATCGCGTCGAAGCGCTCGTAGAGCCGCCGCTGCGCGGCGAGCTGCCCTCGGCGAGGCTCGCGCGGCAGCACGTCGTGGGCCGTCAGGACGAGCTTTGGCCGCGCCCGCGCGGGACCTGGCCCCTGTGCCGTGGGCCGTCCCGCGGCCGCCGGCGACCGCCGGCGCGGCAGCAGATGCCCGTCGAGGTGCTGCACGCCCAGCCACTGGAAGTGCACGATGTCGGCCGCTCGCGCCGCGCGCCGGTAACGCAGCATGTCGGGCACGTGCGCGGCGAGCTTCGCCGCGCGGCGTAGCCGCGACCCCGGCGCCCCCACCGCCGCGCGGTAGAAGAACTCGCGTCGCGCATACCGCTCGGCGGGCGCGACGTCCCCGTAGGCGAAGCGGCTCGTGAACAGCTCGACCTCGGCGCCGGCGTGGCCGAGCGCCTGGCAGAGCGCGTGGTCGTACGGCGGCGTGTAGGCGGAGGGGTCGACGACGTGCACGCGCATGGGCGCTGAGGATAAGGGCGCGAGCTGTCACAGCCCCCCCAAGCGTCCCGTCCCAAGCCGCGCGTACGCTCGTCGTATCATGCAAACCGTGAGCAGACAGGCCCACGTGACGCTCAGCGGCGACATCGTCGGTGAGTACGTCGTGGTCGACCGAAACCGGGACGGCGGGTTGATCCTCGCACCCGATATCGGCATCGCGGCGATCCGCAGGCGTCACGACTTGGAGCCGGCCACCCTGGCCGAGTTCGAAGAGGAGTACGGGCCAGTGCTGCCACCTGACGCCGAGGGCTGACACGTGGCGGCCAGAAAGGCGGGGTACGCCTGCGTCGTTTTCGACGATCAGGTGTTCGGCGAAGACCTGCATAGAACCGGTGGCGAGATCGCCCTTGCCACGCGTCACGCTTATAAGCGTGATGGCGTTCCCGTGGCAGATCTCCGCGCGTGCCATGAGGAAGGCCGGGACGCCACACGGCTGCCTGGTTGCCTGAAGGTCTATCTCCCGCGACCCGCGGGGAGATACGGGATGGTATTTACGATCGAGCGGCGGGCTGGGAGACTGCTACTCGCGTACCTTGCCTTCGGCGTCCGTCATCAGCCCCGCGATTCGCACGCCACGACCGTGTACCAGCTCGCCCATCGGCGACTGCGTAAGTGACATCCACCTCAGGCCTCTGATTGGACCAGATGTAGGGTCAAGCTGTGTCAGATATCGAGCTGAGCTTCTGCGTCGTCAACACCTCCCAGCGCAAGCTGCTGCTGCGCGGGCTCGATGCGATCGAGCGCGAACGGGGGCGACTGCCGTTCGCGACGGAGGTGCTCGTGCTCGACAACGGCTCGCGCGACGGCTCGGCGCAGGCCGCCGCCGAGCACCCCGCGGTCGATGAGGTGATCGCGCTGCAGGAGCGCCGCGGCAAGGGCCGCAACGACTCCGAGCTGCTGCGCCGCGCGCGCGGACGCTATGCGCTGCTGCTGAACGAGGACTCAGAGCTTCGGCCCGGCGCGGCGCTCGCGCTGCACGAGGCGCTTGAGCGCGACCCGCGGGCGGCGTGCGCGGGCGGCGTGTTGCTGCGGCCCGATCGCACACCCCAGCCCTCGGCGTGGCGCTTTCCCACCCCCCTGACCGCGCTCGCCGGAGCGCTGTTCCTGCACCGCGCGTTCACCGTGCAGAGCCGGGGCCAGCGCGTGCGCGAGGTCGACTGGTGCCAGTCCGCCGCGCTGCTCGTCCGCCGCGACGCGGCAGCGCAGGTCGACTACCTGGACCCCGCCTTCTTCGTCTACTCCGACGAGGTGGACTTCGCGCGGCGCCTGCGCGACGCCGGCTGGCACAGCCTGTACGTGCCGGCGTCGGTGACGGTCCACCACGAGCAGCTCTCGACCGACGCGGTGCCCGCGCGGCGGATCGTGGAAATGGCGCGCAACCGCGACCTGTACATGCGCAAGCACCACTCGCGCCTGGCGGCGTGGAGCGTGCGCTGGCTGACGGCCTGGCCCTACGCGCTGCGCGCGCTGGCGGCCCTCGCCCTCCCCGGCCACTCCCCCCGGCGCTACTGGCGCCACGTCACCGCGACGCTCAGGCCCGGGCGCGGCGAAGGGCTGCGCGAGGCCGCGGATGAGTACAACCGCGCGCCGTAGCCGCCTCAGCGTTTCGTCCCAAGCGCGGCGTACGCTCGTCGTATCATGCAAACCGTGAGCAGACAGGCCCATGTGACGCTCAGCGGCGACATCGCCGGGGAGTACGTGGTCGAGGACCGACGTCCCGACGGACGCCTCGTTCTTGCCCCCAACCTCAGCGTCGAGGCCATCCTCGCTCGTCATGGCGAGCGACCGATGAGCGCCGAGAGCTTCGAGCGCCACTTCGGAGGTCTGCCCACCGACGATGAGGGGTAAGCGATGCCGGCCGCCGGGCGTGAGCAGATCGTGCCCACACGGTTCGATGACGAGGCGATCGAACACGACCTTGCGTTTCTCCCACGTGCTGCCACCTTGGCACTACAGGCGTTGCGTCGCGATATCGACAAGGCAGGCGGACTGCCGCTCTCTCATCTGAAGGGCTGCCAGTCTGAGGGTAGAGACGGCACCAGCCTCGCGGGCTGCGTCAAGACATACGTTCCCTGGCCCGACGGCAGGTACGGCCTTGTCTTCAACGCAGTCGAACACTCCACGCGGCCGTGGGGACTCCGAGCTATCGCCTTCGGTGTCCGCCATCACCCTCGCGGATCGAACGCCCGGACGGTCTACCAGCTCGCCCACGAGCGTCTGCATTCCACAGCCGCCCCCTCACAGATCCCGTAGCGGGTCCTCCGCGTACGCCTCGGCGGCCCCCCGCCGCGCGCGGGCCACGAAGTGCCGCGCCGCCGCGAGCAGCAGGCGCGCCTGCGTCAGCTCGGTCGGAACGAAAAAGCGCGTCAGGATCAGCAGCGCCGGGATCCACGCCAGCCACACGACGCGCAGCGCGAGCCCCCAAAAGCCTGCTGTCGGCAGCATCAGCTCGCCGGAGACGGCGACGCCGCCGAGGATCGCCACCAGAAGCGTCAGGCGGCGGGCGTCGAAGGCGATCGGGAACACGCGCCGGGTGAGCAGCCGCAGCGCGGCGAGCATCGCCACATACGCGCCGCACAAGGCGATGCCGGCGCCGGCGATGCCGAGACCCGCGCCGGAGTTGGGCACCAGCAGCAGGAGCAGGGCGATGTTGACCGCGAGGCCGGCGAGCGCAGCGGGGAGATTCAGGCGCGTCGCGCGCGCGCGGCCGGTGATCACGATCAGCACCTGGTAGAGCCCGTACAGCGTCCAGCCGAGCGCGAGCCACGGCAGCGCCGCGTGCGCGCCGAAGTATTCGGGCGCCGCGAGCAGGCGCACCAGCCAGCGACCGAGCAGCGCGACCGCGCAGACGACCGTGCCCGTGGCGAGCACGAAGAAGGTGGTCACGAGCGCGTACAGGCGCGCGGCGACGCGATCGCTCTTGACCGAGTAGGCCAGCGGCGGCCACGCGTACTGAAAGCCGCGCACGAACACGAACACGACGGTGGCCAGCTGCAGCGCGATCGAGTACTGGCCGGCGGCGGCGTGGGAGTAGCCGCGGTAGATGTACAGGCGGTCGGCGACCTGCAATCCGTAGACGCTCGCGTCGGCGGGGATCGTCGGCAGGCCGAAGTGCAGCATCGCGCGCAGGTCGGCGAGCTTCGCGCGCAGCGAAAAACGGGCGCGCAAGACCCACCAGAGGCCGAGCACGACGATCGCCGAGGCGCCGAAGTTGCCGAGCAAGAGGCCGCGCGCGCCCTCGCCGGCGAAGACGACGAGCGCGATCGTGAAGGTGACGGTCATCGCCACGTTCGCGCCCGCGGCGCGCAGGTATACGCCCACGCGTTCGTCGACGCGCAGCTGCGCGTAGGCCATCTCAAGGTTGGTGAAGGCCCACAGGCCGAGCACGGCGCAGTCGAGCAGCGTGGAGTTCGTCTGCCCGAGCAGCAGGCGCGAGAGCGGCGCGGCGAACGCCAGCGCCAGCAGCGCCGCGAGCGTCGTCGTCCACGCCACGGTGGCGGTGGCGGTGCGTGCGATACGCGCACGGCGCACGGGGTCCTCGTCCTCGAAGTAGAAGCGCACGAAGGCCTCGCCGAGGCCGACGCGCAGGAAGATGCTCGACAGGATCACAGCCGTCAGCAGCGAGTTGTAGGCGCCGTATTCGCCGCTTGAGACGTGGCGCGTGTACAGCGGCAGCGTGAACAGCGCGATCGCCTTGGCGGCGATGTCCGCCGCCTGGTAGGCGGCGCCGGTGCGCAGCAGCCGCTTGAGGTAGCCGCGCACGGCTCAGATGGCCGCCGCCGGGCGCTCGCCGCCGGGCGGCCCGGGCGTCCTCGGAGGTGGTGAGGAGCGCACGTCGGACGGCGAGGTGCGCTCGTCGCCATCGCGCTGCGGTCCGGCCGACCGTTCGCGCTCGGACTCGCCGTGCGCGCGCTCGGCCAGCGCCAGCCCCACGCCGATGCCGAGCAGCGTCCACGTCAGCGGGTCCTCGAGGAAGTCGGCGTAGATCCACGTGTGCAGCACGAGCGCCGCGAAGCACGCCGACAGCGCGATGCGCGGCGGCGAGCGCCCGGCGCCGGAGAAGAGCGTCGCGAAAGCTGCGAGCAGCAGCGCCGCGTACAGCGCGAGGCCGAGGATCCCCTGCTCGGCCGCGACCGTGACGGGGATCGTGTGCGACGCGGACGTGGCGTTCTGCGTCGTGGTCTTTTCGCGACGCCTGTACTCGGTTTCAAACGCGCCGGAGCCGTAGCCCTGAAGCGGCCGCGCCGCGAACAGCGAAAGGCCGCCGCCGATCAGCTTCGCGCGCCCGTTCGTCGCGTTGTTGGCCGAGCCGCCGGATCCCTTCAGGCCGAGGTGCAGGCTGGGCGGCGCGAGCAGCACGACGACGAGCGCGATCGCCGCGGCGGCGAGCGACACGTACACGGTGGCGCGCACGTCCCAGCGCCACGCGGCGAGCACGGCGAGCCCGAGCAGCAGCGCCGCGATGCTCGACTGCGAGAAGCTCGTGATCAGCCCGCCGAGCAGCCACAGCAGGACGGCGGCGCCGAGCAGCACGTCGCGGCGCCGGCGCGACCACAACACGGCGGCCGTGACGGCGAGCATCACGAGCGCGAGGAAGCGCCCGTAGATGCTCGGGTCGAAGAACAGCGAGTTGACGCGGAAGTAGTTGTCGTACTCGTTGGCGGCGACGATCTTGGGGTTCAGCAGCAGCTCCTTGCGCTGGTACTCGACGAAGCCGACGCCGGCGAACACGACGGCCTGCGCGACGGCGATCGCGAGGCACGCGAGCAGCAGACGCGGGGTCCAGCGCACCTGGCGCAGCAGCGCGTACAGCAGGCCGAACGGGACGTAGAAGAAGGCGAGGCTCTCGAGCGCCTTGACGGCGTCGGCGGAGTAGCTCGCCTGCACGGCGTACAGCACCACGGCGGCGAGCAGCAGGCGGTCGAGCAGGATGAGCGCGCGGCGGCCGCTGACATCTCCGCGCACCTGCGCGTACCGCAGCAGCCGCGGCAGCAGGTGCGCGAGCGTGCCGGCGCCGACGACGAGGTACAGCGGGATCAGGAGGTTGACGGTGCGCCCGTCCGCGGAGATCGGCACGCGGAACGGCAGCGCGAGGATCGCGAGCACGGGGAACGCCTGCGCGTTGCGGCGCATGAGCAGCGCGAGCGCGGCGATGACCGCCAGCGCGAGGGCAGCGGCGAGCGCCGCCTTCTCGGGCGTGCTCATCGCAGCGTGAAGCTCTTGGTCGAGATCGCGTAGCGACGCTGGTTGCGCAGACTGACGCGTACGCGGTACTCACCGGGCGGCGCGAGCGCGCCGCGGTCGCGCGGCACGAGCGGATCGTGCGGGGTGCCGGCGGCCGGCAGCGGCGCCAGCGTCGGGCCGCGGTGGCCGTCCCACGTGAACGACAGGTGCGTGTAGCGCGCGAGTGGACGGCCGCGCAGCAGGGTCGCGACGTCGGCGCCGCCGGCGTCGATGATTTCGACGGTGACGTCGTCGCTGCTGGCGATGCGGAAGGAGAGGTGCTCGACGTGGCGGCGCCCGCTGGCGGCGGGCTCCAGGTATGGGGTCATGCGGATTTCCTGCACGGCCGTCGGCGTGTGCTTCAAATGCTGTGTGACGGCGAACGCGGCGAAGCTGGCGAGCACCAGGGCCGCGAACACGACCTTGGCGAGCGGGTCGGCCGTCAATCCCGCCCGGCCGATCTCGGTTCGGCGATGGCGAAGCACTCCACGGTCTCCGAGCGCAGCCCGAGGCGCAGCGTCTCCAGCGAGAGCACGTCGTCGGGCGCGATGTTGCCGAGGTTGCAGTCCGAGCCGAAGCGGCGCAGGAACCACACCTGCTGCTCGCGCCGCGGCGCCTCGAACACGAGCCGCTCGGGGTCCACGGCGTGGGCGATCTCGTCGATCAGCCCCATGCGCACCTCGCCGTCGGCGCGGAAGATCCCGGCCGTCCCGGACTCGCGCGCCTCGGTGATCACCTTCCAGGCGCCGGCGCGCAGCTCCGCCTCGATCTGCTCGACCCAGCGGTACGGCGCCATGATGCGCTCGGCATCCTTGCTGCCGACCTCCGAGAACACCGTGAACTCGCCCGACAGGCGCGCGATCAGCTCGCACTTCTCGCTCGACGGCAGCGCGAGCGTGCCGTCGGAGACCTCGACGTGGCGCAGGCCCAGCTCGCGCAGCCATGCGAGCAGGCCGTCGATCCTGCCCTGGCGCAGGGCCAGCTCGGTGAGCGTGCCGCCGAGCACGACGGGCACCCCGTGGGCGGCGTAGCGCGCGAGCTTGGCGGGAAGATTGGCGCTCACGAGCGCCGTGCCCCAGCCGAGCTTGACGACATCGACGCTGGCGCCGGCCGCCTCCATCAGGCCGTCGACGGCGGCGACCGACAGGCCTCTGTCGATCACGTTTGTCAGTCCGCGCTCGCGCGGCTTGACGGAGCGCTCGGGGATGTCGAGGAAGGACGCCATGGGAGGGCTCAGAGCGGGTCGCGGGATGAAAGGACGGCGGCGGCGCTCACTGGCCGGATTCGCCGGCGGCGGATTCGCTCGATTCCGCCGCGCCGGGCGTCTGGTGCGTCGCCTGATCCGATCCTGCGATGACGACGACGTTGGCGGAGCCGGCGAGCGACGCGGAGGAGCCGGCGAGCGGCTGCACTTCGGAGATGCCGAGCGTCTGCGCGACGTGCTCGGCGTCGAGGCGGTGACCGCTGCGGTACTCGACGACGGACGTGGAGTGGATGCCGGGGCTGGCGCCCGAGGCGCTGGCCAGCGTGTAGCCGCTCTGCTGCAGGTTGCCGGACAGCCTGTGCGCGAGACCGGACGTTTCGGTGCCGTTGAGCACGACGACGCTCGTTTCCGCCGGAGCCGCGGCGACTTCGGCGGCGTGCGAGCGTGTCCTCGACGCGCCGGTGCCTGTCGAGGACACACTTGTGGACAGCGTGGACGTCGAGCTCTTGCTGGAGGAGCCCCCGCCCGAGAACACGCCGAGCACAAGCGCGAGCACGACGATGGCGACGAGCGCGCCGGCGATCACCAGCGCCGTCGTGCGGCCGTTCGAGCGTTCTTCGCGCAGGAACGGCGGTCCGGGCGGCGGGCCGGAGCGCGCGCGTCTGACGGCGCCGGGCGCGGGTCGCGAGCGCGCGAGGGAGCGGGACGGCGCGGGCGGCGGGCGGCGCACGGTCGAGGCAGCCGGCGGGATCGGCGCTCGCGGGGCGGCGGCTGCGCGCGGGACAGCGGCTGCTGGGACAGCCACGGCCTCCACGACGGCCGCCGGCTGCTCGGCGGGCTCCTCTTCGGACGGCTCATCAGCAGCGGGCTCGGCCAACTCGGGGCTCGCAGCGCCGTTAGCGGCTGGCTGAACCTCGCCGTTCGGCGTCGGCGCAACGGGCTCCGCCTGGGCGTCCGCCGGCGCCTCGGTTCCCGGCCCCTCGCCTGCCTGCGCTTCGTCGGCCTGGACTTCGCCCTGCGCCTCCTCTGCCTGCTCCTCCTCTGCCTGCTCCTCCTCGCCCTGCCCCTCGGCAAGGGCGGCGGTAGTCTCGCCCGCCACCTGCGTCGCGGCGCCGGCGGCTGCCACCGCCTGCGCGGGAGGCGCCTGCGCGGGCGCGGCGGACACGGGCGGCGGCGCCGGGCGCGCCATCTGCCCGACCGCGCGGTGGATGCGCGCGGTGGTGGCGGCGCTCATGCGCTGCTCGAGCTCGGCGGCGCGCTCGGGCGCCGACTCGACCCACGCCCGCAGCGCCTTGAGCTCGCGCGCCTGCGAGAAGAACAGCAGCGCGAGGATCGCGATGCCCAGCATCGCGGCGATCGCCGCTATCGCGCCAACCTGCGTGAACGAGTTGGACAGCGACAGCGCGAGCAGCGAACCGGTCATGAACCTGGAGAGTGTAAAAGGGGCGCAGGCGCACCGTCGCCACCGGCGGCGACGGCAACCGGCTCGCCGCCTGCGCGGCGTACCGCCGAGAGCTCGGAGACCTTGGCGGCCAGACCGGCGGCATCGCCCTCCAGCACGAGCAGGTTGATCTCGGCGAACATCGCCTCGACGGCCTCCGGCGCGAGCGGCTCGCGCTCGGCCAGCAGGATCTTCTCGGCGGCGGTGGCGCAGCGGCGCTCGTAGTCGTTGAACAGCTCCTCGTGCAGCTTCTCGCCGCCGCGGCTGCCGACGATCTCGATGTCGATGTCGCGGCCCGGCTCAAGACCGGACAGCTCGATCATCGCGCGCGCGAGATCCATGATCCGCACGGGATCGCCCATGTCGAGGACGAACACGTCGGCGCTGCGCGCACCCTCCACCTCCAGGGCTCCCGCGCGGATGATCAGCTGCACCGCCTCGGGGATCGTCATGAAGTAGCGCGTCATGCGCTCGTCGGTGACGGTCAGCGGTCCGCCGCGCTCGATCTGGCGACGGAAGATCGGCACGACGCTGCCGGAGGAGCCGAGCACGTTGCCGAAGCGCACCGCCTTGTAGCGCGTCGCGGGGAAGCGCGCGGAGGCGGCCTCGAGCGCGAACTCGGCCAGCGCCTTGGAGGCGCCCATCACGGTCGCGGGGGCGACGGCCTTGTCGGTGGAGACGAGCACGAAGCGCGCGACGCCGAGCTCGCCGGCGACGTGCGCGACCACGCGCGTGGCGATCGCGTTGTTGCGCACCGCCTCCACCGGGTTGGCCTCCATCAGGCCGACGTGCTTGTAGGCGGCGGCGTGGAACACGACGGTCGGACGGTGCTCGCTGAGCACCTCGCGCATCCGCTCCTCCTCCTTGCAGTCGGCGAGCACCGCCGCCAGCGCCGCCGGCTGCACATGGCGCTCGTCCTCCAGCTCGCGCTGGATCTGAAAGAGGTTGTCCTCGGCGTGGTCGAGCAGCACCAGGCGCCGCGGGCCGACGTGCGCGATCTGACGGCACAGCTCGGCGCCGATCGAGCCGCCGGCGCCGGTCACGAGCACGACCTCGTGCGCGAGGTAGGCGCCGACCCTGTCCAGCTCCATCAGCACGGGCTCGCGACCGAGCACGTCCTCGACGCGCACCTCGCGCACCTGGCGCGCGAACGCGCTGGCCGTCGCCCCCGCGACGCCCGCTCCCGCGCCGTCATCCTGGCCGGCGGACCCGCGATTCTGCAGGAGCTCGAACACGGTGGGAAGCGTGCGCACCGGGATCGAGCGCCTGCGACACTCGCGCACGACGCGCGCGCGTGTGGAGCCGGGGGCGGAGGGGATCGCGATGACGACCTCGTCGGGCTCGGCCTCGTCCAGGATGCGCGGCAGGTCGCGCTCGGTGTCGCCGCGCACCTTCACTCCGTCGATGCGCAGCCCGCGCTTGCGCGGATCGTCGTCGAGGAAGCCGACGGGGGCGAGCCCCAGGCCGCGGTTGCGCACGATCTCGCGCAGCACCAGACGCCCGCCGTCGCCGGCGCCGACGATCAGCACCCCGCGCTCGCCCTCGCGGATGCCGCGGAAGGCCGCGAGCGGACGGCGCTCGTGCAGCGCGCGAGCGAGCAGGCGCACGCCGAGCAGGAACGCGAGCAGCAGCAGGAAGAACAGGGCAACGACGCCGTTGGGCAGCCCGACCGCGAGAATGTGGTGGTGGGAGACGGGCTGCACGGGGTGCACGACGGCGACGGCGACGACCGTCAGCAGCGTGATCGCGATCGCGCCGCGCACGATCGCCTCATAGTCGCGCTGGCCCGAGTAGCTCCAGCTGCGCAGATACACGCGGCACAGCGCCAGCACGACGACGCCGCCGCCGGCCACCCACCAGATCGTGCGGTCTCGCAGCAGCGCGTAGTGACCTTTCGGGCCGTTGTCGAAGCGCAGCTGGAAGGCGAGGTAGTACGCGAGCGCGACCAGGACCGCGTCCACGGCCAGTCGGGGAGCCGAGTGTCGATGGAAGGGCAGGGCCGCCGAGCGGATACGTCGGCGCATCGCCACAATTGTATGCGCCCGCTGAGCCTGGCAGCGCGCCGGCGGGGGGCGTCCACCGGCCCGACGCCGCCAAGCGCGGTGGCGGCGGCTCAGTCCGCCGGCGCACAGGGCGACGCCCGCGGCTCACTCCGCCAGCGCGCAGAGCAGCAGATCGACGAGCGCCCGCGGGTCGCGGCGCACGCGGGTCGCGACCTCGCCGGACGCGCGCTTGCCCAACTCCAGCTGGGCGGGATCGTGCAGGCGGCGCAGGCGGCCCTGCTCGATCAGGCGCTCGTCGAGCGCCCCGAGACGGCCCTCGAAGGTCGTGTACACGGGCGTGCCGAGCGCGACGGCCTCGCGGTTCATCGTGCCCCCGGCGGAGATCACGAGATCCGCACACGCGATCAGCGACTGCGCGTCGATCGCGCGCTCGGGCACGACGAAGCCGGGGACCTCGCGCAGCTGCGCGCGCTGCGCATCGGTGCGCGGCAGCAGCACGGGCTGCACGCCGTCCGCGGCGGCGGCGCCGCGCAGGCGCTCCAGCACGCGCGCGAACAAGTCGTTCTCGAAGCGGTGGTACAGGGACACCTCCGGCGGCGTGCGCACGACGACGATCGCCCGTGCCGGATCGAGCGCGAGTTCGCGCACGACGGCGGCGTCCGGCTCGAAATCGGCGAGGTAGTACTCCTCCTTGAGGCCGGCGTACGCGCGCACCTTGCCGCGCGCCCCATAGCGGCGCAGCCGCTCGGGGGGGATCGCGTCGGGCACGACGACGACGCGCGCGAGGCGGCAGTTGACGTGGTGCTGCACGGCCGCCCACTCGTAGTCGAACATCGTGGCCGAGGGGATGCGCAGCAGCGCGGCGGCGACGCTAACGTCGTTGGAGCCGTGGCCGAGGGCGAGGTCAAAGCGGCCTTCGCGCCTGGCCCAGCGCGTCAGCGCGGCCGAGCGGGCGGCCAGTCCGAGCGCCTTCGCCGCCAGCCGCTCGCCCCGGTGGCGGCCGATCACCGTGTGCGCGATCCGAAAGCGCCGCAGCAGCCCGAGCGTCTGCGCGAAATCCCGCGCCGTCACACGCACCTCGTGGCCATCGCGCTCGAGGATCTCGATCAGCGGACGCATGACGAGCACGTGGGGGCTGTTGGTCAGGTCGATCCAGACGCGCACCGTGGGACCGTACCCTCCGTCGCGGACCGCCGATGCGCCGCTGGGCGGGCGCGCGTCCCGGTATCGTTGCCGACCATGTTCGTGCTCGCCTCGATCAGCGAATCGCTCGTCAACGAAACCTCGCACTTCGTCGGCGAAGCGGGGCTGCCCGCGATCTTCGTACTGATGCTGCTGGGCTCTGCCTGCATCCCGATCCCCTCGGAGGTGGTGATGCTGTTCGCGGGCTTCGCCGTCGCCGACCCCGCCTCCAGCGGCGCCCACCACCACCTGACGATGACGGGCGTCGTGCTGGCGGGGCTGGCGGGGACCCTCGTCGGCTCGTGGATCGCCTACGGCGTCGGGCGCGGCGGGCGCCTGGAGCTCTTCGAACGCCACGGCCACCTCGTGCACATGGGTCCCTCCCAGATCGAGCGCGCCGACCGCTGGTTTCAGCGTTACGGCGACCCGGCCGTGCTGTTCGGGCGCATGATCCCGCTCGTGCGCGCCTTCGTCTCGCTGCCGGCGGGCGTGGCGCGGATGGCGTTCGGGCGCTTCACCGTCCTCACCACGATCGGCTCGATCCCCTGGGTCGTGGGCCTCGCGTTCGCCGGCAAGGGGCTGGGCAGCGAATGGAAGACGGTGCGCAAGGGCTTTGAGTACTTCGACTACGCGCTGCTCGCCGCGATCGTCATCGGCGCCGTCTACCTCGTGGTGCGCCGGCGCGCCTCGCGCAAGGCCGCGGCCGACGTCGGCTAGGGGCGGCGCGGTGGGCCGCGGACGCGAGGAGGCGTTGCCGGCGCGCGGGGAGGCTCTGCCGGGGCGCAAGGACGGGTTGCCAGCGCACGAGAGGGTTTCGCCCGCGCACGGGGAGGCTTTGCCGGCGGGCGAGGAGGGGCTACCGGCGCGCGGGAGGGCACTGCCGCTGCGTGACGCGATCACGCTGGGGCTCGTGCAGGGTCCGGCCGAGCTGCTGCCCGTCTCCTCCTCCGCGCACACGGCGCTGATTCCGCTGCTGGCGGGCTGGCCCGCCGCGGAGCTCGACCCGGCGCTGCACAAGGAGCTGGAGGTCGCGCTGCACGCCGGCGCCGCGGCGGCGCTGCTGATCCTCCTGCGCCGCGAGCTGCTCGGCGCCGCGCGCGAGCTGGACGGCCGCGGCGCGGCTCTGCTCGCGCTCTCGCTGATCCCCCCGGTGCTCGTCGGCTACACGCTGGAGGAGCCGATCGAGCGGCGCCTGAACGGTCCCCGCACGATCGTCGCGGGCCTGCTCGCGGGCGCGGGCGCGATGGCGCTGGCCGACGGCGGGGGCACACGCAAAGCGGGCGACCCCACATCGGGGTCCCCTGGGCGGGGGCGCCGTGCCCGCTCGCTCGCGGACGCCGGGCCGCTCGACGGGCTGCTGCTCGGCTTCGCCCAGGCGCTGGCGCTCGTGCCGGGTGTCTCGCGCAACGGGGCGACCCTGGCGCTCGCCCGCGCGCGCGGCTACAGCCGCGAGGACTCCCAGACACTCTCCTGGCGCGTGGCGCTGCCGGTGATCCTTGGCGCCGGCGCGCTGAAGGGACGGCGCCTGGCGGCGCGCGGGACGCCCGCGGGCACCGGCGGAGCGCTCGCCGCGGGGGCGCTCGCCGCCTTCCTCTCGACGCTCGCGAGCGGGCGCTTACTCGCGCCGCGACGCCGCGGCCGCGCGCTGCTGCCGTTCGCCCTCTACCGCTGCGCCCTCGCCACGCTCGTGCTCGTGCACGGCGCGCGGGGATCGCACCGCGAACGCCTATCCATATCCTTCCTAAAACGAGACGCACGGCACACGCCCTCGGACCGCCGGAAGGAAGGCGTCCGGACCTGACGGGGTCGGCCCTTAAGCTGGGTCGCAGTGAGCGAGACGATCATCGGCACGGCCCTCGGCGGACGCTACCGGCTCGACGCCCGCATCGGACGCGGCGGCATGTCCACCGTGTACCGCGCCTTCGACACGGTGCTGGAGCGCCCGGTGGCGATCAAGGTGATGCACCGCGAGATCGCCTCGGACTCCGATCAGCTGGAGCGCTTCCGGCGCGAGGCGCGCGCCGTCGCGCGGCTCAACCACGCGCACATCGTCACGGTCGTCGACGCGGGCGAGGAACCGGCGCGGGGCGAGGACGATGAGGACGCCGGCACGCCGTACATCGTCTTCGAGTACGTCGACGGGGAGACGCTCAAGGATCTGCTGCGCCGCGAGGGGCCGCTGGAGGTCACGCAGGCGATCGCCTACGCGATCGAGATCGCGCGCGCGCTCGGCGCCGCGCACGAGAGCGACATCGTGCACCGCGACGTCAAGCCGCAGAACGTGCTGCTGACGCCGGAGGGCTCGGCCAAGATCACGGACTTTGGGATCGCGCGCACGCTCACCGAGCAGGGCCTGACGATGGACGGGAGGGTGATCGGCACGACCGACTACGTCTCGCCGGAGCAGGCCCTGGGGGCGCCGGTCACGGGGCAGTCCGACGTGTACTCGCTGGGGATCGTGCTGTACGAGATGCTGACGGGCACGGTGCCGTTCACCGCCGACACGCCCGTCGCGGTGGCGATGCGCCACGTGCGCGAGGACGTCCCGGACGTGCAGCACCGGCGCCCGGAGGTGTCGGCCGCGACGGCCGCGGTGGTGGATCGCGCGACGGCCAAGGACCTGGCGCGGCGCTACCCGGACATCCCCAGCCTGCTCGCCGACCTGGAGGAGGTGCTGGCGATCGAGGCGGCGCGCACGGGCCAGGCGACGGGCGAGGTCACCTCCGTGCTGCGCACGCTCCCCGCTCCCGCGCGCCGGCGTCTGCCGTGGCGGATGCGCCACCGGGTGCGCTGGCTGATCTCGCTCACGCTGCTCGCCGCCGCGGGCGCGGGCGCGCTGTACCTCGCGGCCGGACACACCCACCGCGGTGTCGCCCCCGACGTCGCCGCCAGGCCGGGGCTGACGCCCGTCTCGCTGGGCCAGACCGCCGCGCACGACTACAACCCGTTCGGCACCGGCCCCGAAAACCGCGATCAGGTCGGCTACGCAGTCGACGGCGACCCCAACACATCGTGGAGCACCGCGCACTACTACGAACACACGCTGAAGAAGGCGGGGGGCGTCGGCGTCGGCCTGTACGCGGACGCCGCCCCGGGCATCGCCGCGCGGCAACTCGCGCTGCAGACGCCCACCCCGGGCTTCGCCGTGCGGGTGTACGTAGCCAACCACATCGACCTGTCCCTTCCCTACGGCGACCCGACGTCGCTCGCCGCACGCGGCTGGCAGGGTCCTGTCGGCGCCGACGACGCCGTGCGCGGGCGCGATCGCATCGTGCTCAAACCGCCGCCCGGGCGCTTTCGCTACTACCTGGTCTGGATCACGAAGCTACCGCCGGGCGCGGAACTGGCCTCGATCTCCGAGCTGGCGCTGCTGCACTGAGGTCCGCCTGCGCGCTCAATACGAGTAGGCCCGCAGGCGCTCGTGGCGCTCCAGCGCCAGCCGGCACAGCCGGTCGACCAGCTCGGCGTACGCGATCCCGGAAGCCTCGATCAGCTTCGCGTACACGCTCGTCGGCGTGAACCCCGGCATCGTGTTCAGCTCGTTCAGAAGCACGCGCTCGCCGTCGACGAAGAAGTCGGCGCGCGCGAGCCCCTCGCAGCCGGTGCACGCGAACGCCTCGACGGCGAGCCGGCGCACCCGTTCGCGCGCGGACGCGGAGATGCGCGCCGGCACCACCAGCTCCATGCCGCCGGCGGTGTACTTCGCCGCGTAGTCGTACCACTCCCCGTCGAGCACGATCTCGCCCGGCTCGGAGGCGAGCGCCCCCTCGATCGCCTCAGGCGTCTGGACAGGCGCGATGGTGGGCGCCCCGACAGGCGCCTCGGCGGACAGCTCCGCGCACGTTCGCCCGAGCACGGCGCACTCCACCTCCAGGCCCCCGGCCATCGCCTCGACTATCACGAGCTGGTCGTGCGCGAACGCCGCGTCGAGCGCGGGGCGCAGCTCGTCGGGGGCGCGAACCTTCGCGATGCCTACCGACGAGCCGAGCCGAGCCGGCTTGACGAACACGGGCATACCGAGCTCCGCCAGCTGCGCGAGCACCGCGTCGGGCGCTCGCCGCCAGCGGTCCTCGCGCACGCCGGCGTAGGCGACCTGTGGCACGCCGGCGGCGGCCATCAACCCCTTGAACAGCACCTTGTCCATGCACAGCGCGGCGGCGGCGACGCCAGCGCCGACGTAGGGGATGTCGAGCGTCTCGAGCACGCCCTGCACGACGCCGTCCTCGCCGAACGGTCCGTGCAGGACGGGAAACGCGACGTCGGCGCCGAGCAGGCCGGCGCCCGGCGTGACGCTCAACCGCCGCCCCTCCGCGCACCACGCGCCGTCGCGCGCGATCTCCACCCACAGCACCTCGTGACCGCCGGCGCGCAGGCCTTCGCGCACGGCTTCGCCGGAGGCGAGCGAGACGTCGTGCTCGGAGGAGCGCCCGCCGACGAGCAGCGCGACCGTGAGCTGCGTGGCGCTCACGGCGCCGGCGCCGGGTTGGCGGCGGGGGGTACCGCGCCGGTTGTGCTCGTCGCGCTCGTCGTCGAGGTGGTGCTCGTCTGTGTCGCCGCCGCGCCCACGGTGATCGTGACGGTGGCGCCTTTGGCGGCCATGCGCCCACCGGGCGGGCTCTGCTTGAGCACGAAACCGACCTGTTCGGGTTCGCTGACGGCGGCGGACACGGACTTCACTTCGAAGCCGGCGCGGCCGAGCGTGGCCGCCGCCTGCGTCTCGTTCTGCCCGACCACGCGGGGGACGGCGACTTCCTTGGAGGCCTGCGCGAGCACGAGATCGACGCTCTGGTCGGGGTTCAGCGACGTTCCCGCCGCCGGCGACTGCGAGAGCACCGTGCCGGGCGCCTGGCTCGTGGAGATCTGCTGGGTGACGGAGCCGACCTTCAGACCGGCGTTGGCGAGCGTCGCGGTGGCGGCGGCGCGCGTGGAGCCGGTCAGATCCGGGACGACGACGCGCGCCGGACCGCTCGAAACGGCGACCGTCACCGCGCTGCCGACCTGCACCTCGGTTCCCGCCGTGGGGTCCGTGGCGATCACGACGCCCTGCGCGACCCGGCTGCTGGGCCGCGCCTGCACCGTCGGCGTCAGACCAGCGGCCCGCAGGCGGGTCACCGCTTCGGCGCTCTTCAACCCGGTGACGGCGGGCAGCGGCAGGCTGCCCGGACCACTGGAGAGGAGCAGGCTCACGCGCGTTCCCCTCTTCACGCGGGTCCCCTGGCGCGGACTCTGGCCGATCACGACGCCGGCGGCGACGTTCGCGCTCGCCAGCTGGCTGAGGGCGGCCGTCAGCCCGGCGCGCTGCAGACTCGCGACGGCGACCGCCTGGGGGCGGCCGGTGACATTGGGCACGGTGACCTTGCTGGGACTCAGCAGCAGCACCAGCGCCACCGCGGCGAGCGCCAGCAGCAGCGCCGCGGCGCCCGCCCACCACCAGCGCCGCCGGTGAGCGTCCCGCTCGGGCTCGCCGTCGCCGACCCCGGCCGCCGGCAGCAGCAACGCCCCGAGCGGCGGAGCGGGCGGTGGTGGACCGGGTGCGCTCGCCAGCGGCCCGTTGCTCAGCGCCCTCGCCCGCGGCGCCCCCTGGCGCGCGCTCTCCAGCGCCGCGATGAACTCCTCGGCGTCGGCGAAGCGCTGCGTGGGGTCCTTCGCGAGCGCGCGCAGCACGACGGCGTCGAGCGCCGGTCCGACGGCCGTATTGAGGAGGCTGGGCGGCGGCGGCTCGGCCGAGATCTGCTGCAGCGCGATACTGACGGCCGTTTCGCCGTCGAACGGGACCACGCCCGTCAGCAGCTCGTACAGCACGACGCCGACGGCGTACAGATCGGACGTGGCGGTGACCGTATGGCCCTGGGCCTGCTCGGGCGAGAGATACTGCGCCGTGCCCATGATCGACCCTGTGAGCGTCATGTCCGAGGCCCCGGCGAGGGCGATCCCGAAGTCCGTCACCTTCGCGCGTCCCTCCTCGTCGAGGATCACGTTGTGGGGCTTCAGGTCGCGATGGATGATTCCGTGCCGGTGCGCGAACTTCGCCGCGCGCAGGATCTGGATGACGATGTCCGTCGCGGTGGCGGGATCGAGCGCCCCCTGTTCGCGCACGATCGCCTTCAGCGAGTGTCCGGGCAGGTACTCCATCGCGATGTAGTACGTGCCGTTCCACTCGCCGCGGTCGAAGATCGCAACGACGTTGGGGTGGGAGAGCCCGGCTGCGCTCGACGCCTCGCGGCGGAAGCGCTCGACGAACTCCTGGTCTTCGGCGAAGCGGTGCTGCAGCAGCTTCACCGCCACCTGACGGCCGAGCAGCTGGTCCGCGGCGAGATACACGTCGGCCATCCCGCCGGAGCCGATGCGCGAGAGCACGTGGTAGCGACCGTCGATGATCGTGCCGGGCTCAACCATGCCCACCCGGCCTGAGCAGCGCTTCCATCACCTGCCGGGCGACCGGCGCGGCGAACGCCGCCCCCTGGCCGGGCACGCCCTTCAGCGTCACCGCGATCGCGACCGTGGGATTGGCGGCCGGCGCGAACGCGATGAACCACACGTTGTTGATCGCCGTGCCGATCTGCGTCTCCGCCGTGCCCGTCTTGCCGGCCACCTGGACGCCCGGGATCTGCGCGGGCACGCCGGTGCCTTCGTTGACGACGGCCTCCATCATCGCCGTGACGGCGGCCGCCGTGGAGGGCTTCATCACCTGCGCCTGCACACGCGGGCCGACGCGCGCCACGGTGCGCCCGTCGGCGTCGACGATGCGGTCCGTCAGGTGCGGGACCATCAGCGTGCCGTGGTCGGCGACGGCGGCCGCGACCTCCGCCATCTGCAGCGGCACGACGCGCAGCCTGTCCTGGCCGATCCCCATGCGCCCGACGTCCACGCGCGGACTGGTCGGCGCCAGCAGCCGCGCGCCGAGATACTCGCCGCTGGAGGACATCTGCCCGGCGGGATAGTCCAGCTGCGGCTTGCGATCGAAGCCGAAGCGGTTCATGTAGCGCGCCAGCGTGCGCTTGCCGAGGCGCTCGGCGACCTGCGCCCACACCGTGTTGACGGACCGCGCGAGGGCCTGCGTGAGCGTTATCTGTCCGAGGTTCTCGCCGTTGTCGTTCTGCAGCGCCAGCCCGGAGATCACGACGCCGTTGCGGCCGCTGACGGTCGAGCTCGGCGTGAACTGGCCGCTGTCGATCGCCGCCGTGGCCGTGATCACCTTGAACGTCGACCCGGGGGCGTAGCCGTACTGCGTGGCACGGTTGAGCAGCGACTTAGCGGGCGGGTTGCCCTGCGTTTCGCGCGTGAGCCTGGCGTAGGACGTGCGCGAGCGCAGGGCGTTGGGGTCAAACCCGGGCGTGGAGGCCATGACCCTCACCGCGCCGCTGCGCGGGTCGAGCGCGACGACGGCGCCGCTGTGTTCCCCGAGCGCGGCGATCGCCGTCCGCTGCGCGACGGGATCGAGCGTGGTCACGACGTCCTCGCCCTGCGGGCGGCTGCCTTGCAGCTGGTCGAGGATCCCCTGCAGTTCGTTGCTCGCGCGGCCGCTGAGCGGCGCGTTGCGAAAGCTCTCCAGGCCCGCCTGGCCGAGGTCCGTGTAGGAGTAGCCGATCGCGGCGGCGAACTCTTCGCCGGGCGGGTACGTACGCGTGTACGTACCTTCGACGCCCCGCACGCTGCGCGCCAGCACCGTTCCGTCGGCGGCGAGGATGCGGCCGCGGTCGATGCGTTCCTGCTCGAGCACGCCGCGCTTGTTGAGCGTGTTCGCGCGCAGCGAGGACGCCTCGAAGATAGTCCAGCGCGAGGTGAACGCCACCAGCAGCGCGAACAGCACGACGACAAGCAGGTACAGCCGCACGATCGGGCGATTCATCCTTCGCTCAGCTGCCCGAGCTCGAGGCTACGCATCAGCGCCGTCGCGTCGTTTTCCGAGCGCAGCGAGTGGTCGAGCAGGGTGCGCCTGCGCATCGCGCTCAGCGTCGCCGCGCTCACGCCGGAGACGAAGTCGCTGCGGTACAGCCGCACGCCGCCGGGCAGTTCGTAGGGGACGCCGCGGAACAGCGTCACCAGGCCGCGGCCGTTGGTGCCGAGGAAGTACACCGACTGCGAGGCGACGTACGCACCGGCGAGCAGCACGCCCAGCACCGCGAGCGCGAGCAGCGGCGCGAGCGCGCGGCGGACGGGCACGCGGCGGCGCCCGCGGGAAGCGCTCGGCGCGGCGCCGGCGGGCTGGCGCGGGCTGCGGGGAGCGACCACCGGGCTCTGCCGTGTCGCGGCGCCGGGCGGGGCGCTGCTCAGCTTCGTGCGCTGGCCGCCTTGCGTGGCGTGGCGCCCGGTCTGAGCCTCGTCCGCGGGCTCGTCCGCGCCGGCGACGGCGACGTCCTCCAGGCGCAGCAGGATCACCGTGATGTTGTCCCGCCCGCCCGCCTCGTTGGCCGTGGCGATAAGCGCCTCGCCCGCGTCGCGCAGGCGCGGATTGGCGCGCAGCACCTCAGCCACGCGCGCTTCGGGCACCATCGTCGTGAGGCCGTCGCTGCACAGCAGGTACACGTCTCCGGCGCGCCCGCGATAGGAGCGCGTGTCGACCTCGACGATCGCTTCGGGGCCGAGCGCGCGCGTGATGATCGAGCGCTGCGGATGGTCTTCGGCTTCCTCGGGCGTGAGCTTGCCCTGGCGGATCAGCTCGTCCACGAGCGAGTGGTCGTCAGTCAGCCGCAGCAGCTCGCCGTCGCGCAGGCAGTAGGCGCGACTGTCGCCGACGTGCGCGATCGCCACGTCGTGCTCGCCTACGTACATCGCCGTCAGCGTTGTGCCCATCCCGGCCTGCTCGGCGTTGCTCTGGGAGAGCTCGTGGATGCGGGCGTTCGCCGCATGGGCGCCGGCGGCGAGGCTCTCCTGCGGGTCGGCGGCGACCGCGAGCCCGTTGTCGAAGGACTCCACGGCGATGCGCGAGGCGACCTCGCCCGCCTGCGCGCCGCCCATCCCGTCGGCGACGACGAACAGCGGCGAGCGCGCGAGCAGCGAGTCCTCGTTGGCGCGGCGCTGGCGCCCCGTGTCCGTCCCGGAATAGTGTTCGGCGACTCTCAGCATCAGTCGACCTCGAACGTGAACTCGCTGTCGCCGATGCGCACACGATCCCCGGGGTGCAGCGGACGGGCGGTCTCCAGCAGCTCCTCGTTCAGATACGTACCGTTGGTGGAGCCGAGATCCTCGACTATCAGCGCGCCGCCCTGCTCGTACACGCGCGCGTGCTGCGAGGACGCGAACGGGTCCTGCAGGCGAATCGAAACGCTTTCGCCGCGGCCGAGCACGAGATCCTCGCCGTCGAGGTCGTAGATCATCCCCGGGTCGTGGCCGGGCGCGCGCTCCACCACCAGCCGCGGGGAACGGCGCGTGAGATCCGCGGGACCGAGCGTGGAGGCCGAGTACAGACCGGTGGCATCGGCTGCGAGCGAGGCGCCGGATGGGTCTGCCGCGCCGCGTCCGGACATGTCGCGCAGGGCGCTGCGCGACACCCACAGCAGGAACAGGTACAGCACGGCGAGAAAGCCGAACTTCAGGGCCACCGATACGGGGGCGAGCGTCGTCATCGGGGGGCGGTCCTCGTCATCGGACTTCGAACAGGATCTCCGTCGAACCGAGCTCGATGCGATCGCCGAGCTCGAGCGGCTGGCGGTGGCGGACGGCGCGGCCGTTGACGCGCACGCCGTTGGTCGAATCGAGATCGGCGATCGTCCACCCCTCGGCGGCGGGACGGACCTCCGCGTGCCTGCGCGAGACGCCGGAGTCCTCGATCACGACATCGCACTCGCGGCTGCGCCCGAGCACGGCGCCGGGGGGCGGCACGAGCAGACGCTTGCCGCCCATCACCAGCAGCGCCCGCGGAGTCGCGCGCCGCGCGCGCGCCTGCGCCGGCGGGCCGCCGACCCGCTGCGAGGAGCTGTAGATCATCGTCTCGCCGCGCTCGGCGCGGGGCGCGGGGCGCCCGGGTGCAGCAGGCGGCTCGGCCGGACGCGCGGAGGGCTCGGGAGGGCGCACAGACGGCTCGGACGGGCGCACAGACGGCTCGGCGAAGGGCGCCGGCGTCTCGGCGGAGAGCGCGGGCGCGCGCACGTCGGGCAGGGGGGATGCCCATTCGCGCGAGGGGCTCTCCTCGCCGGGGTCCTCACTGTGCGCACCGCCGCGCGCACCGCTGTACTCACCGCTGGCCTCATCACCGCTTGCACCGCGGTGCTCACCGCGCGCGTCGCGGCGCTCGCCGGGGCGCTCGTCCTCGATCTCGCCCGGCCGGGTCAGCTTCGCCTGGACGCCGAACTCCCCCAGCGTCAGGCTCTCGTCCGTGTGGAAGGCGATCGTCGGCGAGGACGCGAGCATCAGATCCTCGCGGCGCGCGTGCTCCAGCAGGTAGGCACACAGCTCGTCGATCAGATCCCCCTCGACCCCTTCGTACAGCGAGCGGTCCTCTGGCGAGAGCCACACGGCGTACTCGTTCGGCGCGTACACGCGCGACACCGACGCCGTGCGATGCTCGTCCATCTCACGCGCAAGCCTGCGTGCCAGCTCCATCGGGCGCACCTCCGAGCGGAACACGCGTCCAAACGTGCCCTCGACGAGGTTGGAGATCGCGGTCTCTAGAGCCCTTAGCGGATTCATCGTGAAAGGTCCGGGCACACGCCGCCCCGGCTCATGCTAGTCAGACCGGGCCGCGCACGGCACGGGCAGCGACGGCAACGGCGCCGGCCGCGAGCGCCGCGGGCAAAGCGCCGCGCGGCGGGGACCCACCCGAGGCGATCGGCAACCCGTAGTCGAGCAGTGGCGCGGCGGCGAGCAGCGCCCCCGTCCAGAGGCTCGCGGCCAGCAGGTCGAGCGCCGCGCCGCGACCGCGCACGAGCAGCGGCAGCACGGCGGCGCCGAGCGCCCACGACGCAGCGCCGAACAGCACGCCGAGCGTGAGCAGCGGCGCGATCGTGTGCGCCGCCGCGGTACCGAGCGAGCTCTCCCAGGCCGCGCGGGAGAGCCCGCCGCCGGACGGTGGAGCGAGCCACAGGCGACGCGCGAACAGCGGCTCGGCGAGACACAGCCACCAGTAGCCGAGCGCGGCGAGAGCGGCGCGCGCACGCCACTGCGACGCCTGTCCGGCGAGCGCCGGAAATACCCCGGCCAGCCCCACCAGACCGAGCGCCGGGGCGAAGGCCGCGAGCAGCGCGCGCGGGCTGAGACGCACGGGGAGCAGCAGCGGCAGTGCGGCGACGAGCGCGAGCAGGCCGACGCCGGCGCGTCCCACGGACGCCTGCCAGATCGCCGCGGCGGCGGCCGCGGCCAGCCACACGCCGCGCGGCAGGCGCAGCCGGCGGGGCGCGGGAGACGCCGCTGTTTGTGCTTGCGGCGTGGACGGCGACTGCGGCGGCTCCAGGACCTGTGCGTGGGGCGGGCGCGCGACCCGTGCCCGCAGCGGCTCCTCCACGTGCGCCCGCGGCGGCTGCGTCGACCAGCCGCGTGCGGGGCTGGCCGCCTGACCGCGCAGCGACCGCCGGGGGCGCCTGCCCGTCAACACGCGTCGCCGGCGCCGGTCGAGCCCGTCCTGCAACGCCGCGGCGAGCGCAGCGTGCAGATCGGCCAGGGTGCCTCGCCGCTGCGGCTCCGGCGCCAGCGCCCGGTCCAGGGCGCGCGTAAGCTCGCGCGGCAGATCGCCGCGGCGGTGCTCCAGCGAAGGCAGGACGCTGCCGATCCGTCGCGCGGTCGCGGCCGGCGTGCGGCCCCGCACCGGATTGGCGCCGCACAGCGCCTCATAGAGGACGAGCGCGAGCGAGTACAGGTCGGCCGCCGCTGTCGCCTCGTGGCCCTCGCTCTGCTCGGGCGCCATATACGCAAGCGTGCCGAGCACGTCGCCGGTGCGGGTCAGCGCTTCCTCCCCGGCGAGCCGCGCGCCGCCGAAGTCCGTCAGCTTGGCGATCAGCCCCCGCTCCGTGGGCTCGTCCGAGACGAGGATGTTCTGCGGCTTGACATCGCGGTGGATAACGCCCCGCTCGTGCGCGTGCGCGAGCGCATCGCTCAGCGCCAGGCCGATCTCGAGCGCCTGCTCGTCGCTCAGCGCCCCCTCCGCGATCAGCACCGCCAGGGTCTCGCCGTGGACCAGCTCGGAAACCAGGTAAAAGGCGTCGCCTTCGGCGCGCGCCTCATAGAGGGCGACGATCGCAGGGTGCGCCAGGCGCGCGCAGGCCTGCGCCTCACGCGTGGCGCGCTCGTGCTCGCCGTCGGCCGGCAGATGGATCTGCTTGACGGCCACCTCACGCCGCAGTTCCTCGTCATAGGCGCGCCACACAACGCCGAAGCCGCCGGCGCCCAGCCGCTCCAGCAGGCGGTAACGGCCCAGCACGCGCGCGGAGGGCCGCGCGGGACCGACGAGGGTGCCTGAGGCGACGAGGGTATCTATGGAACTCACCGGCTCCTGCGTTCGCCCTCGGACGGTCGGGTCCCTGCTCGCCGCGGGCAGGAAAAGGGCGGCTGACCGAGAACTTGCAGAACGTCGGGGAGGCGTCCGGCAGTCATACTGGTGCACTCCTCCAGCCCTGCAAGGAGCTAAAGCTTTGTCGTTCTTCGATGACGATGACGAGACCCCGCGGTCATCGTCCAGAGCACCCCGCGGCGCACCTGCTCGCCCCAGACCGCGACGCCCGCAGACCGGCGGCGCGGGTGGCGGCGGTGGCGCGCTCGACCATCACGCGCTGATGGTGCGCCGGCGCATCGCCGCCGGCGTCGGCATCGTGCTGCTGATCGTCATCGCCCTGATCGTCAACGGCTGCCTGAAAAGCCGCAAGGTGCAGGCGCTGAAGGACTACAACCACAGCGTGGGCCGGCTCGTCGGCGAATCCGACGCGCAGGTTTCCCACCCGCTGTTCGCGGCGCTCGCCGGCGCGCCCGGCAAGACGCCTCTGGAAGTGTCCGTCACGATCGACCAGTTGCGCGGCCTCGCCCAGGAACAGTCCGCGCGCGCCGGCGGGATCGGCGCGCCCGGGGAAATGTCCGGGGCGCAGCGCAACTTCGCGCTGATGATGAACATGCGCGCCGAAGCCACCGCCAAGATCGCCGGGCTGGTGCGCACCGCGCTCGGCGGCCAGGGCAAGCGCGCGAGCACGCTGATCGCCGGCGACATGGAGATCTTCCTGGCCTCCGACGTCGTCTACTCGCAGCGCGTCGCGCCGCTGATCCAGCAGGCGCTGAACGCCAACGGGATCGGCGAACAGACCCCGAGCACGAGCAACTTCCTGCCGAACCTCGGCTGGCTGGACCCGAACACCGTGCTCGCCCGCCTGACCGGGGGACAGTCCTCCGGCTCCACCACCGGGCAGGTCGCGCCCGGAACCCACGGCCACGCGATCACGGGCGTCAGCGTCGGCGCGAGCACACTCCAGCCGGAACCGACTGTCAACCACGTCAAGGCGGGGACCAACCCGACGTTCACGGTGATGGTGCAGAACGGCGGCAGCAATCCGGAGACGAACGTCAAGGTCGAAGTCACCGTCACCAGCGGCGGACAGACGCGCAAGGCGTCCCATGTGATCAACAAGACCCAGGCCGGCACCACCGTGCCAGTCGACATACCGATCGAAGGCGTCACGCTGAACAGCGCCTCGCGCGTGAGCACCTACGTGCAGCCCGTGCCCGGCGAGAGCGAAACCGCCAACAACAAGACGTCCTACGACGCCGTCTTCGAATAGCGCCGAGGTAGGCTCTAGGTTGTGCCGATCACAGCCACCTCGCTGACCGACACCCAGGGGATCGTCGCGCTCGCGGCCGCCAGCGTGGCCCTTGTGGCGCTGCTGGGATGCGTGGTTCTCGCCCTGCGGATCAGGCGCGTGAGGGCCGCGCAGCAAGTCGTTCTCGGTGAGCACGGGCAGCGCGACATCGTCGCGCACGCAGAGGCGCTGCAGGATGCCTTCGCGGATCTGCGGGAGTACGTCGGCGACGCCGCGCAGCGCCTGGACGAACGGGTCGCGGCGGCGGAGCAGCTGCTGCAGGGGGCCATCGCCCACCGTGCGCTGGTGCGCTACGACGCCTACAACGAGCTGTCCGGCCAGCAGTCGATGTCGATCGCCCTGCTCGACGGGACGCGCTCCGGGATCGTGCTCTCGTGCATCCACCATCGCGACCAGGCGCGTGTGTACGCCAAGCAGATCCGCGCGGGCGCCAGCGAGCTTGAGCTCTCACCGGAGGAGACGCAGGCGGTGCACCTGGCGCTCTCCGCGCCGCCGGTGGACGGCGCGAGCGAGCCGGCGATCTGAGATGCCGCGGGAGCGGACGGTGAGACGCCGGGGGTGGCGATTCGGCGGGCTGAGATCCATGACCCGCGGATGCGCCCGGCTGGGGAACCCGTGAGCAGCCCGGACACGGCGGCGGGCGCGCTGCCGCGCGTGGGCTACCTCGGGCCGGCCGGCACCTTCACCGAGGAGGCGCTGCTCGCAAGCGCCTTGCCCGATTCCCTCGCGCCGGTGGCGATCGGCAGCATCTACGACACGATCGTGGCCGTGCGCGAGGGGGAGGTGGAGTGGGCGATCGTGCCGATCGAGAACTCGCTGGACGGCTCGGTCACCGTCACCCTCGACCTGCTCGCCGAGCAGCAGGGCGAGCTTCAGATCGTCGGCGAGGCGCTGCTCGCGGTGAGACACGCGCTGATCGCGCGCGAGGCGCTGGCGCTCGACGAGATCGACACCGTCATCTCCCACCCGCAGGTACCGGGACAGTGCACGCGTCTGATGCGCGGCGAGCTGGCGCACGCCCGCGTCCTGCCGGCCGCCTCCACCGCCGAGGCGGTACGCATCGTCGCGAACGGCGAGCAGCGGGGCATGGCGGCGATCGGCACGCGCCTGGCGGCGGAGATCTACGGCGCCACCGTGCTGCGCGAGAACGTGCAGGACCGCGACGACAACGAGACCCGCTTCGTGTGGCTCGCGGGGCCGGCCGCGCGCGGGGCCGGCCCCGCGCGCAAGACGCCGCCATTGCGGACGAGCGGCAATGGAAGCTGGAAGACCTCGCTCGTCTTCTGGGGGGCGGGAGCCGAGCGCCCCGGCTGGCTGGTCAGATGTCTCGACGAGTTCGCGCGACGCGACATCAACCTGACCAAGATCGAGTCGCGCCCGCAGCGTGCCAAGCTCGGCCACTACATGTTCTTCACCGACCTGCAGGGCAGCCTCGACGGGGAGCCTGTGGCGAGCGCGGTCTCCGGTTTGCGCGCTCTGTGCGAGGAGGTGCGCGTGCTCGGCTCCTACCCGGCGGCGTAGGAAACCCGGCCCGAGGTACGGCTGGACGCAGAGGTGGGGGTCGCTACACTGCGCCTGCGATGGATGCCACCGTTCCACCAGCTTCAGTGGGGTCCGCGCCGCCTTCCGAGCACCAGCGGCGCGGGCGTGAAGGTGGTCGGGTGCTCGTCTTGAACGCGACGTACGAGCCGATCAACGTGTGCACCGTACGGCGTGCCGTGGTGCTCCTGCTCAAGGCCAAGGCGGAGGTGGTCGAGCGCGGCGGCTGGGAGCTGCACTCCGAGCGCGCGTCGATCACGCGGCCCGTCGTGATCCGCCTGGTGAGCTACGTGCACGTGCCGCGCGACGCACACCGGCGCAAGATCACGCGACGCGCCGTGTTCGCACGCGACGGCTGGGCGTGCCAGTACTGCGGCGCGCGCTCGAACCTGACGGTCGACCATGTGATTCCGCGGTCCAAGGGCGGCTCCTCCAGCTGGGAGAACATCGTCGCCTCGTGCGCGCCGTGCAACCGCCGCAAGGGAGATCGTCTGCCGCGCCAGGCGGGGATGCACCCCCGCCGCGCGCCGCGCACGCCGCGCGCGGAGATCTTTATCCACGTCGCCAGCCCGACGATCCCGGCGGCGTGGCGCCAGTACCTGCCAGCTGTTGCGTAGAAGACACGGCCCGTCCGGGGCGAGCGGCATAGCCGCAGGTCCACCTCACGCGGGACATCCAGACGGTGGCAAGCGGGGTGGAGCCAGGGCGGACCGGGGCCACGGCGGGGCAGGGCGGGGCGGGAGCAGGGCCACGGCGGGGCAGGGCAGGGCGGGAGCAGGGCCACGGCGGGGCGGGAGCAGGGCAGGGCTTAACGACGGGGGGCGCCGCGACATCCGGCGCCCCCCGCCCGCTGCTCTGACTGGAAAGACCGAGACTCTCTACGGCAGCCGGAGGGACCAGATCCGGCGAGCGTCTCGGGGTGTCCCGGGTTGGATTCCGCCAAGCGGTCCAGCCTGCCCGACCTAGCGGCCGGTCACCTCCAGGGTCCCGCGAAAACTGTCTACTGGCGTTTGGACCACCTCCTTTCTCTGGTCTGGCCAGAGTAGCGGACGGGGACGACGTCGGGCAAGGGGGAAAACTTCGCTTCGCCCCAACCAGGGCGAGCTTCGCCGCGAACGCGGGGGTGGGCCAAGCGGCCGGCCCCCGGTGCGCAAGCCGGCGCCGGACCCAATCCGTTGGACCCGGCGCCACAGATGGCAGGCGCTTGCGTCAGCTGGCGGTGATGTAGCCGCTCATGTAGCCGGGGTGGGTCATCGCCCAACCGCCGGCGTCGCTGTCGCACGGGAGCATGCACGTCCACTCGAAGCGCCCCGCCGACTTGACGAGCAGCGTGTACGTGTGGACACCGGGCTGGGTGATGATGTTCACGCCCGCCACCGCGGAGGTGATGCTGTGCGGGACGTCGTCGGTGTTGTCGATGCGCAGGGTGAGCGGCTGGCCGACCTTGACGGCGAAATCGGTCGTCGTGAACGCGTCGTGCAGCTTGCCTTCGGGGCCCTTCCTGTAGGAGCCGACGATCTTCAGGGCCACCGTCTTCGCCGGCGCGGCAGCCGGCGCGGCCGTCTGTGCCGTGGCGACCCGCGCCGCGACCGGCGACATCATGCCTGTGCTGCTCGCCGTGCCGCTGCGGGTCAAGGCGATAATCGACATCAGCAGCGCGGCAAATATGCCGAGCCCCGCCAGCGCCTGCAGAACGACCTTGCCCTTCGTGGCCACTTCCTGGTCAAAGCGCCGCTGATCGTCCTGCTCCTGCTCCGTCATCTCAGGTCCCATGAGAGTCACCCGCTTTCTGGTTTGCCGTGCTTTCGCAGGGGACTCTGGCATCTGGGACGCGCCTGAAAATCCGCTAAAGACGCGCTAAGTGCTGCGGTTTCTTACGGTCAGCCACTAGGTGTCGGCCGCGGTGCGCAAGCGACGGGGAGGAGGCGGAGGGCGCTGGCGTGCGGTCAGCCGGCCGCGGAGCCATTGTCCGCAGCGCCGCTATCCGGGGGGCCACCCTCCGGAGAGCTGTACCCCGGTGAGCCGTCGGCGCCATCCGCCACCGGAGCGGCCGTCTCCTCTGCCCCTTCCACCACGAGCGCCACGGCGCTGACGACGTCGTCGTCTTTGAGGTTCATCACGCGCACGCCCTGCGAGGCGCGGCCGTAGCGGTTGATGCCGCGCACGGACGTGCGCTGCACCATGCCGCCGCTGGAGATAAAGACGAGCTCCTCGTGCTCGCGCACCACCAGCGCACCGGCGAGGGCACCCTTGCGATCGGTGAGGGCGATCGTCTTAACGCCCTTGGCGCCGCGCTTGGTCTTGCGGTACTCGCCCACGTTCGTACGCTTGCCGTAGCCGTTCTCGGTGAGCACCAGCAGATCCTGGTCGTCGCGCGCGACGTCCATCGCGAGCACGTAGTTGTCCGCCTGCGCGACGTTCATGCCGCGAACGCCGGCGGTGTCGCGGCCCATCGCGCGCGCGTCGGACTCGTGGAAGCGCACGGCGTTACCGTCGCGCGAGACGATCAGGATGTCGTCGTCGCCACTGGTGCGCCGCGCCGCGACCAGCTCGTCGTCGTCGTTGATCTTGATCGCGATGATGCCGTCGGCCTTGATCGGCGTGTTGTACGCCAGGAACTCGGTCTTCTTGACCATCCCCTTGCGCGTGGCGAAGATCAGGTACTTGCCCTCGCTGAAGTCGCGCGTGGAGAGCACCGACTGCACGCGCTCGCCCTCGCGCAGCGGCAGGATGTTGACGAGCGCGCGCCCCTTGGCGGTGCGCTGCGCCTCGGGCAGCTCGTACACCTTGGAGCGGTAGATCTTGCCGCGGTTGGTGATGAACAGCAGGTAGTCGTGCGTCGAGCAGATGAACAGGTGCTCGATGAAGTCGCCGTCCTTCATGTCCATGCCGGTGATGCCGCGCCCGCCGCGGTGCTGCTGGCGGTAGGTGGCGAGCGGCAGCGACTTGATGTAGCCGGAGTGGGTCATCGCGATGACCATCTGCTGGTCGGCGATCAGGTCCTCGATGTCGATCTCGCCCTCGACGGC
>DATBOY010000044.1:0-21824 GCA_036561645.1 Solirubrobacteraceae bacterium
TGCCCGAGCGCGGCGAGACCGACCGCAACGCCCGGCCGGGCCGCGCCCCCTAAAAACGCCGCGAGGGCCCCGATCGGGGGCCCTCGCGCGTCACAACCTCTTGGGCGCGTCGCCTGTCTATCCGCACCCCGTGTTGAAGCCGCAGCTCGAGCACGTGTAGCAGCTGCCGGTGCGCTGCATCATGCCGCCGCATTGCTGGCACGCCGGGCCGAGGTCGAGGCCGCGCCCGACAGCCGGCATCACCGGCGGGGTGTCGGTCAGCGCCGACGTCGCGGGGCGGGCAACGCCGCCGCCGTTTCCGGCGCCGTGGTCTTCGGTTTCCCCCTCGTCGTCCGTCGCCTTCGCCGGCCCGGCCGTATCACCGATCTGGGAGCTGGCCGCGTCTTGAGCGGCCTTGCGCGCCCGCACGGCGGGGGTGAGGATGCCGAGCTCCTCCTGCGCGTCGGTGTCCAGGAAGCGCGACGCCAGCCAGCGCATGATGTAGTCGGGCATCGACTTGGCGAACGGGATCTCCGGGTTTGAGGTGATGCCCTCGGGCTCAAAGCGCATGTAGCTGAACTTCTGCACCAGCGTTTCCAGCGGCACCCCGTACTGCAGCGCGATCGAGATCGCCGTCGCGTACGAGTTCATCATGCCGCGCAGCGTCGAGCCCTCCTTGCCGATGTCCGTGAGGAAGATCTCGCCGACCGACCCGTCCTCGTACATGCCGGCGGTGATGTACCCCTCGTGGCCGCCGATCGAGAACTTGTGCGTGATCGACTGGCGCTCGCGCGGCATACGCTTGCGCCGCGGCCCCGCCTCCGCGAGCGCCTTGCCGACGGCCGCCTCCACGAGCGCCTCGACGTCCGCCGCGCCAACGGCGTCCGCCTGCCCCTGCTGCGCGTCGGTGCGCAGCGCCTGCGCCGTCTTTGAGCCGTCGCGGTAGATCGCGAGCGCCTTCACGCCGAGGTGCCAGGCCTGTGTGTACGCGTCGGCGATGTCCTCGACCGTCGACTCCTGCGGCATGTTCACCGTCTTTGAGATCGCGCCGGAGATGAACGGCTGCACGGCGCCCATCATCTTGATGTGACCCATGTGCGAGATCGCGCGCTCGCCCACCGCCACGTCGAACACGGGCATGTGCTCCTCGCTCAGCCCCGGCGCGCCGACGATCGTGCCGTGCTCTGAGAGGTGCGCCTCGATCTGCTCGATCTGCTGCTCTGTGTACCCGAGCGTCGCCAGCGCGAGCGGCACCGTGCGGTTGACGATCGTCATCTGCCCGCCGCCCACCAGCTCCTTGAACTTCACGAGCGAGAAGTCCGGCTCCACCCCCGTCGTGTCGCAGTCCATCAGGAACGAGATCGTGCCGGTGGGGGCCAGCACCGTGGCCTGCGCGTTGCGATAGCCGTGCTGCTCGCCGAGCGCCACCGCCTCCTCCCACGAGCCCCTGGCGGCCGCCAGCAGCTCCGTGTCCGCGCAGCTGGCGTCGGGGATCGCGCGGGCCGCGTCGCGGTGCATACGCATCACGCCGTTGTGCGCCTCGCGGTTCTCCGCGTAGCGCTCGTACGGTCCGAGCGCCGCCGCCACCTGCGCGGAGCGGCGATACGCGCGGCCCGTCATCAGCGCCGTGATCGCCGCCGCCACGCCGCGCCCGGAGTCCGAGTCGTACGGCATCCCGTTGCTCATCAGGTACGCGCCGAGGTTGGCGTAGCCGAGCCCGAGCTGGCGGAAGGCGCGCGCGTTCACGGCGATCTCCTCCGTCGGATAGCTCGACGGCCCGACGACGATCTCCTGCGCCAGCAGCATCACGTCCACCGTGTGCTCGAACGCGCGCACGTCGAGCGTGCCGTCGGGGCGGCGGAACTTCATCACGTTGATCGACGCGAGGTTGCACGCCGAGTCGTCGACGTGCATGTACTCCGAGCACGGGTTGGACGCGTTGATGCGCCCGCTGTTCGGGCACGTGTGCCAGCGGTTGATCGTCGTGTCGTACTGCACGCCGGGATCCGCGCAGCGCCACGCCGCCTGCGCGATCTCGCGCATCAGCTCGCGCGCGGGGATCGGCTCGCCGACCGGCTCGCCCGTCTGGCGCGCGATCAGCCGCCACGGCCCGTCCTCCTCCACGGCCTGCATGAACTCGTCCGTGATGCGCACGGAGTTGTTCGCGTTCTGGTACTGGATCGAGGTGAAGCCCTCGCCGTCGATCGACATGTCAAAGCCGGCGTCGCGCAGCGCCTGCGCCTTGTCCTCCTCCTTGGCCTTGCACCAGATGAACTCGCGGATGTCCGGGTGATCAACGTCGAGCACGACCATCTTCGCCGCGCGCCGCGTCTTGCCGCCGGACTTGATCGTGCCCGCCCACGAGTCGGCGCCGCGCATGAACGACACCGGACCGCTGGCCGTGCCGCCCTTGGCCAGCGGCTCCATCGAGCCGCGGATGTTCGACAGGTTGATGCCCGAGCCCGAGCCGCCGCGGAAGATCATCCCCTCCTTGGTGTTCCACGCGAGGATCGACTCGATCGTGTCCTGCACGCTGAGGATGAAGCAGGCGCTGCACTGCGGGTTCTCCTCGAATCCCACGTTGAACCACACCGGCGAGTTGAACGCCGCCATCTGGTGCAGCAGGATGTGCGTCAGCTCCGCCTCGAACGCGTCCCCGTCCTGCTCGCTCGCGAAGTACCCCCGCGCGCGCCCCCAGCCGGCGATCGTGCCCGCCACGCGTCCGATCATCTGCTTTACGGAGCGCTCCCGCGCCGGGTGCTCCAGCTGTCCGCGGAAGTACTTCTGCGCGACGATGTTCGTCGCGTTCTGCGACCAGCTCTTGGGAAACTCGACGTCGCGCTGCTCGAACGCGACGCGGTCCCCGTGGCCGATGCGCGCGTCGCGGCGCTCCCACTCGACCGCCTCGAACGGGTGCTGCTGCGGCGACGTGAAGAGGCGCTCCATCGACAGCGCGGCGCCGGCTGTCGTCTCCTCGACGGTGGTGGGGTGCGGGGTTGTTCGCATCGCCTTACTCCTTCCGCGCCGGCTTGCACGACGCCCACTCGACTCTGTTCATTGGGGGTCGAGCATCGTCTCGCACCGTTCGGACGGAAGCGCGAGCGGACTTCCTATTTTAGGAGCATTACTCGGCCGATCCGGGGTGCCGCCAGCGCGCCCTCAACGCCCGCCCCAAGCGCGACCTCGACCGCCGATCCGGGGTGCCGCCAGCGCACCCTCAACGCCCGATCCTGGCCCAATCTCTGAGCTCGCCCAACGTGACCGACACGCGCAGCCCGGCCTCCGCGCACGCGTGCCGCGCCGACAGCGTCCAGTGCGGCTCGTACGCGTACCACCGCGCCACCCCCCACCCGGCGCACGCGAGCACCAGCAGCGCCGCCAGCACGGCCGCCACGAGCGCCCCCGTCGAGAGCGACGAGCCGCCCGCGTGCGCCGGCGTCTGCCCCGCGCGCACGCCCGGCAGCGCGGCGGCGCCCACGGGCGCCCCCGGCAGCGCTGTGCCGGGCGCTCGCACCGCCCCCGGCGTCGTCGCCACCCCCGGCGTCGTCGTGCTCGGAACGTACGTAGTCGTCGGCGCCGCGGGCGTCGTCGTCACACCCGGCGCGGCCGTCCGCGGCGCGAGCGCGCTGCCGGACCCGGTCTTCGCGCTCCCCTGCGGCAGCGCGCTCGCCGGCGTCGGAAAGCGCGGCGCCGGCAGGCTGCGCGCCGAGGAGCCCGCCGCCGCGGCCGACGCCGGTCCCGCGAGCGCGAGCACGGCGCCCGCGAGCGTCAGCCATCTCCTAGCGCCGAGGACGTTCGACATCGGTTCTCATGCTAGACGCAGTCCAGCAAGTCCTCCACCGCCGCCAGCGCCGCGCGCAGGACCGCCGCCGCCGGGCGCTCCGCGTCGAGCACGCGGATGCGCTCCGGCTGCGCGCGCGCGAGGTCCTCGTAAGCCGCCGCCACCGCCGCGAAGAACGCGTCCTGCTCGCGCTCCAGGCGATCGGGGGCCTGCGCGCGCTCGCGCTGGCGGGCGCGCCCCGTGCGCGCGTCGATCCGCAGCAGCAGCGTGCGATCGGGCGTCACGCCGCCCGTCGCCAGCTCGTTGATCGCCGCCACCCGCTCGATCCCCAGGCCGCGCGCCGCGCCCTGGTAGGCCAGCGAGGAGTCCACGAAGCGGTCGAGCAGCACGAGCGCCCCCTGCTCCAGCAGCGGCGCCACCCGCTCCTGCACCAGCTGCGCGCGCGCCGCCGCGTACAGCAGCGCCTCCGCGCGCGCCCCGACCGTCAGCGCCGGGTCCTTGACGAGCGCGCGAATGCGCTCCGACAGCCCCACGCCGCCGGGCTCGCGCAGCAGCTCCACGCGCTCGGCGCGCGCCCTCAGCTCCCGCGCCAGGGACAGCGCGAGCGTGCTCTTGCCGGCTCCGTCGAGCCCCTCGATCGTGATCAGCGTGCCACGCGCCACCGGCGCCACGGTAGCGGCCATCTACGATGCCTGCGTGGAGCTGCCCGCCGCGCTCGCCGATCACCCTCACGCCCGCGCCGTGCTCGGCCCCGCGTGGCCGCCGGCGGGGGGCGCCTCGCACGCGTACCTGTTCCACGGGCCGCCCGGCACGGGCAAGCGCACCGTCGCCCGCGCCTTCGCCGCCGCGCTGCTCGCCGACGGCGCCCCCCACCCCGACGCCGCCGCGGCGCGCGCCGAGCGCGGCACGCACCCCGACCTCACGTGGGTCACCCCGAGCGGCGCGGCGGAAATGCTCGTCGGCGACATCGACCACGCCGTCGTCGCGGCGGCGACCCGCACGCCCTTCGAATCCCAGCGGCGCGTGTTCGTGCTGCAGGACGCCCACACGCTCAACGACCAGGCCGCCAACCGCCTGCTCAAGACGCTGGAGGAGCCGCCGTCGTTCGTGCACCTGATCCTGCTCGCCCCGCGCCGCGACGACGTGCTCGCGACGATCGCCTCGCGCTGCCAACCCGTGCGCTTTGACCCGCTGCCGCCGGCGCGCGGCTACGCGCAGCTGCTCGCGCGGCCGCGCGAGCAGGCGCTGTGCGAGCACGCCCGGCGCTTCGTCGCCGACGCCCTGCAGGGCGCCACCGCGCAGCGCGCCTGGCTGGGGCTGCTGGCCGACGCGAAGGCCGCGGGCGCCGCCGCCGGCGAGGACGTGCAGGAGCGCCTGGCGCACGAGGCCGAGCTGCTGCCCGCCAAGGAGCGCAGGCGCCACGAGCGCGACGGAGCGGACGCCCGCCGGCGCGCCGAGCGCCGCGCGCGCACCGCCGCGCTCGATCTCGCGCTGCACTTCGCCGAGCTGTGGCTGCGCGACGTGTGGTGCACGGCCGAAGGCGCCCCCGACCTCGTCCACGCCGCCGACGCCGGCGAGACCCTGCGCGGGCTCGCCGCCGGGCGCAGCGGCGCGGCGCTGCGCCGCGGTGTGCAGCTCGTCGCCGACACCCGCCTGCGCCTGCCCCTCAACGTCTCCGAGGAGCTCGCCTTCGAGGCCCTCGCGTACCGCCTGCACGACCTCGCCTAGCGGCGGCGGAGCGCCCGCGACCGGCCCCTGCGCCGGCGACCCCAGCGTGCGCCGGCACCCGTCGAGTAGCCCTCGGCCAGGGCCATCCGCCGGGCGCGCTGTAATGAAACGTATGCAACGCAAGCTTCGGCTGCGCCGAACCCGCGTCACGGCGCCGGCGCCGCCGGACCGCGACGAGGACGCCGCGCGGCGCACGCAGGCCGTGCTCGACAAGCTCGACGCGCGCGAGTGGACGGCGCTCGCCGCCATCGACCCCCGCCACCACGTCGACCAGGTGCTCGTCGGACCGGGCGGAGTGTTCGTGCTCGCCTCCCACAAACCGCACGGGCCGGCGGCGCGCGTGCGCGACGGCGTCCTGTGGCTGCGCCAGGCCGGCGACACCCGCAGCGAGCGTCCGCGCGTGGCGATCAACCGGCACGTGCTCGACGCGGCGCGCCTGCTGCACGGCGAGATTCGCCGGCGCAGCGGCCGCGGGCCGACCGTGCACGCCGTCGTCGTGCTGTGGTGCGAGTTCCCGCAGGGCGTCGCCCAGTCCAGCCAGCTCGCGTTCGTGCACGGGCGCAACCTGACGGCGTGGCTCGCGCAGCACCCGGCCCAGCTCGACCAGCCGGGGCGCGCGCTCGTCGTGCAGACGCTGCGCGCCCTCCGCGACTGCTCCGCGCAGCCCCCGCACCTGCCGCACCTGCCGCACGTCGGCCCGCGCCACCGCGCGGCGTAGACGGCGGCACGCGGCGGGCCGCCGAGCCGCCCCACCGAGCGTCCCCCAGCCACCTTTCTCGGCCGCGGCGCGGCGCGAGCCGCCGCGACGGAATAGAAACGCTGCGGGGCGTCAAAATCATGTAGATTGCGTCGGCAGGTGGAAGTGGGGTGAAGGGGGACCACTCATCGGGGTAGGGGTACCGCCGAGCCTCAGCGTTCGCGATCGGGAGTCCACGTGAGCACACACAATGGGGGGCAGCCGGCGATCCTCGCCGAAGGGCTGCACAAGCGCTTCGGGGACACCCGCGCCCTCGCCGGCCTCGATCTCAGCGTCGGCGCCGGCGAAGTGCTCGGCCTGCTCGGCCCCAACGGCGCCGGCAAGACCACGGCCGTGCGCATCCTCAGCACGCTGCTCGCGCCCGACGCCGGCCGCGCGCGCGTGGCGGGGCTCGACGTCGTGCGGGACGCCGCGGCGGTGCGCGCGCGCATCGGGCTCACCGGCCAGTACACCGCCGTCGACCAGCACCTCACCGGCCGCGAGAACCTCGAAATGTTCGGTCGCCTCTACCACCTGCCGCGCGCCACGGCGCGCCGTCGCGCGGACGAGCTGCTGGAGCGCTTCGGCCTCACCGACGCCGCCACGCGCCCCGCCAAGACGTACTCCGGCGGCATGAACCGGCGCCTGGACCTCGCGGCCAGCCTGATCGTCGAGCCGCCCGTGCTGTTCCTCGACGAGCCCACCACGGGCCTGGACCCCCGCAGCCGCATCGCGATGTGGGATCTGATCGTCGAGCTGGTGGCCGCCGGCACGACGCTGCTGCTCACGACGCAGTACCTCGACGAGGCCGACCAGCTCGCCCACCGCATCGCCGTCCTCGACGCCGGACGCGTGATCGCGGAAGGCACCTCCGACGAGCTCAAGCGCCAGGTCGGCGGCGAGCGCATCGAGCTCACCGTCGCGCGCGGCGCCAGCCTTCCCGACGCCGAGCGCATCCTGCGCGAGCACAGCCACGGCGACGTGCACGTCGATCCCGACACGCGGCTGCTCGCCGCCCAGACCGACGGCGGCGCGCGCAGCCTCGCCGACGTCGTGCGCGACCTCGACGACGCGCACGTGCAGCTCGACGACATCGGCCTGCGCCGCCCGACGCTCGACGACGTGTTCCTCGCCCTCACCGGCCACGGCGCGCAGGCGCCCGAGGGCACGGGCGCGCCCGCCGGCACACAGGCGCCCGGAGACCCGCCGGCGTCCGCCGACACACAGGTGCCCGTCGGCACGCGGCCCGAAACGGGGGCGCAGTGAGTTCGGCCGCCGCCCGCCGCCTGCCGCGGCCGGCAGGGGACGCCCGGTGAACGCCGTCGAGTCCACCGCCCCCCGCTCTCCCCGCCTGCGCGAGGAGCCGCCGGCGCCGGCGCGCGCACCTCTGCGCCGGCGCCTGTACTGGACCGCGCACGACTCGCTCGTGCTGACCGAACGCACCCTGCGCCTGACGACGCGCATCCCCGAGCTGCTCGTGTTCTCGATCATCCAGCCCGTGATGTTCGTGCTGCTGTTCCGGTACGTGTTCGGCGGCGCCATCCACATCGGCAACTCCGTGTCGTACGTCAACTTCCTGATGGCCGGCATCTTCGTGCAGACCGTCGCGTTCGGGGGCGTCACGACCGGCGTCGGCCTCGCCCACGACCTCGACAGCGGGCTCATCGACCGGTACCGCTCGCTGCCGATGTCGCACTTCGCCGTCGTGCTCGGCCGCACCGCCGCCGACCTCGTGCGCAACGTGTTCACCGTGGTCGTGATGTTCGCCGTCGGCTTCGCCGTCGGCTTCCGCCCGCTGGGATCGCCCACCGACTGGCTCGCCGCCGCCGCCCTGCTGCTGCTGCTGAGCTTCACGTTCTCGTGGATCGGCGCGTGCGTCGGCCTCGCCGTGCGCAACGTCGAAGCGGTGCAGTCCGCCGGGTTCATCTGGCTGCTGCCGCTCACGTTCACCTCCAGCGCGTTCGTGCCGTCGGCGACGATGCCCAACGGCATCCGCCAGTTCTCCGAAGCGCAGCCCGTGTCGCAGATCGTCGACGCCGTGCGCGCCTGGACCCTCGGGCAGCCCGTCGGCTCGCACGGCGCCGTCGCCGTCGCGTGGTGCGTCGGCATCCTCGTCGTCTTCATGCCCCTCGCGGCGCGCCTGTTCAAGCGCGCCGGCGGGAAGGTGTAGGGCGGGCGGGGCTCAGTGGCGAGGCCGGGGCGGCCTCCGGGGCGGGGCTCAGCGGCGAGGACGAGGGCGGACCGCGGCGGCGCTCAGTAGCGTACGGAGGCCCGCGCGCTCACGTCCGCGCGCGGCACGATCAGGCGCGTCACGCGCCGCGCTACCGCCTCGCGCAGCGCCACGACGGCCGCGTGGTAGCGGCGCGCCTTCGCGGACAGCGTCTCGCCGTCCGATCGCGCGCCCGCGTCGTTCAGCAGCCGGCCCGCGCGGTCGGTCTCGCGCGCGTGGCTGCGCGCCTCGCACCACAGCACCTCCAGGTACGCCAGCGCCGCCGGCAGCTCGTCCTCGGGCAGGGACTCGCGCGTCTCGACGTCGCGCAGCACCGGGATCACCTCGCGGCTCAACCAGTGCTGCTCGGCGTGCGCGCGCAGCAGCAGCGACACGTCCGGCGGAGCGGCTGACGGGGTGTTCGCGGTGGGGGGCTCGGGGCGATTGGACATGCCGACGGTGCGTGCGCCAGGGAAACACACGGTGCACCTATGACCTCGACTACAGCGCCGCCCGGCTTTAGAGCTTCGCCTCCGCGTGGGCGCATCTTGGATCGCCCAAGCCGCATTTTGCAGAGGAACGGCGGCGCCGTCCCGCAACGCCATCCAACACTCGGCTAAAGCCCGATCCGCCCACCGGCCGATGTCGTTAGAGGTGTCCTACGTGTCCTTCGATCGCAGCCGGCGCTCGGCCGGCGACGACCCAACCGCGCGCACGCCCGGCCAGCACGCGCGGGGGCTCGTGCGGCGCCTGCGTATGCGCACGCTCGTCACGCTCGGCGTGCTCGCCGTCGCCACCGCGCTGCTCGGGCGCTCGCTCGGCTGGCGCGACCCGATCTTCAGCGCCTCCGAGGTCGCGCTGCTGCTCGCGATGTTCGTCGTGTCGCGGTACGTGCTGCCGCTCGTGGATCGCCACGACCGCGGCGCCACCGGCGAAGAGCAGGTCGGACAGCTGCTCGACGGGCTCGCGCACAGCGGCTGGCACGTCGTGCACGACGCGAGCTTCGGCCACGGCAACGTCGACCACATCCTGATCGGGCCGGGGGGCGTGTTCACGGTCGAGACCAAGAGCAACCCCGGGCCGGTGCGCGTGGCGCGGCTGCACGGCGCCACGCTCGCGCAGGCGCAGGCGCAGCGGCGCGCGATCGAGCGCGTCACGAGCGAGCACGTGCAGCCGCTCGTCGTGTACAGCCGCGCGTGGGTGGACAAGCCGCTCACGCGCCGCCGCGGCGTGCGCGTCGTGCCCGCGCGGATGCTGCTCGCGCACCTCTCGCGCCAGCCGCAGCGCCTGACGCCACAGCGCGTGGACCGCGCGCACCGGCGCCTGGCGCGCGCCCTCGCGCAGTTCCACGCGCCGCGCCCGCGCCGGCGCCTGCGACCGCCGCTGCTCACGCGGTAGCCTCTGTGCGTGGCCACAGCCGCGCCCGCCCTGCCGTCCGCCCCGCCCGCCGCCGCGCCGTCCGCGGCGCCGCTGCCGCCCGGACCCGGCGGCGCGCCGTCGCTGACGATGCTCGCGTGGGCGCTGGCGCCGACGTGGCTGATGGACAGGTGCGCCGCGCGGTACGGCCCCACGTTCACGCTGCGTCTCGGCGGGCTGCGCGAGATGGTGATGGTCAGCGACCCGCAGGACATCAAGGCCGTGTTCACGGCGCCCCCCGAGCTGGCGCCGTCGGCCGCCGCGAGCACGCCCGTCGCGCCGATCATGGGCGCGAGCTCGGTGATCACGCTCACCGGCGCCGAGCACCTGCGCCAGCGCCGCCTGCTGCTGCCGCCGTTTCACGGGGAGCGGATGCGGGCGTACAACGACACGATCGTGCAGGCCACCCGTCGCGAGTTGGCGACGTGGCCGCTGGGACGGCCGATGGCGCTCGCCGAGCGCACGCGCGCGATCACGCTCGAGGTCATCCTGCGCGCCGTGTTCGGCGTCGAGGCGCAGCGCATGGACGCGCTGCGCGACGCGATCGCCGGTCTGCTGGCGCCGATGCGCCTGCCCGCGCTCGTGCGGCTCGCGCTCACCGAACGCAACCTGCGACGGCCGACGGGCGCGATCGGGCGCGCGCTGGACCACCTCGACGCCGTGATCTACGACGAGCTGCACCGCCGCCGCGCGCAGAGCGACCTGCACGAGCGCAGCGACATCCTCTCGCTGCTGCTGCTGGCGCGCGACGAGGACGGGCAGGCGATGACCGACGGGGAGCTGCGCGACGAGCTCGTGACGCTGCTGCTGGCCGGCCACGAGACGACCGCGACCTCCGTCGCGTGGGCCGTGGAGCGGCTCGTGCGCCACCCCGACAAGCTCGCGCGGCTGACCGCCGAGATCGACGCGGGCGCGGGCGAGGAGTCGGGCGCGGGCGACGAGTACATGCAGGCCGTGATCGCCGAGACGCTGCGCCTGCGCCCCGTGGTGCCGATCGTGATCCGCGTGCTCGAAGCGCCGATGCGCCTCGGCGGGCACGAGCTGCCCGCGCACACGCGCGTGGTGCCCTCCATCCACCTCGCCAACCGCAACCCGCGCGTGTACGACGCGCCGCGCGAGTTCCGCCCCGAGCGGTTCCTGGACTCCCCGCCCGACACGTTCTCGTGGATCCCGTTCGGCGGCGGCATCCGCCGCTGCATCGGCGCGTCGTTCGCGACGCTCGAGATGAAGCTGATCCTCGCCACGGTGCTGTCCGAGCTGCAGCCGCGCCTGCCCCCGCGCACGCACCTGTTCCGCCGCGGCGAGTGGCCGCGGCGGCGCGCGATCACGCTCGTGCCCGCCGCCGGGGCGCGTGTCGTGTGGACGCGTAGGAGTTAGGAGGGGCCGCCCTCCGGGCGGCGGGGCGGGTCTTCGCAGTCGGTGCTTCCGGCGCCGTCCGGCGCAGCGCGCGGCGCTCCGGCCCCGCACCGTCGCGGCGCTCCACTCCGTCGCGGCGCCACCGGCCGCCGGGGTTCCCGGCCCCGAGCGGCGCCGCACCGTCCCGGCCGCGGCCGGCGGTAGCCTTGGACGTATGTCCGCCACGCTTGCGCCCGCCGCCGCCGGCGGCGCCGCCCAGGAGCCGCTCCCCACGCCCGAGCAGCTGCTCGCGCGGTTTGGCCTGCGGTCCTTTCGCCCCGGCCAGCGCGACGCCGTGCAGGCCGCGCTGCAGGGGCGCGACAGTCTCGTCGTGATGCCCACCGGCGGCGGCAAGTCGCTGTGCTACCAGCTGCCCGCGCTCGCCGCGCGCGGGCTCGTCGTCGTCGTCAGCCCCCTGATCGCGCTGATGGCCGACCAGCTGCGCCGCCTGGACGACGCCGGCATCGGCGCCGCGATGCTCGCCTCCGGGATGCCCGACGGCCACAACGCGCGCGCGCTCGCGCAGATCGAAGACGGCGGCGCGCAGCTCGTGCTCGTCGCCCCCGAGCGCTTCGCCTCGCGCGCCTTCCGCCAGGCGCTCGCCACGCGCCGCGTGGCGCTGTTCGTCGTCGACGAGGCACACTGCGTCGCCGAGTGGGGCCACGACTTCCGCCCCGACTACCTGCGCCTGCACGACGCCATCGCCGCGCTCGGACGGCCGCCCGTGATGGCCGCCACGGCCACCGCCACGCCGCGCGTGGCGCAGGAGATCGCGCAGCGTCTGCAGCTGCGCGACCCCGTGTCCGTGCGCAGCGGCTTTGACCGCCCGAACGTCGTGTTCGACGTGCTCGCCGTCGAAGGCAAGGGGGCGCTGGCGCGCAAGCGCGCCGCGCTCGTGCACGTCCTCTCCCAGCCCGGCGCGACGCCCGCGATCGTGTACTGCGGCACGCGCAAGGACACCGGCCACGTCGCCGAGGTGCTCGCCGCCGAGCGCCTTGCCACCGTCACCTACCACGCCGGCATGTCCGCCGCCGATCGCAGCGCCAGCCAGGATGCGTTCATGTCCGGCCGCGCCGACGTCGTCGTCGCCACGAACGCGTTCGGGATGGGCGTCGACAAGGCCGACGTGCGCACCGTCGCGCACTGGGCGATCCCGACGAGCCTTGAGGCTTACTACCAGGAGGCCGGCCGCGGCGGGCGCGACGGGTTGCCCGCGCGCGCGCTGCTGCTCGCCGGCAGGATGGACCTCGGGCGGCTGATCCGCTTCAACACCGAGCGCCACACGACCGTGCAGGACGTGCGCGCGTACGTCGCGCAGCTGCGCCGGCACGCGACGCAGGACACGGTCACGATCGCCCCGAGCTGGTCGGACGCCGCGACGGGTCCGCCCGCGCTGCGCGAGCGCGAGCGCATCCTGCTGTCGATCGCCGAGCGCGCCGGCGCCGTCGTGCTGGCGCCCGGCGCGGGGGGCGCGCTGCAGGTGACGCTCACCGGGCGCGGGGACCCGCGCCAGGCGCGCCTCGCGATCAAGGCCGCGCAGGACCGCGGCTGGGAGTCCTATCGGGCGATCGAGCGGTTCATCGCCAACGGCCGCCAGTGCCGCCGGCGACAGATCCTCGACCACTTCGGCGACAGCGCCCCCAGCGCCGCGAGCGAGCGCTGCTGCGACGTGTGCGACCCCGACGCGGCGCTCGCCGCCGGCGCGGCGCGGGCGTCCACATCCGCGCGCCCGCGCACGGCCCGCCCGCGCGCGGGCGGCGCGCACGGCTCCAGCGCCGCGCACGCCCCCGGCCACGCCGCGCACGCCCCCGGCCACGCCGCGCACGCCTCCGGCCTCGGCGCGCACCCGGCACAGGCGACGCTGCCGCCCGTCGAGGAGGCGCAGTTCGAGGCGCTGCGCGCGTGGCGGCGGGAGCGGGCCGAGGACAAGCCCGCGTATACCGTCGCCGCCAACACCGTGCTCGAAGCGATCCTGCGCGCGCGCCCGCGCAGCAGCGAGGAGCTGCTGGCGATCCACGGCGTCGGCCCCGCGTTCTGCGAGAAGCACGGCGAGTCGCTGCTGCGGACGCTGGCCGAGCTGTGAGCGCGCGCCCGGCTGCTGCGAACGCCGGCGAGCTGTGAGCGCGCGCCCGGCGAGAGCCGACGCGGGAGTTGACGCACGCGGCGAGAGCCGACGCGGGGATTCGAACCCCGGACCCCCGCTTTACGAGAGCGGTGCTCTGGCCATCTGAGCTACGTCGGCGCGGCCCTGAATCCTAGCGCCGCGGGGCGAGCCGGACGCTCGCTCAGCGGCGCGGCCGAGTGCGCGCGTAGCGGAGGTACAGGCGCGAGGCGCGCCGGTAGACGGCGCGCAGCTCCAGGGCGAGGGGCCCGCCGCCCTGCCGGGGACCGGCCAGCGCCAGCTCGCCGGCGCCCGCCCAAAAGGGGGCGTACGTGAGGAACAGCTCGTCCACCACATCCAGCGCCAGCAGCCGCGCCAGCAGCGTCGGGCCACCCTCGCAGTCGATCGCCCGGATGCCGTGCTCGGCGCGGGCGATACGCAGCACCTCGTCCAGGTCGGCCCGCGGCGCCAGCCGGGTCACCTCGACCTGCGCGCCCATCGCCGGAACCGGAGCGACGCTCGTGGTGTAGAGCCGTACGCGGGACGCGGGGTCGGCGAGCAGCGGTATGTCCACGGGCAGATCGAGGCTGCGGCTGACGATCATGATCGTGGGCTCCTCGGGCAGGCCGCGCGCGGTGCGAATCCCGCGCAGCGCCCGGCTGCGGCCGGCGCGCCCGTAGCGCTCGTCGCGCAGCGTGCCCGTGCCCACCAGGATCGCGTCCACGGCGCCGCGCAGGCCACGAAAGATCGCCCGGTCGGCGGCGTCGCCGAGCCCCGCGGAAGTGCCGCCGAGCGTGGCGCGCCCGTCGACGCTCGAAATCAGGCTCGCGAGCACGTGCGGGCGCTCCGCCGGTGCGCTGCGCACCGGGTCGAGGGCGCCCAGCATCTCCTCGACGTCGATCCGTGGCCCCGGCGGGACCAGCCGTTCAAGGTACACGGAGCCACGCAAGAAAATCGGCCACCAGGTACGTGGACCCCGTGATCAGCAGCGACACGCCTCGCTGCTCGGCCAGCTGGAGGCCCAGCTCGAACGCCAGCTCCGGACGCGCGGCGGCCGTGACCGGGGCGGGATAGCCGGCGAAGGCGTCGGCCAGCGCGTCGGGGGGGTGCCCTCTCCTCACGCGCGTCGTCGTCACCACGACGGCGTCGATCGCCGGCGTCGCCGCGAACGTCTCGGCCAGCTCGCGCGGCTCGCGCTCGGTCGTCAAAGCCAGCACCGCGACATACCGCTCCGTCTCGGCGTCGAGGTTCTCGCGCAGCTCCTGCCAGGCGGTGACGTTGTGCCCGGTGTCCGCCAGGAACCGTGTGCCTCGGAGAACGCCGCGGTGAAAGCGGCCTGTCACGCCCGTGTCCATCGCCCGGGAGGCGCCCACAAGCGCCTCGGGGTCGATCGCCAGCGAGAAGCGACGCGCGGCCTCCTGGCAGGTCCTCAGCGCGACCGCCAGGTTCTGGCGCTGGAAGCGGGGCAGCGACACGGCGGGGGGACTGTCGTGAGGCTCGGCGTCGGTCTCGACCAGCGGGGGTCGGGCCGGCTCGGCGTCGGTCTCGACCAGCGGGGGCCGGGCCGGCTCGGCGTCGGTCTCGATGAGCGCCGCGGGGTGGCGGACCGGCTCGGCCTCAGTCTCGACCAGCGTCACGCTGTGCGCCGCCGCCCAGTCGCGCTCCACCTGCCGCAGCTCGGCGGTCAGGGGCGCGGACACGACCGTCGCATCGGGCGGGGCCACGCCCAGCTTTTCGACCAGAATCTCCGGCAGCGTGTCACCGAGAAGCTCCTGGTGGTCGTAGCCTACGCTGGACAGCGCCACCACCTGCGGCGCAAGCGCCCGCGTCGCGTCGAGTCGCCCGCCGATGCCGCTCTCAAAGACGGCCACCTCGACACGGTGACGTCCAAAGATCTCCTCGGCGACGAGGCTGAGAATGTCAAAGAAGCGCAGCGACCGCCGCAGCGGCTCCGGCTGGGACTGCGCGACGGTGTCGTAGCTGCGCAGGGTGGAAAGCAGCTCGTGTTCGTCGCACGGGACACCGTCGATCAGCAGCCGCTCGGTCCAGTGGGAGATGTGCGGTGAGGTGTACAGCCCGGTGCGCACCCCGACGGCTGACAGCAGCCGCGCGATGTACGTCGCCGTGCTGCTCTTGCCGTTGGTCCCGACCACCACCACATAGTGCGGAGCCCCCACGGGCGCCAGAATCCGCCGCAGCTGGCGCACGGCGGCGAGATCCCTGCGACGGACACCCTGCTGATAGTGGGACAGCACCGACGCCACGACCGGGTCCGCCGGGTCATTCCAGAGGCTCGTGGCCGGCGGGGACGTCAGCGAAAGCACCTGTCCCATGATGCCACGCGGCACGCGCAGCCACTCGCTTAGGATAGTCGCGGCGGAGCAGGCCGCGCCGACAGCCCGGATGTCTCACAACGATGCCGTTTTGACCGCCCGCATGTTCTCGTTCGTGTTCGCCAACTTCTCCGAGCATCGCTTCTCCGACTGCCACCTGGGACGGTCGCCGTCATCGCCGTCGTCGCGGGTCGGTGCGTGATGCTGCCGCGAGGCCGTCGTCGCGGCGCCCTGCTGGATCCGCCGCCGCCGCCGGAGACGCCGCCGCCGCTCAGCGTCGAGCGGCGGCGCAACGCGGTCGGAGAGCTGGCCGGCACGGGAGTCCCCCACACGCTCCTGCTGGCGCCGGAGTTTCCACTGTCGCACCTGCGGGTGCGACAGCCCGACGGGGCACCGGTCGCGCTTGTCCGCCGGATGATCGAAAGCGGCGGGCCGACCCTGCGCCATTCGGTGCCGGTTCTGTTCGAGTCCCGCGCCGAGGTCGACGCAGCGGTCGAGCAGCTGCGGCAGTTTGGCGTCGCCTCGATCTTCCCGATCCTGACGGAGGCCGGCGACGGGTCCGAACGCGTCCTCGCGCTGATCGGGTCCGGCCAGCTCGGAGCGCTCTGCCAGGACCCGGCCGCGCCCCGCGACCTCGTCCTCCAGACCAACGTTCCTCCGTTCGCAGGCATTCGCTTCCACCACGCCTTCCGGTTGGCGTCTGCGCCCACTCCGTTCAGACCCGCGGAAAACGATCTCTGCGAGTACTGGAACAGCCGCTGGTCGTTCGACGGGCCCATCGACGTGGGCGGCCTCTGGCGCGTGCGGCCGAACCTCCGCCGAGATCGCATACGGGGGGAGTTCGTGTCGGTGCTCTCGCCCGAGGCGTATCTCGCCCTCGGTCAGCCCGCGTACGCGATTGTCGTCAATCCGTACTTCCCTGCCAACCGGCTGCCCACCTGGGTCGTCGTCGAGTCGGGCCTGCCGGAAGAGGAGCCCCACCATCACACCATCTACATAGACCGCACGATTCGCGAGACCCTGGGTGTGGCGGACGGCGAGTTCTGCCAGGTGTATCCCTGGGCGACAGAGACCGTCACCGAAACCTTCCGCCGGTGGACCAACCGCAAGAGCGTCGGTCCGAGGACGCTCGTGGCGCACGTCAAGATGCCGCTGAAGTCCGACACGGAGAAGCCGGTGTGTCGCATGTCCTCGGGCAGCCTGTCGGCGTTGGGCATCGCCTCCGGCGGCTTCGTGACGCTGGAAGCGATGACGCTCGCGACGCCGGCGGGCGCCGAGGAGCCGCCGCGCTGGGCGGTGAAGCGAATCCGCCGGCGGGTGCTGGAGGTCGACGAGGAGACCACGAAACGACGCGCGTCATGGGAGAGCGACCAGGCGCCCAGCTACGTCGACTGCGCCGGCCGGTACGCGATCTTCCCGCCGTACCCGGACATCTACCTGGACTTCTTCGCTCGCAGAGAGCTTGGGGGCCTCGCCATCTGCGGCGTGGTGCAGGTCAGAGCCGCGGTCTGGAGCCGCCTGCTGGACGAGGCGAGTGAATTCGCCTGGCTCGGCGTGATCGCTGTGATCGCCGCCGCCACAGCCGCCATCAGCCCGCCGGCGTGGGACTACTTTGCAATTGCCGGGGCGCTCACAGCGATCCTCATCTTCTGGCGTGTCCGCAGGGCCGTGCGGTAACGCGCACGCGCCGGCGGGGATGCGCACGCGCCGGTAGGGACGCGCACGCGCCAGCGGGGATGCGCACGCGCCGGTAGGGACCGGGCACGCGCCGGCGGGAACGCGCACGCGCAGGCGGGTGCGCGTCGACTACGTTTACGCGGTGCGCTTCGCCGCCGACCGCCCCCTCCGCCTCGCGCCGGCCACGGCGCTGGACTATCGCGAGCTCGCGCGCCGGCGGCTGCCGCGGCAGCTGTTCGACTACATCGACGGCGGCGCGTACGAGGAGGCCACAATGCGCGCCAACGTCGCCGATCTGGAGCGCATCCTGCTGCGCCAGATCGTGATGCGGGACGTCTCCAGGCGCGATCAGTCGAGGGAGGTGCTGGGCCAGAAGCTGGCGCTCCCCGTGATCCTCGGGCCGGTCGGCCTGGCGGGCATGTTCGCGGCGCGCGCCGAGGCGCAGGCCGCGCGCGCCGCGCACGCCGCGGGGGTGCCGTTCGTCGAGTCGACCGTCTCGATCTGCCCGCTCGAGGAGGTCGCGCAGGCGACGCCAACGCCCCCGTGGTTTCAGCTCTACGTGATGCGCGATCGCGGCTACGCCGAGGACCTGATGTCGCGCGCGCAGGCGATCGGCGCGCCGGTGCTCGTCCTGACCATCGACCTCGCCGTCCTCGGCGCCCGCCATCGCGACACCCGCAACGCGGTGATCGGCGAGCCGTCGGCCTGGGCCAAGGTCCGGCGCGGGCTCGATCTGGCGACGCACCCGCGCTGGATCGCGAGCGTGGCGCTCGGCGGCAGGCCGCTCACGTTCGGCAACCTCGCGCGGGCCGTTCCCGGCGGGCGCAGCCCCGCGGATTTCAAGGACTGGGTGGACGCGCAGTTCGACCCGAGCGTCACCTGGGAGGACATCGCGTGGGTGCGCGAGAACTGGAGCGGCCGGCTCGTCGTCAAGGGCGTGCTCGATCCCGAGGACGCCCGGCGCGCGGCCGACGTCGGCGTCGACGGCGTCGTCGTCTCAAACCACGGCGGGCGCCAGCTGGACTCGGTGCCCTCGACGGCGCGCGCGCTGCCGGGCGTGGTCGAGGCGATCGGCGACCAGGTCGAGGTGCTCGTCGACGGCGGCGTGCGCACGGGGCTCGACGTGGTCAAGCTGCTCGCCCTGGGAGCGCGCGCCGTGCTGCTCGGGCGGGCGTGGGCGTGGGCCGTGGCGGGCGGCGGCGAGGCCGGCGTCCGCCACATGCTGGACGTGCTGCGGGCCGACATCGACACCGCGCTCGGCCTCACCGGCCGCACGTCGGTCGCGGACCTCGACGCCTCGGCGCTGTACAGCACGGGCTGAGGCGCGCGGCGAGCGAGCATCCCACGGGCTGAGGCGGGCGGCGACGGAGCGTCCGCCGCCCCGTCGTGGGCCGTTGCTGAGTCTCTGACTCCGCTCTACACGGCGGCGAGCGCCGGCGCCGCCCGCTGCCTCGCGCGCTCGCCGACGCGCACGCGGGTGCCGTGGCGCGGTGAGAACGTGACGTTGCGCCGCGCCACGCGCTCCGCGCGCGAGCTCGTCGCCTCCAGCGTGCAGCGGCTCAGCACGGTCTCGAGCACGATGCGCATCTCGAATTCCGCGAACGCCGCGCCCAGGCAGCGACGGATGCCACCGCCGAACGGGAGCCACGAGTACGTCGACGGCGGGTCCTCGAGGAAGCGCTCCGGGCGGAACGCGAACGGCTCGGGGTATACGTCCGCGCGCGTGTGGGCGAGCCAGATGGCGGGCGTCACGTCGGTGCCCGCGGGCAGGTGCAGTCCCTCGACATCGAGATCCACCGCCAGCCGCCGCCCCGCCAGCGGCACCACCGGGCGCAGGCGCAGCGACTCGGCCACCACCGCGCGCATGTACTCGTCGTCGTCGCCGGCGTCCACCTCCGCCGTCAGGCGCTCCAGGCTCGCGCGGTGGCGCAGCAGCAGGTCGAACGTCCACGCCAGCGCCGTCGCCGTCGTCTCGTGGCCGGCGAGCAGCAGGGTCACGAGCTGGTCGCGCAGCTCGCGGTCGCTCATCGACGTCCCGTCCTGCAGGCGCGCCGTCATCATCAGCGACAGGATGTCCTCGCGCTCGGCGGCCGCGGGGTCGCGGCGGCGCTCGGCGATCTCCGCGAACAGCAGCTCGTCGATGTCCTCTGTGATCTCGCGCAGCCGCGCGAGCGGATCGCCCCGTTCCAGACGGCCGGAGAGCAGCACGCGCAACTGCAACCCGGAGGAGGACGTTTCGCCCAGCAGCAGCGGCAGGCGCTCGCGCAGACGCTCGCGGCGCTCCTCGTCGGTGACGCCGAACACCGCGCTCAGGATCACCTCGAGCGTGACGGCCTGCATACGCGGATGGATCGCAAACGCCTGCTCCCGCGGCCAGCCGTCAACCTCGCGCTCAGCCACCTCGCGCACAATCGACTCGTAGGAGCGCATGCGCTCGCCGTGGAACGCGGGCAGCATCAGACGGCGGCGCGCGATGTGCTGCTCACCCTCCAGCAGCAGCACCGAGCTAGCGCCCAGCACCGGCAGCAGCGCGACGCTGCGACCCGGCGGCAGGCCGTGGGCGTGCTCGGAATAAAGCGCCCGTAGCGCCTCCGGATGCGACAGGAACACGGTAGGGCGCTGGAAGCCGACGAAGCGCACGCTGAACGCGTCGCCGAAGCGCCGCCGGCAGGACTCCATGAAAGAAATCGGCCGCGTCAGCCACCACACCGTCTGCACGGCAGGCGGCTGCGGGGGCGCCGGAGGAAGCGGACTCACCGCCACAGCCTGACACACGCCGGCGCTTTCGCCAAGCTCGGTTCCAACACGGGCGATCGTCGCCCGCGCGCGACCTCGCCTGGCGGTCACTCCTCGTCCAACCCGCGGGTCACTCCTCTCCGGCGGGTCACTCCTCATCCAGCTGCGCGCGAAAGGACTCCGAGGGCTCCACCGTCGCGCCCACCGCGTGCACCCGGTTGGCCAGCCACAGATCGGAGGTCACGACGCGCACCGTGCCCGGCTGGGAGTCGGCCGCCAGACGCCGCACGATCTCATCGTCGGCGGAGTCCCGGCGGGGGCGCGGAGCGTGCGCCACCTCGATCACCGAGGACGTGATGCGCGGGCGCGGCGGTTGCTCGAACACGACCGTCACGTCCTCGCCGTTGCACGCCGCCCAGCGCTCCAGCAGACCCACCAGGCGCACCATCGCCCCGTGGCGGTCGTCCCACCAGCCATCCGGGCGCGTACCGATCACGTTCATGCCGTCCACCAACCACCGCATCCCGAAAATGGTACGAAGTCAGAGGGGCGGAAGCGGCGGTGGAGGCGTGTCGATCGCTCGCATAGCACGTCTCGGCGACCAAGCGTGCCGCTCACTCGGCGGAGAGCAATGCCGCAGCACGGGCACGGATCGCGCTCGCGAAGGCGGTGAAGCTCAAGTCGGGGGCCGGCTCATGGATCGGGGAGGCGGGGTTCGCAGAGGCCGTCAGGAAGCAGGCCGCATCGTAGAGTCGCTCAAGAATGAGACGACGGCAAAGGATCTCGTAGCGCTTCTTGTAGGACGCACCCAGGAATACGGGATCGACCTCGAAGAATGGCTGCCTGACAGCAACGGGCGCAGCCGATTTAGGCGCCTCCTCGAGCAGCATCAAGTAGCCAAGCCACGGCCGGACGGTTCCGAACAAGCCTTCGCGGTATGCCGTCCAAATGTCGGTAGCGTTGCCGATCGCCTCCTCGGTCCGGTTGTTGTAGTTGTTGCCGAATGAAGGACCGACCTGGCTCTTGAACTCGATCGCGGCCGCGAGCGCGTCGCCATGAACGACGACGAGGTCCCATTTCTTCTCTGGCCGGAAATAGCCAGGTAGCTCGACAGCCGAGCGACGGCTGATACTGGACGGCGCAAAGCCGGCGTCGATGAAGATCGACTCCATGAGCTCAGCCATCGCGTCCATATGAGCGCCGCCGGTGACGGCGCCGCGTAGCCGGCGTCGACTCGACCAGACTCGCGCTGCTTGCTTGCCTGGCCCTCCCGAACTATCCAGTACCGCCGAACGGCGGCTTCGAAGGCTCCCTGGTCCATGCCGCTGTAGTTCGAGGCCTCCGCACGGGCTCCTACCCTGGGAGCTCTTTCAGGCCATAGGCATCGAGGGCGGTCGCGGTCGCACGCTCGACATCCCGAGCGGCAAAGGACTGCTCCAGTTCTCTTGCGGTGCGCGTCGGGATCAGATCTAGGCGAGGAACACGGATCCTGCGCAGGTATTGGGCCTGAAACCGCAGATATCCGCCGCGCATCTTCACCGCGTAGCATTCAATGAACATCTGCGCCACACCGGAAAGAAGCAGCCCACCGAGAACCTCCGGGTTCCACTGCTCGCTGGCGACCCAATAGAGGTTGTGGTGTGGGTAGAGGCCCCCTGGGTCTAGCACCGGATGGATCTCCGCCTTGATGTCAGGGATCAGAAGCTTCGGCTTGGCAGTGAGCGGGTGGCTTA
>DATBOY010000045.1:0-2345 GCA_036561645.1 Solirubrobacteraceae bacterium
GATCTTCCTGCTCGCCTGCCTGCTGCTCGTCGGCGGCGGCGCGCTGCGAAACCGCTTCCGTGACAGCGACCTCGACTGAGCCCGCGCCGTCGCTCGGCGTGATGCCGCCGATGGCGGCGCCCCGAAGGCGGCGCCTGGCGCACCGCGCGGCGGACCGCCCCACGAGCGAGCGCCTCGGCTCATGGGGTATCGCGATCGCTGTCGCAGCGGTGCTGTGCGTGATCACCTTCTACGCGAAGGGGGGTCTCGGCCTCGCACCGATGACCGTGACCGAGATGGCGCTGACGTGCGCCTCGGGCCTCGGGATCGGGGTCGCCGTCCTGCTCGGGCCCGCGCAGCGCCCGTACGGGGTCTGGTCTGTGGGGCTGCTGCTGGCGTTCGCCGTGCTGACGGCGCTCTCGGTCGTTTGGTCTGTGCAACCTGACGAAAGCTGGCAGGACGCAGGGAGGATGTTCGCCTATTGCGGCGTCTTCGCGGGGGCGGTGGCGTTCGTGCGCCTGGACCCCGGGCGCTGGCCCGCGGTCATCGGCGGCGTGACGCTGGGCGCGGTGATCGTCTGCGCCTACGCCCTGGTCACGAAGGTCTTCCCGGGCGAGATCGTCCCGGCGAGCATGTACGCGCGGCTGGACCAGCCGTACGGCTACTGGAACGCGATCGGCCTGACCGCGGCGCTGGGGGCGATCTGCTGCCTGTGGCTGGGTGCGCGGCGGACCGGCCACGCCCTGCTCACCGCGCTCGCCTATCCCGCGATGGGCCTGCTGCTCCTGACCCTGCTGCTCGCCTACTCGCGCGGGGCTCTGGCGGCGCTCGCCGTCGGCGTCGTGCTGTGGCTGTGCCTCGTGCCGCTGCGCCTGCGCGGCGCAGCAGTGCTGATCGTCGGCGGGCTCGGCGCCGGCGCGGTCGGCGCGTGGGAGTTCTCGACCCACGCGCTGAGCGCAGAAGGCGTGGCGCTCGGCGAACGCGCGAGCGCAGGCCACCGCTTGGGGGCGCTGGTCGTGGCGATGCTCCTGCTGCTCGCCGTGGCCGGGGTCGCGATCGGCTTCATGACGGGTCGTCGCGCCCCTTCGCCTGTGACGCGGCGCAGGGCGGGCGCGATCCTGCTCGCGCTGATCGCGATCGGCGCGGTCGGCTTCGCGGGGGCCCTGGCACACAGTCACCGAGGGTTCACAGGCAGCGTCTCCCACGCGGTGGACGCGCTCACGAATCCCAACGCGAAACCACCTGCAAACACGGCGGGCCGTCTGACTGCGGTCGCAAGCGTCCGCGCGCGCTACTGGAAGGAGGCCCTGCAGGTCTTCAACGCACACAAGGCACTCGGGGCGGGGGCGCTCGGGTACCACACGGCGCGCAAGCGATACAGGACCGTCACGATCGATGTCCAGCATGCGCACGGCTTCGTCGTGCAGACGCTCGCAGACCTCGGCATCGTGGGCCTGCTCGCGGCGCTCGCTCTGCTCGCATGCTGGATGGCCGCCGCGGGCCGCCCGACGCACCCTCTGAACCGGCAGTGGACGGGCTGGGGAGAGCTGCGCGCGCGGACCCTGCCGCGGTGGCGGCGCATCTCGGCTACATATTCGGCCGAGCGCATCGGCCTGTTGACGATGCTCTGCGTCGTGGTCGTCTTCGGCGTTCACTCCTTCGTGGACTGGACTTGGTACGTGCCCGGCAACGCCTGCGTCGCGCTGCTCCTGGCCGGCTGGCTGGCCGGACGCGGCCCGCTCCAGGCGGGATCCGCGAGCGGGCTGGCCGGCACCGAAGCCGTGAGCTCGCCCTCGCGGCCTCCCTGGGCGCCGCCGCTGTGGCGGGAACGCCTGGCAGGGCTCGGGCGCACGCGGATCGCCGTGGCCGTGGCGGTGCTGGCCCTCGCGCTGCTCGCCGCCTGGTCACAGTGGCAGCCGCAGCGCTCCGAAGACGCACGCCTTCAGGCGATCGCCCTCGTCTCCTCAGACCCGCGCGCCGCGCTCTCGACGGCCCATACCGCCGTCCGCCGCGACCCCCTTTCGGTTCAGGCCCTGTTCGCCCTCTCGGCGGTCCAGCAGGCCGGCGGGGAAGCCGCGGCGGCGCGGGCGACGCTGCAGCACGCCGTGAAACTACAGCCGTCCAACCCCGAAACGTGGCTGCATCTTGGCCTCTACGAAATCCACGGCAACCCGCGTATGGCGCTCAGCGACCTCGAAGCGGCGATCTATCTGGACCCTCAGTCGATCGCGCCCGAGCTGATCTCCGGTCCGCGCGCGTCGGCTCCGTCGATCGAACTCCAGAACGCCTACATCCAGGCTCTGCGCGCCTCGGCGCAGACACCCCCGGTCAAAAGCGCGATCGCACCGCTCGGGCGAGCAGGAGGC
>DATBOY010000046.1:0-45850 GCA_036561645.1 Solirubrobacteraceae bacterium
CGGCAACCTCGAAACGTTCACCGACCCGCGCGGGCACGCCGTCACGTACGTCTACAGCGCCGACAACCAGCCGACGCAGGTCAAACGGCCCGACGGCGCCGTCCTGGAAACGGCATATGACGGCTCCGGGCGCGTCACGAGCCAGACCGACGGCGACAAACACACCGTCAAATACGTGCGCAACGTGCTCGGCGAGATCACCGAAATCGTCGATCCGCTCGGGCGCACGACGAAAAAGGAATACGACGCGGCGGGCAACCTCACGAGCCTCACCGACCCCCTGAAACGGACGACCAAATACGCCTATGACGCCGACAACCGTCTGCTCGAAGTCGTCTATTCCGACGGCAAAACGCCGACGCTCAAATACGAATACGACGCCGACGGCAACCGCACGAAGATGATCGACGGCACGGGCGAAACCAAAGACGCCTACGATCAGCTCGACCGCCTGACGCAGAACACGAACGGCAACGGCGAAAGCGTGTCCTACGCCTATGACCTCGCCAACGAGCAGACGAAACTGACGTACCCGGGCGGGCAGCGCCTGACGCGCGCCTACGACACGGCGGGGCGGCTTCAGACCGTGACCGACTCCTCTGAACACCAGACCAAATTCTCGTATGACCCGGACTCCAACCTGGCGACGATCGGATACCCCAAAAGCACGGGCGTACAGGACAAACTGACGTACGACAACGCCGGGCAGCAGACGAAACTGACGATCGCGGGCGGCGCGAAAACGCTCGCCTCGCTGACGTACGTCCGCGACGCTGATGGGCAGGTCGAATCGAGCACGGCGACCGGCCTGCCCGGCTCGCAAAGCGTCACCTACGCCTACGACGCCGACAACCGCCTGACGAAAGCCGGCGCCACCGCCTACGAATACGACGCGGCCGACAACCCGATCAAGATCGGCTCGGGCAAATTCGAATACGACGCGGCCAACCAGCTGAAAACGGGCGCGGGCGTCAGCTACGCCTACGACGAAGCGGGGGAGCGCACGAGCGCCACGCCCAAAGCCGGGCCGGCGACGACATACGCCTACGACCAGAGCGGTCACCTGCTCTCTGTCTCCCGCACGGCGGAAGGCAAAATCCCGGCGATCAAAGACCTCTACACCTACGACGGCGACGGTCTGCGCGCCTCCCAACTCAAACAGACGCTGACCAACCACCTCGCCTGGAGCGAGTCCGGGCGCATCCCGACGATCCTCGGCGACGAACAGAACAGCTACATATACGGCCCCGGCGGCATCGCGATCGAGCAGGTCCCCGCGAAAGGCAACCCCCTCTACCTCCACCAAGACCAGCAGGGTTCGATCCGCGCGCTCACGAGCGCCACAGGCGCCGTCGAAGCGACGATGACCTACGACGCCTACGGCAACCCCGCCGGCACGACGGGCGCGGCGACGACACCCCTCGGCTACGACGGCGAATACACAAACGCGGCCACCGGTCTCGTCTATCTACGGGCGCGCTCCTACGATCCGGGCACCGCGCAGTTCATGACGAGCGATCCCCTGGGAGGCGTGTCCCGCTCGCCGTACGGCTACACGTACGACAACCCGCTGAACCTGACCGATCCGAGCGGGCGGCTACCGCTCGTCGAAGTCCTGTACGGCAAAAGTCCCATCAGCCACGCGCTGGGTCAGATCGGCGAAGGCATCGAAGAAGCGATCTCGGAACATCCAGCGGTGATCAGCGTCGTCGGCTGCACTACCGGCGCTCTGTTGGGACCGGGCGACGCCGAGATATGCACAGGCGCCATCGCCGCCAGCTACGGAACCAGCACCACGAACAACATCGGCGCGTATGCCAACGGCGAACTCGACGCCGAACAGCTCATCACCAGACAGCTGTTCACGGCCACCCTCGCCATCGTCGGCGCGGCGCCCGGCATTTCCCTGCTCGGGACCCCAGCCGGAGAGTTGGTGGACCAGGCGCCGCCCTACATCCGGCTGCTGATCGGCAGCGCCCTGGAGGGAACCGACGCCACGCTCGGCGCGCTGGAGGCGCAGCTGGCCTGCGCCGCCGGTGTGGCGTGAGGGGACGAGCGTCGCCAGGGCAGATCTAAACCCGACTGACCTGCGCGTACTCCGACATCAGCTTGCGTTCGGAGCCGTCGCCGGCGAAGCGCACGACGATCACGCCACCGGCCTCCAGGCCCGTCACGACGCCCTCGCCGAAGGCAGGGTGAACGATGTCCTCGCCGAGGCGAAAGGCGTTGGCGGGCGGCGCGGCGGCGATGCGTGAGGCGGCCCACTCGCCCGGCGCGGCGCGGCCGGAGGCGATGCCCGCCCCCGCCGCGCGGGCGCCCTCGCCGGGCGCGAAGCCCATGCGCGCGCGCGGCTGCTCCTCGAAGTCCGTCAGCTCCGCCGGGATCTCCGCAAGAAAACGGCTCGGCAGCCCGTAGCTCTGCGCGCCGAACACCGCGCGCCGGCGCGCGCACGTCAGGTACAGCTCGCGCATCGCCCGCGTGACGCCGACGTAGAACAGCCGCCGCTCCTCCTCCAGGCCGCCTTCGTCCAGGGCGCGCGAATGCGGGAACACGCCGTCCTCGCAGCCGACGACGAACACGAGCGGGTACTCGAGGCCCTTGGCGTTGTGCAGCGTCATCAGCGTCACGAGGCCCGTGTCCTCGCGGCGCGTGTCGGCGTCGGCGACGAGCGCGACCTGCGCCAGGAACGTGTCGAGGTCCTCCGCGCCGGGCTCGGCGAGCGCGTCGAACTCGCGCGCGACCTGCACGAGCTGGTCGAGGTTCTCGATGCGCCCCTGCGCCTCGATCGTGCGTTCGGCCTCCAGCGCGTCGACGTAGCCCGTCTGTGAGAGCACGGCCTCCAGCAGATCGCCGACGTCCGCTTTCTGCTCGATCCGCCGGCGCAGCCCCGTCATCGTGTCCATGAAGCGCCACAGAGCCTTGCGCGGCGCGGCGCCGAGCCCCGGCACGCGGTCGGGGTCCGCCGCGGCCTCCCACACCGGCACGTCGAGGCTGCTGGCGTGCGCGAGCACCTTTGCGACGGTGCTCTGCCCGAGCCCGCGCCGGGGGGAGTTGACGGCGCGCGTGAAGCTGACGACGTCGCGGGGGTTGGCCAGCAGCGACAGGTACGCGATCGCGTCCTTGACCTCCGCGCGCTCGTAGAACTTCGTGCCGCCGATCACCTGATAGGCGATCTCGCGCCGCACGAGCGTGTCCTCCAGCACGCGCGACATCGCATTCGTGCGGTAGAAGACGGCGATCTGCGCGCGCTCGACGACGCCCTCGTCGACCAGCCGCTGGATCTCGCCGACGACGAAGCGCGCCTCGGCGTGCTCGTCCTCCAGCTCGCGCACGTGGATGCGCTCGCCCTCCCCCAGCTCGCTCCACAGGCGCTTGGCGATGCCGCCGCGGTTGTTCGCGATCACGGCGTTGGCGGCGGACAGAATCGTCTGCGTCGAGCGGTAGTTCTGCTCCAGCTTGACCACGCGCGCGTCGGGGAAGTCGTCCTGGAAGTCGAGGATGTTGCGCACGTCGGCTCCTCTGAACCCGTAGATCGACTGACTGTCGTCCCCGACCACCGCCAGGTTGCGGTGTCCCGGCAGGCTCACCCGCTCCCCCCGCGCGGGCGCCTCGCGGCCACCCCCCACGAGCAGCTGCAACAGGCGGTACTGCGCGTGGTTGGTGTCCTGGTACTCGTCGACGAGCACGTGGCGAAAGGCCTGCGCGTAGCGCTCGCGCACCTCCTGGAAAAGCTCCAGCACGTTGACGGTGCGAAACAGCAGGTCGTCGAAGTCCATCGCGTTCATGCGGTGCAGCTCGCGCTCGTAGAGCTTGTAGACCTCCGCCACGGCCTGCTCGAAGTAGGAGCCCATCATCTGCTGGTACTCCGCCGCGTCGCGCAGCCGGTTCTTGGCGGCGGAGATCTGGCTGTGGATCGCCACCGGCGTGTAGCGCTTGGGGTCGATCCCCAGCGCCTCGATGCTGCGCTTTACCAGGCGCCGCGAGTCGGCCTGGTCGTAGATCGTGAACTGGCGCGTGTACCCCAGGCGCTCGGCCTCGGAGCGCAGCATCCGCGCGCACGCCGCGTGGAAGGTCATCAGCCACATCCCGCGCGTGCCGTGCCCCAGCAGGCGCTCCACGCGCCCCCGCATCTCCTGCGCCGCCTTGTTCGTGAACGTGATCGCAAGGATCTCCCCCGCCTGCGCCTGGTCGCTGTAGATCAGGTGCGCGATGCGATGCGTCAACACGCGCGTCTTGCCGCTGCCGGCGCCGGCGAGGATCAAAAGCGGCCCCTCGCCGTGCGTGACCGCCTCGCGCTGGGGCTCGTTCAGACCCTCAAGCAGCTCCTGCAGGTGCTCGGCGTGCGGGTTGGAGGGCATCGACCCTCAGAATAGATGCGGGGTCGGTCTGCTGGCGCGGGACGTGCTCGCGCGGGTCCTCCCTCAGGGCCGACGAAGCCTAACCCCCCGCCGGGTTCTGCCCCTTCACGGGGCGCAGCGGCGTCACCTTCGCCGGCTGTTTGGGCTCCGCGCCGCCGGAGATCTCGCTGACCGCGCGCTCCAGCGCGCCGATGCGACTGGCCAGCCCCGCCAGCGCCTCGGCGATCGGGTCGGGGAGATGGATCCAGTCGGCGTCCGGCCCCTCCGGGCGGCGGCCGTCGACGCGCACGGGGTGGCCCGGGTTGCCGACGACCGTCGTGTTCGGCGGCACGTCGGTGATCACGACGCTGTTGGCGCCGATCTTCGCGCCGTGGCCGATCGTGATCGGCCCCAGCAGCTTCGCGCCGGAGCCGATCGTGACGTTGTCCTGCACCGTCGGGTGGCGCTTGCCGGTGGCGAAGCCCGTGCCGCCGAGCGTCACCCCCTGGTACAGCGTGACGTCGTCGCCGATGCTCGCCGTCTCGCCGATCACGACGCCCGCGCCGTGGTCGATGAACAGCCCGCGGCCGATGCGCGCCGCCGGGTGGATCTCGATCCCCGTCACCGCGCGCGTGGCCATCGACAGCGAGCGCGGCAGCAGCGGCACGCCGGACTCGTGCAGGGCGTGCGCGATGCGATGCGCCAGCAGCGCGTGGATGCCCGGCCACGTCGCCAGGATCTCCGCCGGCCCCACGCCGCGCGCCGCCGGGTCGCGGTCGCGCGCCGCGGCGACGTCGCAGCGCAACTCCCTGGCCACCCGCGCGAAGCCGCCCACACCGAGCATGGCCACAGCGTAGCGGGAGATCAGACGGGCGCGAAGAACGCCTGCGACACGTAGCGCTCGCCGGAGTCCGGCATGATCACGACGATCCGCTGACCCGCGCTCTCCGGCCGCTCGGCCACACGCAGGGCGCCCCACAGCGCCGCGCCGCAGGAGATGCCCGCCAGCACGCCGGCGCCGCGCGCGCAGCGCCACGCCGTGTGGATCGCGTCGTCGTCGCTCACGCCGATCACCTCGTCCAGCAGCGCGCGGTTGAGCACCGGCGGCACGAAGCCGGCGCCGATGCCCTGGATGCGGTGCGGACCGGGCCGCCCGCCTGAGAGCACCGGCGAGCCGGCGGGCTCGACCGCCACCACGCGCAGCCGCGGGTTGCGCTCGCGCAGGTACTCCCCCGCGCCGGTGATCGTGCCGCCCGTGCCGACGCCCGCCACGAGCACGTCCACGCTGCCGTCCAGCGCCCGCTCGATCTCCGGTCCCGTGGTGCGCCTGTGCACGTCCGGGTTGGCGGGGTTTGAGAACTGGTCGGGCAGGAACACGTCCGGTTGGGAGGCCAGCTCGCGCGCCGCGCTCACCGCCTCGTGCATCCCGCCGAGGGACTCGGTGATCTGCACGCGCGCCCCATACAGCGCCAGCAGGCTCTCGCGCTCGCGGCTCATGCCCTGCGGCAGCGTCAGCACCAGCTCATACCCCTTCGCCGCGCACACGAACGCCAGCGCGATCCCCGTGTTGCCGCTCGTCGCCTCGACGATCGTGGTGCGCCCCGGCTCGATCCGCCCCTGCGCCTCCGCCGCCTCGATCATCGCCACGCCGATGCGGTCCTTGACGCTGCCGCCGGGGTTCAGCGCCTCCAGCTTGGCGAACAGCCGTGTGCCGGCGGCGCGCGCCGTGTCCGCCAACATCCGCGACAGCTCCACGATCGGCGTACCGCCGACAAGCTGCGAAATGTCGATCGGGATTTCAGCCATAACGTTGACGACAATAGTGACCGATAAGGTGCCATGGCGACTGCCCGCCAGACCGCGCCCAACGCCCTGCTCGCCGGCATCGACGACGCCGCGACCCTCGTCGGGACCGACGAGCTGGCGGAGGCGCTGATCATGGTCTTCGACGCCGACCTGCGCTTCACGCTCGTCGCCGGCCGCGCGGCGCGGCGCGGCGCCGAGAACGCCGCGTACCGCGAGGGAGCGCCGCTCGCGCAGGCCTTCCCCGCCGAGATCTGGCGGGAGATCGAGCCCCTGTGCCGCTCCGCCCTGGACGGCGACACCCGCTCGCGCAAGATCCGCACGCGCGACGGCTCGCACCGACTGGCGATCGACGTCGGGCCGCTCAGCGTGCACAAGCCCCCCGCCCCCGCCGTGATCGCCGGCGGCGTCGCGGTCGTCCTCGACGTCTCCCCCGCCACCGCGACCGACCGCGGCGAGCCGCCCGCGCCGGAGCGCTTCGAGCAGGTCTTCGAACGCGCCCCGATCGGCACGGGGCTGCTCGACCAGGACGGGCGCTGGGTGCTCGTCAACCACGCCCTGTGCGACATCACCGGCTACACCGCCGACGAGCTGATCGGCCAGCGCTTCGGCGACATCACGCACCCCGAAGACGTGACCAACGACGCCGCCCGCCGCCAGCAGCTGCTCGACGGCGAGATCTCCGCCTTTCAGACCGAGAAGCGCTACGTCAACGCGGCGGGGGAAACGATGTCGGCGCTGCTGTCGATCTCGCTCGTGCGCGACCACCACGGCGCGCCGCTGCACTTCATCGTGCAGGTTCAGGACATCTCCGAGCGCAAGCACCTGGAAGAGCACCTGCGCCACCTCGCCGACCACGACCCGCTCACGGGCCTGCGCAACCGGCGCCTGTTCGAGCACGACCTGCGCCTGCAGATCGGCCGCTGCCAGCGCTACGCCGAGCAGGCGGCGCTGCTGGCGATCGACCTCGACGGCTTCAAGGCGGTCAACGACGTGCACGGCCACAAGGTCGGCGACGACGCCCTGAAGGCCGTCGCGCGCACGCTCACGCGCCGCCTGCGCGCCACCGACCTCGTCGCGCGCCTCGGCGGCGACGAGTTCGCCGTGCTCTTGCCGCACATGACCGCCGACGGCGCGCAGATCGTGGTCGAGGACCTGATGCGCGTGATCGAAGCGTGCGCCGTGGACACCGGCGACAGCGTCGTGCACCTCGCCGGCAGCGTCGGCTACGCGCTGATCGACAGCGACACGGCGAGCGACGAGGACGTGCTCGTCGCGGCGGACCGCGCGATGTATGCAGTCAAGCGGGCGCGGGCGGCCGCGCGCGTACCCGCGCTGTAGACGTCGGTACGCCCACGAACCTCGGCGTCGCCCCCGGCGAGACGATCGGCCCCACGGACAGGTCGCTCAAATGTGGTACATGCTCGCGCCGGCCTCGCGCGCCTCGCGCTCGATGATGTCGGCGATCGTCGTCGTTTCGAACACCCTGCGCGCCGCCTGCGCCCCGTCGGCGAAGACGCCCTGCGCGTCGCGCCCGAGCGGGCCGTCGAGCAGCTCAATCACCTCCAGCACACTGACCGTCGCGGGATCGCGGGCGAAGCGGTAGCCGCCCTTCACGCCGCGCTGGGAGCTGAGCACGCCGGCGCGACGCAGCACCGCGAACAGCTGCTCCAGGAACTGCACGGGCACCTCCCGCCGGCGCGCCAGCTCGCCGATCGGCACGGGCTCTGTGCCCGAGCTGCGCCCGAGCTCGGCGAGGGCGAGCACGGCGTACGGGGACTTGCTGGTGATGGACAGCATCGCGGCTTGGACGCGATGCTACGCAACCACGCCGTAGGGCGGCTGTTGGGCCGACCTGGACTCGCCCTACAGCCAACCGCGCTCGGTCGCGATCAACACGGCCTGCGCGCGGTCGACCGCGCCCAGCTTGCCGTAGATGTTGTGCAGGTGCGTGCGCACCGTGCTCGTGGACAGCGTCAGCTCGTGCGCGATCTGCTTGTAGACCTTGCCTTCGGAGAGGCGCTGCAGCACGCTCAGCTCGCGCCCGGACAGCGGGCACGGGTCGATGTGGCGCTGGCGCTGGTTGGTGGGGTTGGGCAGCTCGTACATCACGCGCCGCAGCTCGGACGGTCCGAGGCCGATCATGCGCGCGCTCTGCAGCATCTCCGCGGGGGACACGGGCGCGCCCTGCTCGTAGTGGGCGAGCATGTCCGCGAGGCGCACGAACGCCGCCTCGCCAACGGCCTCGGGGCTGTGGTGGCGTTCGATCACCGTGGCGACGGTAACGGGCAGGCCCCAGCGGCGCGCGAGCACGCCCCCCACGAGCGCGTGGTCGACACCCAGCTCGCGGCGCTCCTGGTGGATGCGCTCCTCCGGCGTCTTCGCGCCCTGGTGGACCTGCGCCGGGTACCCGGGGTAGGCGTGCAGCAGCACGAGCTTGCCGATGTCGTGCAGCAGGCTCGTGACAGTCAGGCGGTCGCGGTGCTCGTAGCCGACCTCCGCCGCGAGCCGGTCGGCGGCGTGCTGGGTGGCCAGCGCGTGCAGGCGAAAGCGCTCGGGCGCCGCGTCCCACACGCTGGCGCGCTCGAAGAAGTCGAACGTGCGCAGGCGGCTGGCGAGCGCCTGCACGGCCTGCGGGGAGAGCAGCTCCACCGCGCCGACGACGGTGTCCACGCGCCCGCGCGCGGCCTGCGCCTGGTTGGCCATGCGCAGCACGGCGATGATCATCGCCACGTCGGACTCCACGGCGGCGACGACGTCGGCGGTGGCGACGTGATCCTTGGAGGTCACGGCGAGCAGCCGCTTGCGCGACTCGGCCAGCGCCGGGAACGCCTCCAGCGCCTCGAAGGCCTGCGTCAGGCGGCGGCCGTGGCCCTCGTTCTGGTGGCGCGTGCCGGCGGGGGCGCCTCGCTCCGCGCCCTGTGCCCGTCCGTCTCGCCCCGCGCCCTGCGCCCGTCCGTCGGTGCCCTGCGCCCTTCCGTCCGTCGCGGCCGCCTTGGCCTGCCCGCGCCCCGGGCGCTTGGAAGCTGTTGCGTTCATGTGGTCCGTACCTACCTTGGAATCGCCGACGCCCAATCCGTTGGGCGCATATCCCGGCTCATATCGGCACGCTTGGACGAATGGTTGAGCGAAAATCCGCCCACCCTGCCGAAGGGCGTATTCAGGAGCGCACGGAAGGCTCAAGCGCGCGGTCGATCCGCCCCAGCGTCTCCTCGCGTCCCAGCAGTGCGAGGCTCTCGAAGATCCCGGGCGAGATCGTGCCGCCGGTGAGCGCCACGCGCAGCGGCTGGTAGATCTCGCGCGGCTTGACGCCCAGGCGCTCCTGCACGCCGGCCAGCGCCCGCTGCACGCCGTCCTCGTCGAAGCTCGGCGTGTCCGCCAGCGCCGCGCGGGCGTGCCCGAGCACCTGCCTGCCGGGGTCCCCGAGCCAGCGCTCGCGCGCCTGCGGGTCCTCGCGGACGCCGTCGAAGAAGAACCCCGCGAGCGGCCAGAAGTCGGCGAGCGTCTGGATCTTCTCCTGGCTGATCGCGGCCGCGCGCGCCAGCAGCTCGCGGTCGATCGCGCCCCGCCCGGGTAGGCCCGCGCCCTGCCCGGGTACGCCCGCGCCCGAGGCCGGCCCAGACCCCGTGTGCGTGCCCTCGCCGCCGGCCAGGAAGCGCTCCAGCCGCTCGGCCAGCGCCGGCGCCGACAGGCCGCGGATGTAGAGACCGTTCAGCCAGCGCAGCTTGGCCTCGTCGAACTGCGCGGGGTTGCGACTGACGCGCTCCAGCGCGAAGCGCTCGACGAGCTGCTGCGTGGAGAGCACGGTCGCGTCGTCCGCCGCGCCCCAGCCGAGCAGCGCCAGGTAGTTGCGCACGGCCTCCGGCAGGTACCCGGCGTCGCGCAGCTCCTGCACGGAGGCGGCGCCGTGGCGCTTGGAGAGCTTCTTGCCGTCGGGGCCGTGCAGCAGCGGCAGGTGCGCGTAGCGCGGCTGGGGCGCGCCGAGGGCCTCCAGCACGAGCAGCTGCTTGGGCGTGTTGGAGAGGTGATCCTCGCCGCGCACGACGTGCGTGATGGCGGCGTCGAGGTCGTCGATGGCGACGGCGAAGTTGTACAGCACCGAGCCGTCCGAGCGGGCGATCACGGGGTCGTCGAGGTGCACGTGCTCAAAGCGCGTGTCGCCGCGGATCGCGTCGTGCACGACGGTGGCGCCCTCGTCGGGCACGCGCAGGCGCACGGCGCCCTGCCGCCCCTGGCCCGCGCGCTCCTCGCCGCGGAAGCCGCGCTGCGCGCCGTGGCGCTCTTTGTAGGCCTTGACGTCGTCGGCGGTGGCGGTCGAGCGGTACGCGTGCCCGGAGTCAAGCAGCCCCTGCAGCGCCTCGCGGTGGCGCTCGGAGCGCTCGGACTGCATGATCGGCCCCTCGTCCCAGTCGAGCTCCAGCCAGCGCAGGGCGTCGAGGATCTGCTGCACGTTCGCCGGCGTGGAGCGCTCGCGGTCGGTGTCCTCGATGCGCAGCACGAGCGCGCCGGCGCTGCCGCGGGCGAGCAGCCAGTTGAACAGCGCCGTGCGCGCGCCGCCGATGTGCAGGGCGCCCGTGGGCGATGGTGCGAAGCGAACACGCATAGGATTCGGGGCCATGCTAATCGGAGCGCACGTCTCACCGGCCGGCGGCCTGCCGAAGGCGATCGAACGGGGCGTGGAGCGCGGCGCGCGGGCGATCCAGATCTTCAACCAGTCCCCGCGCATGTGGCGCCCGACCGTGTACCGCGAGGAGGACGTCGCCGCCTTCCGCGAGGCGATGGCGGCGAGCCCGATCGACGCCGTCGTGATCCACGCCGTGTACCTGCTCAACTGCGCCAGCGAGGACCCCGAGATCCGCGCGAAGTCGCTTACGTCGCTCACGCATTCGCTGCGCGTCGGCGCGCAGATCGGCGCGCAGGGGGTCGTCCTGCACCCCGGCTCGGCGAAGACGGGGGACGTCGGCGCCGCCATAGCCCGCGCGGGAGCGACGATCCGCGAGGCGCTCGCCGACAGCGAGGGCTGTGCGCTGCACCTGGAGAACACGGCCGGCACCGGCGGCACGCTGGGACGCTCCGTGGAGGAGCTGGCCGCGCTGATCGAGGCCGCGGGCGGCGGACCCCGGCTCGGGCTGTGCCTGGACTCCTGCCACCTGTTCGCCTCCGGCTACGACATCCGCACGCGCGCCGGCATGGACGCGCTGGTGCAGGAGATCTCACAGAAGATCGGCTCAGAGCGCCTCGGCTCGCTGCACCTCAACGACTCCCAGACCCCGCTCGGCGCCAACCGCGACCGCCACGCCAACGTCGGCGCCGGCGAGCTGGGCGAGGAGGGCTGCGCCGTGTTCCTCTCCACGCCGGCGTTCGCGGAGCTCTCGTGCATCCTTGAGACTCCGGGCGAAAAGCGCGAAGGCCCGTCGGGTGAGGAAATCGCGCTGGCGGTGGCGCTGCGCGAGCGGGGGCTACGCGGCAGCTAGCGCAGGGGCGAGGATCTGCTCAAGCTCCGCGCGCAGCGACGGTGTGGGGGCGACGCGGAAGGCCTCGCCGAAGCGCAGGCGGCGCAGGCCGGTGCGCGTGTCCATGTCGAGCACGACCTCGGCACTGCCCGGGTTGCTCTCGATCAGCTGCCGGATCTCTTCGATCGCGCTGGCCGGCAGCAGCGAGGCGTCGATGCGCAGCATCAGCGGCTGCGCCTGGGTCTCGCGCGCGGCGGCGTCCTGCACGGCTCTGATCTTCGCGCCCGCGATCTCCTCCTCGCTCGGCGCGAACGTCTGCACCGACTGCACGACGAGGCACGTCTTGCCGGCTTCCTTGTGGTCCACGCGCCCGCGCACGAGCACGACCTGATCGACGGCGAGCATCGCCTCGTGCTCGGCCAGCGCCTTGCCGAACACGAGGATCTCCACGGCGCCCTCGAGGTCGTCGAGCGTCGCGAACATCATGTGGTCACCGTTGCGTGTGCGGATGCGCTTGGCCTCGACGATGATCCCGCCGACGTTCACCCAGTCCTTGTCACGACGGTCGGCGAGCGCCGCGAGCGGGCAGTCCACGCGGGCGCGCAGCGCCTCGCGCAGCGGCTTCAGCGGGTGTGCTGAAATGAACAGGCCGATCGCCTCTTTCTCGGCGGCGAGCAGCTCGGCCTGCTCGAACTCGCCGGCGGGGATCGGCGGATGGCTCGGCCTCATCAATCCCGCGCCGGGCGCGGCGTGGGCGCCGGGCGCTCCGGCCTCGCCGGCCGGCGGCGGTTGCAGATCGAAGATCGACCCCTGGCCGATCTGCGCGTCCTGCTGGGCCTTCTGCCCGGCGCCCTGCGCCTGCTCGAGCACCGCCAGCATTCCCCTGCGGCTCGCGCCGGTGGAGCCCAGCGCGCCGCACTTGATCAGCGCCTCGATCGCCTTCTTGTTCACGGCGCGGCCGTCCACGCGCTCGCAGAAGTCCCACAGAGAGGTGAACTCACCGCCCTCTTCGCGGGCGCGCTTGATCGCCTCCACCGCCTGGTAGCCGACGCCCTTGACCGCGTCCAGACCGAAGCGGATGTTGCCGTCCACGACGGTGAACTCGTGATCGGAGAGGTTGACGTCGGGCGGCAGGATCTCGATGCCCATCTCCTCACAGCGGGCGACGAAGAAGGGCACCTTGTCTTTCGTGGACATGACGGAGGAGATCAGCGCCGCCATGTACTCCGCCGGGTGGTTGGCCTTCAGCCACGCGGTGCGGTACGCGATCAGTCCGTAGCACGCGGCGTGGGACTTGTTGAAGGAGTAGTCGGCGGACTTTTCGTTGGTCTGCCACAGGAACTCGATCGTCTCCGAACTCGTGCCCGAGGCGCGGCAGCCTGCCACGAACTCCGGCTTCAGCGCCGCCATCGCCTGGCGGTTCTTCTTGCCGATCGCCTTGCGCAGATCGTCGGCCTTCGCGCCCGAGAAGCCCGCCAGCTCCTTGGAGATCTGCATCGCCTGCTCCTGATAGAGGATCACGCCCTTGGAGGACTCGAGGATCGCGCGCAGGCGCTCGTCGGGGTAGGAGATCTGCTCGGGGCTGCGCTTGCCCTTCGCGTACACGGGGATCTGGTCCATCGCCCCCGGCCGGTACAGCGCGTTGAGCGCGATCAGGTCGTTGAACTCGTCCGGGCGCACCTTCTTCAGCGCCTCCCGCATTCCCTCGGACTCGAACTGGAAGACCCCGATCGAGTCGCCCCTGCCCAGCATCTCGTACGTCTTCGCGTCGTCCAGCGGCAGCGTCGTCATGTCCGGGCGCGCGCCGCTTGAGCGCTCGATGATGTCCAGGGCGTCCTCGATCACGTCGAGGTTGCGCAGCCCGAGGAAGTCCATCTTCAACAGGCCGATCTCCTCGATCGGCTTCATCGAGAACTGCGTGACGGTGCGAAACACGCGCTCCCCGCCCTCCCCCGTGCCGGCGTCGGCGAGCTGCAGCGGCACGATGTCCGTCAGCGGCCGGTCGGCGATCACGACCGCGGCGGCGTGAATCGAGGAGTTGCGCACGATGCCCTCAAGCCCCTGCGCGACGTCCACGATCTGGCGGGCGTCCGGCTCCTCGTCGTACGCCTTGCGCAGCGGTTCGCCGGCCTTCAGGCAGTCCGCGAAGGAGGGCGAGCGGCCCATGATCGGGTCGGGGATCAGCTTCGCCAGGCGGTCCCCGGCGCCGTAGTCGAAGCCCAGCACGCGCGCCGCGTCGCGCGTGGCCGCGCGCGGGAACATCTTGCCGAACGTGACGATCTGCGCGACCGACTCGCGGCCGTACTTCTCGGTCACGTAGCGCATCACGCGCTCGCGCCCGCGCACGGAGAAGTCGATGTCGATATCGGGCATCGACACGCGCTCGGGGTTCAGGAAGCGCTCGAACAGCAGGTCGTAGCGCAGCGGGTCCACGTCGGTGATCGACAGGCAGTACGACACGATCGAGCCGGCGGCCGAGCCACGGCCCGGCCCGACGGCGATGCCGTTCTCTTTGGCGTACTTGACGAAGTCCCACACGATCAGGAAGTACGCGTTGAAGCCCATGCGGTCGATCACGCCCAGCTCCATCTCCATGCGCTCCAGCGTCCGCGCGGGGGGCGGGTCGCCGTAGCGCAGGCGCAGCCCCTCCTGTACGCGCGCGCGCAGGTACTCGCGCTCGGAGGTCCCGTCGGGCGTCTGAAAGCGCGGGATCAGCTGCTTGCCGAGCTCCAGCTCGACGCTGCAGCGCTCGGCGATCTCCAGCGTGCTGGCGAGCGCCTGCGGCCACTGCGCGAAGGCGCTGGCCATCTCCGCGCTGTCGCGCAGGTAGAACTCGTTGGTGTCGAACGTCAGCTTCGGCGCCGCGAGCGTGCTCTTGGTCTGCACGCACAGCAGCGCCGTGTGGTGGTCGTAGTCCTCGCGGCGCAGGTAGTGCACGTCGCCGGTGCCGACGAGCGGCCCGCGCAGCTCGCGCGCGATCCGCTCGATCCCCTCGTTGCACTTCTCCTGCAGCGCCAGGCCGTTCTTCTGCAGCTCGAAGTACACGTTCTCAGGGCCGAAGATGCGCTGCAGGTCGTCCGCGTGCGCGCGCGCGTCGTCGGGGCGGTCCTCGGCGAGGTGCTGGCAGAAGCGCGAGGCCAGACAGCCGGTCAGCGCGATCACGCCCTCGGCGTGGCGCTCGACCTGCCCCAGATCGACGGTCGGCTTGCCGCGCTGCAACCCTTCCAGGTAGCCGGCGGAGGAGAGCTTGACGAGGTTGCGATAGCCCGCGTCGCTGGCCGCCAGCAGCGTCAGATGGTTGCGCCGCGCGCGCCCCGGCCCGCTCGCGGCGTGGTCCTCGACGAGGTAGATCTCGCAGCCGACGATCGGCTTGACACCGTGCTTGGCGCACGCCTTGTACAGCTCCACCGCCCCGTTCATGACCCCGTGGTCGGTGAGCCCGAGCGCCGGCTGGCCGAACTCCGCGGCGCGCGCCGCGAGCGCGTCGATCTTGCACGCGCCGTCGAGCAGCGAGTACTCGGAGTGCACGTGCAGGTGGGCGCAGGCGGGAGTGCTCACTGAGCTGGATCTTAGGCGGCGCGGCGGCGGCCGATCAGCGCGTGTGTCGCTGTTTGCGGGCTCGCAGGCGCGCGATCAGCGACATGCTGTGCTTGTGCGGGGCCGGCGGCTCGACGGGCCGGGCGGGCGGCGCCTCGGCGGGGGGAGCCACAGGCGCCGCCTGGATGGCAGGGGCGAGGGGCGCCGGTTCGGGGAGTGGGTCTTGCGCGTCGGGCTCGGCCACCGCCGTCACCCGCGCGCGCAGGCGCTCCACGGCGGCGGCGAGCGCCTGCGCCATCTCCTCGCGGTCGGGCTCCCCGCCCGCCGGGGGCGCGAGCGGGGTGCGCGTCACCACTCCCCGCAGCCGCCGCGCGACCCCGCGCAGCTCGCCGACGATCGACTCCGCGCGGGCGTGCGCGTCGAGCACTTCGCGCAGGCGGCCTTCGGTGTGCTCGCGCGCCTCGCGCTCGGCCTGCGCTTCGCGCTGGACCTCCGCGGCCCGGGTCTGGAGCGTCGCGACGCGCGCGCTCAACGCCTGGCGGTGCTCGTCCTCGCGCACGCGCAGCGCCCGCGCGTCGCGCTCGGCCGCACGCGCCTCGCCGAGGCGCTGCTCGATCTCCGTGCGCGTGCGCTCCAGCGTCAGCTCGCGCCCCGCGAGGTCGGCCTCGCGCTCGGCCAGCTCGCGCGCGGTGCGTCGCAGCGCGGCGCCCTGCGCCGCGGCGCTCTGCTCGGCCTCGGCCAGTTCGCGGCGCACGCCCTCCAGCTGGTCGGCCAGCTCGCGCGCGTGGCGCTCGCTGGCGCCGAGCCGGCGCTGCAGGCGGTCGAGCTCGGCGCGCTGCTCGCGGCGCAGGTGCTCGCTCTGCTCCTCGGCCTCGACGCGCAGCTGCTGCTCGGCGTACTCGCGCTGCTTGACGCGGCGCACCTCCTGTTCGCGCTCGGCCAGCTGCTCGCCGGCGCGCTGGCGCTCGGCTTCGGTTTCGCGCAGGCGCTGACGCAGGTTCTCCAGGTGGGTCTCGAGCGTCACCACGGTCGCCTCCGCCACCACCGCGCGCCGCGCCAGGTCCTGGGCGCCCGGCGCCGGCTCGCCCGAGCCGCCGCGGCGCGCGCGGCGCTCGGCGAGGATGTCGCGTTCCGCCGGCCCGGGCGGCTCGCCGCCGGGGGTCTTGTCTCCCTCTGCCATCACGCTCTACGACAGCGTATGGGGGGAGCCGGACGTGGCCTCAGGGTTCGTTCCGGAGCCTCCACGCCATGCGCGACTGCAACGACCACAGCTCGATGAAGCCGGGAGAGGCCGTCTGCGAGAAGAGTCCGCCGGACTGCGCGAAGGAGGCGAGGCTCGCGTCGTAGACGGCGTTGGGGGAGTCGCGCGTGACCACGCGCGCGGAGCCCTTGTAGAGCTTCATGCCGATCGTGCCGGTGACGCGGTCGTTGACGGAGGCGGCGTACGCGTCGAGGTCGCCGCGCAGCGGCTCCCACCAGAGGCCGGCGTACACCAGGTACGCCCACTGGCGGTCCAGCTGCGGCTTGAACTGGTTCTGGTGGATGGTGCCGACGAGCTTCTCCAGCTCCTGGTGGGCGGGCAGCAGGATCGCCGCCGCGGGCACCTCGTAGATGTCGCGCACCTTCAGCCCGACGATGCGATCCTCGATGTGGTCGACGATGCCGACGCCGTGGCGCGCGCCGATCTGCGCCGTGCGTTCGAGCAGCTCGACCAGCCCGAGGCGCTCGCCGTCGAGGGCGACGGGGACGCCGCGCTCGAACTGCACCGTCACCGTCTGCGACTCCTCGGGCGCGTCCTCCGGCCGGGTTACGAGCTGAAACACGTCGTCCTCGGGGGCGTGCTGCAGATCCTCGATCCAGCGGCCCTCCGAGGAGCGGCCCCAGAGGTTGTCGTCGATCGAGTACGGCGCCGTCTCGGTGCCGGGGTGGGCGGGGTTCGATTTAATTGGAATGCCGTGCTCGCGCGCGTAGGCGATCTCCTCCTCGCGTCCCATCTGCCACGAGCGCACGGGGGCGATCGTCTTCAGCTCGGGCGCGAGCGTCGCGACCGTGGCCTCGATGCGCACCTGGTCGTTGCCCTTGCCCGTGCAGCCGTGAGCGATCGTGTCGCAGCCGCTGGCGCGCGCGTACTGCACCGCGAGCTTGGCGATCAGCGGCCGCCCGAGCGCGGTGAACAGCGGGTAGCCGCCGCCGTACAGCGCGTTGCAGCGGATCGCGGGGGCGACGAAGTCGCGGGCGAACTCCTCGCGCGCGTCCACGACGTGGCACTCCAGCGCGCCGAGCCGCCGCGCCTTCTCCTCGATCACGGCGTAGTCCTCGCCCGGCTGGCCGAGGTTGACGGTCAGGCACACGACCTCCGCGTCGTACTCGTCCTGAATCCACTTCAGCATCACGCTCGTGTCCAGGCCGCCGGAGTACAGCAGCAGCACCCGCCCGACCTGCGCGGGGTCGGCCTCGTAGGAGGCGGTGCGCGGCGGGAAGCTCTTGGCGGGGTCGGCGGGGGGCATCGGCGGGAAGGGTATACGCACCGACATCCACCCGCGCACGATCGTCGTCCAGCTCAAAGCCGCCGCGGCAACTCCTGCCGCGCCACTCAGCCCGCCAGCGCCGCGCCCAGGCGTCGCAGCGCCTCGTCCACGTCGGACTCGGCGAGGATCAGCGGCGGCAGCAGGCGCACCGTGGTCGGTCCCGTCGCATTGACGATCAGACGCTGCTCCAGCAGCGCGCGGCGAACCACGTCCGGCGCGGAGATGTCCACCTCGCAGGCCAGCATCAGCCCGCGGCCGCGCACTGCGAGGACGTGCGGCAGCTCCTGCAGGCCCGCCGCCAGACGCGTGCCCAGCTCCGTCACGCGCGCCAGCAGAGCGGGGTCTTCGAGCACGTCGAGCGCCGCCAGGGCGCCGGCCGCAAGCACCGGCCCGCCGGCGAAGGTCGAGCCGTGGTCGCCGGGGGCGAAGATGTCCGCGAGGCGCTCCCCTGTCACGAGCGCGCCGATCGGCAGGCCGCCGCCGAGCGCCTTGGCGCTCGTCAGCGCGTCGGGGGTCACGCCCGTGTGCTCGTACGCCCACAGCGCACCCGTGCGCCCCAGGCCGCACTGGATCTCGTCGAAGATCAGCGCCGCACCGTGCGCGTCGCACGCCGCGCGCGCGGCGCGCAGCAGCTCGTCGGAGAGGACGTGCACGCCCGTCTCCCCCTGGATCGGCTCGAGGATCACCGCGGCCGTGCGCTCGTCCACGGCCGCCGCGAGCGCCGCGGGCTCGGCCGCGACGGCGCGAAAACCCGGCACCAGCGGCGCGAAGGGCGCCTGCTTGGACTCCTGCGGGGTCGCCGACAGGGCGCCGTACGTGCGCCCGTGAAAGGCGCCGAGCACCGACACAATGTCGCCGCCGGGGCGCGCCTTGCGCGCCAGCTTGATCGCCGCCTCGACGGCCTCCGCGCCGGAGTTGCACAGGTAGACCTTGCCGCCGAGCGCCGCGCGGGAGAGACGCTGCGCCAGGAGCATCGCGGGCTCGGTGTAGAAGAGGTTCGAGACGTGCATCAGCCGTCCGGCCTGCTCGCGCACGGCGGCCACCACGCGCGGGTGGCAGTGCCCCACGTTGGTCACCGAGATGCCGCACAGGAAGTCGAGGTACTCCTCCCCCTCCACGTCCCACAGCCGCGCGCCCTCGCCGCGCACGAACTCCACCGGGAAGCGCGCGTAGGACGGGACGACGCGCGCCCGCTCGATCCCCTGAAGCTCGGTCAAAGACATATTTTTAGAGCGCCTAACAGAATGTGTGTGCGGCTGGGGTGGTCGGGGGTCGAGCGGGCCGAGGACGCAAGGGCGAAGGCTTGGTGGTGCCAAGTCGAGCCCGAGGACGACGGCCCGCGAAGGCCAGCGGCCGCATCAAGGCGTGCGCGCATTCTGTTAGGCGCTCTTAGGGGCTCCGCTGCGCTCCGCCGGGGTGGCCGCGTTGTGTTTCCCGGCACGCCGGCGGCGAGCACCGCTCGCAGTGCCCTCACGGCGCGGCCCCGACCTTCGTGCCGACGCCTTCGTCGGTGAACAGCTCCAGCAGCAGCGAGTGAGGGACGCGCCCGTCGATGATGTGCGCGGAGCTGACACCCCCTTGGATCGCCTCCAGGCAGGCTTGGAGCTTGGGGTGCATTCCGCCGCTGAGCCCCGGCAGCGCCTGCTGCACCTGCTCGGCTGTGGCCTGGCCGATGAGGCTGGAGGGGTCCTGCGGATCGGCGAGCCAGCCGGGCACGTCGGTCAGGAAGATCATCTTGTAGGCGCCGAGCGCACGCGCCACGGCGCCCGCCGCCTCGTCGGCGTTGACGTTGTAGGAGTGCCCGTCGCGGTCGGCGCCGACGGAGGCGATCACCGGGATGTAGTCGGTGCTGACGTGGTTGAGCACGTCGACGTTGACGCGCTCGATGCGGCCCACGAAGCCGATGTCCTCGCCGCCCGGGGCGGCGCGGCGGGAGACGCGAAACAGCGAGCCGTCGTCGCCGCACAGGCCGACGGCCGGCTGGCCGTGGCGGTTGATGCGGATCACGATCTCCTTGTTGACCTTGCCGACGAGCACCATCTTCGCGACCTCGACGGTGTCGGCGTCGGATACGCGCAGGCCGCCGACGAACTCGACGGGCAACCCGAGGCGCTGCATGTACGCGGTGATGTCCGGGCCGCCGCCGTGCACGACGATCGGGTTCAGGCCGACGTACTTCAGCAGCACGACGTCGCGCGCGAACTCCTCGCGCAGGCTGGCATCCTCCATCGCCGCCCCGCCGTACTTGATCACCACCGTCCTACCGTGAAACTCGCGGATGTAGGGCAGGGCCTCCAGCAGTGTGCCGGCGTCGCGCATCAGGGGAGCCTCCAGGGGCTGTGGGCATCTTTGAGTGCAGGGCCGTTCACATCGCTGTGGACGGGGCGCTTCACGCCAGTGTCGGTACGACTTCCATCGGTGTGAGCAGGACGTGTCATGTGGTGTAGTCGGCGTTGATGCTCACGTACTCGTGCGAGAGGTCGGAGAAGAACACCTCTGTTTCGCCGCCGTCGCCCGGCAGCACGATCTCGTACTCCACCTCGCGCCCCTGCACCGCCGCGGCGAGGCGCTGCTCGTCGTAGGGGATCGCGGCGCCCGCCGAGCACACCTGCACGCCCTCGATCGCGATGTCCAGCGCCAGCGGCGCGGGAACGCGACCGCGCCCGCCCAGAGCCCCGCCGACGGCCTGCACGATCCGCCCCCAGTTGGGGTCGCCGCCGTGCAGCGCCGCCTGCACGAGCGGCGAGTTGGCGACGGCGCGCGCGACGGTCTCGACGCTTGCGTTGGGCTCGGCGCCGGCGCCGCCGCGGACCACGACGCGGGCGATCCTGCCGGCGCCCTCGCCGTCGGCGACCATCAGGATCGCCAACTGGCGCAGCAGCGCGTCGAGCGCCTCGCCGAAGCGCAGCTCGTCCTCGCTTTCCGGCGCCACGCGCACGCCGCTCGCACCCGAGCACATCAGGATCGCCGTGTCGTTGGTGGAGAGCTGCCCGTCCACCGTGCAGCGGTCGAACGAGCGCTTCACGCACACGCCGAGCAGCAGTTGCGCCGTCTCCACCGCCAGGACGGCGTCCGTCTCCACGAAGCACAGCATCGTCGCGAAGCTCGGCGAGATCATCCCGGCGCCCTTGCACTGCGCGCTCAGACGCACAGCGCCGGTCGAGAGCGTCACCTCCAGGCAGGCGCGCTTCTCAAAGGCGTCGGTCGTCTGGATGGCCTGCTGGAACTCGCCGTCGCCCTCCCGCCGCAGCCGCGGCGTGGCGGCGAGGATGCCCTGCAGCACGCGCTCGACGGGCAGCTGGTGGCTGATGCCGCCGGTCGAGCCGAGCGCGACCTGCTCCGGCGCCACACCGAGCGCGAGCGCCGCGGCCCCCTGGGTCTTGGCGGCGTCGTCCAGCCCGCGCTGTCCCGTGGCGGCGTTGGCGCAGCCGGAGTTGGCGAGCACCGCCCGCAATCCGCCGAGCTTGCAGCGCTCGCGGCTGAGGAGCACCGGCGCCGCCGGCGTGGCCGTGTCGGTGAAGCGCGCCGCGCTGACGGCGTCCGGCGCGTCGCACACGAGGATGCCGAGGTCGGGGTTGCCCGACGGCTTGATCCCGCAGGCGACGCCGGCCGCGCGGAAGCCCTGCGGCAGTCCGCCCTGCGGCCCCAGGTCGCGCACGTGCGCGGGCGCGAGCACCCAGCGGGAGTGAAAGAACGGCTGCGGCGGACCCGCGGCGGAGCGATCGCCGCGGGGCGGTTGGGCGCCCGCGCTCATGACGGTCTCTCGCAAGACGCACGGCGCCGGCATGGGCACGCAGGGCAAGCTGGGCAAGGACGCAGCGAGCGAAGTTTGCTGTGCAAACGAGCGAGCGAGGACGCAGATCCAGCGCCGCCATGCGTGGTCATGACAATCCCTCGGTCTCGGGCAGGCCGAACATCACGTTCAGGTTCTGGATGGCCTGCGAGGAGGTGCCCTTCCACAGGTTGTCGATCGCCGCGAAGACGAGCACCTTGCCGGTGTGGGGGTCGGCGGCGGCGAGGATGCGGCAGTAGTTGGTCTCGCGCACCTCGCGCACCCCGGGCGGATCGGCGACGACCTCCACGAAGGGCTCGGCGGCGTACGCCTGCTCGTACAGCGCCGCCAGCTCCGCGGCGCCGAGGGGGCGCGTGGGGGTCACGTAGCAGCTCGCCAGCTCGCCCTGGTCGAGCGGCACGAGATGCGCCTGGAACTGCACGGCGAGCTTGCGATGCGCGGGGTCGAGATCGCTCAGCTGCTCCTCGATCTCGGGCGTGTGGCGGTGGGCGGCGACCTTGTACGGGGTGATGTTCTCGCCGGCCATTGAGAGGTGGGTGGTCTCGTCGAATGTGCGCCCCGCCCCGGAGAGGCCCTGCTTGGCGTCGATCACGACGTCCGCGAGCAGTCCGGCGCGCGCCAGCGGCGCCAGACCGAGCACCGCCGCCGTCGGATAGCACCCGGGGTTGGCCACGATGCGGGCGCCGGCGATCCGCTCGCGGTGCAGCTCGGTCAGGCCGTACACGGCCTCAGACAGCAGCTCGGGCCGGGGGTGCTCGCCGTAGTGGCGCTCGTACGTGCTGCGGTCGGCAAGACGGAAGTCGGCGCTGAGGTCGATCACCCTGACGGCGCGCTCCAGCAGCGCCGCCACGGTCGGCGCGGCCGCCGCGTGCGGGTAGGCGACGATCGCCGCGTCGAGCGGGCCGAGGCGATCCAGGCGCCCGGCGTCGAGCTGCTCGATCTCCAGCGGCACGCGGTAGCGGGGGTAGACGTCCTGCAGGCGCCGCCCGAGCTCCGAGCGACCGGTGATACCCGCCAGCTCAAAGCGCGGATGGCGCCACAGCAGGTGCGCGGCAAGCGCGCCGGCGAACCCCGTGGCGCCGGCGACTAGTACACGCGGCGAACCCGGCGCGAAGCGCTGGGGGGCGGGTTGCGCGGCGGCAGGTTGCGCGGCGGCAGGTTGCGCGGCGGCTGGTCCGGACTCCCGCGCCGCGCCGGCGCCCCCGGTGAGGGACGGCTCAGCCACGCAGCTCACCCCCCAGCTCGCCCACGGCGGCGAGGATGCGCTCGCGCAGCGGCGCGACGTCCCCCTCGGCGAGCGTGCGATCGGCGGCGCGGAAGGCGAGCGCCAGGGCCAGCGAGCGCCGGCCCTCCCCCACCTGGGCTCCCGTGTACACGTCGAACACGCGCACGTCGGTGAGCAGCGGGCCGCCGGCGCGGCGCACCGCCTGGACGACCGTCCCGGCGGACACCTCGGCGCTCAGCACGACGGCGAGATCCTGGCGCAGCGGCGGGTAGCCGATCAAGTCGACGTAGCCGGGCCGCGCGCACGCGCCGAGGAGCCGGTCGAAGTCGATCTCAAGCGCGGCCCCGCCCGCAAGTCCCCAGGACTGCGCGACCAGCGGGTGCAGCTCGCCCAGCCAGCCGATCGGGTTGCCGTCGAGCAGCGCCGCGGCGCTGCGACCCGGGTGCAGGAAGGGCTGGGGCGCCGGCTCGAACGCCAGCTCGGGGACGCGCAGCGCCGCGGCGAGGGCTTCGAGCACGGCCTTCACGGCGAACACGTCGGCCGCCGGCGGCGCGGACTGCCGCCAGTCGGGCGGGGCCAGCGCGCCGCACAGCAGCACCGCGAGCGAGCGGTGCTCGCTGACGCCCGTATCGGCGAGCAGCCTGAACACCGTGCCCACCTCGAACAGACGCAGATCGCCGGCGCCGCGCGCCGTGTTGCGCTCGGCCGCGTCGAGCAGCGAGCCGAGCAGCGTGGTGCGCAGCAGCGACTGCTCCTCGGACAGCGGGTTCTCGATCCGCACGGCGTGGCGGCGCGGGTCCTGCGCGCCCAGGCGCAGGCGGTCGGCGAGGTCCGGTGCGGTGAACGTCCAGCCGGCGATCTCGTACAGGCCGCGCCCGACGAGCGTGTCGGCGGCATGGCGGCGCAGGCGCTGCTCGGGCGAGAGCAGCCCGTACGCGCCGCGGCGCTTGGGCAGCGTGGCGGGCAGCTTCTCCAGCCCGTCGATGCGCGCGACCTCCTCGATCAGGTCGGCCTCGCGCGTGACGTCGCTGCGGCGCAGCGCCGGCACGGTGACGCGCAGCCCGTCCGGCGCCGGCTCGCTCGCAAAGTCGAGCGCGCCCAGGATCTCCGCCTGGCGCGCGCGCGTCACGGGCGCCCCGAGGATCGCCTGCACGCGCGACTCGCGCAGCTCGATGACGCGGCTGCCCTGCGCCCACGGGCCGTCCCCGCCGACGTCGATCGTGCCAGGCGCCACGCGCGCGCCGCACAGCTCGATCAGCAGGCGCGTGGCGAGCGCCTGCGCGTCCATGCACTGCTCGGGCGCCAGGCCCTTCTCGAAGCGCGCCGAGGCCTCGCTGCGCAGGCCGAGCGCCCACGAGGCACGGTGGATGTTCGGACCGCTCCAGCTGGCGACCTCCAGCAGCACGCGCGTCGTGTCCGCCTGCACCTCCGAGCGCGCGCCGCCCATCAGCCCGGCGATCGACGTCGGCCCCTGCGCGTCCTCGATCACCACCATCTCGGCGTCGAGCGTGCGGGTCTGGCCGTCGAGCGTCTGCACCTGCTCGCCCTCGCCCGCACGCCGCACGAGCAGGCGCGCGCCGGCGACGCGGTCGAGGTCGAAGGCGTGCAGCGGCTGGCCGGTAGCCAGCATCGCGTAGTTGGTGATGTCCACGACGTTGTTGATGGGGCGCTGCCCGGCGGCGCTCAGGCGCGCCTTCAGCCACGGCGGCGAGGGTCCGATCGTCACGTTCTCAAAGACACGCGCGGTGAAGCGCGGGCACAGATCCGGGCACCGCACCTCGATCTCCGCGCCGGCCAGCGGACCGCGGCTGCCGGGATCCTCGCTCCAGGGAGCCGGCGCGAGCGGCGCGCCCGTGGCGGCGTGCAGCTCGCGGGCCACGCCGTACACCCCGAGGCAGTCGGGGCGGTTGGGGGTCACCTCCAGCTCGACCACGTCGGTGGCGATCGGCAGCGCGTCGGCGAGCGGCGCTCCCGGCGAGAGATCCGCGCCGGGCACGAGCTGCTCCAGCACCATGATGCCTTCGTGGTCGGAGCCGATGCCGAGCTCGTCCTCGGCGAGGATCATCCCCTCCGAGGCGACCCCGCGCAGCTTCGCCTTCTTCAGCTTCGTGCCGTCGGGCATGACCGCCCCCGGGCGTGCCACCCCGACGCTCTGCCCAGCCGCGACATTGGCGGCCCCGCACACGATCGTCGCGGGCCCCTCCGGGCGCGCCGGGCCGAGGTCCACCTCGCACACCGACAGCCGGTCGGCGTCGGGGTGGCGCTCGCACGCCAGGACCCTGCCGACGACGAAGTGCTCGAGCGCGCCCACGCCGTGGTGGTGGATCGCCTCGACCTTGGTGCCCGTCATCGTCAGGCGCTCCTCGATCCCGTGCACGTCCAGCGGCGGGTCGCAGTATTCGCGCAGCCATGTCAGGGGGACCTTCACGTCAGGAACCTCTCGTCGGCGCCGCGCGCCCCTGATGGGCAGGCAGGCCAAGCTGGACAAGGACGCAGGGAGCGTGGCCTGCTTGGCAGGCGAGCGACCGAGGACGCCGGCCAGCGCCGGCATGCGTGCCCATCAGCCGAACTGCTCCAGGAAGCGCAGGTCATTCTCGTAGTACAGGCGCAGGTCGGGGATGCCGTGCTTGAGCATCGCGATCCGCTCGACGCCCATCCCCCACGCGAAGCCCTGCACGCACTCGGGGTCATACCCCGGCGCGTTGCGCTCCGTGCGCGGCACGTAGGAGTACACGTTGGGGTCCACCTCGCCGGCGCCGAGCACCTCAAGCCAGCCCTCGCCCTTGCACAGGTGGCAGCGCGCGCCGTCGCGCAGGAAGCCCTTCCCATCGCAGTTAAAGCACGACACGTCCACCTCCACGCTGGGCTCGGTGAACGGGAAGAAGTGCGGGCGCAGGCGCACGTCGCGCTGCTCCCCGAACACGGCGCGCGCGAACGCCAGCAGCGTGCCCTTCAGGTCGGCGAGGGTGATGTCCTCGTCGACGGCGAGCCCCTCGACCTGGTGAAACTGCGGCGTGTGCGTCGCGTCGCTGTCGGGCCGGTACACGCGCCCGGGGATCACCACATACAGCGGCGGCGGGTGGGCTTCCATCGCGCGCACCTGCATCGGCGAGGTGTGGGTGCGCAGCACCAGCTCGCGCGGGTCCCCCGCGCGCGGCGGCTGCGCGGGGACGCCGGACGGGCCGGGGTGCTCGCGGGCAATGTAAAACGTGTCCGTGCGCGCCCGCGCGGGATGCGTGGGGCTGTGGTTGAGCGCGTCGAAGTTGTAGTGCACCGTCTCCACCTCCGGACCCTCCAGGACGGTGAAGCCGAGCCCGAGGAAGACGTCCTCCAGTTCGCGCTGCGTGGCGCTGAGGACGTGCAGGCGTCCGAGCGGCTGTGGCGGACTGCCCGGCAGCGTCACGTCCACGGTGTCCTCGCGCAGGCGCGTCTCCAACTCCTGCGCGTGCAGCTGCGAGGCGCGCTCCTCGATCTGCGCCTCCAGAGCCTGGCGCGCTTCGTTGGCCGCCCGGCCGACGGCGCCGCGCTGTGAGGGCTCAAGCTCGGCGACGCCGCGCAGCATCTGCGGCAGCTGTGCCTTGCGCCCCAGGTAGCGCACGCGCAACTCCTCAAGCGCCCCGCTCGTGGGCGCCTCGGCGAGGGCAGCCTGCGCCTCGGCACGCAGCTCTTCGATCCGTTCGATCATGCCGGGGGGACCCTAGAGGGTGGCGCAGTCGGCGGGACGCCGACGCGACGGGCCCCTCTATCTTCGATCTGCCCCCTCATTTCGTTCAAAGCTACGGTCGCCGCCATCGCGGCGTTCAGGGAGTTCGAGCGGATCGGGATGTGGGCGACCCGCTCGCACGCCGCGACGAGGTCCGCCGGCAGACCCTCGCGCTCGGCGCCGATCAGCAGCGTCAGCGCGCCCTCGACCCGCAGCTCGCGCAGCGACTCGCCGGCGTGCGCGACGAGCGCCACGCGCTCGCCCGGCAGCTCGGCCGGCGTCGCCGCGTGCGCCAGGGCGACGGTGAAGATCGCGCCCATGCTCGCCCGCACCGCCTTGGGCGAGTGCGGATCGGCGCAACCCGGCCCGAACGCCACGCACGACGCGCCGAACGCCTCGGCCGCGCGCAGCACAGCGCCGACGTTGCCGGGGTCCGCGACGCCGTGCAGGTACACGCACAGCGGACCCGCGGGCGACTCGCTCCAGCGCTCCTCGTAGACCCCGATCACGCGGGTGCCGGAGCCAAGCGCCGAGACGCCGGCGAGCACGGTCGGCTCGACGTCGACGAAGCCTTCCCCGCCGAGGGCGCTGCCCGCCGCGCGGTAGCCCTCGATCGCGGGGCGCCCCGCACGGGCGGCTGCGGCGATCAGATCCTCGCCCTCGGCGAGGAAGCGCCCGCTGCGCTCGCGCGCGCGCCGACGCTGAAGGCGGCGGACCTCTTTCAGGTGCGCGTTGTGGGGAGAGTTGATGGTGGTCATTTGCGATCTCTTGTCGATTGTCCGGCCTGCTTGGGACGTTTCAGGCGATTGTCGAGTCTGCTTGGGATGCTTCTTGGCGATTATCCGGTCTGCTTGGGACGCTTCGCTGGATTCTCCTGCCTGCTCGGGGTACAAAAAAGGCGCCGTCCCGTGTAGAGGAGCGGCGCCCGAAAGGCTCGGCGATGTCGGTGGCCGGGACTCAGGCAGCCGACGCCTCGCGGGCAACCTCGGTAAAGCGTCGGAAGGTGTCGGCGTCGCGCACGGCGATGTCGGCGAGCACCTTGCGGTCTAGCTCCACGCCCGCCAGCGCGAGGCCGTGCATGAACTGCGAGTAGCTCATTCCGTTCAGCCGCGCGGCCGCGTTGATGCGCGTGATCCACAGCCGGCGGAAGTCGCGCTTGCGGTTGCGCCGGTCGCGGTACGCGTACGTATCCGCCTTGATCAGCGCCTCTTTGGCGCGCTTGTAGTTGGAATTGGCTTCGCCGCGGAAGCCCTTGGTCAACTCAAGCGTCGCGCGGCGCTTCTTGCGGGCGTTGACCGACCGTTTGACCCTGGTCACTTGCCCACCCCGAGCATTCGCTTGATGCGCGGCGCGTCGTGATCGGAGACGATCGCCGGCTGCCCGAGCGTACGCTTGCGCTTGGGCGACTTCTTCTCAAGGATGTGGCTCGTGAACGGGTGCCGCGCGCGCACCTTGCCACCGGCCGTGACCTTGAAGCGCTTCTTGGCGCCGGAGTGTGTCTTCATCTTGGGCATAGCTTTGAAAGGTGGAGGGATGCGGCGCGCGGCCCGCGGCCGACCGCGCCGACCTCCAGCCGCGTGATTATGGCAGACCCGGCTGCGAGCCGGGGGTGACGGGCGCAGCGGCCGCCTCGGGCGCTGCCGCGGACGGCTCAGGTGCCTTGGGCGCAGCATCATCCAGCGTCCCGTCCCCGCTCTTGGCCTCGGGCACGCCACCATCCAGCGTCCCATCCCCGCTCTTGGCCTCGGGCACGGCACCATCCAGCGTCCCATCCCCGCTCTTCGTCTCGGGCACGGCACCATCCAGCGTCCCATCCCCGGCCGCACCTTCCGCGCCGGCGCCGATTCCTCCGCCGAGCGCGACCCCATCGGGGGAGACGCCGTCGGGCGCGGCCGCGGCGGCGGCATCCTCGGCCTCCGTGCGCCCAGCCAGCACCGCCTTCGAGGGCCCGAGCATCATCGTCATGTTGCGCCCATCCTGTGTCGGGCGCTGCTCCACGACGCTCAGCTCCGAGAGCTCCTCCGCCAGGCGGTCGAGGATCATCGTGCCGCGCTCGGGGTGGGTCACCTCGCGGCCCCGGAACATGATCGTGATCTTGACCTTGTCCTTGTGACGCAGGAAGCGCTCGACGTGGTGCTTCTTGGTGTCGTAGTCGTGCTGCGCGATCTTCGGGCGAAACTTGATCTCGCGGATCGTGATCTGCTGCTGATGCTTGCGCGCCTGCTTGAGTTTCTGCGCCTGCTCGTACTTGTACTTGGAGTAGTCGAGCACGCGGCACACCGGCGGGCGCGCCTCCGGGGCGACCTCGACCAGATCGAGGTCGCGCTCCTGCGCGAAGCGCAGGGCGTCGGGCGTCTTGAGCACCCCGACCTGATTGCCCTCGTCGTCGATCAGGCGCACCTCGGGCACGCGGATACGCTCGTTGACCCTGGTGAGATCCCGCTCGGGCGGGCGCCGGTCAAACCTGCGGGGGACCGGCACTAGCTGTCGTGGCGGCGCGTCAAGCTGAGCTACGCGCTGCGCTCTGAGTGGGTGCGGGACGTCAAGACGGCCGAGTATAGCGGGGCGCGAGCGCGTCGCAACCGGCTCGCGCGATCCGTGCGCCGGCAGGGCGATCGCGGGACCGCCGTAGTGCCGGGGCTGATGAGTGGTGCGGCGGCGCCGCGGAGGACCGCTGACCCGTGGCCGCGCCGGGGCCGCTGGGCGGTGCGACGGTCCCGCGGAGAGCCGCGGAGCAGTGGCCGCGCTAGGACTGCGGCGCGGCGCGGCGCTCGCCCTCGGCGGTCAACTGCGCCAGCAGGTCCTGCAGCGAGACGCTGCCCGCATCGCCGCCGTGACGGCGGCGGACGGACACGGCGTCCTCGCTCTGCTCGCGCTCGCCGACGACGAGCATGTAGGGGATCTTGCGCAGCTCCGCGTCGCGAATCTTGCGCCCTACCGACTCGCTGCGATCGTCGTGCTCGGCGCGCAGGCCGCGCGCCCGCAGGCGCTCGCGCACCGCCGTGGCGTACGCGTTGAAACGGTCGGAGACGGGGAGCACGATCGCCTGCACGGGTGCGAGCCACAGCGGGAACTCGCCGCCGTAGTGCTCGATCATGATGCCGATGAAGCGCTCGTAGGAGCCGAACAGCGCGCGGTGGATCATCACCGGCCGGTGCTCGGCGTTGTCCGCGCCCGTGTACGTCAGGTCAAAGCGCTCGGGCATCGAGTAGTCAAGCTGCACCGTTCCCAGCTGCCAGGAGCGACCCAGCGAATCGGTCATGTGCATGTCGATCTTCGGCCCGTAGAACGCGCCGTCCCCGGGGTTCAGCTCGTAGCGCAGGCCGCGCGCGTCGAGCACGGACGTCAGCGCGCCCTCCGCCCGGTCCCACATCTCATCGTTGCCGATGCGCTGCTCAGGACGCGTGGAGAGCTCCAGGCGCACGTCGAAGTCGAACAGCGCGTACGTCGCGAACGCGAACTCCAGGCAGCCGGAAACCTCCTGCTCGATCTGCTCCTCCGTGCAGAAGATGTGCGCGTCGTCCTGGGCGAAGTGGCGCACGCGCAGCAGTCCGTGCAGCACGCCCGAGGCCTCGTTGCGATGCAGCAGGCCCGGCTCGAAGTAGCGCACCGGCAGCTCGCGGTAGGAGTGGCGCTGACTGGCGAACAGGTGCGCGTGCCCGGGGCAGTTCATCGGCTTGACCCCCATCTCGCGCTCCTCCGCGAGCACTGTGAACATGTTCTCGCGGTACTTGCCCCAGTGCCCGGAGAGTTTCCACAGCTCGGCGTCGTAGATCAGCGGCGTCTTGACCTCCGCATAGCCGCGCGCGGAACTCATCTCGCGCGAGAGCGACACCAGCGCGTTGTACATGCCGGTGCCCGCCGGCAGCCAGAAGGCAGCGCCCGGAGAGACCTCCGAGAAGTGAAACAGGCCGAGCTCGCGGCCCAGCTTGCGGTGGTCGCGCTCGCGCGCCCGCTCGATCAGCTCCAGGTGCTCGTGCAGCTGCGCCTTGGTGTGAAACGCCGTGCCGTAGATGCGCGTCAGCATCTTGCGCGTCGAATCCCCGCGCCAGTACGCGCCAGCGACAGACTGCAACCGGAATGCGCCGACCGTCTTGGTGCTCGGCGCGTGCGGCCCACGGCAGAGGTCCGTGAACGGTCCGTTGGCGTACAGCGACACCGTGCGCAGGGGCTCCCCCGTGCTCGCGGCGGCGCTCACCAGATCGTCGATCAGCTCGACCTTGTAGTCCTGACCCTCGGCCACGAACAGCTCTCGCGCCTGCGTGGCCGGCACGTCGCGACGCACGAAGGACTCGGCGGCCTTGACGTGCTCGGCCATGCGCGCTTCGATCGCAGGGAAGTCCTCGGCGGAGATCGCCGTGCCCGGCGGGAACTCGAAGTCGTAATAGAAGCCGTTCTCGATCGGCGGCCCGATCGAGATCTTGACCCCGGGGTAGAGCTCCATCACCGCAGCGGCGAGCACGTGCGCGGCGTCGTGGCGGATCAGCGCAAGCGAGACATCGCCGGGGCTCTTCGCCGTGACGATCGCGATGTGCGCGCCGTCGGGCAGCTCGCGCGCCAGATCGCGCAGCTGCGCAGCTTCTCCGGCCTCCGGGTGGCCGACCTCGACGGCCAGCGCGGCGCGCGCCAGACCGGAGCCGATCGCCGCCGCCGCATCGGCGCCCGTCGCGCCGTCAGCGAGCTCCAGCTTGTTGCCGTCGGGGAGGGTGATCGTGATCGCCATGCCGGGCTGGAGGCTACCCGGCGGCCGGCGCCGGCGGGCTGCACGCCTCCCGCGCGATCGTTGGCGGCCGCAAACCGCGGCACCCTGGGGCCGCTGCACGACCTTCGGCCTCGGCGGCCCGGGTGCCGCCCCGGGCTGCTGCACGACCTTCGCCCTCGGCGGGGCCCGGGTGCCGCCCCGGGCTGCTGCACGACCTTCGCCCTCGGCGGCCGGGCAGCGCTCCGGGCCGCTGCACGACCTTCGCCCTCGGCGGCTCAGGTGCCGCCCGGAGCGGCCAGCCGACCCAGGGATGTTGTGAATATACGATGGATATCTGTAATTGGTCGCGCGGACAGTTGTCTGCCGATTCTGGAATGATTGCGGTATGACAAACTGCCAGCCGATTTCCATCACCCTCTCTCCGGCCCAGGTCGACCAGATCGTGCGCGCGGCCGCAAGCGGAGGCACCAGGAACTTCCCGACCCTGATCTCGACGACCTTGATCGCCCGCGCCCGGCTCGCCGAGCGAGCCGGCAGCCACGATCAGCTCGACGGCGACACGGCCCGCTCAAACCCGCGGGTAGACGACGCGGAGGGCACCCCCGGGTCCGACCCGCAGGCACCAGAAGGCGCCGGCGGGCTCGCTCGCCCCCTGGGTGAGCCGGGGGGTGCTCACGCGAGCGAGGTCGCTGCGCGGCCGGCGCCTGGCGTGGCCGATGCCTCGGATGAAGCCCGCGCGGCCGATTCCCCGCATGAAGATCCGCCGCCGGCGAGCAACGGCGCGCGCTTCCCGCAGTACAGCGGCGACGCGCGCCTATCGCGGTCGCTGCTGCGCGGACTGTCGATCCTCACCTGTTTCAGGCCGGGCCTCGAAGAGCGCGGCATCCTCGAACTCGCGGGCGAGTTGGGAATGAGCGCCAGCACCACCCACCGCTACGTCGCGACCCTCGTGGAGCTCGGCCTGCTCGAACGCTGCCCCCGCTCGCGCAAGTATCGGCTACCCGTCGTTTGAGCCTGACGCGGGCAGCAGCGTGACCGAGCGCTGCCGGCCCGCCGCCACAGCTCTCTACTGGCCTTGCGCCAGCGCGAACGACGACAGCACGCCGAAGGACGGACGCGTCAGGCCGCTGTTGTCCATGAAGCCGAACTGCCCCGTGCTGTCGTCGTGGGACTGATACCACCAGATGCCGGCGACGTGCGGGTCGGCGAGGAAGACCTGGTAGGCCGACCGCATCTTGCTCGCCTGTTCCTGCTGGGAGCACACGCCGTAGGAGGCCACGCCACACCTGCTCATGTCGAAGCCGAACTCGGTGATGAAGAACGGCGGTATCGCCCCGAGCACAGTCTGCGCCAGCGCCTCCTGTGCGGCGACCGCGTTTACGCCACCCGAGTCCGCCTCGTTTTCCGCCAGACCCCCGTACGGATGCGTGCTGATGCCGTTGGCGCGAATCGCCGCAGCCAGCCCCGGCACGCCGGTCACCGCGTCGCGCAGCCAGCCGCCGCCATGCGCGTCCTGGGACCAGCCGCTCGGCGAGGACCAACTGCCGAGCGGATAGTCGCCGAGCTCGTTGAACAGCAGCGGAATGTGAATGCCCGCCGCCTTCAGCGCGTTGGCCGCGGCGAGATACATCCGCCCGTACTGAACGGGATTGGCGATATGGCCCTTGAGGTACATCTCGTTGCCCGCCTCGGCGATCGCGACGCCCGGATTCGCCCGAATCTGGGATACCACGCTCGCCCCCCAGGCGGCCGGTTCGACCTGGGACAGCGGCGTGGCGTCGTTGACGTTGCCCACGACCGCCAGCACATGAAACCCGCCGCTCAGTGACTTGGCCAGCGCGTTGGAGCCCGACGCCAGTTCCACGCGATCCCATGTGATGTGGCCGGCCATGATCGTCTGCGCCGCGGCGCTGCCCCACCCAGCGCCGTCGTTGGTGCCGACCATTTTCCCGCTCGGTGGTGGTGGTGGAGGAGGAGGAGGAGGAGGAGTCCCGCCGCCGGTTTCACCTGCCGCCGGTTCGCTCGGCGGATAGACGATCGTGACCTCCTTGGCCCACGGTCCGGCTTCCGGCGTGGCCGCGGACAGGCCGTAGTTGACCGTCTGCCCCGGCACGGCGGGAGGCGTCACGCTTGTGCCGGTCACGATTTTGTATGTGGTTTCCCGCGTAGTCGTCGGATGCAGGACCGTGGCCAGCTTGTAACTCGTCACGCCGGGGATCGCCGTCCAGGAGATGGTATCCCCGCTCACGTGCAGCACCGGCGCCTGACTCACCAGCGGAGCTGTGACTTTCGCCTCCACTTCGGACCAGTTGGCACCGCCGTCGGCGGTGACACCGACGTAGACCGTCTGCCCCGGCGACAGCGTCGGGGTGTAGGACTGGACCGAACCCGCGATGCGCGCCACCGTCGCATACACGGTGCTGCGATCGGTCGTGCCGCGCGCGTCCGTGGACACCGCCACCCGATACGAGCTCTCGCTAGCGATCGGGCTCCACCGCACCGTCACCGCGGAGACGCTCAGGACCGGGGCGAGCGGGTCGCTGACCGTCGCCTCGCTCGCCGACCACGTCAGACCTCCGTCGGCGCTCACCCCCACGTACACCGTTTCACCGGGCGTCAGCGCCGGCGCGTAGGACTGCACCGTCCCCGACACGCGGGCCTGGCTGAAATAGGTCGTGCTGCGCGCCGCGGCCCCGCGCGGCGCGTTTGAGACAGCGACTTTGTACGCCGTCTCGGCGCCGAGGGGCGTCCAGTGGACGACCCCGCCGGATACGCTGAGCACGAGGGTCGCCGTCGCTGCTGTCAGCGCGGCCGCCGTGGGGGCCAGCGCCGCCGACTGCGCTTCGGCGCCAACGGGAGCGGCCGCTTCTTCCCCTTCCGCGGCTGCGGCGGGGAGCGCTTCCGCGGGCGCGGCGGGCAGCGCTTCCGCGGGCGATTCCGCAGTGCCGGAGGCGCTCGGCGTCTGCTCGGAGGCGTCCCAACCGCCGAGCGCAAACCATTCCTGCCAGAAGCCCAATGCCGCGAAATAGTCCTGGGCTTCGGGCGCCGCTTGGAGCGCGGACGCGGAATCCATCGCCGCTTCTGGCGCAGCCTGTGCCGTTGCGGGCGCGACTTCGGCCGCCGCTTCGACTGCGGACGGTGCTGCCAGCGCCGCGGCGGGCGGCGTTTCGGGCGTAGCTTGTGCCGCGCCGGCGGTTGCGGACGTTTCGGGTTCGGAGCCCGCCGCGCTCGCGCCAGCGACCGGGGCGCTCAACGCGACCAGCGCGAGGAGCAGCGAGCACACCGCCGCGCGAGCCGCGCGTGACAGCGCGCAGCGCATCGCACCGCGAGCCTTGGGCGACGCCGCCGAACGTGCCGCACCGTCTTGTTCCCGCACGGGTCCCATGTCCATGACGGCCATCCTGACGCAGCACAGCGTCGTCGGTGTACTCAAATCGTGATTCACTCCGCTCCCTCAAAACCTCGGGGCCTACACGAAGCATCTCCGAATGCCCCGACGCCAGATCCGGTAGGCCAACACTACCGGCGTGCCCCCGTGAGTCGGGAGAGCCTACCAGCGGACAATGTTATGTCAACTGCGTAGTTTCTACGCGTCGTCCACCCCCTTTCCAATCCCTCGCAACCCTCCTCACGCGTCCGTCGGCGGTCGTTTCTGGGGGTGCGGCGTCTCACCGCGGGCGAGCATCGCGACGAAGCCCTCGATCCGCCGAACCCGCGTCTCCGGGCGCTTGGCGGCGCCGATTCGGAACAGAATGGCGTAGCGGTTCTGGCTTGAGAGCCCTTCGAACATCGCCTGCGCGGAGGGCTCGACCCGCAGTGCCGCGGCGAGATCGGCGGGCACCTCGCTGCTCGCCTGCCCGGCGTACGCCGCCTGCCACCGACCGTCGGCCTTCGCGCGCTCGACGGCGGCCACCCCGGCCGGCCGCATCCGACCCTCGCGCGCGAGCCGCTCGACGATGGCGACGTTTCGCTGGGACCACATACTGCGCGCGCGGCGCGGCGTGAACCGCTGGCGATACGTACGCTCGTCCAAGCGCCGCACCTGGCCGTCGATCCAGCCGCAACAGAGCGCCTCCTGGAGCGCCTGATCGTACGTGAGGCTCGTTGGGTGAGTCGTGCCTTTCTTGGCGAGGCACAGCCACACCCCCGTCGATCCCTCGCAGTGCTCCGCCAGCCACGCCCGCCACGCTGCGACGTCGGCAACGGTAAGCGCCGGGGTTTCGTCGGTCACCCGCAAAGGGTGACAGCCCCGGGTGACGGGTACTCGAAAGCAGTCGTTCCTGTAGCGAGGTTTTGGCGTGATCGGGGCGGGTTCGAGCCGGGTTCGAGCCTGGCGTAGTCAGCCCGGGCAGTCGATCCAGCGGTACATCGACCCGTTGCGAACCTCGTGGTAGGAGGGAGGCGCCGGCGGCGGGTCACGCGAGAGCCGCGCGATCACCTCCCGTCTGCCGTTCAAATCCTCCTCGACTGCGGTGGTCCAGTGAATATCGGGGTGGAGCAGTCGCCGCAGGCGCGTCCAGTTGCGACACTCGATCGCATCGAGCACTTCACACACTGCGGGTACCTGCTCCGCCATCTGGCGCACGTTAGGCCATGGAGTCGACACGGGACAAATCGGCGTGCTGTGTTGCCGCTAAGCTATATCCGCCGGTTTGGCGGCGGCTCAGGTGTCACGACGGTGATCCTCGCGGTTTGGCGTACGCAAAAGCCCAGCTCCTCGTAGAGCCCGATCGCTGCGGCGTTGGTGCTGAGGACGTGCAGGAATGCGCGCTGCGAGCGACGCTCGATGCGCGCTATCAGAGCTCGGACGAGCCGCGAGGCCAACCCCCTACCACGATGGCCGGGCTCGGTGCAGACGGCGCTGATCTCAGTCCAGCCGTCCAGACGAAACCGCTCGCCGGCCATCGCGACGAGCGCCCCGTCACAGCGGAGCCCCATGTAATCGCCAAGCTCGATCGTTCTCGTCAAAAACGGCCCCGGCTGGGTCTGCGCGACGAGCTCGAGCATCTCGGGCACATCGGCGGCGCCGAGCGCGATCGCCTCCGAGCAATCGACCCCATCGACCCCCTCTCCGATCATCTGCACCAGATCGAACGCCTGGACCGCCTGCCAACCGTCGGGCAGCTCAACACCGTCGTACCGGACGCCCACGTAGGTACCCGGCGCAACGAGAGCCGCCGCGTCGCGCCAGTCCTGCGCCGACGGCGGCGAAGGCAGACCGAGGAACGGGGCGACGTCCACCGGGTACCGGCGCGCGCGCCCCCGCACGTGCGCAAACCGCGCCTGAGGCCCGCACAGCGCCGCGTACACCGGATTGTCGAGCGGGACTTCCTCAGCCGGGAACATGCCCATCAAATACCACGCCGGCGGCCCGGTGGGCGCTGGAGAGCAGACAGCGGCAGGCAAACGCGAGGATGCAGCCGCGGTCCCCGACGCGCAAACGCGTACGCGGCTATCGCGACCTTGACGGGCAGTCGGATGAGCGATTCACCGGGCGACGCGTCTGGCGCCCACACCTACAACCTCACTCGCATACAACGATATAGTTGTGCTATGGTGGGTGCCATGACCACAGCCACGAATGTCCCCCATCCGCTACCGGCGCCGCTCGTCGAGGTGATCGCCGAGCGCTTCCGTGTCCTCGGCGAGCCGATGCGCATCCGCCTGCTCGACGCCCTGCGCGAGGCCCCTGCGAGCGTTCAGGAACTCCAGGTGGCGATCGGCGCTTCGCAGCAGAACGTCTCCAAGCATCTCGGAGTGCTGTTGCGCGGCGGGCTCGTGAGCAGGCGCAAAGAGGGCAACTTCTCGCTCTACGAGATAGCCGACGAGGGCGTGTTCGAGCTGTGCGAGCAGGTCTGCGGCGGCCTGCGCCGCCAGTTGGACGAACTCGATTCCCTACTGCCGGGAGGAGCCACCAGATGACTGTGACCGCATGTACCCGGGCCCGTTGCGCCGCTGACTCCGGCTGGCCGCTTGAGCGAGTGCTGTTCGCTCTGGCGGGCACGATCACGCTGCTCTCGGCCGGCTTGGCGGCGCTGGTTTCTCCGTGGTTCCTCCTGCTGACGGCGTTCGTCGGCGTCAACCAGTGGCTGTACGTGCTTGTCGGCGCCTGCCCGGCGTCGCTGGTCCTGCGACGCGTGTTCGCATTGCGGTCCGACATCTACCCTGGCCGGGAGGCGCCCTGGTGAGCGCCACCGCCGCACCTGTCGCGGCAGAGCGCATCGAGCTGGCGGCCCAAGACGTCGCCCGAGTTGGCCCGATCGGCCGCCTCGGCCGTTACACCGCGACGCATCTGCGCACCGTGCTCGTCGGCTGGCTGCTGGTGGCGCTGGTGCTCGGGTTCTTCGCGCCGCGCGTGGAGAAGGCGCTCTCCGGCGCGGGCTGGGAAGCGAGCGGGTCGCAGTCGGCACAGGCGCGCAAGCTGATCGAACGCGACTTCGCCGGTCTCGGCAGCTACGGCCTGATGACCGTCGTCTACTCACCGACTCAGACGGTCTCCTCTCCCACCTTCCGCTCGACCATCGTGCGCGTCGAGCAGACGCTGCGCACCAATGCCGCCGTGCGTACCGTCCTCGCGCCGACGCCCGGACTGTCGATCTCCCGCGACGGTCACACCGCGATCGTGCAGGGGGGCGCCGCGCGCAACCCCAACGGCATGGTCGCCGCCGCCGACACCCTCAAGGGCACGCTGCACGGGCTCTCCAGCGGCGCCGTACGCGTCGACCTGACCGGTGCGCCCGGCATGTGGTCGGACTTCAACGCCGCGAACCGCTCGGCGATGCTGAAGTCCGAGGTGATCTCGTGGCCGGTGACGCTTGCGATCATGCTGCTCGCGTTCGGCTCGCTGGTGGCCGCCGGCCTGCCGCTGATGCTGACGATGCTCGGCCTGCTCGCCGCCGCCGGCTCGCTGTACCTCGGCACTCAGATCCTGCCGATCTCGATCTGGGCGATGAACTTCGCGCTGATGTTCGCGCTCGCGCTGGGCATCGACTACGCACTGTTCATCGTGATGCGCTTCCGCGGCGCGTTCTTCGGCTCGAAGCTCGACTCCGTGCAGGCCACGGCCGTGACGATGGACAGCGCCGGCAAGGCGGTCCTGTTCAGCGGCCTGACCGTGCTGATCTCCCTCACCGCCGTGATGCTCGTCCCCAGCCCGGCGTTTCGCAGCATGAGCCTCGGCATCATGCTCGCCGTCATCTTCGTGCTCGCCGCAACGTTGACGCTGCTGCCGGCCGTGCTGGCCAAGCTCGGACCCAAGGTCGACAACCTGTCGCTGCCCTGGGCGCACTCCAGCGAGCACCGCTCGCCGCGCTTCGCCGCCTGGGGCGAGCGCCTGTGGCGCAACCCCCTGCGCTACGGCCTTCTCGCCATCGTCGCGCTCACCATCCTGGCCATGCCCGTGCTGTCACTGAAGACCTCGATGCCCTCGATCAAGGTCGTGCCGGTCGGTGACTCCTCGCGTGTGGGCTACAACGAGGCCCAGGCCGCGATGGGAGCAGGGGCCACCGGCCCGCTGCAGTTTCTCACCCGCACCGGCCAGGCCGGCGCGGTCGCCCTCCTCGCGGCGCGGGACCCCGGCATCGCCGAGGTACTGCCCACCCAGCCCGGTAACGGCGGGCTGGCGCTCGTGACGGCGATCCCTCGCCAGGACCCCTCCAACGCCGCGGTCGGCGCCACCATCGAGCGCCTGCGCGCGCAGCTCCCCACCGGGACCCTCCTCGGCGGCGCCGTCGCCGAAAACCGCGACCTACAGCAGCTGCTCTCGGCCAAGACCGCCCTGGTGATCGGCGTCGTGCTCGGCCTCGGGTTCCTGCTGCTGCTGATCGCCCTGCAGGCCCCGCTGCTCGCCGCGGCCGGAGTCCTCACGAACCTGCTCGCGACCGCTGCCGCGTTCGGCGTGGCCAAGTGGATCTTCCAGGACGGCGCTCTGCACTCGCTGCTCGGCTTCCAGCCGCAGGGGTTCCTCGACGCGTGGGGCCCGGTGTTCTTCTTCGCGATGATCTTCGCGATCTCGATGGACTACACGATGTTCCTGCTGTCCTCCGCCAAGGAGCACTGGGATCGCAGCAACGACGCCCGCGAGGCGATGGTCGGCGCGGTTGCGCACTCCGGCAGGGTGATCTTCGCCGCCGCCGCCGTGATGGTCGCCGTGTTCTTCACCTTCGCCCTCTCCGGGCCACTGCCGCCCAAGGAGATGGGGATCATCCTCGGTGTCGCCGTCCTGCTCGACGCGGCACTGATCCGCCTGCTGCTGCTCCCCGTCCTGCTGCGCCTGATGGGCCGACACGCGTGGTACCTGCCGCGGTGGGCGCAACGGATACTGCCCGACGTGCGCTTCGGACACTCCTGACGGCCCGCGCGGCGATTGGCAACCTCTTGCGCAGAGCGCAACCTGCACCACACCGGAGCGCTTCGAGTGGGAGACGAGGGAGCGTGGTATCGCCCCCCCAGCTCAGACAATCTGCCGCATGAGTCTCGAACGCCGAGCTGACTCTATGTCTCGGGGGTTGCCTGCCCGTAGATGAAGAACTCGGGCGTTGCCAGAACCAGGGCGCTCCAGCCGAGCGCGGCGAGTCGCTCCTGCAGCGGCTGGGGCTCGTGAAAGCGCTTGACGATGTGGTACTCCCGGCCGTCGGCGAGCCGGCGGAGCATCGTTTCGTCGCTCTGCTCGGGGAGTTTGTGGTCGACGGCTGACGCCTTGTCACTGCGCAAGCTGTCGACGAAGAACACGCGGCCCTCCGGCCCAACCGCGCGGCTGACCTTCTCCCAGAACTCCTCGAAGCGATCCTCTGGGACGTGTGAGAGCCAGAAGCCGAAGAAGCACACGTCGTAGGTCCTGTCGGGCTCCCACGCAAACAGGTCCGTCTGGACACGCTGGACGTGCGGATCGCTCACACGGGCGCGGCACAGGGCGAGCATCTCCGTAGAGCCGTCGAGGGCGGTCACGCCTGCGGCGTGAGTGGCCAGTCGCTCGGTCCACAGACCGGTTCCGCACGCGAGCTCCAGGACGTCTCCGGCTGGGTCGAACAGCTCCAGGGCGTCCTGCACCTCGGCGGCGTCAGCGAACCACCGAGCGTTCGCCTCGATCCCGTGGTCGTAGCGCCCGCGGCGAAACCACCAGTCCTCGTACTCGCCGGCGCGTTCGCGGTAGTAGTGCGCCTGCTCGGCGAGGAGCTGCTCGATGTCGTGGGGCACGAGTATGAATTATAATCACAATCTGAGTTGGTATGCTCATCTGAAGATGGCGCCCGCACGACGATTGACACGAGCCGAGCAGCAGGCACAGACCCGTGCCCGGCTCATCGACGCCGCCGCGAAGGTGTTTGCTCGGCGTGGCTTTCAGGCAGCGAGCGTCGAGGAGATCGCTGAGGAGGCCGGCTACTCGCATGGCGCCGTGTATTCCAACTTCGAGGGCAAGGCCGACCTGTTCCTCGCCGTCTTCGAGGACTACATGGCACAGCGGGTCCAGGAGCTGGCCGAAACTCAGGCCGCACTTCCCGCCGACGCCCCCCTCGAGGTCCGCGCCCGCGCGCTGGCCGATCAGTGGATGGACCGGCTCGCTCGGGACCGCGAGTCGCTTGTCCTGCACATCGAGTTCATCGCCCACGCCGACCGGGACTCTGAGCTCGCGAGACGGTTTGGCACCCGCTCCGCGGCAATGCGCGAGGCCGTCGCGCACTACATCGCCAACTACCAGCAAGAGGCAGGCGTGGAGCTGGCGATGCCCGTCCATGACCTCGCGCTCGTTCTGCGCGCGCTCGGCATCGGCCTCGCGATCGAATCCCTCGTCAGCCCCGACGCGGTGCGCCACGACCTCTACGGCGACTTCGTCGAGCTGCTCGTCTCCCTCATGCGCGAGAGCCGCCCAGAGAAGCAGCCCCGCCGCCGCACAAGCGCAGAGCTATGAGCGCCCCCGCCTACGACCGCATCGGCCTCAGCTACAGCGACGTACGTCGCGCCGACCCACGCTTCGAGCGGGCGATCCGCAGAGCGCTCGGCGACGCCAAGCGTGTCCTCAACATCGGGGCGGGCGCCGGCTCGTATGAGCCGAGCGACCGCGAGGTCATCGCGGTCGAGCCCTCCCCCGTGATGATCGCCCAGCGCCGAGCGGACGCCGCCGCGGCGATCCTGGGAACCGCCGAGTCCCTCCCGCTGGAGGACAAGAGCGTCGACGCGACGATGGGCATCTTCACGATGCAGCACTGGGATGACGTCGACCGCGGCCTCGCCGAGGTGCTCCGGGTCACTCGCGAGCGGATCGTCGTCCTGACCCTCGACCTGGACGTGACAGCGGAGATGTGGCTATGTCGCGACTACCTGCCGGAGATCGTCGAGCACGATCGCGAGACGTTCCCGACGATCGCCCACCTCCAGGACGTCCTTCCCGGTCTTCAGGTCGACACGGTTCCGGTGCCAGCCGACTGCACGGACGGCTTCTGTGTTGCTCTCTGGAGCCGGCCCGAGGCTCACCTCGACCCAACCGTGCGCCGGGCCTCATCGATCTGGCACCTGCTGGCACCTTCGGTCGTGGACAGCGGACTGGACCGGCTCCGCCAGGACCTCGAGAGCGGCGAGTGGGATCGTCGCTATGGACGGCTGCGGACGCAGGCCGCGCTTGACGTTGGAGTACGTCTCGTCAAGGCCGACCTTCGCTGACACCATGACGTTCCGCGGGTCAGATCACCAACTCCAAGGAAACCGGGTCAGATCATGGCCTCCAAGAACCCCGGGGCGGTTCAGGTCTGCCGGAGCTTACGAAGTCGGCAGAGCCGCGCACGCGTGTCTAATTACACGGTCGGCCCGTAGGACCGCGCAATTGGTCGCTGCGCCTTTGGGTACGTCGTGCAGTCCGTCGGAGGGCATCGCCGACTCGCGACGTAGGCTGTGCCGGTGCCGAGGATCGCGAGCTTCGGCGGTGTGGTTGTCAAGCTCTACTTCGGCGACCATCCGCCGCCACACGTCCACGTATACGCCGGGCGGTCGGACACCCAGGAGTCAAGGCGGCGCGCTTCTCGATCGACACCGGCGAGCTGATCGACGGCGGTCTGCCTCCGCCGAGCGTGGCCACGGTCACGAGCTGGTGCGTGCAACATCGCGAGGCCCTGCGCACAGATTGGCAACGCGCCCGGCGCAACGTGCACCCGGTCGGGCGCTACGATCAGTAGACGATGGAGCCTGCTATCGCCCCCGAAATGGTCGCCGTGATCCCACGGCCAGCGCACACCGTCCGCATTGTGTTCGCTGACGGCGAGGTGCGCGACGTGGACATCACCCCTCTGCTCGACACCCCGGCCTTCTCCCCCCTGCGCGACCCCGCCATGTTCGAGCAGGTCGCCGTGGATGAGCAGACCGGCACGATCACATGGCCGGGCGACGTTGATCTCGACCCCGACGTGATCTACGCGGCGCTGGACCTCGGCCCCGACAAGGCCCAGGTCTATGTCCTGGACCGCAGTATCGCCGCCTGATTCGCGCCCGCGCACGTACCTCGCGCAGGAAACGGAACCAAATTGGAACCTCAAGGCCCTTTGGAAGGCCGAAAACCCCACTGTTTGCAAGGCAATCGGCCGATGGGCGATACTGAGTTCGAAAACGTCTCCGGTGCTCGGGTAGGGGCAGATAGCCCGATTTTACTGTGATTCGGTGCTCTCAGATCAGCTCAGGTTCGCTCAAATTGCTACCAAAACTGCTACCAAGCCCGTACGATTCGCGAAGCAGTAACGACAGCTCGCGCGCCGACACACGCATGGCCATGTGGCCGAACGCTCACCGTCTCGTCGCTGGGTCGACAGACGGGCGCGGGTGGGGTGCATGTTCGCTCGATGCGATCTCCGACTCGACCGGCTCGCCATCGGGGAGATCGATGAGGACGCTGCGGATCAGTTCTTCGTTTTCGTTGTAGAGGTTGAAGACACGCGGCCTCGGCTGCTCCGGCGCAGGGTGTTCGTCGCGGTCGCGCTTCCAACGCTTCTGAAGGGCTTTGATCAGCCATGTCACGCCTGCCGCGGTCGGAGCGACGCCCCCGACCGCACCGCTGTATTCCTGCCAGACGTGCAAGACCTCCATGAGCGGGCCGCCGTAGCCCTCCTCCGGCCTCCGCACCGCGACGGCCTGAACGCCCTGGACCGCCGTCTCCAGATCGGAGGCAAGCTGCTCGAGCTCGCCAGGATCGAAGTCGTGAGGGTTCGCAGGGTCGAGGAGGAGCCTGGGACCGTCGCTCACAGTCGCCTCCGAGCGATCTTCACCACGTTCGGGCGCCGCATCGCGACATCGTCCCACGAAGCCCCAAGACTGGCAGCAAGGGCAAGCGGGGCGCCGATAACGCGCTGTCTCGCGTCCGCCTCCCACAGCCATGCACGCAGATCGGAATATCCCATGTCGCGCATCCACTGCGCCGCGGTCTCTGTGATGAGCGTCCCGATGCCTTCCCTCCGCCTCGTCGGCAGAACGAACAACTCCCGCAGTGTTGGCTCATCGCCGAGAAAGCAGTGCGCACGTCCGACTGCTTCGTCGCCGTCGCGACCCTCAATGACCTCAACAGGACCACCGGTGTCCATCGAGTAGACGACCCAGTTGAGCATCGTGAAGGTCTGAGTATCCGTCGAGACCTGTTGTGTCCAGAAGGCGTTGCGTGCCTCCGCCCAGCAATGCACGAAGCGCTCCTCCTCGGGCAGGCGCAGTGTTGTCTCCCGTTCCATGCACCGATTGAGCGCTTGTGAGGGGCCACCAGCAGCAGACCACCTCGTCAAAACCGCATCAACGTGCTTCTCGAAGTAGTCCCGTGTGATGTAGCCGAACCCACCGTCTCCCCAATATGGAGGATTCCAACTGTTGGGGAACCTGATCTCGTTTTCGTCCTCGTGATCGATAGTCGTGACCGCGTGACGTCCCCGAAACGGCGCTCCGTCGGTCAGTCGGCCATCGATGGAGCGATAGGCGGAATCGAAGTAGTCAAAGCCCAGCCCCACCGACGGGAACGTCGGGACGTTTCGCGACAGCAGAACGCTGCCGATACGGATCAGCTGTCGCGCCGTCTCGAACCTTGTCAGGTCCTCGTAGAAATACGCGGGCGCGATACCTTCGAGCGCCGAGATGCGTTCGCGGAAGATGCCGAAGGTCCATTCGAGGTCCGGATAGCCGCCCCACAGGCGCGAAAGCCTCCACCCGTCGCGAGGATCGTCCGTATCGAGCAATTTCGTGGCGCGCGGGAAGTCCCGGAAGATCACCCGACGGACGGGCTCACCTGCGCTCATCGGAAACGCTGCACCAACTCAGGTGCTTGCCGGCAAGTCAGGCGTGGGCGAGGGCGCGCATCTGACGCACCGGGTGACGCCCCAGACGACTCAACGTCGCGTAGGACGAGGGGTGCCCATGCGTTCGGGGCGCGACGCTGACGGGCACACGGCCCGTCAGCCGGTCGATCACGCCGCGTCGCAGCGGCACCAGCAGCAGCTCGGTGTCCTCGCCGACAAGGACGGTCGCCTGCCCTTCGATCAGGTTGCGCCAGAGAACGTCGTCGGTCCACTCCTCATCGCTGGGAACGAACGCGACATCCGCCGGATAGCCGAGATCGTCGGCGCTTCGCGACGCCGCCATGAACAGCTCATCGGTCTTGTCGGTGATCTCGCTCATTGCGGGTGTTCCCAGCCGTGAACGATATCGCGCCACTCGCGTAGCAGCTTGAATTCGGCGGCGTACATCGCGTCGTTCACCGGGCCATACGTGACGATGGGAGGCTGCTTGTCCATGCCGACGTATGGGTGCTCGTGGTGCTCGCTCGGATCGTGGGCGTTGTCGAACGTGCGCACCGTGCGCCAGCGACCATCCCGCAACACGAGGAGCACGATCGCGTACTCGACGGGGTGCTCGCTCGAACGCTCTACCACGAGCTGCACATCGGACGCCAAGAAGCGGCGTCGAGTCCGATCCTTAGTAGGCATGTTTGAGCGCCCTCACGTCGCCTGCGAGGCGAGCGGCCGGCTGCTGCCACCCGACCCAAAGGCCGCCTCCACGAATGCCGACTCGTGCGCGCTCGGCGAGTAATCCGCGTAGCGCGATGGCCTGTGTGCGCAACCCGGTTGCGGAGTTGTACGCGATCCGAAGCCAGTTGTTCAGTGGGTCCGAGCCGCTGAACTGCTTGTCCACCGTGACGCCGAGCTTCTTGGCGAGGTGATCCTTTACGAGATTCATAAAGGCGGTTTCCAAGACGTTTTCGATGCGTTCCTCTGACGAGCCCTTGTCAAGCTCAACGCCGCGGACCACTCGGTTCACTAGCAACTCGATGGCCGTGCCGGTCTCAAGCACCGCCTGGGAGTAGAGGCCCATATCAAAGGAGCGTCGCGCTGCAAATGTGAACTCCATCGCGGAGAAGAACGGGAGCCCGAGTTCTGAGCGCTCGGCGATCGCCATTGCGTAGTTGATGACGCCACCGTCGTGGTCGGTGTTTCGCGCGCCGCGGCCTTCGTGAAGGAGAAGGTGAAACGCTGCGAGGTTCGGGATTCGTCCACCGCGGATGTTCCTCATGTCGCCTTGGAAGCCGAATGACGGGCGGCAGTTGGCGCTCCGTGATCGGCCCAATCCTATGGTCGTCTGCCGCTGCGCCGAGCGCGAGCAGGTTGGTGTTGAGCACGCTGAGCACGGTCGTGAATTGTTCGTGGAGCCATTCGTTCCCGAACTCGGTGCTCTCGCGCGGGACGATGCGAGTAGCTTCCACAACGCTCCGCGATTGAAGGAACGGAGGCAAATCGCCTGGCACCGCGTAGCCGCGCG
>DATBOY010000047.1:0-2115 GCA_036561645.1 Solirubrobacteraceae bacterium
CAGCACCTCGGCCAGAGCGGTGTGGGCGGCACGCCGGGCCGAAAACGGCGCGGTCCCGTAGATCGCCGACCGGACGAGCGGATGCCGGAAACGCACCTCAAGCGCGTCGACGCGGACCAGGTCCGCCTGCTCGGCCGCGTCGAGCGCGGAGACGTCCAGCCCCAGGCGCTCCGCGGCGCCGAGCACGACCTCCGGCTTTGCCGTATCGTCCGCGGCGGCGACCACCAGCAGCTGCTGCGTGCCCGGCGCAAGCGCGCGCACGCGCTCGGCGAACAGGCGCTCAACACCCGTCGACAACGGCAGCGGCAGCGGCAGCGGCTCGCGCGCCGCGAGCTGCGCGGGTGTCAGCAGCGAGGCGAGCTCGGCCACCGCCAGCGCGTTGCCCCCGGTCGCGGCCGCCACGCGGCGCGCGACGTCCTCCGTCACCGCCGTGCCCGAACGGTCGGCCAGCAGCTCCCGCACCGGCACGGCGTCCAGCGGCCGCAGGCGCAGCTCGGGCAGCGCACCCGGCTGGAACTCATGCTCACGCGCAGCGAACAGCATCGCCACTCCCTCGGCGTGCAGCCGCCGCGCGGCGAACACCAGCGCCTGCTCCGAGTCATGGTCAATCCACTGCGCGTCGTCGACGATGCAAAGCAGCGGCCCCTGCTCGGCCACCTCCGCGAGCAGCGTGAGCACCGCGAGCGGAACACGGTACAAATCCGGCGCGGCGTCCTCGCGCAGCCCGAGCGCGCTCTCCAGCGCCGCCGCCTGCGCTCGCGGGATCCGCTCGAGCGCGCCCAGCGCGGGCCGGAGGAGCTGGTAGAGCGAGGCGTACGGCAGCCTCGACTCCGACTCGACCCCCCGGGCCTCGAGCGCGGCCATGTTGCCAGCTTCTGCTCGCGCCTCGTCCAGAAGCGCCGACTTGCCCGCCCCCGGCTCGCCGACGACGAGCAGGGCGCCGCTGCGCCGATCCCGGGCTGCGTCCAGCAGCGCGCGCACGCGCTCCTGTTCGCCTAGTCGCCCGTACAGCATGAATCCATCTAAGCAGCCTGCCGAGCCGGATTCGAGGGCGCGAAGGCCCACGCCGGCGCCGAGACCGGCGGACAACCCGGTGATTTGCCCGGCGCGCGCGCAGCACCCGCGGCGGCACGCTCAGCAGCATTCAAGCGAAAAACCACAACAGAAGGACCACCGAGGAAGGATATGCGTGATGAAGGTCTGTATCGTAGGAGCCTCCGGCAAGCTCGGCCAGTACATGGTGCAGTACGCGCTTGACCGGGACTATGAAGTGGTCGGCGTGTGCCGCGAGCAGAGCGTGGCGAAACTCGATGCTTTCAAGGGGCGCATGACCGTCATTCCCGGGCCGACCGATGACCGCGAGGTCATCAAGAAGGCGGTGGCGGGGTGCGATGGGGTTCTCACCGTGCTGGTCCCCCGGGGGATGCACGGGTACTCGACAGGGACGGCTCAGGCGGTGCTCGATCTCGCGCCACCAGCCGCGCGCCTGGTGTTCTCCTGCGGGTGGCACATCACCCGGGACGGTCAAGACGTCTACTCGCGTAGGCTCAAGTGGAAGGTGCGCGTGCTCGGAGGGTTCGGCAAGCTCGTCCGGGCGGTAGACCTAGACGACCAGGTAGAAGCGTGCCGACGCGTATTCGCCAGCGACACTCGGTGGACCGTTGTGCGCGGAAGCGAGCTCGAAGAAGGCGAGAGCCAAGGCCTTCCCGTGTGGAGCCGGCATGTGGGTGACCCGATCCTGGCGAGCAACCTCACGCGCCGCGTGGACTTCGCCCTGTTTGTGGTGGCGGCCCTGGAAAACGACGAGCTGATACACGAGGCACCAGCGATCGTCGGCTGCCAGACACCTTCCGCGCTTGCGCATGCTGCAGATGTCAGGACGTCGGCTAGCCACTGACGGGTGTCGTTGGCCGCTAGGCGCAACGACTTCCGCGGCGCCTATGACGCAGTGGCCGTAAGGTTGGCGATTTCTCGCCGGAGGCGACTGCACGTCGCATCCCGTGCTTTGTGACGTGCGAGCCTTTTTGATGTGTGCGTTCTGCGAAAGTGGCCCGGCGTGCGCCGGGCGGGCCGCTCAACGGCAGAGCCCGGCGCTGACGCCGGGCCAGCGGCGCC
>DATBOY010000048.1:0-33297 GCA_036561645.1 Solirubrobacteraceae bacterium
TTTCTAATAACGGTTCGGAGATCCTTTTTGAGAATAAGGAAGCATCGACGCTCGAACTGTGGTCTGGTGGACAGAGTCGCACGATAGCTCAGCTTCAGAAGCCGGCCACGATACCAAGTAACTCGCATTGTCCGAATAGCGTGTGTATCGGTCCAGTGCGGTTCTCGGCAGATGGCGGGGTTGTGGTCTTCACCACGACCGCGGCGGTGCCGGGATACAACGACACCGGCGGTTTTGAAGAGCTCTACAGGTTTGACAGCGCGACAGGTGTGCTCTCGTGCGCGTCATGCCCCTCGGTCGGCCTTCCCGTAGGAGACGCGGTTCTCTCGAACGACGACGCGTATGCCGAAGGCAAGGGAGATCCGATCGACAGTCGTGGCATCTCAAACGACGGGAGTCGTGTGTTTTTTGATACGCCGAATGCTCTGGTCCCCCAGGACATCAATGGGGCGCGCGACGTCTACGAGTGGGAGGGCGGCCACGTCTATTTGCTGTCTTCGGGCGTCGGTTCGGGTGACTCTTTCTTCCTCGACAACACATCCTCGGGCGACGATGTCTTCTTCGCCACGACAGACATGCTGGCGGCTGGGGACACGGATGGCGATTATGACGTGTACGACGCAAGCGTGAATGGCAGCGCGCCCGCGGAAGAATCTATATCGCGGTGCCAGAGCAATTGCCAGGGCGCTCCAAGCGTTCCTCCCACCTTCCCTTCGGGCGGGACGGCGAGTGTTCTCGCAGGCGGCAACCCACCGCTGGCAGGTTCTCCGGTGACGGTATCGCCCGCGAAGGCCAAGCCCAAGCCCAAGAAGCGCAAGGCGAAGCCAAGGCGTAGACGTAAGGTGAAGGCCAAGCACAGGGCTCGTGCGGGCAGTGCCGCGGGTGCTCGGGTCGGAGCCGCGGCAAGCGTTGGGAGGGTTCGGTGATGATGTTCGGGAGCAGACATGCCGGTGCGGGGCGCAAGAGCAAGAGCGCGAGTTTGAGTGGCAGGAGCAGAAGCGCGAAGCACAAGAGCAGGAGCTGGAGTTGGCGCGGAGACGGCATGGGGCGTCGCGGCAAGGCACGATGCGAGCGCGAGAGCGGCGACACCGGGGAGAGCTGGGCGCTGGGCCGTGTGGGCTCGACGGTCAAGCGCGGCGGTTGGACCATCAGGCGCGAGGGAGGTTGGGTGAAAGGCGAAGGCTGGGTGGTCAAGCACGGCGCCAAGACGAAGAAGCACGGCGGCTGGTTCATCGGCGGCTGGTTCAGCCTGCTGGTGGCGCTGCTGATCATCGCCGTGGGATCGGGCGTCGCTGTTGGCGCGGTTTCGCCGCCGGCCTGGACGGTTTCGTCCTATTCGCAGCCCACGAATCTGGTGGTTGGCGGCGAAAACGAGTCCTATGTGTTGCTGGTGACCAATACGGGAGGCAGCACCGCGAGCGGCGAAAGCGTTCCGATCGTCGTGTCCGAGAGTCTGCCAGTCGGCGTGAGCGCGGCGTCCATCACGGGCACCAATCTTGGTATTAAGGAAGGCGCTCCTGGATTCACGCTCAATTGTTCGTTGGCGACCGTGTCGTGTTCATATCCGGGGGTCGTGACGTCTGGCACTGTGCTGCGCGTCGAAATTAAGGTGCAGGTGGCAGAAGGCGCTCCGTCGCCCGCGGTTGGCTCGGCGAGTGTGACGGGTGGTGGCGTGAACGGCGCGAGCGTGCAGCAGTCGACCGCGGTTGGTGGCCCGCCGCCGATATTCGGCGTCTTGCCCGGCGCTTTTCGGGTTGTGCCGTCTTCGGTGGCGGCCGGCGCTCACGGGAATCTCACGACGAGCCTGAACTTCACGGAGAGCGAAGTGGAAGTTGCCGTGCGCAATCCGCGCAATATAGAAGTGGCGCTACCGCCGGGTGTAATCGCCAATCCGCAGGCAATCCCCAGGTGCACGATGGGTCGGGTCAACAGCAACACCTGCCCGGCGGATACGGCCGTGGGCGTCGCGACTGTTGCGATCGCCCGAGCGGCGGTCGCTTCGGTCCTAATTTACAATATTGAACCCTATTCAAATGAGCCTGCGGCATTCGGATTTAGTGTGTCTGTCCCGGTGCGCCTGGATACGAGCCTGCGCAGGAACTCTGCCGGCGAATACCAGGTCGTGGCGAAGATCGGCAACGCGACGGAGGCGGCTGTGTTCGTCTCCACTTCGGTCACGTTGTGGGGCGTGCCCGCGGATTTCAGCGGTCCGGGACCCGATACCACGGCCAACACGGGCACGGGCGAACGCCATTCCTACGGCGGCCCAAATCCCGGTGTGCAGCGCGCGCCGTTCGTGAGCAACCCGACGGCTTGTGGTAGCGCGATCACGGCCGATCTGTCGCTGCTGTCGTGGGGGCTCATGATCGAAGGAGCAGAAGAAAAAGATGTGCTGCTGCCGGGGGTGTCTGGCTCGGCCTCGACATCCGTCGGCGGCTTCACCGGCTGTGAGCGACTCACGTTCTCCCCGTCCTTCTCGGTTTCCGCAGACAGCTCCCGCGCGGTGCAGCCCGCCGGTGTGGGCGTCGATCTCACGTTCCCGCAGAACGAAAACCCCGATGGTCTGGCGACGCCCGATTTGCGTGACGCGGTCGTGACGCTGCCCGCGGGGCTTGTCGTGTCGCCGTCCGCGGCCGATGGTTTGCAGGCGTGTTCGGAAGAAGACATCGCGTTGCAGTCGAGCGCGCCGGCGAAGTGTCCGCCCGCGTCGCAGATCGGGACGGTGGAGATTCAGACGCCGTTGCTGGCCAAGCCGCTTGAGGGCAGTCTGTTTCTGGCGGCGCAGGACGCGAACCCGTTTCATTCGCTGCTGGCGGTGTACCTGGTCGTGGAAGGCGCCGGTGTGGTGGTCAAGCTTGCGGGCGAAACCCACGCCGACCCGGCCACGGGGCAGTTGACCGCGAGCTTCCGTCAGAACCCGCAGGTGCCCGTGAGCGACATCAAGCTGCACTTCAATGGTGGGTCGCGGGCGCCCCTGGCGAATCCGCGGGCGTGTGGGACCGCGACGGGCACGGCGCAGCTCTCGCCCTGGAGCGGCGGCCCGCCGGCGGTGCTCTCCAGCGGCTACGAAGTCAACGCTGGCTGCCCGACGGGAGCCTTCGCGCCGTCCTTCGAAGCGCTGATGACCAACCCGCAGGCCGGCGCCTTCAGCCCGTTCTCGGTGACGTTTTCGCGTTCGGACGCGGATGGCATCCTGGGTGGCGTGAGCGTAAAGACGCCCCCGGGTCTGCTCGGGGTTCTGAAGAGCGCCGTGCAGTGTCCGGAACCGCAGGCGGCGCTGGGTCAGTGCGGCCCTGGGAGCCTGCTGGGGCACACGACGGTCGGCGCCGGTCCCGGTCCGACGCCGTTCTATCTCGGCGGCAGCGTCTACCTCACAGGTCCCTACAACGGCGCTCCGTTCGGGCTCAGCATCGTCGTGCCGGCGATCGCGGGGCCGTTCAATCTCGGGAACGTCGTTGTTCGCGCCGCGATCAGCGTCGACCCGAACACGAGCCAGCTGACGATCACGAGCGACCCGTTGCCGACGATCATCGACGGCATCCCGTTGCAGGTCCGGACGGTCAACGTGATCGTCGATCGTCCCGGGTTCACGTTCAACCCGACGAGCTGCAACCCGCTCGCGGTCGAAGGGACCCTGGGGTCCGCCGAAGGAGCCACGGAGCCTGTGTCTACGCGTTTTCAGCTCGTCAACTGCCAGACGCTGCCGTTCAAGGCGAAGCTGTCGGTTTCCACGCAGGCGAAGACGAGCCGGGCGAACGGGGCGAGCCTGCAGGTCAAGCTCGCGTACACCCCCGGCGGCGCGAACATTCACAGCGTCGCGGTGGTGCTCCCCAAGCAGCTGCCGGCGCGCCTCTCGACGATCCAGCAGGCGTGCCTGGCCGCGACGTTCCAGAAGAACCCGGCGTCGTGTCCGGTGGGGTCGTTGATCGGGACGGGGACGGCGAGCACCCCGATCCTCGCGAATCCGCTGACCGGTCCCGCCTACCTCGTCTCCTACGGCGGCGCGGCGTTCCCGGACATCGTCGTCGTGCTGGAGGGCGAAGGTATCCGCCTCGATCTCACGGGGAACATCAACATCAACAAGCAGGGCGTCACCTCGAGCACGTTCGCGAACGTCCCCGACGCGCCGATCAGCAGCTTCAGCCTGCTGCTGCCCGAGGGGCCCCACTCGGGGCTCTCGGCGATCGCCAACCTCTGCGGGGCACCGCTGCACATGCCGACCACGATCACCGCCCAGAACGGCGCGCAGATCAAAGAAAACATCGCGATCAAGACCGTGGGCTGCCCCGCCAAACACCCCGCCAAGCACGCCAAGAAGAAAAAGAAGAAGAAGAAGTAGCGAAGCAGCGCACCCGGAGCAGCGCGCCGGCGGAACGAAGCAGAGCCGGGGCGGAGCGGACCAGGACCGGGGTGGGAAGGGCGTAGGCGGGACCGGCACAGCGCGGAGCGCCGGGCCCTACGCCCCCGCTCCCGCCCCGCCGCGCCCCTCGCCCCCGGCGAAGCGCGCGGCGCCCTGCATCGCTTCCGCGAACACGTCCGGTCCGGCCTGTGCCTCCAGCGCGAGTCCCTGCGCGAGCGGCATCCCGAGCCCCTCGATCGCGGCGCGGCGGTCGGCGAGCATCGTGCGCTGCGGGAAGCGCGCGAGTCCCTCCGCCAGCGCCAGCGCCCGCTCCAGGTGCGCGCCGTCCGCAACGACCTCCGTCAGCAGTCCGAACGACAGCGCCTCGCGCGCGTCGATCATGCGCCCCGTGAGGATCAGGTCGAGCGCGCGCGCGACGCCGATCGCGCGCGCCATGCGCTGCGTGCCGCCGTCGATCAGCGGCACCCCCCAGCGCCGCTCGGGGAAGCCGAGCGTGGAGCCCTCCGTGGCGATGCGCAGATCGCACCACAGCGCCAGCTCCAGGCCGCCGGCGAGACAGAAGCCGGAGATCGCGGCGATCGTCGGCTTGGATGGCGTCAGCCGCGTGAAGCCCATCGGCCCCTCGGGCGCCATCAGGCGCCCGGCGAACGACTCCACCGCCTTCAGGTCGGCGCCGGCGCAGAACGACACGCCGCCCGCGCCGGTGAGCACGAGCACGCGCGCGTCGTCTTCGGACTCAAAGCGCTCAAAGCCCGCGTGCAGCGCTACCGCGGTCGGGCCGTCGACGGCGTTGCGCCGCTCCTGGCGGTCGATCGTGAGCAGCGCCGCCGTGCCGCGGCGCTCGTAGCGGACGGCTTCGGGGACGCTCATCCCGGCTTCGGGGACGCTCATCTGCGAACGAGGCTCGGCGGCGGGCGGCTACCAGCCGCCGCGCCAGCGGACGTCGCCGGCGTGGGCCTTGGTGGCGGCCTTGCGCGCGTCCTTGCGCTTCTCCAGGCGCCGCTGGAGCATGCTCATCAGGAACACGAACAGCGGGAAGAACACGATCAGGATGAAGCCCGCGTTCGTGACGACCTTGTCGTCGGTGGCGCCGTAGAAGCCGCGCCCGTCGTTGAACGCAAGCGCGTCGGGCGCGAGCGCGAGCAGGAGCACGACGCTGAAGAGCAGGCCAGTGAGCGTTCGGCGCATCGCCGCGGATCCTAGCGGAGCTCAAGGCGGGGGTGCGGGCCGCGCCCGCCCCGGCGCTCCAGGCGCCGTACCGGCCCGGTCGGCCCCTACGATGGCCCCGTGGCTGTACTGATCGCATCGGACCTGCACAAGGACATCGCCGGCAAACCGCTGCTCGGCGGCGTCTCGTTCAAGCTGGAGCGGCGCGAGCGCATGACGATCGCGGGGCGCAACGGCGCCGGCAAGACGACGCTGCTGCGGATGCTCGCGGGCGAGACCTCGATCGACCGCGGCGAGCTGACCGTGGCCAAGGGCGCGCGCGTGGCGCTGCACGACCAGCGCCCTCCGCGGGAGCGTCGCATGGCGCTGCGCGACTACGTGCTCTCCGGCTGTGCGGAGGAGCTTGCGATCGAGCGCGAGCTGGCGGAGCTGGAGACGCGCATGGCGCAGGGCGCAGGCGACGACGCCCTGCTTGAGCGCTACGCCCGCGCGCAGGCGCGCCTGGAGGCGCGCGGCGGCTACCTGTGGCGCGACCGTGCGACCGTCATGACGCACGGCCTGGGGTTCTCCGACGCCGATCTTGACCGCGGTCTGGACACGTTCTCCGGCGGCCAGCTGACGCGCGCCTCACTGGCGCGGGCGCTCGCGACGGGCGCGGACGTGCTGCTGCTCGACGAGCCCACCAACCATCTGGACATCGAGTCGCTGGAGTGGCTTGAGCAGACCCTTGTCGGCCTCGACGCGGCGATCGTGCTCGTCGCCCACGATCGCTGGTTCCTGGAGGCCGTCGGCACGGCGGTGCTGGAGCTGTACGGCGCGCTGCCGACGCGCTCGCGCTTCTTCGCCGGCACGTGGCATCGGTGGCGCAAGGAGCAGGCCGCGCGCGACATCGCGCTGGGCAAGGCGGTCGACAAGCAGCAGGCCGAGATCGCCCGTATGGAACGCTTCATCGAGCGCTTCCGCGCCAAGGCGACGAAGGCACGCCAGGCGCAGTCGCGCGTGAAGAAGCTCGCGAAGGTGGAGCGCATCGAGCGCGATCCGAACGACGCCCGCGGCCTGGAGTTCGAGTTCAAGGCGCCGGAGCGCTCGGGCCGCGTGATCTTCGAGCTGCACGACGGGCTCGTGCAGGTGGGCGGCGCGCCCGAGACCGCCGCGGGGACGAGCGCGATCGCCGACGGGGCAGGCGGCGCTCCGATCACCCTCCTGGCGCACGCCGAACTGTGGCTGGAACGCGGCGAGCACGTCTCGCTCGTCGGTCCCAACGGGACTGGCAAGACGACGCTGATCGAGACCCTCGCGGGGCAGCGCGAGCTGGCGGGCGGGCGACTGAGCACCGGCCACAACGTGCACGTCGGCTACCTCTCCCAGCACGCCGAGGAGCTGGGGGCGGGGGGCCATCCCGGCCAGAGCGTGCTCGAAGCCACGCAGCGCGCGACGGGGCTGACGCCGAACAAGGCGCGCGCGCTGCTGGGGCGCTTCCTGTTCTCCGGCGAGGACGCGGAGAAACCGCTGGACGGGCTCTCCGGCGGCGAGCGCCGGCGACTGTCGATCGCCGTCGTCGTCCACTCCGGCGCCAACGTGCTGATCCTCGACGAGCCGACCAACCATCTGGACATCGAGAGCCGCGAGGCGCTCGAGGACGCGCTGCGCGCCTTCGGCGGCGCGCTGCTGCTCGTCTCCCACGATCGTGCGCTGCTCGACGCGGTCGGCACGCGCACCGTCGCGATCGAGGCGGGGACGCTGCGCAGCTACGAAGGCGGCTGGCCGGAGTACGTGCGCGTGCGCGAGGAGCGCCGCGCGGCCGGCGAACCGCTGCAACAGGCGCCGGTGGCGACGCGCAACGGCACGGCGGCCGGGTCCTCCGGCGCGACCGGGGCGGCGCGGCTCGCGGCGGGCTCCGACGCGGGTGCGGGGGCCACGGGTGCCAGGGGCGAGAAGGCCAAACACGGCCGCGCGAAGGCGGTCAAGCCGAAATCCGCGGGCGACGGACCCTCCAAGAACCGTGTGCGCGAGCAGCACAAGGCCGAGCGTGCAGTGGAAGCGGCGGAAGCGGCGCTGCGCGAGCTGGAGAACGAGCTGGCCGATCCCGCGTCGTGGGCGAGCGAGTACGAGGCGGCGAAGGCGCAGGCGCGCCACACGGCCGCCAAGCGCGCCGTCGAGGAGGCCTACGGGCGCCTGGAAACGCTGTCGGCGTAACGCGCGGCCCGCGGTCGCCGACGGGAAAACGGCGCTCAGGCTGCCACTAGACTGGAGAGCGTGATCGACCGCACGAAGACGGCCCGCAACGTGGCGATCCTGCTGCTGCTGGCGGCGGCCGTCGAGTTCCTGCCCGGTGGCAGTCGCGCCGCGACTACGTTCGCCGCCGTCCTGGGGGTCGCGTTCGCGGGCGGGCTGGCGTACCTCGGTGTGCGGCTGTACCGCGAACGCCGCGTCGACGTGTACGGCCTCGGCGACCGTCACCGCGCGCTGCTGTACGGGGCGCTGGGCGTCGGCGTCTTCGCCGCCGCGGCGAAGGAACGGCTGTGGCTGACGGGCTTCGGCGAGTTCGTGTGGTTTGTGCTCGTGGGCCTCGTCGCGTACACGCTGTTCGCCGTATACCGCTACACGCGCACGTATTGAGCCTCGCCGCGCAGCGCCGCGCTCTGCCCGACGAGCCGGGCGTGTACCTGTTCCGCGACGGTCGCGGGCGCGTCGTGTACGTCGGCAAGGCCAAGTCCGTACGCAAGCGCGTCGCCTCGCACTTCTCCAGCGCGCGGGGCGGGCGGGAGACGGGATCTCCCGGCCACGCGGAGATGGTCGCGAGCGTCGAGCACATCGAGTGCGTGGTCGTCGCCAGCGAGGCCGAGGCGCTGCTCGCCGAGCAGAGCTTCATCAAGCAGTACCGCCCGCGCTTCAACATCCGCCTGCGCGACGACAAGTCCTACCCGTTCATCGCGATCTCCCTAGACGAGGACTTCCCGCGCGTGTACTTCACGCGCGAGCGCCACCGCCCGGGGCGCGCGTACTTCGGCCCGTACTCCAACGCCAAGCGCGTGCGCAACACGCTCGACCTGCTCGCGAAGGTGTTCATGTTCCGCTCGTGCACGGGGCCTGCGCCGGGGCGGCGCAGCGGCAGCCCGTGCCTGGACTACTACATCAAGCGCTGCGAGGCGCCGTGCGTCGGGTACGTCTCCAAGGAGGACTACGCCCGCAGCATCGCCGGCGTGATCGACTTCCTCTCGGGGCGCTTCCGGTCGATCGAGCGCGACCTGAACGCGCGTATGCGCGCGGCGGCGGCGGCGCAGGAGTTCGAGCAGGCCACGCTCGAGCGCAACCGCCTGCGCGCCGTGCACTCGCTGCTGGAGCGCCAGCGCGTGGCGAAGGAGTCCGTCGGCACGCTCGACGCGGTGGCCGTGGCGATCGACGGCAGGGAGGCCAACGCGCAGGTCTTCCAGGTGCGCGACGGGGTGCTCTCCGATCGCCAGTCCTTCTACCTCGCCAACGAGACGGAGGGCGGCGTGGCGGAGGTGGCGGAGGAGTTCCTGCTTCAGTACTACGGCGGGCACATGTCGATCCCGGCGCAGATCGTCGTGCAGCGCGAGCTGGCGGATCGGCTCGCGCTGGCCGAGGCGCTCGCAAGCCGCCGCGGCGGCCCCGTGGCGCTGCGCGCCGCCGAGCGCGGCGACAAGCGCAGGATCCTCGACCTGGCGGAGCGCAACGCGCGTCTGGCGCTCGACCAGGAGCGCCTGCGCGACGAGCGCCGCCGGCAGAGTCGCGTGCAGGCCCTGGAGGGGTTGCAGCAGGCACTCGGCCTCGACGCGCTGCCGGTGCGGATCGAGTGCTTTGACATCTCCAACCTCGGCGGCACCCACACGGTCGCCTCGATGGTCGTGTTCGAGGGCGGCGCGCCGAAGAAGTCCGACTACCGCCGCTTCACGATCCGCACGATCGAAGACCCCGCCCGCCCCGACGACTACGCCTCGATGGCCGAGGTGCTCGGCCGGCGCCACGCCGCCTGGGAGCGCCAGGCCGACCTCTCTCCGCACGACCCCGAGTACGACGCGAGCTTCGCGGCGCTGCCGAACGTCGTCGTGATCGACGGCGGCCAGGGGCAGCTGGCGGCGGGCGTGCGCGAGCTGCGCGGCTTCCGCGAGCGCGGCGTGTGCGTGGTGTCGCTCGCCAAGCGCATCGAGGAGGTGTTCATCCCCGGCCGCCGCGCCCCACTGCGGCTCGAGCACTCCACGCCCGAGCTGCAGCTCCTGCAGCGCGTGCGCGACGAGGCCCACCGCTTCGCGATCACCCACCACCGCGCGCGCCGCGACCGGGCGATGACGGGTTCGCTGCTGGACGAGCTGCCGGGCATCGGCCCGGCGCGCAAGCGCGCGCTGCTCGCGCACTTCGGCTCGCCCGAGGCGATGCTAGCCGCCTCGCGCGAGGAGCTGCAGGCGGTGCCGGGCGTGCCGGGGAAGGTCGCCCGCGACCTGCACGGCCTGCTGCACCGCGCGGGGTGAGTGGCCTGCGACGGCGAGCCTATCCGAATGTCGAGCAAGTTCCTTTGATGGGATTTTCTCCCACTTTGCATAACATTCGTCCAGCCGGCCGGCGCGTTTCGACATTTTCACTTGACATGCAGGGCGCCACGTATAAACCTCGCATCGCATCGCATCGCATCGCCTCGCCGAAGCCGACTGAAAGGGTCCCGATGGCGCTCAACCTCCTAGCTTTGCCGGTCGACATCCCGTGGCAGCTGGTCGCGACCTCCGAGGACATGTACTCCTCGCTCTCGGACCCGGCGTTCCCGGCGAAGTGGCGCTCGTCCGTCGGCGTCTACACGTACGAGCCCGTGCCCGAACCCGACGAGCCCGTCGACCCGAACGAGATCACGACGTACGTGAAGGTCGTCGCCACCGTCACGGGCTATCAGCCCGACGGCGCCGAGCTGGACGGGAATGCGCTGCGCGGGGTGTACGGCACGGCGGTGATCGAAAACTTCGAAGAGGTCACGGCGAAGTACTTCCCGGCGTACAGCGCGCTGCTGCAGGTCGCGGTGTACCCGCAGGGCGCGGGCGAATGGTCCAAGCTCGAATACCCCTACTTCGCCGACTTCGAGCCCAAGAAGCGCGAGCTGATCGAGCTCGTGACCGAAACGGGCGAATCGCTGACGCAGTCGGGCAGCGACATCAACGTGCGCAAGGGCACCACGAGCGTCGACAAGACCGAGGAAATGAACATCGACAAGGGCGGCAGCTTCGGGTTGCAGGTCAACACGCCCTACGGCGGTGGCGGCTTCAGCACGAGCCACCAGCAGGAAGTCGGCACGCGCGGCACGCTCGGCACCGAAGCGGTCAACGTGATCTCGACGGACTCCTCGCGCGAGAAGCGCGAGGCGTACTCGCACCAGACGAACCTCTCCCAGCTCTACCACCTGCTCGACAGCTACCACGCCGCGACCAACCGCGCCGTGTTCTTCCTCAACGCGCGCCCGCACCAGAAGGATTCGCCGTACACGTTCGTCAACGGGCCGCGCTACCTGGAGGGGGTGCAGGAATTCTTCCTCGTGGTGCGCCGGCCGAAGGCGATGGAAGGGTTCTGCGTGAAGGCGATCCTCGAGACGGCGCACCTGCGCGAAACCGAAACCAGCCAGACGACGGGCGCGACCGTCTACGACCAGGAGCAGCTGGCGCAGTCGTTCACGCTGCACGCCGACGGCGGCACGTTCAGCGCCAACGACACCCCGGGCCAGTGGACGGTCACCGTGCCCGCCGGCTACACGCTCGACCGCACGCGCGGCGGACGGACCTACAGCGGCTGGGGCGGCACCGTCGAGATCCCCGCGGGCGTCGACTGGACGTTCAGCGCGACGACGGAGGAAGGCCACGAAAGCGAGGCGCTGCCGCAACTCACCACCTACGACGACCACGTCGACATCCGCGCGCACATCTACGGCACCCAGAACCTCGGCGGCGGCACCGACGGCAACGCCACCTACAACGTCACGGTCTACATCCGCTCGATCGAACCGACGCAGACGCCGCAGACGACCGTCTCCCACCACGTCGACCTGTTCCTGACCGCGCGCGAGGTGACGAGCTGTCCGGGCATCGAGATCTGGCGCGACTACGTCTCGTTCGAGACGGCGCTGTCGCAGGCGCTCGTCGCGCAGCTGCGGCTGGCGCGCGCGCCGGGCGGCGTCGAGGCGCTCGTGGCGGCGAACGCGGTCGGCCGCGCGGTGCGCGAGCAGACGGCGCTGAGCGTCACCTCGCCCAGGCGCTACCCGCCGGGAGCGGTCGACTTCCTCACCTCCAACACGTTCCTCGACCGGCTGCGCAGCGTCGCGCGCGGGGCGCCCGACCCGCGTTTGAGCCTGCCGCTGGTCGAAGTGGCGCCGGCGGCGCTGCGCGGCCAGCTCGGCCGCCTGAAGAAGGTGACGGTCGGCGACGCGCTCGCCTCGACGCCCCTGCAGCTGGCGGCGACGCTCGGCGTGGCGCCGGCGCTCGCGCGCGAACTGCTCGCGAACGCGGCGGGGGTCGCGCCCGGCGCGGGGACGGCGGGCGGCGCGGGCGGCAAGCCCTCCTCGAGCGACGGCACGGCCAGACGCTCCTCGCCGCGCCGGTCGAGCTGAGCCGGCGCGGGCGCGACGATGGGCGAAGAAGCCCGCTGTCTGGTCTACAACGCGACCCTCGACACGTGGCTGGAGGGCATCGGCTCGGAGTGCTCGGCGCCGGACGCGCGGCCGCTGCCCACCGACGACGGCGGCACGGTCACGCCGCAGCCGGGCGGGCAGGGGGCGGGGGCCGCCGTCTGCGTAGAGACGACGGGGGCGCCGGATCCGCCGCCGCGCCAGACGCCTGTATCCGCCCAGCCGCCGACCGCGACGAGCAACGGCACCTCGGCGGTGCAGCCCGACGGCGGGCCGCAGGCGAGCGCGAGCGACACGCGACCGGCGACGCGGGACGGCACAGACCCCGATCGGAGTCTCGCCCAGCAGTACCTGCGCCCGGTCGACCCGCTGCCCCAGTACGGCGTGCTCGACGCGCTGCTGTCGCAGGGGATGCCGCCGGGCGAGGCCCAGCAGCAGCTGCTGAACGCGATCCGCAACGAGCCCGACCCCGGTCAACCGCACCCCGTCTTCGCACGCAACGACACACCCGGGCAGATCTCTCTGCTCGACCCGGTCGAGCCGTTCACCGGCCGCTACCGCGTACAGGTGACCGACGTGAGCCTGCCGAGTCGCGGCATGGGGCTCGCGCTCACCCGCGTCTACTCCTCGGGCGTCGTCTGCTTCGGCCCCTGGGGGTACAACTGGGATCACAACTACAACCTCTACGTGCGCGAGCTGGCGGCCGGCGCCGTCGGCGTGTGGACAGGTGAGCTGAGCGAAGACGTCTACCGGCCGCAGGCGGACGGCACGCTGGAACCGCCGCTGGGGGTCTTTCGCCTGCTGGAGCGCCGCGCGGGTCCCTCGTACTGGCTGACCGATCGCGACGGAATCCGCATGGAGTTCGAGACGCCCGCCGGCTGGCCGCTGTCCGAACGCATCCCGCTGGTGCGCATCCGCGACCGCCACGACAACGTGCACTCGCTCAGCTACGACGCCGAGGGCCGCCTGCTCACCGTCGCCGACGAACTCGGTCGCCACATCGCGTTTCACTACGGGTCGTGCGGACTGCTGGAGCAGGTGCAGGACCACACGGGGCGCGCCTGGCGCTACGAGCACGACGGCGAAATCGAGCACCTCGTCACGGTGCGCACGCCCGCGACGAGCGAATTCCCCGAAGGGCTCGCCACCTCCTACGAGTACGCCGACGAAGAGGTGCACCCGGCGATGCGCCACAACATCGTGCGCGTGCGCAACGCCTCCGGCGAAGTCGTCTGCGAGAACAGCTACGGCGAAGACCCCTACAGCACCGACTTCAACCGCATCGTCTCCCAGCAGCTCGGCGACTTCGAATCAGAGTTCGCCGCGACCGAGCTGCAGGTCGTGCCGCGCGACGCGCCCTACATCAACGCGCCGACGCTGCGCGTGGAAGTGATCGACCCGGGCTACGCCTACATCTACACGTTCAACTTCCGCGGCGACCTGCTCGACCAGCGCTACCGGCTGCTGGCGGACGGCACGCTGCGCCTGGTGGCGCGCAACTTTCGCTACGACGAACAGGGGTCGCTGTGGGAACGCTGGGAGCCCGACGGCTCGGGCATCCGCTACACGCGCGACGTCGCCAACGTCGAGCCGCGGGCGCGCGCGAACCTGCTGAGCATCGAACGCGTCGCGGCGGCGGCCTCCACGCTGCCCGCGCAGACGATCGCGACGTTCGACTGGAGCGAAGACGGCCTGCGCCTGGCGCGCAGCGGGGACGCGTCGGGGGCGCAGACGAAGTTCACCTACGACGTCGACAGCGTGCCGACGGGCAACGGCGATCTCGTGGCGGTGGCGCACCCGCCGGCGACGCTCCCCGACGGCACGGTGCAGCCGTGCGTCGAGCGCTTCGCGCGCGACGAACACGGACAGCTGGTCAAGCACCGCCTGCCCGATGGCGCGCTCGACACGTTCGCGTGGGACGCCACGGGCCTCGTGGTCGAAACCGTGAACGACGCCGGTGGCGCGGCGCTGACGCACACCTACGAATACGACGAATGGGGCCATCGCGTCGCGCTGATCGACGGGCTCGGCGCGCGCTGGGAGCAGACGCTGAACGCGCTCGGGCTGGTCGTCTCGCGCCGCCCGCCGCCGCTCGAAGGCGCCGTCGACGAGGTGCGCATCTACTACGACGAGCAGTGCCAGGTGCGCCGCGAGGAGTGGCCGCGCGGCGACTACGACGACGCGACGATCGCCGAGGAGTTCATCGCGCACGAATACGCCTACGACGTGCTCGGCCACCTCACGCGGGCGCGCTTCGGCGTGAACACCGCGAGCCCCGCGCAGTGGAGCTTCCGCCGCGACGCCGAGGGGCGCACGCTGAGCGCCGTCGACCCGCTCGGGCGCGTCACGCGCCAGTACTTCGACGAGCGCGGGCTGCTCCTGGCGCGCACCGAAGCCGTCGGGCTGCCCGAGCAGGCGCGCTGGCAGGGCGGCTACGACCGCAACGGCCGGCGCGTGGCGCTGCTCGACCCCTCCGGGCGCGAGACGTCGTTTGCGTGGGACGGCTACGGGCGACTGGAGACGATCGCGCTCGCGGGGGCGCCGGACGCGTCGCGCACGCGCGTGCGCCACATCTACGACATGCTCGACCGGGTCGCGAGCGTGCTCGTGGAAGGGCTCGACTCCGAAGGTGGCGTGGGGGTGCTCACGCAGCTGCACACGACGTACGACGAGCGCGGGCGGGCGGTACAGCGACGCTCGGGAGTACGGCAGACGACAACGACGTACGACGCCGCGGACCGCCCCGTGCTGCGCGAAGACCAGCGCGGCGCCCGCCACGAATCGACATACGACGGCGTGGGACGGCTCGCGAGCATGACCGACCCGACCGGCGCGCAACTCCGGCGCGAATACGACGCGGCCGGCCGGCTCGTCGCAACGCTGCTGCGCGAGCCCCAGGCCGCAGGGCCGCAGCGCACCTACGGCGAATCCTTCGCCTACGACGCGCGCGGTCGGCTGCTCGCGCACGTCGACGAGCTGGGACGCGAATGGCGGGCGCAGTGGGACGCGCGCGGCCTGCTCGGCGCGCTGAGAGATCCGCTGGGGCGCGTGCGGCGAGTGCGGTACGACCTGCAGGAGCAGCCGCTGACGGTGACGCAGCTCGACGCGGCCGAAGCGGTGCTGGCACAGCACGCCTACGAGCGCGACGCGGTCGGGCGGCTGCTCGCCTACACCGACCCGGGGGGACGCGTGACGAACTGGTCCTACGACGCGCGCGACCGCTGCACTCTCCTCGCCTGGCCCGACGGCGCGACGCAGGGCTTCGCCTACGGCGCGATGCAGCAGATGGCCTCGCAGACGCGCCCCGACGGCACGGTGCTCGCGTACTCCTACGCGCCGGACGCGAGCCTCGCGCGCCTGGACGTGACGGCGGCCGCGGGGCTCGCGCCGGTGGCGCCGCTGGAATTGACGAGCGACGGCCTGCGCCGCGTCGTCGGCGTGAGCCAGGGCGCGTCGCTGCTGCAGCGCGAATACGACGACCTCTCGCGCGTCGTGCGCGAGCGTCTGGACGGTGTGCAGAGCCGCCTGGAATACGACGACGCGACGGGGATCGCGCGCTTCACCTTCCCCGACGGGCGCGTCGACGAGATCGAGCACGACGTGGTGGGGCGCGTCGTGCGGCGCACGCTCGCGGCGTCCGGCGCAACGGCGGCGACAGGCGCGCTCGGGGCGGGCAGCGAGCTGGCGAGCTGGTCCTACGGGGCCGCGCCGACGCCGGCGGCGCGTCAGGTTGCGGGCGCCGTCGCGAGCCGCTTCGCCTACGACGACGGGCACCGGCTGGTGGCGATCGAGCACGAGGCGCCCGGTCCGGCGCGGGTCGCGGCGGTCCGCTACGCGCACGACCACGTCGATCGGCGGGCGCTCGTGTGGAGCGACGCGGCCTCCGGCGGCGCCCGCCGGCACGAATACGACGCGCTCGACCATCTCGCCGCAGCGGCGCGGGTGGCGCTGGAGGAACCGGCGGTGCCGGCGAGCCAGGCCGACGCCGACGCGCTGATCGCCGCCGCAGCGGGACTCGCCCCCGCGAGCGCGGAGACGTTCGCGCTCGACGCCGGCGACAGCATGACCGCGAACGTCCACGAAGGCAGCACGGACGCCTACGCCCTCGATGCGCTGCGCACGCCGACGCAGCTGACGCGCACGGGCGCGGGCGCGGGCAGCTGGCCGTGGGAGCGCAACGCGAGCGGGATGCGCACGCGCGACGAGCGCCACGGTTACGAATACGACGCGCTCGGGCGCCTGGTGGCGGTGCGCGACGGCGGCGGTGTGCTGCTCGCCGCGCTCGCGTATGACCCGGTGGGCCGGCTGAGCAGCGTCACGCTGGGCGGCGGCGAAGCGGTCAGCCACCACCACCACGGCGCGCGGCGCGTGCAGAGCAGCGCCGGGGCGGCGGTGCTGCAGTACACGCACGGCTCGCGCCCGGACGAGCTGGTGCTGGTCTCAGACGGCGCCAACCGCGTGCTCGTCGGCGACGTCAGCGACAGCGTGCTGGCGGCGCTCTCCGACGAAGGAGTCGTGCTCGAGCGCTACTCCTACCGCGCCTTCGGGAGCGCCGCCGTGCTCGCGCCGGACGGCACCCCGCGCGCGGCGGCGAGCGTCGCGCCGGGGCCGGTCTACGCCACGTATGCGCCGCTCGGACGCGACGTCGACCCGCCGGCGGCGCTCGACCTCTACCACGCGCGGGCGCGCATGTACGACGCGGCGTCGGGGCGCTTCCTGCAGCCCGACCCGAACGTCTACGCCGACGGCGCCGACCGCTTCGGATACGTCTCAGGCGACCCGATCGACCGCGTCGACCCCAGCGGCGAGATCGGGCTGCTCGCGGGCATCATCATCGCCGCCGGCATCGGCGCGGTCGCCGGCGCGACGATCAACGGCGTGCACCAGGAGATCGCGATCGAGGAAGGGTCGCAGGACGGCTGGGAGTGGGGCCAGTTCGGCTGGAGCGCCGTCGGCGGCGCCGGCGGCGGCGTGGCGCTGGCGTTCGCGCCCGAGCTGGCGATTCCGCTCGCGGGGATGGGCGTCGGCGAGGGCATCGGCGAGTACCGCGAGGGCCACAAGGCCGTCGGCCTGTTCGACATCGGCGCCTCGCTGCTGCCGTTCGCGACCAAGGGCGGACGCGCGGCCACGTTCGGGCGCGGCACGGTGTTCAGCGAGATGCGCGGCCTCGGCCCGGTGGAGGGCTTCACGGAGCGACTCGGGCACTTCCAGCGTCCGCCGGCCGGCGTCGCCACCAACCCGCCGGGCGTGCGCGTCGAGCCGGTGACGAGCCCCCGCCCGGGGGTGCCGACGCGGGCGTGGGCGAAGTGCGTGAGCACACGGATGCCCGTGCTCACGCAGTGGGCGGAGGGCACGATCCTCGCCCAACAGGAGGCCCTGGGGGCGCTGGCCCGCGAGGGCGTGCCGGCGGCGCAGATCATCGACCCCTACCGTCCCGGCGGGGCGCTCGTGATCGAGGACGCCGGCGTGCAGGCAGACGTGGCGCTGCGCAACGACAGCTCGCTGCGCCCCTCCTACGACGCCTACCTCGCGCAGGCGCGCGCGGTGGTGTCGGGGCGCGCCGGGCGCATCCCGGGTCTCGGTCCGCTGCTCAGCAGGACGGTGCTGCTCAACGACCTCGTGCCGCGCAACATCGGCTTCACGCCGGGCCGCGGCTTCGCGGCGTTCGACCCCTCCTCGGCCGGGAACATCCCCGGCATCCTCACCACCGGCGGGTTCTACGGGCTCGGGCGCACGGTGCCCGAGGCGGGGCGCCTGCGCTGGCTGGGGGGCCTGCTGATCGGAGAGGCGCACGCGAGCGAGACGGCGCTGGCGGGCGGGACGGGGAAATGAGGCGCGCGCCGGCGCGTGCGGTTTGACAGGGCGCCACAGGCAGAGAGATCCACATCCTGTTTGACGGGGCCCCACGCCGTTGACAGAGCCTCCATGCAGTTGACCGGGCCGTATACGGCCCGGTCCGGGGCCGCACATGTGCGGCCCCGCGGTCGGCGCATGCGCCGACCGAAAAAAGAGACGGCGCCAATGTCCGCCGAGCACGCGACAATCAAGCCGATGAGCGCGATCAAGTCCAAGCGTCCGCTGCGATCGTTGCAGGGTCAGACGGCGGCGGAGTCGCGCCTGCGCGACCTCGTGATCATCACGGGCTTCTCCGGCGCGGGCAAGTCGACGGCGATGAACGTGTTCGAGGACGCGGGCTACTTCTGCGTGGACAACCTGCCGCCGGAGATGATCCGCTCGCTCGTGGAACTGTTCGTGCACAAGGGCTCCAAGGTGGAGCGCGCCGCCGTCGTCTCCGACGTGCGCGGCGGCGTCTACTTCGAGGCGCTGCAGGCGGTCGTCGAGGACCTCGACGCGCTCGGGCTGAACCACCACATGCTGTTCCTGGAGGCCGCCGAGCAGACGCTCGTCACGCGCTACAAGGAGACGCGCCGGCGTCATCCGCTGGCGCCGGACGGCAGCGTCGCGGCCGGCGTCACGGCCGAGCGGGAGCTGCTGGAGCCGCTGCGCAGCCGCGCCGACCTCGTGATCGACACGACGGGCATGTCGGCGGCCACGCTGCGCGGCAAGATCTCCGACGAGCTCGTGCCACACGAGCCCGCGGCGCGTCTGGCGCTGACGTTCATGAGCTTCGGCTTCAAGCACGGCCCGCCGCGCGAGGAGGACCTCGCCTTCGACGTGCGCTTCCTGCCCAACCCGCACTACGAGGCGCAGCTGCGCGAGTTGACCGGCCACGATCCGCGCGTGGTGGACTACATCGCGCGCGACGGGCGCCTGGCGGAGCTGTACGGGCACCTGCACGGGCTGCTCGACTTCCTGCTGCCGCAGTACGTGGCCGAGGGCAAGGCCCACCTCGTGATCGCGATCGGCTGCACCGGCGGGCGCCACCGCTCCGTCGCGATCGCCGAGCACCTGGCCGAACGCTACCGCGACCGCGACGACGTGGCCGTGGCGGTCGCGCACCGCGACATCGACAAGCGCTCGCGATGATCGATCCCAGCGGCCGGCGCCCCCGACGATCGACCCCGTCGGCAAGATCCCCACGAGCCACGTTGCCGGCAGCGCCGCGATGATCGACCACATCGGCGTGGAGGTGAGCGAGCTGGCTCGCTCGGCGGCGTTCTACGACGCGCTGTTCTTCGCGATCGGCGTGCGCCGCGTGCACGAGGGGCGCCACGCCATCGCCTACGGCGTCAACACGCCGAGCTTCTGGATCGTCACGCGCGGGCGGCTGCCGGGGCCGGGGTACGGGCACGTCGCGTTTCGCGCGGCGGGGCGCGTCGCCGTCGACGGCGCCTACGCGGCGGGGCTCGCCAGCGGTGGGCGCGGCGACGGGCCGCCGGGGCCGCGGCCGCAGTACGGGCCGCGCTACTACGCGGCGTACCTGCTCGACCCCGACGGGCTGCGCGTCGAGGTGGTCGCGAACTCCGGCTGAGGGCCCATTGATACCCTTCGGCCATCGCCGGGCTGGGGGAACCTATGCCCGGCCTCGTTCATTTTTCGCCTCAGGAGGCTGTACATGCCGGTACGCGTGGGAATCAACGGGTTCGGCCGGATCGGCCGGAACGTCTTCCGGGCCGCCCAGAAGCAGGGCGCCGACGTCGAGTGGGTCGCCGTCAACGACCTCACGGACGCAGCGACGCTCGCGCACCTGCTCAAGTACGACTCGATCCTCGGCCCGTACCCCGGCGTCGTGGAGCAGACCGAGGGCGGCCTGCGCGTAGACGGCGTGGAGCTGAAGGTGCTGGCCGAGCGCGACCCGGGCGCGCTGCCGTGGGGCGAGCTGGGCGTCGACGTCGTGATCGAGTCCACGGGCCTGTTCACCAAGCGCGCCGACGCGGCCAAGCACCTGGATGGCGGCGCCAAGAAGGTGATCGTATCCGCGCCCGCCACCGACCCGGACGTGACCGTCGTGCTCGGCGTGAACTTCGCGCAGGCGTATGACAGAGCGCGCCACGACGTGATCTCCAACGCCTCGTGCACGACGAACTGCCTCGGCCCGATCGCCAAGGTCGTGGGGGACCTGGTTCCCATCAAGCACGGCCTGATGACGACGATCCACGCGTACACGGCCGACCAGCGCCTGCAGGACATGCCGCACAAGGACCTGCGCCGCGCACGCGCCGCGGCGATCAACCTGATTCCCGCCTCGACCGGCGCGGCGAAGGCGATCGGCCTCGTGATCCCGGAGCTGAACGGCAAGCTGCACGGCTTCGCCGTGCGCGCCCCCGTGCCCACGGGCTCCGTCGTGGACCTGACGGTCGAGTGCGAGCGCGCGACCACCGTCGAGGAGGTCAACGGCGCGCTGCAGGCGGCGGCGGCGAGCGGACCGCTGCACGGCATCCTCCAGTACACCGAAGACCCGATCGTCTCCAGCGACATCGTCTCCTCCCCCTTCTCCTCGATCGTCGACGCGCAGCTGACGGCGGTGATGGACGGCACGATGGTCAAGGTCGTGGCGTGGTACGACAACGAGTGGGGGTACTCCAACCGGCTCGTGGACCTCGTCCAGCTGGTTCTGTGAGGCGGCCGATGGCCTTCGCGGGGCGTTGTCCTCGGGCTCGACTTGGCACCACCAAGCCTGCGGGTGGGTGGGTTTCGATTCCTAGCCCCGCTCGACCCTCGACCGCCTCATGAGGAGCCTCGACGACCTCGACGTGCACGGCCGGCGCGTGCTCGTGCGCGTGGACTTCAACGTGCCGTTGCGCGACGGGGCGCACGGGCCGCAGGTCGCCGACGACACGCGCATCCGCGCGGCGCTGGTGACGATCGAGGAGCTGCGCGCGCGCGGCGCCAGGCTGATCCTCAGCTCCCATCTCGGGCGCCCGCACGGACGGTATGTGTCGGAGCTGTCGCTGGCGCCGGTCGCGGCGTGCCTGCGCGAGCTGACGGACGCCAACGTGACGCTCGCGCCGGAGGTCGTCGGCGAGCGGGCGCTGGCGCTCGCGCGGGAGCTTGGCGAAGGCGAGATCCTGCTGCTGGAGAACGTGCGCTTCGAGCCGGGCGAGACGGACAACGACCCGCAGTTCGCGCGCGCCCTGGCGCAGCTGGCCGACCTGTACGTAAACGACGCGTTTGGCGCGGCCCACCGCGCGCACGCGAGCACGGAGGGCGTCGCGCACCTGCTCGACAGCGCCGCCGGGCGTCTGCTGGAACGCGAGGTCAGGACGCTGGGAAAGATCCTCGAAGACCCCGCCCGCCCGCTCGTGGCGATCGTCGGCGGCGCCAAGGTGGCGGACAAGATCGGCGTGATCGACCGCTTCCTGGAGCTGGCGGACACGGTGATCGTCGGCGGCGCCATGTGCTTCCCGTTCCTGGCGGCCCAGGGTCACACCGTCGGCGCCTCGCTGTGCGACGCCGCCGACGTGCAGCACGCCCGGCGCGTGCTCGCCGACGCCGCGGCGCCGGGGGCCGCGAGCGTGGCGCTGCCCAGCGACCTGGTCCTCGCCGAGCGCCTCGCCGCCGACGCGCCGTCGCGGGCGCTCGACGGCGTGGACGTGCCGGACGGCTGGATGGGCCTCGACATCGGCCCGGCCACGGCGGCGCGCTATAGCGCCACGATCGCGCAGGCGGGCACCGTCTTCTGGAACGGACCGATGGGCGCGTTTGAGCTCGAGCCGTTTGCGGCCGGCACGCGCGCTGTCGCGCAGGCCGTGGCCGACGCGCGGGGCCTGACCGTCGTCGGCGGCGGCGACTCCGCCGCGGCGCTCGCGCGCTTCGGGCTCGAGCACGCCGTAGACCACCTCTCCACCGGCGGCGGCGCGACGCTGGAGCTGGTCGAGGGCCGCGAGCTGCCGGGCGTGCAGGCGCTCAACGGCGCGGGGGCGGGGGTGGCGCGATGAGTCGTACGCCGCTCCTCATCGCGGGGGCAGGTGGGGCGCGATGAGTCGCGCGCCGCTCGTCGCCGGCAACTGGAAGATGTACAAGACGGTCGCGCAGGCCGAGGACTACATCCAGGCGCTGCTGCCGCGCGTGGCGGCCGTCAGCGGCGTGGACGTCGCCATCTGCGTCCCCTTCACGGCCCTCGGCGCGATGGTCGACAGCGCGCGGGGCTCGCGCGTGGAGGTCTACGCGCAGAACATGCACCACGAGCCCGACGGCGCCTTCACGGGCGAGATCTCCGCGCCGATGCTGAGCGAGCTGGACGTGCGCGGCGTCGTGCTCGGGCACTCCGAGCGCCGCGCGCTGTTCGGCGAGAGCGACAGGGCGCTCGCGCAGAAGGTGCCGGCGGCGCTGGACGCCGGCCTCGTGCCGATCCTGTGCGTCGGCGAGAGCGAGAGCGAGCGCGACAACGACGACACCGACCGCAAGCTGCGCCAGCAGATCAAGGACGACCTCGCGGGCGTGCCCGACGAGCGCCTGGCCGACGTCGTGATCGCCTACGAGCCGATCTGGGCGATCGGCACGGGCCGCGTGGCGACGCCCGAGCAGGCGCAGGAGGCGGTCGCGTTCATCCGCGCGCTCGTGGGCGACCGCAACCGCGAGGCGGGCGAGCGCGTGCGGGTGCTGTACGGCGGCTCGGTCAAGCCCGACAACGCGGCGGAGCTGCTCGCGCTGGCGGACGTGGACGGGGCGCTCGTCGGCGGAGCGTCGCTGCAGGCGGAGTCCTTCGCCGAGATCGTGGCCGCCGCCGTGCGATGACGGGCGCGCCGCCAGCGGGGACCGAAGGGCCGCCGGGGGGGACCGGGGGGCCGCCGGGGAGCGAGCTGCCGGCCGGCCCGCGGGAGCTGCCCGTGCCGGCGGTCTGCCTGATCGTGCTCGACGGCTGGGGGCTGGCCCCCGACGGGCCGGGCAACGCCGTGTCGCTCGCGCGCACGCCCGTGTTCGACGCGCTGTGGGGCGGGTACCCCCACACGCAGCTGACCGCCTGCGGGCGCGCCGTCGGGCTGCCGGACGGGCAGATGGGCAACTCCGAGGTTGGGCACCTCAACCTCGGCGCGGGGTCGGTCGTCCGCCAGGACCTGACGCGCATCGACGACGCCGTCGCCGACGGCACGCTCGCCGCCAACGAGACGCTGCGCGTGGCGATGAGCGGGTCCGAGCGGGTGCACCTGATCGGCCTCGTCTCCGACGGCGGCGTGCACTCCGGCTGGGGTCACCTGCGCGCCCTGATCGAGATGGCGGGCGCGCGCGGCGTGGGCGACCTCGTGCTGCACGCCTTCACGGACGGGCGCGACACGCTGCCGCACAACGGCGCGGGCTATCTGGAGCAGGTGGAAGGCTGGATGGCCGCCGCCGGCGCGGGGCGCATCGGCAGCGTCGTCGGCCGCTACTTCGCGATGGACCGCGACAGCCGCTGGGATCGCATCCAGCTGGCGTACGACCTGCTCGTGCACGGCCGCGGCGCGCACCACGCCGATGACGGGCCGGCCGCCGTGGGCGCCGCCTACGAGCGCGGCGAGACTGACGAGTTCATCACCGCCACGACGGTCGGCGCGGAGGCGCGGATTCGCCCGGGCGACTCGGTGATCGCCTTCAACTTCCGCCCCGACCGCATGCGCCAGATCACGCGTGCCCTGGCGGAGCCGGGCTTTGCGGAGATCGATCGCGGCGGCGCCGGACTGATCGAGCGCTACACGTGTCTGACGGAGTACGAGGAGGGCTGGCCGTACCCCGTCGCGTTCGCGCCGGAGCGCCCGCAGGTGACGCTCTCCGGCGTGCTCGCCGCCGCGGGCGCCACGCAGCTGCACGTGGCCGAGACGGAGAAGTACCCGCACGTGACGTACTTCTTCAACGGCGGCGAGGAGCGCCCGTACGCGGGCGAGCGGCGCGAGCTGGTTCCCTCGCCGCGGGACGTGCCGACGTACGACCACAAGCCGCAGATGAGCGCCGCGCAGGCCGCCGCTGCGTTCGTCGCGGCGTGGCGCGAGGACGCGCCGCGCTTTGGCATCGTCAACTTCGCGAACGCTGACATGGTCGGACACACGGGCGTGATACCCGCCGCGGTGCGCGCGATCGAGACGGTCGACGCGTGCCTCGGCGAGGTCGTGCGGGCCGTGCACGACGGCGGCGGCGCGTGCGTGATCACCGCCGACCACGGCAACGCCGACCACATGCTGGAGCCCGACGGCAGTCCCAACACCGCCCACTCGCTCAATCCGGTGCCGCTGATCGTGACGCGCGGGGGCTGCGTGCTGCGCGCGCAGGGCGGCATCCTCGCCGACGTCGCGCCGACGGTGCTGGAGCTGCTGGGGATCGCGCAGCCGCCGCAGATGTCCGGGCGGTCGTTGATCGAGGGCCGGTCGTGAGGATGTCCGCGCCGCCGCCCAGGTCGGGCCGTTCCCCGATCGAGGGCCGGTCGTGAAACTATTTTCTTTTGGATACGGAGGGGTCGCGCATGGAGATTGACGACGACGTGCTGAAGTCCGAGCGGAGGGGGCGCGGGCGCCTGGTCGTGGGATTGGCGTTCATCGGCGCCGGCGTCAACCACTTCGTGATGCCGCGCGCCTACGAACGGATCGTGCCGCCTGGCGTCGGCGATCCCGCGCGAGCCGTGAGCGTCAGCGGCGTGGCGGAGGTCGCCGGCGGCCTGGGGGTGCTGCTGGGGCGCACGCGCCGCCCCGCGGGGCTCGGTCTGATCGCGCTGCTGGCGGCCGTGTTTCCCGCCAACCTGCACATGGCGCGCAACCCCGGGAAGTTCGCGAAGATCCCGCGCTGGGCGCTGTATGCGCGGCTGCCGCTACAGCCGCTGATGATGCTCTGGGTGTGGCGCGCGACCCGTCGCTAGCGGTGTCCTAATGCCGTTCGCTGCTATGTTCGGTTGAGCAGGGATTTAGGTTCAAGCCGCCATGTCGACCGCGACCGCTTTCAAGATCGTCCCGGAGGAAGAGGCCCTCAACGAAGGGGCCGCCGCGGACGTCGGCCAGCGCGCCTGGCGTGGGCTGATGCGCACGCACGCGGCGCTCGCCAAGCGCCTGGACGCGGCCCTGGAGCAGGCCCACGGCCTGCCGTTGACGTCTTATGAGGTGCTGCTGCACCTCGTCGAGGTGGACGACGGGCGGATGCGCATGTGCGACCTGGCGGAGCGCTCGCAGCTCTCGCGCAGCGGCCTGACGCGGCTCGCCGATCGCCTGGAACGCGACGGGCTGCTGGAGCGCTGCACGTGCGAACACGACGCGCGCGGCGCCTACGCCTGCCTGACCGCGCGCGGGCGCGAGCGCCTGAGCGCCGCCCGCACGACGCACCTGGAGGTCGTGCGCGACGAGTTCCTGTCGCGCTTCTCCGAGCGCGAGCTGAGCGCCCTCGCCGAGATGTGGGAGCGCATCGCGCCGTGCTGCGCGAGCCTGATGAGCGAGGTTCGCGGCTAGCTCGCACGCTCCTGCCACTCGCGCTCGCGCGCTTGGCGGCGATGACGGCGGTGCACGACGACCCCGAGCACGAGCAGCGCGAGCGCCCCGGCGAGCCCGAACAGCCCGAAGGCCTGGATCGCGTTGCCGGCGGCGTGGCCCAGGAAGTACGCGGCGAGGCCGACGGCGATCGCCCAGCAGACGCCGCCGCACGCGTTCCAGAACACGAACGAGCGCCAGGGCATGTGCGTGGCCCCCGCGAGCCACGACGCCCACACGCGCAGCCCGAGCAGGAAGCGCCCGAAGAACACGGCCTTCGGCCCGTGGCGGTCGAAGAACAGCTCGCCGGTACGCAGCGTGCTCAGGCGCTGGCTCTGAAACCAGCCGGGCCGTTCCAGCAGCCAGCGCCCGCCGTGGCGGCCGATCAGGTAGCCGATGTTGTCGCCGACGATCGCGGCGGCGGCCGCGAGCGCGATCACCAGCTCGATCTGCAGCCTGCCCTGGCTGGCGAGCACGCCGCCGGTGATCAGCGCCGTCTCGCCCGGCACGGGCACGCCGCCGGACTCGGCCATCACGAGCACGAACAGCAGCGGGTAGCCGACGTTCTGGATGTTCTGGGTGGCGTTGAAGATGGAGGCGAGCATCGGCGGATGGGGCGGGCGCGGGCCGGCATCTAGGATGCCGCGGTGGCCGCCGCTCTGACCATCCAAGCACGCGACCCGCGCTCCCTCGCCCGCGCCGGTCTGCTGCACACCGCTCACGGCGACGTGCGCACGCCCGCGTTCGTGCCGCTGGCGACGAAGGCGACGGTCAAGGGGCTGCTGCCGAGCGAGGTCGCGGCGCTCGGCTACGACATGGTGCTCGGCAACACCTTCCACCTGCACCTGCGCCCCGGCGAGGATCTGATCGAGCGCCTCGGCGGCCTGCACCGCTTCATGCGCTGGTCGGGCCCGATCGTCACGGACTCCGGTGGCTTTCAGGTCTTCTCGATGGGTCACGGCACGGTCGCCGACGAGATCAAGGGGCGCGCGCCCCGCGCCGATCCCGCCCACCCCCAGCGCGCCGGGTCGATCCTCGCGATCGAAGAGGACGGCGTGCGCTTTCGCTCCTACGTGGACGGGCGCGAGCGCTTCCTCTCACCGGAGCGCTCGATGGCCGTGCAGGCGGCGCTCGGCTCGGACATCGCGCTCGTCTTCGACGAGTGCACGCCGTTTCACGTACAGCGCGACTACACGCAGCGCTCGACCGAGCGCACCCACCGCTGGCTGCAGCGCTGCCTTGACTGGCACGCCGCGCACGGCCCGCCGGACCAGCTCGTGTACGGGATCGTGCAGGGCGGCGTCTTCGAGGACCTGCGCCGCGCCTCCGCGCGCGAGGTCGCCGCCAGCGCCTGCGACGGGATCGCGATCGGCGGCTCCCTGGGGGAGAGCAAGGCGCAGATGTACGAGGTCGTGGGCTGGGCGCTGGCGGAGCTGGGCGGCGCGCACGAGGCGCGCCCGCGCCACCTGCTCGGGATCGGCGAGGTCGACGACCTGATCCGCGGCGTGGAGCTGGGGATCGACACGTTCGACTGCGCGATGCCCACGCGCCTGGGGCGCCACGGCACGGCGCTCGTGCCCGACCCCAGCAGTCGCTGGCGCCTGGATCTGCTCAAGGGCGCCTCGCGCGAAGACCCGCGGCCCCTGGTCGAGGACTGCCCCTGTCCGGCGTGCGCCGAGGGGTTCTCGCGCGCGTACCTCAGCTACCTCGCGCGCGCGCGCGAGCTGACGGCGATGCGCCTCTTGACACTGCACAACCTGACGTTCCTCGCGCGCCTGATGGCACAGTTGCGCGGGGCGATCCTGGACGGGACGCTGGGGGAGGTGGCGGCGTGGTGGCGCGCTTCAGAGAACCATCCCAAGCGCGGGATAGGTTGACCGTGGCTATCCGGTGTGGTGTAAGGGCAACACGGGCAACTGTCACTTGCCAGATGTCGGTTCGAGTCCGGCCGCCGGAGCCAGAGTGGAAGGCGACGGTTCAGACTGCTAGTCTGCTGAGCAAGTGACAGTTGCCCAGTCCGAAAGGACAGCAGTTCTTGCCGAAGGGCCCGCGCGAGCGGGCCCTTCGTCTTTTTTCACTGTGTGTTTTCCGCGACCAGTTCCCGCAGTGAGCCGGCCGCCTGGTTGACGTCGCGCTGCATCACGTCGTGCAGCTTGATCACGGTCGGGCCGGGCGTGGCGAGCACGATCGCGCCGGCGATGATCGCGGCGAGCACGAGCACGGCGAGCAGCGCCGCGAAGATGCGCCCCGTGCGCGGTCCCCGCGCGGCGGGGGCCGCGAGCGGCTGCGCGCGTGGCGGCCCCGGCCGCGGCTGGCGCGGCGCGACGGTCGTGCGCGGCCCGCTGCGCCCCTGTCCGCGCGGGGCGCTCGCGAGCAGGCTTGTGGCGGCCGTGGCCGACGTGCCGGCGCCTGCGGCCGGGACGGGCTCCTGCGGGGCGACGCCGTGCAGCCCGTCGGCGATCGCGTGCCCCATCTCGCGTGCCGTGGCGTAGCGGTCGCGGGGGTCGAGCGCGAGCGCGATCGCGACGGCGTCGGCGAGCTCCGGGTTCACGGCGGCGACGAGCGTGTCGAGCGTCGGCGGCGCCACCTGCTGCTGTTTGAGCGCCAGCTCCGTCAGCGACGTGGCCTCATACGGCAGCCGTCCGGAGATCAGCTGGTAGGCGACGACGCCGAGCGCGTACAGGTCCGCGCGGGGGCCGGCCTCCTCGCCGCGCGCCTGCTCGGGCGCCAGGTAGGCGGCGGTGCCGAGCACGGAGCCGACCTGCGTGATCGAGGACTGCTCGGTCGCCTTGGCGATGCCGAAGTCGGCGAGCTTGACCTCGCCCTCGCGCGCGCGCAGCAGGTTGCCGGGCTTGACGTCGCGGTGCACGACGCCGTGGCGGTGCGCGTAGTGCAGTCCCTCGCACGCCTGCTCGACAATCGACACTGCCTCCTCGACCTCCAGCCAGCCGTCGTCGCGCAGGATCTCCGCGCACGACTGCCCCTCGATGTACTCCATCACGATGAAGTGCTGGCCGCTGCTCTCGTCCAGGCCGGAGTCGAACACCTGCACGATGTTGGGGTGAACGAGGCGCGCCGCGGCCTGCGCCTCGCGCTGAAAGCGCGACACGAACGTCGGGTCCTCGGCGAGGTGCTCGGCGAGCAGCTTGACGGCGACCTGGCGCTCCAGCCGCAGATCGAGGGCCAGGTGCACTGTCGACATGCCGCCGAGGCCGAGCCGGCGCTGGAGCCGGTAGCGTCCGGCTATGTCGGTGGGGGGGCTCACTTGCCGTTGCCGTTGCCGTTCCCATTGCCGGCGCCGTTGCCATTCCCGTTGCCTTCGCCGGCGCCGCCGTTTTCACCCGACCCGCCGGGGGCCGGGGCGCCTTCCGCCGGCGTGCCGCCGCCCTGCGCCGGGGTCGTCGTCGGCGGCGTCGTGGACGACGTGCTCGTCGACGTGCTCGACGTGGTGGACGTGCTGCTCGGCGTGCTGGTCGTGCTCGTGCTGGTGCTCGTCGTGCTCGACGGCGTGCTGCTCGTCACTGTCGTCGTGGCCGCGGGCTGTGCGCACATCGCGCGCGCCCGCGTGCTCAGGTTCGCGATGCCTTCGCGGATGCGTTCGCGCAGACCGCGGTCGACGGCGATCGGCAGCGCGGCGAAGTCCTGCTCGGTCTTCGCGATCGCTTCGTTGGTCAGCGTGCAGTCGCCGTTGCCGGCCTGCGCGGCGTTTGAGATCGCTTCGAAGTCGCTCTGCAGCGGTGTGGAGGCGCTCGCGGGGATCAGCCCCTTGCCCGAGCCGCCGCACGCCAGCAGCCCCGTCGCGGCGAGGCCGAGCAGCAGCGCGCTCAGGGGGCGCGCCGGCGGGCCGATCCGGCGTGTCGTGCGGTCGGCCGCGGCATGGGCGCCGCGCTCGCTGTGGGTCGCGCGCGCGCTGCCGGTGGGTGTGCGCTCATACACGGTCACTGACCGTACTCCAGGCGCTCGGCCAGCGACGCGGGCAGGCGCGCGGCGCGGATCGCCGCCGCCGCGCCGGCGACGTCGTAGGGGGTGCGGTGGAACGTGGCGCTCAGCTCGTCGAGGTCGAGCAGCATCCACGCCGCCCGCGGGTCCCCGTCGCGGGGTTGCCCGACGCTGCCGGGGTTCAGCAGCCATTCGCCGCTTGCGATGTCCAGGCGCGTGCCCGCCCGCCGCGGCTCCCCGGTCGCGAGCTGCCCCTCCGGGCGCGTAAACGACAGCGCCACGTGCGAGTGGCCGATCAGGCACACACGCTGGTCCTGCCTGTCCATGCACAGCTCGGCGAGCAGCGCGGAGAGCACGTACTCCCACACGGGGTCCCGCGGACTGGCGTGGAAGAGGCCGATGTCGCCCTCGCGGCCCTTGGGGAGCAGCCCTTTCAGGAACTCGAGATTGCCGGCGTCGATCACCTCGCGCGTCCACTTCGCCGCGACGCTCGCGCCGCGCGAGAACTCGTCGAGCTTGAGCTCGCCCGTGACGGCCATGTCGTGGTTGCCGGCGAGGCACACGGCGGCGTGCTTGCGCGCCAGCTCGACACACGCGTCGGGGTCGGCGCCGTAGCCGACGAGATCCCCAAGGCACCACAGCTCGGCGGCCTCGCTGGCCGCGACCGCCTCAAGCACCGCCTCGAAGGCGTGCCGGTTGGCGTGGATGTCGGAGATGACGGCTACCTTCATGATTGCAGGGTATGCCCACTGCCCACCGAACCGCGTTCCCCCGCCCGCGTGCCCGCCGCCGGCGCCGCCGTCAGCCGGGCGCCACGTGGCCGCTGGCGCTGGCCGGGGCGCTCGCCACGGCCAGCCTGGCCGCGCTCGCACTGCGCCCTGCCGCTGGCCTGATCGAGCCGGACCCGGTCGATGTGCTGGAGTATTTCTCCCGCGACGATATCGCGCGCGCTCGAAGATTCGGGCGCCCGCAACTGGCGCTGCACGGCGCCGCGACGCTGGTGCAGGCCGGCGTGCTGGCGGCGCTGGTGGCCCGTCCGTCGCGGCGCGGTGCGGCCTCGGAGCATCCGCTGGCGCACGCGGCGCTCGCCGGCGCGGGGCTGTCGCTCGCCGTCGGTCTGGCGCCGCTGCCGCTGCGCGCGCTGGCGCGCGTGCGGGCGCTGAAGGTCGGTCTCGCTACGCAGTCGTGGCGGGGCTGGGCGGGCGATCTGGCCAAGGGCAGCGCGCTGGAGGCGGGGTTCGCCGCGGCCGCGGCGCCCGTTGGCATCGCGCTGATGCGTCGCTGGCCGCGCCTGTGGTGGCTGCCGGGAGCGGGCGTGCTCGTCGCGGGGACGGCGGGCATGACGCTGCTCGCGCCGGTGCTCGTCGACCCGCTGTTCAACAGTTACACGCCGCTGCCGGACGGCCCCGTGCGCGACGACGTGCTGGCGCTGGCGGCGCGCGCCGGCGTGCGCGTGGGGGAGGTCTACGAAGTCGATGCGAGCCGGCGCACGAGCGCGGCCAACGCGTACGTGACGGGGCTCGGGCCGACGAAGCGCGTCGTGCTGTTCGACACGCTGCTGCGCGAGTTCACGCCCGCCGAGACGCGGCTGGTCGTTGCGCACGAGCTGGCGCACGTGCGTCACCGCGACGTCCCGCGGAGTTTGGCGGCGCTCGCGCTGAGCGCGCCGGGGGCGATGTATGCGGCGGCGACGCTGACGCGGCGGCTGTCGGGCGGCGCCGCAGCGGCTCGCCCGGGGGCGCCCGTCCACGCCACCGCGCCGCGCGCGGGCGCCCCGCATGGGTCGGCGCGCCTGCAGGACCCGCCGCTCGCCGGCCCCGCGACGCTGCCGGCGCTCGCGCTCTCGCTCGGCCTGGTCGCCGCCGCGATCGGCAGCGTCTGGAGTGCGCTGTCGCGGCGCGTGGAGGCCCGCGCCGACGCGTTCTCGCTCGCTCTCACCGACGAACCGCAGCCGTTCGTCGGCTTCGAGCGGCGCATCGTCAGGCAGAACCTGGCCGATCCCGACCCGCCGCGCTGGCTCGTGCGCCTGCTCGCGAGTCACCCGCCGGCGGTGCAGCGCATCGGGATCGCGCGCGCCTACGCGCGCGGGGTGCGGCCGGGCGGCCCCGGCGGGCGGTGAGCGGTCGGCTGGTCGGGCGGTCGGCCCGAGGCGAACAGCCCTCGGGCGGCCGGCTCGGCTGGGTGTCAGGCTGGCGGCTCGCTTCCTCCGGCTTCGCTGCCGCCGTACTCGGGCAGGTTCTTGATGCCCTCGCGCGTGCGCCACTTGGAGTAGTTGTCCTCCATCGCGTCGATCAGCTCGCGCATGAAGCGCGGGGCGATGTTGACGCGGGACACGACCACGCCCGGCACCTCGTCGGACTCGACCTCGTGGTCGACGCGGGCGAAGGTGACGGTGAACTCGTAGTCGGAGTGGCTGACGTTCGCGAAGTTCGCGTATACGCCCCCCATGATCTCGGGGGAGAGATGGATGTTTATGTGGCGCTCGGCGCCTTGGTCGTCGTCGTTCACCTGGCTAGTATCGCAAGCCGTGCGCGTGACCGTCCTCGGCGAGGTTCGCTCCCGCCCCCCGTACGCCGACGACGTCGCCCACTACGCCAAGCTGCTCTCGCGCTACGTGCGCCTGGAGCTGGTGGAGCTGCGCGACGCGCAGTCCGTCGCGCGGCGCGTGCCGGCGGACGCGTACGTGTCGCTGCTGGCGGCGGACGGGCGCCCCTACGACAGCCTCGCCTTCAGCGCCTTCCTGGAGGAGCGCCGCCGCACGGGCGGCGAGCTGGCGTTCGTGATCGGCGGCCCGTTCGGCGCGCCGCCGCTGCCACGCGTCGATCACCGCCTGTCGCTCGGCGCGATGACGCTGCCGCATCAGCTCGCGCGCGTGGTTCTGCTCGAGCAGCTCTACCGGGCGCATAAGATCCTCGCCGGTGAGCCCTATCACTACTGAGATTCGATGCGCCGCCGACGTGCGATGAGCCGCGCGCTCCGATGAGCGGCGCGGCGAGTGCCCCGGCGGACCTGCGCGCGGCGGTCCGCGCTGCTGCCGCGGCCCTGATCGGCGAGGCGCAGGCGCCGCTTGAGGTGACCTTCGAGCGCCCGCCGCGGGCCGACTTCGGCGACTACTCCACGAACGCCGCGCTGCTGCTGGCGCCGCGTCTGGGTCAGCCGCCGCGCGAGGTGGCGCAGCGGCTCGGCGAGGCGCTGAAGGAGGCGCTGGGCGAGCAGCTGCGGCGCTTTGAGGTGGCCGGTCCCGGCTTTCTCAACCTGTTCGTCGGCGACGGCTGGCTGAGCGCCGCGCTCGCGGGGATACTGCTCGCCGGCGAGAGCTTCGGCGCGGGGGGGCGCGGCTCGCCCGAGCGGGTCCTCGTCGAGTTCGTGTCCGCCAACCCGACCGGCCCGATGCACGTCGGCCACGCGCGCAACGCGGCGTACGGGGACGCACTCGCGCGCCTGCTCGCCTTCGACGGAGCGCAGGTCACGCGCGAGTTCTACGTCAATGACGCGGGCTCGCAGGTGCGCAAGCTCGGCGAATCGGTGCTCGCGCTCGCCCGCGGCGAGGAGGTGGCGCAGGACGGCTACCGCGGCGAGTACGTCAAGCCGCTCGCCGAGCGCGTCCGGCGGCAGCTGGAGAGCGCCGCGGGCGGGCCGGTGCGTGCGGGCGGGTCCTCGCCCCAGGGTGGCGTCGACGCCGAGGGCGCGGTGGAGGCTGGGGACGCGGCGGAGGCCGGGGCGATCGCCGTCGGCGTGCTGCTTGAAGACATGCAGCGCTCGCTCGCCGCGTTCGGCGTCGTGTTCGACTCGTGGTCGTATGAGAGCATGTTGCACGCGGGCGAGCCGAGCGCGGTGGCGCACACGCTCGCGCTGCTGGAGCAGCAGGGGCGCACCTACTACAGCGACGG
>DATBOY010000049.1:0-18391 GCA_036561645.1 Solirubrobacteraceae bacterium
CGCCAGCGCGTGTGGCTGCGCGAGAAGATCGAGTCGGGTGCGTTCCGCCAGCCGCTCACGACCGACCAGAAGCGGACGCTGCTCAAGCGCCTCGTCGAGGTCGACGCCCTGGAGCGCTTCATGCACAAGGCCTATCTCGGCCAGCACCAGTTCTCGATCGAGGGCCTGGACATGACCGTGCCGATGGTCGACGAACTGATCAAGCTGTCGGCGGCGCACGGCGGCAAGGAGGTCGTGATCGGGATGGCCCATCGCGGGCGCTTGAACGTGCTCGCGCACAACCTCGGCCGCGCCTACGACACGATCTTCGCCGAGTTCGAGGGCGCCTCGACGCTCGAGGCGGTGACGACGATCCCGCAGGGCGGCACGGGCGACGTCAAGTACCACCACGGCACACAGGGCTCCTACGACCTGGGCGACGGCGAGACGATCCGCGTCAACCTCGAGTCCAACCCGAGCCACCTGGAGTACGTCTACCCGGTGGTCGAGGGCGCGACGAGGGCGGCGCAGACCACGCGCCAGGGCTCGCGCGCGCATCAGGACACCGACGCTGCCGTGCCCATCGTGATTCACGGCGACGCGTCGTTCCCCGCCCAGGGAGTCGTGGCCGAGACGCTCAACCTGCAGGCACTCGACGGCTACAAGGTCGGCGGCACCGTCCATCTGATCACCAATAACCAGATCGGCTTCACCACAGACCCAGACGATGCACGCTCGACGCGCTGGGCTTCGGACCTGGCGAAGGGCTTCGACGTGCCGATCATCCATGTCAACGCCGATGACGTGCCAGCTTGCATGAGCGCTGTGCGCCTCGCCTTCGCCTTCCGCAAGGAGTTCGGCCACGACGTGCTGATCGACCTGATCGGCTACCGGCGCTTCGGGCACAACGAGTCCGACGAGCCCGCCTACACCCAGCCCGAGATGTACGCGAAGGTCAAGGGCCACAAGCGCGTCGCCGAGCTGTGGGCCGAGCACCTGATCGGCGACGGCGTCGTCAGCCGAGAGCAGGTCGACCAGCTCGCGCAGGCCGTGTGGGACAACCTGACGCTGCTGCACCAGCGCCTGAAGAGCAAGATCGCACAGGCCGCCGAGCAGGGCACCGGCGAGCAGGGCACCGGCGAACACCAGCTCGACCGCTCGCAGAGCCCCGACGTCAGCACCGACGTCCCCGCCGCGCGCCTGCGGATGCTCGGCGAGGAACTGCTGCGCGCGCCCGACGGCTTCACGGTCCACCCGAAGCTCGTCAAGCAGCTGGAGCGCCGGCGCGCCGCGCTCGACTCCCAGGGCGACGCGGAGGACGCCGCGCGCATCGACTGGGCGCACGCCGAGTCGCTGGCCTTCGCGTCGCTGCTGACCGAGGGCACCCCGATCCGCCTGACCGGCCAGGACACCGAGCGCGGCACGTTCAGCCAGCGCCACATGGTCCTGCACGACGCCAAGACCGGCCAGACCGTGTGCCCGATCCAGAGCCTCTCCGAGGCGCTCGCGCCGCTGGAGCTGCACAACAGCCCCCTGTCGGAGCTCGCGTGCCTGGGCTTCGAGTACGGCTACAGCCAGGAAGCGCCGGAGACACTCGTGCTGTGGGAGGCGCAGTTCGGGGACTTCGTCAACTCCGCGCAGGTGATCGTCGACCAGTTCATCGTCTCCGGCCTGGCGAAGTGGGGGCAGACCTCGCGCCTGACGCTGCTGCTGCCCCACGGCTACGAGGGCTCGGGGCCCGAGCACTCCTCCGGGCGTCTGGAGCGCTTCCTCGCGCTCGCCGCCGAGGGCAACCTCCGCGTCGCCAACCTGACCACCCCCGCGCAGTACTTCCACCTGCTGCGCCGCCAGGCGCGGATCGCCAAGGCGCGCCCGCTCGTGATCATGACGCCCAAGTCGCTGCTGCGCCTGGCGCAGGCCAGCAACTCGATCGCCGACCTCGCCGAGGACTCGAGCTTCCAGCCGGTGCTCGCCGAGCCCGGCGTGCAGGACGAGAAGGTCACGCGGCTCGTGCTGTGCACCGGCAAGATCTACTACGACATCGTCGGGCACCCCGAGCGCCACAGCAACGAGAGCCTCGCCGTCGGGCGCATCGAGCTGCTCTATCCGTTCCCCGAGCGCCAGGTGTTGAAGCTGATGGGCCGCTACCCCAACCTGCGCGAGATCGTGTGGGTGCAGGAGGAGCCGCGCAACATGGGCGCGCGCGCTCACATGTTCCCGCGCCTGATGCAGATCATGCCCGACGACATGCGCTTCGGCTACATCGGCCGCCCCGAGCGTGCCAGCCCGGGCGAGGGCTACCCCGCCGCGCACATCACAGAACAGAGCCGCATCGTGCGCACGGCGATCGACATGCAGATGCCGATCTCGCAGTACCCGCGCAAGACGCCGGGGGAGCGCTGAGCGTGCCCCCGCACGAGCGCCGTGCCGGCGAGAAGAGCGTGGGGGGCTGAGCGATGCTGTGGCGACGCTTCATGGCGATCTGGCGTCAGCGCCGGCGCAAGCGGCGCGCGCGACGTCCATGAAGATCGCCAACCTGCACGAGAGTCCGTCGCGGCTGCTGGAGATCGGACACCTCAAGGCCGCGTGGCGCGACCTCGGCCGCGAAGCCGGCACGCGCACGATCGGATTGCGCCGCATCGAGGTCGCGGCGGGCGGCTTCTCCACGCCCGCGCACGAGCACGGCGGCGACGAGGAGATCTTCTTCGTGCTCGACGGAGACGGGCTCCTGTGGCAGGAGGGCAAGACCTGCGAAGTCGAGGGCGGCGACTGCATCGTGCACCGACCGCGCCGGGGCGCGCACACCCTGCGCGGAGGAGCGGAGGGGCTCGACGTGCTCGTCTTCAGCGACCGCCGCGATGTCGCCCTGACCGCGCTCCCGCGTGCGGGGATCGCCTGGTCGTTCCCGCGCTGGGTGGAGCTCGCCGACGGCGAGGCCCCGTTTGCGCGCGAGGCCGCCGCCGGCGCCCCCGAATGCCCGCCGCCCGAGTCCGAGCGCCCGCCCAACGTGGTCGCGCTGAGCGACGTGCCGGCCGTCCTCGGCGGACGCGCGCGGCGCCTGGGACAGGCAGCGCACGCCACCGCGACCGGGTTGAACCATGTCGTGCTGGCCGCCGGCGGACAGGGCGCCCCCGCCCACTGCCATTCGCTTGAGGAGGAGCTGTTCGTCGTGCTCGCCGGGGACGGCACGCTCGATATCTGGGAGCGAGGCGCGGAGAACCCCGAGGAGCACCCGCTGAAGGCGGGAGATGTGATCTCGCGTCCCGCGGGAACGGGCGTGGCCCACGCGCTGCGCCCCGGCCCCGAGGGCATCACGTACCTCGCCTACGGCACGCGTGAGTCCAACGACATGTGTTTCTACCCGCAGTCCGGGCGGGTGTCCCTGCGGGGGCTGGGGATCGCGCTGCGCGCGCCGGAGATCGAACACCTGCCGAGCCTCTGAGCGCCGGCGCTCAGCGCGCGCCGGGGCCGCCTCACAACGCCTTTGGCGCGTAGCGGCGCCGTCCCGCGGCGCCACCGGAGCGTGGGCAGCGCCGTTCCGCAGCGCCAACGGAGCGGGGCGGCGCCGTCCGCCTACCTACCGCGCCACACAGGCTCGCGCTTCTCCTTGAAGGCGCTCGCGCCCTCCTGCGCGTCCTCGGAGGCGAACACCGGCCCGGAGATCGCCGCCTGGCGCTGCCACATCTCCGCGCTGTCCCAATCGAACTGCTCCTGCAGGATGCGCTTGGAGGCGATCAGCGCCAGCGGACCGCTCTTCGCCAGCCGGCCCGCCAGCTCCAGCGCCCCCTGCACCGCCTCACCCGGTGCGGCGAGGTGGTTGACGACGCCGAGTTCATGGAAGCGCTCGGCCGGCAGCGTGTCGCCCGTCAGCGCCAGCTCCATCACCACGTGGTAGGGCATACGCCGCGGCAGGCGCAGCAGCGCGCCGCCCGCCGCCACGAGCGAGCGCTTGGCCTCGGGGATGCCCATCTTCGCCCCCTTCGCAGCCACGATCAGATCGCACGCGAGGGCAATCTCCATGCCACCGGCGACGGCGAAGCCCTCGATCGCCGCGATCAGCGGCTTGCGGCAGGAGCGCTGGGCGATCCCGGCAAAGCCACGATCGCCGAACCACGGCGACTCGCCCTTGACGAACGCGCCGAGGTCCATCCCGGCGCAGAAAAACCCCCCCGCGCCCGTGAGCACGCCGACCGACAGCGCGTCGTCGCCGTCCAGCGCCTCCAGCGCGTGCGCGATGCCCTCGGCCACGGCGGCATTGACCGCGTTGCGCACCTGCGGGCGGTCGATCGTGATCAGCAGCACGTTGTCGCGGCGCTCGGTGAGCACGGCGGTGGACGCCTCGGCGGCCGATTCGGGGGAGGTTGTTGCAGTGTCGTCGGTCATGCCGACAGACTATCTGCCCGACGCAAGGCGGCCCGGCCCGACGTGGAACGCAAGCGAACTCAAGCGGCAAACAGCGTCAGCTCGGGCTCGCGCTCCCCGCGCAGCACCTCCAGATCGACCTCCACGCAGTCGATCCCGCGCGCCTGCGCGAGCACGCGCGCCTGTGGCTTGATGCGCTGCGCCGCCAGCACCCCGCGACAGGAGCCGAGCGCCGGGTCCAGGCGAATGCGCTCCAGATAGCGCGTCAGCTGCTCGACGGCGTCGATCGTGCCCATGCGCTTTATCTCAACCGCGATCCACGCGTCCTCGCCGTCGCGGCACATCAGGTCCACCGGGCCGATGTCCGTCGGCCACTCGCGCCGCACGAGCCGAAAGCCCTCGCCGCACCAGTGCGGAGCGCCCGCCAGCAGCTCCTGCAGTTCGCGCTCGAGCCCCTCCTTCTCCAGCGATACGAGCACGTCCAGCTCGTGCTCGATGTCCGAGAGCACCTCCGCGACGCCGATCTCCACGCGATCCTCCTGGCGCTGCTTGCGCACGATCAGACGCACGAGGCCGCCCGCGCCGTCGCGCTCCTCTTCGAGCACCGTCGGCGGCGTCATCCAGTTCAGCGGCTTGACGTTGGGTCCACCGCCGTCGGCCCACACCATGAACGTGCCGTCGGCCTTCAGCATCAAGAGCCGCACGGCCTGCGGCAACACCGTCGTCACACGGCCGATGTAGGAGACCTCGCAGCGGGCGACGATCAGGCGCACGGGGGAAACCTAACCGGCGGGGCGGATCGCACCGCGACACCAGTGGGCCTGCGTGGGTCACCCGTTGGCCTGCGACTCGGGCCACGTCAAGGCGGCGGAGCCTTCGCGTCAACTCCAGCCGAGCTGGACGAACGCGTATCGTTTCCCGATGATGTTCCCAGCGCCAGCCATCCGCGCCTACCGCGCCGCCGGCGCCCTGGCGATCCTCGTCGCGATCGGCTACCAGGTCTCCAAGGGCCTGCAAATGCGCCACTGGAGCGCCGCCGACTACTTCGGCTACTTCACGATTCTCAGCAACCTGTTCGCCGCCGCTGTCCTACTGTCCGGGGCGCTGCACGGACCCGGACCGCGCTCGATGACCGCCCAGCTGCTGCGCGGAGCGGCGGTCATGTACATGCTGACCACAGGCCTCGTGTGGGCCGTCCTGCTCTCCGGCAAGCCTGCGCCCACTCCGTGGGTCAACGCGATCGTCCACCAGATCATGCCGCCGGTGATGGCGTGCGACTGGGCGCTCGATCCCCCGTCCATGCGCCTGACGCTGCGACGCACGCTTCTGTGGCTGAGTTTCCCGATCGTCTACATCGTCTACACGCTGACGCGCGGAGCGATCGTCAACTGGTATCCGTACTTCTTCGTCAACCCTAACCACTCCGGCGGCTATCTCGCGGTAGCTGCCGGAGTCCTGGTGATCGGAGCGGGCATGATCGGCCTGATCGTGCTGATCACCTGGGCGGGCAACCGCCGGCTGGCCTCGCACGGGAGCACGCCGCGAGGACTCGCGGCAGAAACCCAGGCGTAGAGCGGCGCGGCTCCCGGCGTGCAGGCCGCAGAGCCAGCGCGTGGCGCCACGCGCACGCTTTCGGCAGGACCTCGCCGGCGCCCGCTGCGACGCGCCGATCAACTCCGGTCGACCCGGTCCTCGCGCCCCTCCGACACCCGGCCGGCCCCGAGATCCTGCTCGCCCCCCGCCGTCTCCCCCTCGCCGCTCATCGCGGCGCGAAACTCGCGCATCCCCTTGCCGAGCGCGCGGGCCAGCTCCGGCAGGCGCTTGGGTCCCAACACGACCAGCGCGACGACGGCGATGAACAGTAGGTGAACGGGGTTCTCGATGCCCATGCTCACCGTCAGGCTAGCGCGGCTCACCGTCAGGCTAGCGCGGACCCGATCCCTCCGAGCCGCCCCGTACGCTCCACGCATCGTGGCTCAGGAGCTCTCGCCGCAGCCCGGACGTCCCTATCCGCCACCGGCGTCCCCCGAGCCGTTCTGGCCGGCGCAGCTGACGGTGCTGGGCGCGATCGCGCTGCAGCTGGCGCTCCCCGAGCGGCTCACGGTCGGCCCCTCCTGGCTGATCCCCGTGCTGGAGGGCGCGCTGCTCGTCGGCATGTTCTTCGCCACACCGCGCCAGCTGGAGCACGAGCACTCGCGCAGGCGCCACGCCGCGCTCGGCCTGACCGCGTTCGTGAGCGCCGCCAACATCTACTCGCTCGGCGCCCTCACCCACTATCTGCTGCACAGTCACGTCAAGAACGGCCAGGAGCTGATCGTCTCCGGCGTGCTCATCTGGCTGACCAACTTCCTGATCTTCGGCCTGTGGTACTGGGAGACCGACCGCGGCGGGCCGGGCCGGCGCGCGGCGGGCCACGACGGGCAGCCCGACTTCCTCTTTCCGCAGATGAGCGACGACCGCATCGAGCCGCGCGACTGGCGGCCGCAGTTCATCGACTATCTGTACGTGTCGCTGACGAACGCCACGGCGTTCTCCCCGACCGACGCGATGCCGTTGACGCCTACGGCCAAGAGCATCATGGGCGTGCAGTCACTCGTGTCGCTCGTGACGATCGGGTTGATCGTCTCGCGCGCGGTCAACATCCTCAGTTGAAGCGGGCGCCGCGCAGTCTCAGCTGAGACGGGCACCGCGCGGCGGGTCCAGGCGTTGCGCCCGGCACGTCATCTAGGCCGCCGGCACGTCATCTAGGCCGCCGACACCGAGCGCGGCTCCATCGCCAGCGCCGTCACCATCAGGTCCCTGACCTCTTCCCCAGCCCCCAGGCCGAGCGCCCGCTCCAGCGCCTGAAGGGCCCCCTCGCGATCGAGCAGGCGCAGCCGCAGACGGCCCAGGCGCTCCCATGCCCCCGCGTCGTTGGGACCCCGTTCGGCCGCGCGTTGGGCCGCTTCCGCCGCCAGATCCATCGCGCCGATGTCTTCGTAGATGCGCGCCGCGAAGCGGTGCGCGGCCGGGCGCTCGCCGTCCACCCGCGCCCAGTCGCGCACCGAGCGCGCCGCAGCCTCCAGATTGTCCGCCTGCCAGAAGGCGAGCGTTATCAGCCTCAGCACGGCCACGTTGCGGGGTTCCGCGTCGCGCGCGTACACCAGCCGCTGCGCCGCCAGCGCGTGCTCGCCTTCGGCCATCGCGCGCTGCGCCGCGGCCATGAACCGCGCCACCCGCTCCTCCGCCGGATCGGGCTTGGAGAAGTCCACGAAGCGCATGCTCCCCGCGGGCACCGTGCGGACGCCGTGGCTGAAACGCACCCGCGCCCACTGCTGCACCTCCCCGTCACCCGTCGGGTCGCCCATGAAGTAGATACCCGCGACCGTGCCGACACCCCACTCCGGATAGGACTCGCAGCGCGCGTAGCGGTGCACCACGGAGTGGTCGGGCACGCGACTGCCGAACGGGTCGTGCACGGCGCGCTCCTTCGCCTGCGCACGCGCGCGCTGCTCCTCTTCATAGGCGCGCCGGCCGGCTTCCTCGCGCGCCTTGCGCGCCGCCGCGGCGCTCACCTTCACGGCGTTGGCCGACACCCTTCCGCCCCTGGAGGTCTCCGCCAGCCGCTCGAGATGGTCGGCGGCCTCGTTGATCGCCTTCAGGTGGCGCTCGTGCTCGAACTGCTTGCCCTGCGGCGCGATGTCCGGGTGCCAGCGCTTGGCCATGCGCCGGCGGGCGAGCTGCACCGCGCGCTTGTCAAACGGCGGATCTAGCTCCAGCAGCAGCATCTGCTGCTCGACGTCGAAGATGTTCGTGGCCATACCCCGCCCACGTTAGCGAGCGCCTATCCTGCCTGCCAATGTCCTCCCAGTACATCTTCACGATGCACCGCCTGTCCAAGCTGCACCCGCCGGAGAAGACGGTCCTCAGCGAGTTGACCCTCGCCTTCTACCCCGGCGCGAAGATCGGCGTGCTCGGCTACAACGGCGCCGGCAAGTCGACGCTGCTGCGGATCATGGCCGGCGTCGACGAGGAGTACCGCGGCGAGGCTGCGCTGGCCCCCGGCGCGACCGTCGGAATGCTCGCACAGGAGCCGGCGCTCGACGAATCCAAGGACGTTAAGGGCAACGTCGAGGAGGGCGTCGCCGAGACCAAGGCGCTGCTCGATCGCTTCAACGAGCTGGCGGCCAACTACTCCGAGGAGACGGCGGAGGAGTTCGGGGACATCCAAGCGAAGATCGACGCCGCCGACGCGTGGAATCTCGACACCAAGCTCGAGTACGCGATGGACGCGCTGCGCCTGCCGCCCCCGGAGGCGGACGTGGGCACGCTCTCCGGCGGCGAGCGCCGCCGCGTCGCGCTGTGCCGTCTCCTACTGCGCGCGCCCGACCTGCTGCTGCTCGACGAGCCCACCAACCACCTCGACGCCGAGTCGGTGGCGTGGCTTGAGCAGCATCTCGCCGAGTACAAGGGCGCGATCGTCGCCGTCACGCACGATCGCTACTTCCTCGACAACGTCGCCGGCTGGATTCTCGAGCTCGACCGCGGCAAGGGCATCCCGTACGAGGGCAACTACTCCAGCTGGCTGGAACAGAAGCAGGCTCGCCTCGCCCAGGAAGAGCGCACGGAGAAGAGCCGTCAGCGCACGATCGCAGCGGAGCTCGAATGGGTGCGCACCAACCCCAAGGGTCGGCGCACGAAGTCCAAGGCGCGTCTGGCCCGCTACGAGGAGCTCGTCGCCGAGGAGCGCAACGTCAAGCTTGAGGAGGTGCAGATCCATATCCCGCCGGGGCCGCGGCTGGGCGAGAAGGTGCTCACCGCCACCGACCTGCGCAAGGGCTTCGGCGAGCGCCTGCTGATCGAGTCGCTCTCATTCGACCTGCCGCGCGCCGGCATCGTCGGCGTGATCGGCGCCAACGGCGCGGGCAAGACGACGCTGTTCCGCATGATCACGGGAGAGGAGTCCCCCGACGCGGGCACACTGGAGCTGGGGGAGACCGTGCAGCTGGCGTACGTCGACCAGTCGCGCGACGCGCTCGACCCGAGCAAGACGGTGTGGGAGGAGATCTCCGAAGGCCTCGACCAGCTGAAGGTCGGCGAGCGCGTGGTCAACTCGCGCCAGTACACCGCCGGCTTCAACTTCAAGGGCACCGACCAGCAGGCGCGCATCGGCAAGCTCTCCGGCGGCGAGCGCAACCGCGTGCATCTCGCCAAGCTGCTGCGCAGCGGCGGCAACCTGCTGCTGCTCGACGAGCCCACCAACGATCTGGATGTGGACACGCTGCGCGCGCTGGAGCAGGCGCTGCTGGGCTTCCCCGGGTGCGCCGTCGTCATCTCCCACGACCGCTGGTTTCTGGACCGCGTCGCGACGCACGTGCTGGCGTTCGAGGGCGACTCGCAGGTGACGTGGTTCCAGGGCAACTTCGAGTCCTATGAGGAGCACCGCCGCGAGGTCCTCGGCGCCGCCGCCGACCGTCCGCACCGCCTCACCTATAAGCGGCTCGTGCGCGGCTGACCGTATGGGTACGTCCTTCGATCGCGATACCGCCGTGCGGCTGCGCGAGCAGCACAGCGCATCGGCGGCGAGCTTCGCGACCGACATCTCCCCTGAGTGGCGCGCCGGGCGGGGGCCGCACGGCGGCTACCTCGCCGCGATCGTCCTGCGCGCGCTGAGCACAGCCGTCGACGATCCCGCGCGCACGCCGCGCTCGCTCACCGTCCACTACTCCAGCGCCCCGGAGCCCGGACCCGCGGTCATCCACACCACGGTGGAGCGCAAGGGACGCTCGCTGAGCACCCTCTCCGCCCGCCTGGAGCAGGACGGCGTCGTGATGGCAATCGCGCTCGCCGCGTTCTCGATCCCGTGGACAGCTCCCGACGTCGACGCGCTGCCGATGCCCAAGCTCCCGCCACCGGACCCCGAGCGCCGTTTCTCACCCGCCCTGTTCGACGGCGCCCCGCCGTTCACCAGACACCTCGTGATGCAGCCTCGCGTCGGGGCCACTCCGTTCGCCGGGGCGGACAGTCCGATGGAGATCGGCGGCTGGATCGGGCTGCCCGAGCCGCGCCCGGTCGACGCGCTGTCGCTGGCGCTGTTCAGCGACGCCTGGTTTCCGCCTTCGTTCATCGCCCTGAGCGAACCGGCCGTCAGCCCGACCGTCGACCTCACGGTTCACTTTCGCCAGTCTCCGGCGGAGGTCGAAGGCGACCCCGGCGATCTGTGTCTGAGTCTGTTTCGCACCCGCCTGCTGCACGAGGGCTTCTTCGAGGAGGACGGCGTCATCTGGGCGCCGGACGGCTCCGTGCTCGCGCAGTCGCGCCAGCTCGGCATCATCATGCCGACCGACTCCCCCGCGCTGTCGATCCCCGCAGGCGCCGCGTAGAGGCTAACGCTGACGCCGTCGATCACCGCAGGCGCCGCGTAACGGCTAACGCTGACGCTGTCGATCCCGGCAGGCGCCACCCAGCGACTAGCGCCGAGCGGCTGCGATACGCGCGGCCGCGTCTTTCAGAGCAGGTCCAAAAACCGCGCTCAGCTCGCCGCGTGAGAGCACGCCGGTCGGGACCGAGATCTCAAGCGCCGCCAGCGCCTCGCCGGCTGCGCCCAGCACCGGCACGGCGATCGACCGCAGCCCTCCGGCCAGCTCTTCGTCCTCGATCGCCAGCTCCGCCGCGTACACCCGATCGAGCTCCGCCCGCAGCGCCCGCTTGCCGGTGATCGTGTTGGGGCCGTACCGCGTCAGCGTGAGCGCGGTGAGCAGCTCGCGCTGGAGCGGATCGGGCAGGTAGGCCAGCAGCACCTTGCCCATCGCCGTGCAGTGCAGCGGCAGCCGCGCTGCCGGCCCGAGGCGCAGGTCGCTCTCGTGCAGCCCGCGCCAACCACGCAGCCGGTCGAGCAGCAGCAGGTCCTGCTCGCCGAGTATCCCGAGCGAGACGGTCCGGCCCGTCCGCCGGCGCAACGCCAGCAGCGTGTCGCGGGCCGGCTCACGCAGCACCATCGAATCCAGCATCGCGAGCCCCAGGTCGGCCGCGCGCGGCGTGAGCCGGTAGCGACGCGAGCTGTTCTGCTCCAGGTAGCCGAGCTCCGCCAGCGTCGTCGCATAGCGGTGCGTGGTGGAGCGGCTCATCCGCAACCTGTCCGCCATATCGGCGATTCCCAGCGTGGGGCTCTCGGCATCGAAGCTCGCAAGAATCGCCAGGCCGTGACTCAGCGACTGCGAATAGCGTCCGCCGTTCTTCGGCACCCTGCTCACGCGCGCTTCGCCGACGCGCGTCGTGCGCGCGGCGCGTCCGCCGGCCCGGACCCTGGCCCTAGACCCGTTCTTGCCAGGCGTCTTGCCTGCGCCCTCGCGCTTGGCCATCTTCATCGTTCTTTCGCCGCGGGCTTCGCATCTGAGTCTCCCTCCCCGGAGGCACAGGAATTTGCTCTCTAAAACAAGATAGAACATTTAGAACGCCGGCGGGCCAATAGAGTCAGATCCGATGACTGTTATCAAGCCCAGACGGCGGGCAGACCCTCCCTGCGGCAGACCCTTCCGGCGGCAGATCACCCGCCCTGCGCAGGTCGCCCAACCTGCGGCAGATCACCGCCCTGTTTGGCGGAAGAACCACGGTCGTCCCCGCCGGTCGGCGGTCATTTCGGGCGCTCGTGGGAGGCAGTGTGCAGCCGATCGCCGGGGACAGGCGTGCCCGCCACTGCCTGCTGTCCGCCGGTGCCGTGAATACCCCGTACAGCCCGGAAATCACCCGCCTGCTGCAGGGCGACTGGTGCAACCCCAACTCCGCGATCGGCGGATACGCGGTGGGCGGAGCCTCCCAGGCAGACCTCACGAGGTCGGTAACGGACAGCGGGCAGTTCCTCGTGTACCCCGTGACCGAGCAGGGCGTCAGCACGTTCTTCATCGAAGCCGCGTTCTACCGGCGCGGCGTTGGCCTCGCAAGCGTCGCGCAGCGCCGTGCGGCTGTGCTCGGATGGGTCTCGAGCTCGTTTGACATTCCCGCCCTCATACGCTCGGCGATCGGCGCACACCGCGACGTCGCGGTGACCCTGTACCACGGCAACCCCGGTCTGCGCCCGCAACTGATGGGCCGCGCCGGCGCCGCGGCGAACGCGCATCCCTTCGCGCACGACACAACCCTGCCGATGGACGGCACGTGGTTCGTGCAGGTGACGGGGACCGGCGCCACCAGCGGCCTCTCCGCCGAGGCGCAGGGACTGCTCGTGCTGCTGGGCGGGATGCTTGTCAGCATCCTGCTGTGCGCGCTGGTGCTCGCGTTGACGCGCTCGCGCGAGCGCGCGTTGGGGATGGTGCAGGAGAAAGACCGGCCAGCTGCGCCATCAGGCGCTGCACGACGCCCTCACCGGGTTCATCAGCGACATCGCCGCATCCGAGCAATCGACGGCGCTGATCCACACGCTCGTGCAGCTCGGCAAGACACTGCACATCGAGACGCTCGCCGAGGGCATCGAGGATCAGGTCCAACTCGAGACCTTGCAGCGCGAACACTGCGACCACGGCCAGGGGTTCCTGTTCTCGCGCCCGCTGGACACCGAGGCGGTGGAAGCGTTCCTGCAAACGGGCGCCGCCGCGCCGCAGGCCGCCGCTCCCCACGCGGCCACCGCCGCGCCGCAGGGCGGCGCGCTGACGTCCGTCTGGATGCCGGACGAGCGCTGACGTCCGCGTCGATGCCAGACCGCGCACTGACATCCGCGTCGATGCCGGACGAGCGCAGGCCGGAGGGGTCTCTCAGGCGAGCGCCTGGTCAGGCAGACCCACCAGCTGGGCACTGCGCTCCCAGAGACCCTCAGCAAGCGTGGCGTTCTGGGCCTGGCCACTGGGGGCGAGCACCTTCTCGTCCTGCACGTACTCGCCGGTGAGGGCGCCAGCGTCCTCGGACAGCGCCAGCCAGAGCAGCGAGCGGGCGCCGCGCTCGGGCGAACGGAAGAAGGGACCGCCGAGCGTGGTGAGAACCTTCCAGATCCCGTTGTCGTTCTTGCCGAAGCCGGTGCGCACGACGCCAGGGTGAAAGCAATTCGCGTGCAGCTCGGGGGCGCGCTTGGCCAGCTCGCGCGTGAAGAGGATGTTGCAGAGCTTCGAGGTGCCGTACACGCGCATGGCCGCATAGGACCCCGCGGACTGCAGGTCATCGAGATCCAGGCGACCGGACTGGTGCGCATCGGAGGCCGTCGTCACGACGCGGCCACCCGCCAGACGATCGCGCAGCAGGTTGGTGAGCAGGAACGGCGCGAGATGGTTGAGCGCGAACGTCCGCTCGAAGCCCTCGGAGGTCTCCTGACGCGAGGCGAACAGCGCCCCCGCGTTGTTGGCCAGGACATCGATGTGTCCGTAGCGCTCACGTACCTCCGCCGCCAACGCCCGCACGTCGGCCATCAGCGTCAGGTCGGCGACGTGCTCGTGCACGGCAGCGCCCCCGCCGGTCGCCTGCGCCTCCCGCGCGACGGCCTTCACCCGCTCGGGATCGCGGCCGACGAGCGCTATCTCGACTCCCTCGCGGGCGAAGCCGATCGCGGCGGCGCGGCCGATGCCACGGGTGGCTCCCGTCAGCAGCACGAGGGTCATGCGGGGACTCTACAGCGGGGGTCGCGGCTCGTCCCTTTCGGGGACGGCGTCGGCCCGAAACAGAGCCTCCAGGTCGTCCAAGCGTGCGCGCCAGTGGCGCTCGTAGAAGCGCAGCCAAGCGTGCGCCGCGGCGAGCGGCGCCGATTCCAGGCGGCACACATGGCGGCGTCCTTCGACCCGACGGTGCAGGAGGCCCGCCCGCTCAAGGACCCGCACGTGCTTGGAGGCGGCAGCCAGGGACATCGTCAGCGGCTCGGCGAGCTCGCCCACCGTCAGCTCACCGGCGCCGAGCCGGCTGAGCATCTCGCGTCGCGCGTCGTGCGCGAGCGCGTGGAACACCAGGTCCATGCGGTCCTCCGCTTCGATGCCGACCATTCCCTCAACCATCAGGTTGAACATATCAACACGTCGGATTTTTGTCAACCTATTGGTTGAGAGTGATGGTCCGTCGAGCCCCGCCGGAACATTCGCCACGCGCCCGAGCCGCCGGGCGCCCGCGCTGGAGGCGCCCGGCGACCGAAGCCGCGGGACACGCGCCGATGGCGCGCGTCCCGCTTCGGCCGGCGTAGTCTCGGATCAGGGGCGAGCGACGCCGGGGAGCACCCGCGTGCCCTCGATCTGGACCCCTGCGACGCGCTCGGATCCAGCCCGAGCAGATCCAGGATCGTCGGTGCGATCTGGGTCGTCTCGACCCACGGACGGTACGTGCCCGGCCGCACGGTGCCCGGCGCGTAGAGCAAGATCGGCACGTCGGGGTCGGCCGGGTTGGCGCCGCCGTGCTCGGCGACCTTCGTGCCGCCGGTGTACACGACACCGACCTGCACGACCCCCCACACGTCTGGGTGACGCGGATCGCTCCGCGGCACCCCGAAGTACCGCGCCGCCGCACGGCCCGCGTAGATCGCCGCCAGCCCCGAGTGCGCCAAAGTACGGAGGCTGCCGTCGTAGGCGACGCCGGTCGCCGAAACCAGCCAAACCGCTAGCTGCGGCCTATTCGGCCACACGCCTAACGTACGCATCGGAGAAGCCGGCGACTACGGCGGCGGACACCTCACGGCGCGCTTCGTCCGCTGTCGCATACACACCGCTGAACACGAACCAATACCCCGGTCTGAGGCTCCCGTAGCGATCGGACCTGAGCACGCCGACATGGCGCAGCCCTGCCGTTCTTGCTTTGACGACGGCTCCAACCGCGTCGGACCTGATGATGTCACTCGCGAGCGCGACCGTATACCCGGCGAACCCCGCTGGCCAGCCCGCACCGTAGACGCTCGATCTCACGATCGCCGCGCCCGACTCGACGGACGCCGACCGACCGCTTGGTTCCGTGACCGTGCGCGAATCGCTCGACGCGCGCGTGGTCGACATGCGCCCCACAGATCGGATAGCGGAGCCGGGACCCGCAGCAGTCGCAATCTGCGAACCCATATACGTCCGCTGACCGCCGCTGGGGGTCCCATTGCGATGCCGCGCAACCAGCAACGCCACCCCAACTCCAGCCACGGCGACCGTGAGCTGCAATACGGCAACCGTGAAGCTCAGTCTAAAGCGCGACCGTCCGACAGCATCTTGATGTGCTTCACCGCGAGCCCCCTTGCCAGCCTCCATTACACGGTCCTCCGATTGCGACTACTTGAACTCAGCCAAGATACCCGACACGCAGAAGCAATATCGGGGTGATCGTTAGGCAGCCACATCCACCGCGTTGGGACGATCGCTCGAAGGGGGACGCACGCTCGCACGCTCGCGGGATTACTACGGAGCGCTGACGGGGTCGTCCCGCGATGTGCGGCGCCCGGTCGCAGAATAGCCTCGCTGGCTCCCCCCTCAATCGAGTATTTGGAGGTAGGTCATGCCTGGAGCACTGACACGTTGGGAACCGTTCGCGGAGCTGGGCGAGCTGCGCGGCCGCTTCGACCGCATGTTCGAGGATCTCCTCGACGGCCGCGAGCGCGGGTGGATGCCGGCGATCGACGTGGAGCGCGAGGACGGCAACCTTGTGGTGCGCGCCGATGTCCCCGGGATCAAGCCCGAGGAGGTCAAGATCGAGGTGAAGGACGACATTCTCACCGTGTCCGGGTCGCATGAGGAGCGCAAGGAGAAGAAGGACAAGCACTTCCTGCGGCGCGAGCGCCGCTACGGCTCCTTCTCGCGGTCGCTGGCGCTGCCGCCTGGCGTGGAGGCCAAGAAGATCAAGGCCAAGACGCACGACGGCGTCGTCGAGGTGACGATCCCACTGCCCACGGAGGCCAAGAAGGAGACCGTCACGATCACCCCGACGGCCGCCTGAGCGGCCAGGGGACGGCCGGCCGCGACGCCAGTGCGCTGAGGCCGGCCTCGGTCACGCCAACAAACTCGCACCCAATCAGCGTCGAACAACTCACAGAAAAACAGCCCAGTAAAGGGGAGAGATGAACAGTCTGATGTCTGCGACCACCGTGCACCCCGTAGCGCTGGAGCGGCTGAGTCGGATCGAGAGCGCCGGGCATCCCGTGCTGAGCGTGTATCTCGACCTGGACCCCAGCCGTTTCCCGACCCCCGCCGCGCGCGCGGCGGAGCTCTCGGCCCTGCTCGCCGGCGCGGGCGCGCGTGAGCCCGACGCCGAGCAGGCGCGGGAAGCCGTAGCGACGCACCCAGATCTGGTTCACGGGGCGCGGGCGGTCGCGATCTTCTCGTGCGCCGCGGCCGGAGTATTGGAGGCCCTCGCGCTGCCCGAGCCGGTCGAGCCGTTGGTTGTCATCGACACGATTCCCTGGCTTGAGCCGCTCGCCGCGATGGTCACCTCAGAGGACTGGGGTATCGCCGTGGTCAGTCGCCGCGCCGCGCGCCTCTTCCGCGGCGGAGCCGAGGGACTGGTGGAGTTCGCGACGATCCACGACGACGTCCACGGCCGCCACGCCACGGGAGGCTGGTCGCAGGCGCGTCTCGCACGCGGGGTCGAGGAGCAGGTCGCCAAGCACGTGCGCCACACCGCCGAGCTACTGCTGCGAGCGCACCGGCGCCGCGCCTTCGAGCATCTTGCGATCGTCGCGTCCAGTGAGCTGCTGCCGACCGTCGACGCCCGCCTGCCGCGTGAGCTGCGGGATCGCCTCTCGGGGACGATCGAGCGCGACCTGGAGCACGCGAGCGTGCACGAGATCGAGAGCGCGGTGGCTCCGGTGCTCCGGCGCGCCGAGCGCGACCGCGAGCGGACGCTGATCGTGCGCCTGCGCGACGCATTGGGTACCGGCGGACCCGCCGCAGCCGGACTGGACGAGGTGCTCGCGACGCTCGAAGAAGAGCGCGTCGAGATGCTGCTGATCGCCGAGGAGCCGAGCCTCACGGCCGGGCTGTGTCCAAGCTGCGGCCGATTGTCGGCCGCCACCGCGGGCCGCTGCCGGTTCGAGGACGCGCCGCTGACCCCGGTCGACGCCGTCGAGCACCTCATCGCGCTGGCCGCGCGGCACTCGGTCGAAGTCGTAGCGATAGGCCACGAGCGCGACGCACTGGGCGAGCACGGCCCGGTCGCAGCGCTGCTGCGCTGGTGAACCGCACCAAGGCCGTCTCGGCGCGCATGATCGAGCAGGGAAGGGGCGGGCGGATCGTCAACGTCACCTCGATCGACGCCCTGCGCCCCTCGACCAGCAGCCAGATCGTCGTAGACGGAGGACGACTCCCTGGCCTGAAGGGAGAACAAGCCGGATGGGTCCCCGCGCGGACTGCCCTTCGGATGAGTGTTGACGCGGAGTGGACCCGTCACCCCAAGGATCAAAGGCCGGGTTTGAGCGGCCGACTTGCTCGTATGGCTATGAATAGGTACAGCACGACTCCAGTGCCGGCAACCGGGGCGCCGCAGGCCAAGCCCCCGCGTATGGTCGCATCCGTTAGCCCTGTTCCTATCAGGCGATGCACGACCGTCGGTCCAAAGCCGGAAACCGACGCCAGGTATACGGCGGCGAGCATGGCGACGATCAGGAATGACGCGATGACGCGCGTGGGGCTGAGCCGGGCGAGCCTTGGCTCTCTGCCGGTCTCCAGTTGGGCGACACGGGCGTCCAGCAGTTCGTGACCACCGAGAGGAGCGCCCACGTGCAACTCATCCCACTCGGGGCCGCGCACCACCTTCAGCAGGGCCCCGGCGAGAGGACTGCGCCCACACGTCAGCACTGCTCGGCGATCGGCCGCGAACTCGCGGCCGGTCGCATAGCGAGAACGTAGGGAACCCAACACCGGCAGAAAGTACAGCGTCGCCGACAGCGCCCGCAAGACGAGCATCTTCAGGGGATCCAGGTTGCATACGTGGTAGCGCTCGTGCTCAAGCACTGCGCGCAGCTCACCGGCCGATACGCTGTCGAGCAAGCCGCGGCTAACCGGAAGTTTTTGAGGCCGGGGCACTGAATCCTTTGGAGTGGCGGGGCTTTGGCTCTGTTTGGGCTGGCGGGTTCTGTCTACGCGGTGAGCTTGATGTTGAGTATTTCGAGTGCTCTGGCCTGTAGCGGTGTGGGCTTGGT
>DATBOY010000050.1:0-35091 GCA_036561645.1 Solirubrobacteraceae bacterium
CGACGTGGACCACTCGAGGCTCGTAGTGCTCCAGCTCGACACGGTCGTACTGGCCGTAGGAGATGACGATGATCGTGTCCCCGCGGTGCACCAGGCGCGCGGCGGCTCCGTTGACGCGCATGTCTCCTGACCCACGCTCGCCGGCGATCGTGTACGTCTCGAAGCGGGCGCCGTTGTCGACGTCGACGACGTGGACCTGCTCGTACTCGAGGATGTCGGCGGCCTCCAGCAGATCGGGGTCGATCGTGATCGACCCGACGTAGTGCAGGTCGCAATCGGTCACGGTCGCCCGGTGGATCTTGGACTTGAGCATCACACGCTGCATGTGGTCGTCGCCCCTCCTGAAGGTCGCGCTGGGGTGGACATTGACTTCGCTGCGCCGTCTCGCGCTCGCTGCGCCTGCCCCCGATCGTCAGCGGACAGGTGCGGCGGGGACGCCGCGATCGGGTGCAGGGTCACGTTGTCGATCAGCCGCACACCGCCGACGCGGGCGGCGAGCGCCAGCAGCGCGGGACGGTCGAGTGTCCTCAGCGGCTCCAACGTGTCCGGATCGACGAGCGCCACATACTCCGGCTCGATGCCGAACGAGTGAAGCGTCGCCCGCGCCGCGCCGAGCAGCCGCTCGGCTGAGCGCTCGCCCGCGCTCGCCTGTGCCGCGGCGCTGCAGAGCGCTGCGTGCAGTCCCCGCGCGCGCGCTCGCTCGGCGGGGTCGAGCAGGGCGTTGCGGCTGGACATCGCCAGCCCGTCGCGCTCGCGCACGGTGGGGCAGGCCTGCACGCGCACGGGCAGGTTCAGGTCGGCCACCACGCGGCGGATCACGAGCACCTGCTGGGCGTCCTTCTGGCCGAAGTACGCGGTATCGGGCAGCGTCATGCACAGCAGCTTGGCGACGACCGTGCTGACGCCGCGGAAGTGCTCCGGCCCGCGCGCGGCGCCCTCCAGGCGCTCGCTCAGGCCGAGCACCTCGATCTGCGTCGCGAATCCGGGCGGGTAGACCTCCTCCACCGACGGCGCGAACAGCACGTCCGCGCCGGCCTGCGCCGCCAGCTCCGCGTCGCGGCGCTCAGCGCGCGGGTAGCGCTCCAGGTCGGCGCGCTCATCGAACTGCGAGGGGTTGACGAACAGCGAGACGACGACGACGCCGCACTGCGCGCGCGCGCGGGCGATCAGCGACAGGTGGCCCTCGTGCAGGGCGCCCATCGTCGGCACGAGCCCGATCTTCAGGCCGTCGCGGCGAGCGGGCGCGAGCGCGGCGCGCAGCTCCCGCACGGTGCGCAGCGTCTTCATGCCGCCACCCGCATTCCCGCCGGGGCAGGCTGCTGCGCCAGCTCCTGCGTGCTGTTCGCCAGCGCATCGAACAGCCCGAGCAGCTCCGGTGCGCGCTGCGCGACGGCCGCTCGCTGGCGGCGCACCGTCTCCGTGTCGCCCCGTGCGATCGGGCCGGTGAGCGCCGCCGCGCCGCCGTGCGCCCAGTTCTCGACGCTCTGGCGCACGAGCGGAACCAGCGCCTCGCGCGGCAGGCCGGCGCTCGCGGCGAGCCGCTCCGCCGCCAGCTCCAGCGTGATCAGGAAGTTGCTGGCCATCGACGCCGCGGCGTGGTAGGCGGCGCGATCGGCCTCGTCCAGCTCGACGGGAGTAAGGCGCAACTCGCGCGCCAGCCTCCCGGCGGCGCTCAGGGCGCGGGCGCCGCCACCTGCGATCGCCGCCGTGGCCCCGTGGAGGCTGGGAGTGTTTCCGTCCCCACCGGCGTGGTGCGTGCCCGAGCCGGCGGTGTGCCCGTCCGAGCCGGCGGTGTGCCCGTCCGAGCCGCGCTTGTCAGAGCCGGTGGCCCCTGCGCCTGCGCCGGCGCGTCCCCCCGCGAACGTCATCAGCGGGTGCAGCGAGAAGCGCGCGGCCCGGGGGATGGGCTCAAGGACGTCCAACGTGCAGGCTCCGGAGCAGTGCCCGACGAGCGGACATCGCTCGCCTTCCGTCAGACCGTCCGCGAGGTACGCGGCCGCCGCCGGGATCTCCCGGTCGGGCACGCACAGCAGCACGGTCCCCGCCTGCGCCGCTCGCGAGCGGTCGTAGTCCCGCGGGAGCGGCCCGAGGACGGCGTGTCCGGCTCCGCGCAACCCCTCGGCGAGCGCGGTGCCGAGGCGGCCCGCGCCGACGATGGCGATCGTCGTCTGAGGGGTGGAGGTTTCGGGGCTCAACATTCGGTCCAGTTCCCTACGGATACCGGCGCGATAATGGAAGACAAGAAATACTGAAAAGGTCCATCCCGAGAATCGTCGGTGACGGCCTGCAGGGAATGATACCGCTGCCGCGGCGGCTGGCAAGAGCCCCGGGAGATGTGTGCGCAGGTGCACACAGACAGTGGCTACGATCCTCGCTCAGTGTCGATCGAGGAGAGCCAGCAACCGCAGTCGGTGCAGGAGCGGCGCGAGGCGCTGAAAGAGGTGTTCGCGCAGGCCAAGGGCTGTCTGCGCTGTCCGGAGCTGGCCGCGGCGCGCAGGACGGTCGTGTTCGGCTCGGGCAACGCCGACGCGGACCTGATGTTCGTCGGCGAGGCGCCGGGGGCCAGCGAGGACGAGCAGGGCGTGCCGTTCGTTGGGCGTGCGGGCCAGTTGCTGGAGAAGCTGCTCGTGGAGATCGGTCTGGAGCGCACGGAGGTGTTCATCGCGAACGTCTTGAAGTGCCGTCCCCCCGGCAATCGCGACCCGCTGCCGGTGGAGATCGAGAACTGCCGCGAGTACCTGTACCGCCAGGTCGAGCTGATCCAGCCGCGCGTGATCTGCACGCTCGGCAACTTCTCCACCAAGCTGCTGCGCGGCGATCCGACCGGGATCACGCGCCTGCACGGACAGCCGCAGGTGCTGACGCTCGGGCACCGCGCCGTGCGGCTGTACCCGCTGTATCACCCGGCGGCGGCGCTGTACACGCCGAGCACGCTCGGCATCCTGCGCGAGGACTTCGCGCGGCTGCCGGCGCTGCTGGCGATGGACCCGCCGGCGCAGCCGCAGCCCGAGCCCGAGCTTGAGCCGCCCGAGCCCGAGCCGGTGCCCGCGATCGAGGCAGAGCCCGGGTCGGTGTCCGCCGCGGAGGCCGTCGATCAGCTCGGGCTGTTTTAGAACCCCCCGGCTGTGAAATAGGCCTAAAGCCGCACGGGCTCGGCGCCGATAAGGAACGCGTCTCCATCCCTCCCAAGCAGTGCGGCCGGTCCACTCGTTCTCCCAGTGGGCCGGCCGTTGCTTTGGGGGAGCAGTGCCTGCGATCTCGGGGCGCAGCGTCCGCGGGTCTCGGGGCTAGAGTTATCGGCGTGCGCGTCGTGGAGACCTCGGACCCGGCTGAGACCGAGGCGCTTGGCGCCGAGCTGGCCGGCGCTCTGCGCGGCGGCGACGTGGTGCTCGTGTGTGGCGAGATGGGCTCGGGCAAGACGACTTTCGTGCGCGGCGCCGCCCGCGCGCTCGGCGTGAGCGACCCGGTGACGAGCCCCACGTTCAGCATCGGACACCGCTACAGCGGCGCGGGCGTGACCGTCTCGCACCTGGACCTGTACCGGCTCGCGGCCCTGGGCGAAGAGGACCCCGGGCTCCTCGCCGACTACATCGGCAGCGGTCGCATCGCCTTCGTGGAGTGGCCGGCGAGCGACAGTCGCGAGCTCAGCGACGCGTGCGTGCGCGTGACGCTCACGCACGAGGGCGGCGATCGCCGGCGCGTGGAGGTGCAGGAGCGGCGGTGATCGTGCTCGGCTTCGACACCGCCACGCCGGCGACGGCGGTCGGACTGCGTCTCGCCGACGGGACCGTGCTGGTGGCGCACGACGATCCGGATGCGGGACAGCGCCCGGGGCACGTGACCCGGCTGCTGCCGCTTGCCGGCGAGCTGCTCGCGCGCGCGAACCTGCAGTGGGCGGACGTGCAGAGGATCGCCGTCGGGCTGGGACCGGGCACGTTCACGGGTCTGCGCATCGGCGTGGCGAGTGCCCGCGGGCTCGCGCAGTCGCTGTCGATCGGCGTGGTCGGCGTCTCCACGGCGCGGGCGCTGGCCGAGGAGGCTCTTGCCGAGGAGTGTTTCGCGGACGAGGGGGTCGTGCAGGAGGGCCTCGCGGCGCACGCTCTCGCAGAGGCCTCGCCGGCCGTGGTCAAGGTCGCCGACGGCGGGACGGGTGGCGGCGTGCTCGCGGTGATCGACGCCCGCCGCGGCGAGGCGTTCGCGGGGGCCTACACCGCAGATGGCGAGCTGATCGCGCCGGCCGCGCTCGCGCCGGCGGCTCTCGCTGAGCTGCTGGAGTCGGCGCGCGCCCGCCGGTCCGGCGGGCGCTGGCTCGCCGTCGGCGACGGCGCCCTGCGCTTTCGCGAGCCCCAGGAGCGCGCCGGGGCGCTCGTGCCCGGTGAGGACTCGCCGCTGCACCGGGTGAGCGCGGCCGCGATCTGCCGGCTGGCGCTCGCGGTGGCGCCCGGCGCCCCGGAGACGGTCCTGCCGGACTACGTGCGCCGGCCGGATGCGGAAATCGCGCTGGAGGGCGCAGGACGTTGAGCGAGTCTCGCGCAGCGGAGCTCGCGTCCGACCCGCCCGTCGTGCAGATCCGGCGGCTCTCCTATCCCGACCTGCCGCAGGTCATCTCGATCGAGCGACGCGCCTTCCCGACGCCGTGGTCGCTGGCGATGTTCGTGCTTGAGCTGTCCAAGCCGTCGAGCATCTGCCTCGCCGCGATCTGCGAGCGCCACCTCGTCGGCTACCTGATCTGCTCGCGCTACGAGACGGTGTGGCATGTGATGAACGTGGCGGTGGACGTCGATCGCCGGCGCGAGGGCATCGCCTCGGCGCTGCTGGCCGAACTGTACGCGCGCGTGGGCGACGCACAGGCGCGCTACACGCTGGAGGTGCGCCAGTCGAACGACGTCGCGATCCACCTCTACGAACGCGAAGGCTTCCGCGCCGCTGGTATGCGCCGGCGGTACTACCAGGACAACGGCGAGGACGCGCTGATCATGTGGCGCACGCCGGCGACGCTCGCGGGCCGTCTGGACGACGTGCCCAACCCCGGCTGATGATCCTTGCGATCGAGACGAGTTGCGACGACACCTGCGCCGCGGTCCTCGACGGCGCCGGGCGGGTACGCGCCAGCGTGGTCTCCTCGCAGGGGGTGCACGACCGCTACGGCGGCGTCGTGCCGGAGATCGCCTCGCGCCGGCACCTGGAGCTGATCAACCTCGTGATCGAGCAGGCCCTCGCCGAGGCCGGCGTGAGCCTCGACGAGATCGAGCTGGTCGCGGCCACGCGCGGTCCGGGTCTCGTCGGTGCGCTGCTCGTGGGCTTCGCGACGGCCAAGGCGCTGGCGGCTGCGCGGCGGCTGCCTTTCGCGGCCGTGGACCACCTGCAGGGGCACGTCGCGGCGAACTTCCTGGGCCGGTTCGAACCGCCGTTCGTGTGCCTGATCGCGAGCGGCGGTCACACGCTGCTCGCGCACGTGCGCGAGCGCGACGGCTACGAGCTGCTGGGCACGACTCTGGACGACGCGGCGGGGGAGGCTTTCGACAAGGGAGCGCGGATGCTGGGTCTCGGCTACCCCGGCGGCGCGGCGCTCGAACGCCTGGCCGCGGACGGGGACCCCGGCGCGTTTCAGTTTCCCGCCGGCGGCGCGCGCCGCCGCGCCGGCCTCGGCGCTGGCCGCGTGCAGTTCGCGCGCAGCCTGGATTTCTCCTTCGCCGGTCTGAAGACGGCGCTGCTGTACAAGCTGCGCGAGCTCTCCGACGCGCAGGCGCGTGCCCAGGCCGCGGACCTGGCCGCGTCCTATCAGGCCGCGATCGTGGAGAGCCTGATCGCCCGCGCCGAGCAGGCGCTTGACCAGACGGGCCTCGATCGCCTGGCCGTCGGTGGCGGTGTCGCGGCCAACGGCGTTCTACGGGAGCGTCTGAAGCGGCGTATGGGGGAGTTGGGCGCCGAAGTGCACGTGCCCGCGCGCGCGCTGTGCACCGACAACGCCGCGATGATCGCCGCCGCCGCGCGCTCGCAGCCGGCGCTGCCCTATCCCGAGTACCTGGCGCTCGACGTGTACGCGACCGGGGAACGCCCGCGGTGAGGATGGCTTTCGACGTGCATGGGACCGGGGAACGCCCGCGGTGAGGACGCTGACGCTCTACACCAAGCCCGGCTGTCATCTCTGTGAGGAGGCGCTGGCGGTGCTGCTGCGCGTGCGCGCGGAGTTCGCGTTCGAGCTGCGCGAGCGCGACATCACCACCGAGGAGGAGCTGCACAGGGCGTATTTCGAGCGCATCCCCGTCGTCGATTTGGATGACGAGGAGCTGTTCGAGTACTTCGTGGACGCCGATGTTTTGCGCGAGCGGCTGCGCGACGGGCGCGAGCAGTGAGCGGCGGCCGGCCTCGGTAGAGTCACGGACGATGACCTATCAGGAGCTGACGAGCACCGCGAATGGGGCGCAGGAGGGCGACTCCAGCGGGGTCGAGCGCCTCTCGCTCGGGGTGGCGGCGCGCCTCTCCCGCTACCTGCAGGTGCTGACCCAGGCCAAGAAGATGGGCAAGGAGACGATCTCCTCGCAGGAGCTCTCCGACTACACGCACGTCAACTCCACCCAGATCCGCCGCGATCTGTCGGGTTTCGGCAAGTTCGGCAAGCGCGGGGTCGGCTACAACGTCGAGTCGCTCGTCTCCCAGATACGCAAGATCCTGCGCACGGCGGGACAGCACAACATCGCGCTGTTCGGCGCCGGACACCTCGGCAAGGCGATCGCCTCCTCGGATATCTTCGCCGACCACGGCTTTCGCGTCGTCGCCATCTTCGACGTGGACGCCGGCAAGGTCGGCGGCAAGATCGGCAATCAGGTCGTGCGCCACACCGACGAACTGGGGCAGGCGGTCGAGGACGAGGACATCGTCGTCGGCGTGCTGGCCGTCCCCGGCGTCGCGGCGCAGAGCCTCGCCGACCATCTGGTCGGGGCCGGCGTGAAGATCATCTTCAACTATTCGGAGTCGCTGCTCGCGGTGCCACCCGAGGTCACGGTCCACACCTCAAGCCCCGCCGTCGATCTGCTGTACGCGTTGTACTTCTATCTAACCTGAGCGTTTCCATGACAGGCCTAGATCTAGACCAGGCGGCGGACACTTTCGCGCAGGCCAGCGATCTCACCGTTGGCGTGGAGGAGGAGTTTGGCATCCTCGAGCCGGAGACGCTCGACCTAATTCCCCGCTTCGAGCAGTTGCGCGACGCCGGGCAGAGCGATGAGGTCCTGCGCGAGAGCATCTGCGGCGAGCTGATCTCCTCGGAGGTCGAGATCGTCTCTGGCGTGGGCGCCAACCTGCACGACGCGCTGGCGCGCCAGCGCGAGCGCCGCCGGCGCCTGTTCGCGCTGGCGGCGGCGCAGGGAGTCGCCCTCGCCGCGACCGGCACGCACCCGTGGGCGGACTACCGCGAGCAGCCGATCATCGACACTGAGCACTACCGCCGGGTCGAGGAGGGTCTGAAGTACGTCGCCTGGCGCAACAACACGTTCTCGATGCACGTCCACGTCGGCGTGCGCGACGCCGATCGCGCGGTGCGGGTGTGCGACCGGCTGCGTCCGGTGCTGCCGCTGCTGCTCGCGATCTCCGCCAACTCGCCGTATCTCGACGGGCGCGACACGGGCCTGCACTCCGCGCGCACGCAGTCGTTCACCAAGAGCTTCCCGCGCTGCGGCGTCCCCGACGCCTTCGGCGGCTGGGAGGAGTACCGCCGCTACATCGAGTTCCTCGTGCGGACGCGTTCGATCGTCGAGTTCACGCAGGTGTGGTGGTCGGTGCGCCCGCACTTTCGCTTCGGCACGGTTGAGGTGCGCATCTGCGACGCCCAGAGCAGCGCGCAGGAGTCCGAGGCGCTTGCCGCGCTGATGGTCGCGTGTGTCGCCCAGGCCGCGCGCGACGTGGACGAAGGGGTGCCGTTCGCGGACCCGGCGCCGCGCATGATCGAGGAGAACATGTGGCGGGCGATCCGCTTCGGCCTGGACGGGCGCCTGATCGACGTCGATCGCGCACAGGAGTACCCGGCGCGCGAGGCGATCGCGCGGCTGGCGTCGTGGACGGCGCCGCTGCGCGAGGAGCTTGGCATCGAGTTCGCGTTCCCGGAGCGCAACGGCGCGCAGCGCCAGCGCGCGCTGATCGATGCAGGCGTCGCGCGCGAGGAAGTCTTCGCGGCGGCGGTGAAGGAGACCAGGCAAAGCTATGCACAGGAGGTCACGGTTTGAGCACGCCAGAGGGACAGCCCGCCAGCCTGGAGGGGCAGCCAACCGAAGAGGAGCTGCGCGCCGCCTACGAGGCGGAACTGAGCCGTATCACGAGCGCGGAAATGGTCATCCAGTCGGCCGTGTCGCTGCTGAACCTCGGCGGCCGGCGCCTGGGCTTCGGCGAGGGTGGCGAGGGTCAGAAGGATCTGGAGCAGGTGCGCGACGCGATCGACGGGGTGCGCGGTCTGCTGCCGGTGCTCGAACGCCGGATGCCGCAGGAAATTCGTCCCCTGCGCGACGCGCTCTCGCAGCTGCAGATGGCCTATGCGCAGCAGATGCAGGGGGACGTGGAGCCCGTGCAGCAGAGCAAGCCCGCGGAGCCCGCCGGGCCGAGCGGGCCGGCGGAGCCCGCGCCGGCGCCCGACTCGCAGGCGCAGGGACCGGCCCAGGCCAGCGGGCGCCTGTGGGTGCCGGGGAGCTGAGCCGTCGTTCCGCAGGCCGGCACGATAGACTGCCCCCGCCTTTGGCCCGGGTGAGCGCTCACGCAGAGCGATCTGGGCGACAAATGTGCGCGCGAGTCCTCGCGCGGCACGCAAATCAGACCGCGGAGGATTTCTGTTGAGCAGCTTTCTTACGGACCATGGGGTCGTCGTTGCCCTTGTATGCGCCGCCTGCGCCGTGGCGTACGGCCTTGTGACCACCCGCGCTCTGCTCGCGCTCTCGCCCGGCAACGAGCGGATGCAGAGCATCTCGCTCGCCGTCCAGCAGGGCGCGCGCGCCTACCTGAATCGTCAGTACACGACGATCGCCGGCGTCGGCGTGCTGCTGTTCATCGCGCTGATCTTCATCCAGAACATCGCCGTGGCGTGCGGCTTCGCGATCGGCGGCATCTTCTCCGGCGCCGCCGGCTACATCGGCATGAACGTCTCCGTGCGCGCCAACGCGCGCGTCGCCGAGGCGGCTCGCGGCGGCGTCTCCCCGGCGCTCAGCGTCGCCTTTCGCGGCGGCGCGATCACGGGCCTGCTCGTCGTCGGCCTGGCGCTGCTCGGCGTCGCCGGCTACTACGGCCTGCTCACGGCCGTCTTCAACGACAGCCAGCGCACGGCGACCGACGCGCTGATCGGGCTCGGCTTCGGCGGCTCGCTGATCTCCGTCTTCGCACGACTCGGCGGCGGCATCTTCACGAAGGCCGCGGACGTCGGCGCCGACCTCGTCGGCAAGGTCGAGGCCGGCATCCCCGAGGACGACCCGCGCAATCCGGCGACGATCGCCGACAACGTCGGCGACAACGTCGGCGACTGCGCCGGCATGGCCGCCGACCTGTTCGAGACTTACGCCGTCACCGCTGTCGCCGTCGTGCTGCTCGGTGTGCTTACGTTCAGCGAGCAGACCCAGGTCGCGCTGTACCCGATGGCGCTTGGCGCCGTCGCGATCATCGCCTCGATCATCGGCACGTTCGCCGTGCGCTCGCGCACCGGCAACGTCGAGCGCGCTCTGTACCAGGGCCTGGCCGTCGCCGGCGCGCTGTCTGCCGCGGCGTTCTATCCGATCACCAAGTGGCTGATGAGCAACGTCAACTTCAAAGAGGTCGGCTCGCAGGTCCAGACTCCGAGCGTCGGCGACTTCTACCTGTGCTCGCTGATCGGGATCGCGATCACGGGCCTGCTGTTCGTGATCACCGACTACTACACCTCGACGCGCTTCTCGCCCGTCAAGAAGACGGCGAAGGCCTCGATCACCGGCCACGCGACTAACATCATCCAGGGCTTCGGCTCCGGTCTGCAGGCGACGGCGCTGCCGGCGATCGTGCTGGCGCTCGGCATCCTCGGCTCGTGGAAGCTCGCGGGCGGCGGCCTGCAGGGCATCTACGGTATCGGCGTCGCGGCGATGGGAATGCTTTCGCTGACCGGTCTGATCGTCGCGCTCGACGCCTTCGGGCCGATCACCGACAACGCCGGCGGCATCGCCGAGATGGCCGACCTGCCGGAGGACGTGCGCAAGGTCACCGATCGTCTCGACGCCGTCGGCAACACGACGAAGGCCGTCACCAAGGGTTACGCGATCGGCTCCGCCGCGCTCGCCGGCCTCGTGCTGTTCGCGGACTTCCAGCAGGTGCTGAGCGAAAGCAGCCACGAAGCGATCAACTTCGGCATCAACGAACCGCCCGTGCTCATCGGCCTGCTGCTCGGCGGGCTGATGGTGTGCCTGTTCGCCTCGCTGTCGATCGAGGCGGTGGGACGCGCCGGCGGCGCCGTGGTCGAGGAGGTGCGCCGCCAGTTCCGTGAGAAGCCCGGGATCATGGAGGGCACCGAAGAGCCCGACTACGCCGCCTGCGTGGACATCGTCACGCGCACCGCGCAGCGCGAGATGATCCTGCCGTCGCTGCTGCCGATCGTGCTCACGCTCGTGATCGGCCTGATCGATCAGCAGGCGCTCGGCGGCCTGCTGATCGGCGTGATCGTCGTCGGCCTGTTCTTCGCCGTGCTGATGACCGCCGGCGGCGGCGCGTGGGACAACGCCAAGAAGCTGATCGAGGACGGCGCCTTCGGCGGCAAGGGCTCGGAGGCGCACGCCGCCTCGGTCACGGGAGACACGGTCGGCGATCCCTTCAAGGACACGGCCGGACCCGCGATCAACCCGATGATCAAGGTCGCCAACATCGTCGCGATTCTGATCATCCCGCTAATCACCTGATCCGCGCGCGATACGCCTCTGCCGCTCTACCCTCAGTGACGAGATGACCGGCAGAGGTGTCCATCGCTCCGCCACCGTGGTGCTGTCGCTGGCGATGGCGGCGATCGGCGTGGCGCTGATCGTGCAGAGCCTCGGCGGGCACGCCGGCGCGATCACCGCGCGGCTGCTGCTCGGCGCGCTGTTCGTCGCGGCCGGAGCGGGCCGGCTGTACATCGAGCGGCGCCGAGCACGAGGATGAGCGGCCGATGAGCACGCCGGAGGCGGCCGACGGCGCGATCCCCGCGACCCGCTCGCGCGTGATCCTGCGCCAGAGCATCGGCTCTCCGATCCTGTTCGCCGTCGTGTACGCGTCGCTGGCGAGCGCCGTGTACTTCTCGCTGGGGGTGGTCGCCGGTCACGCGCTCGGACTCACCCCGCTCGTGTTCCTCGCCGCCGCCGTGATGTTCGGCCTGACCGCGATGAGCTACGTGGAGGGGGCGTCGCTGCATCCGGAGCGCGGTGGCGCGACGGTGTTCGCTCGCTACGCGTTCAACGAGCTCGTCAGCTTCGTCGCCGGCTGGGCGATCCTGCTCGACTACGTCATCCTGATCGCCGTCACCACGTACTCGGCGACGCAGTACATGCGGGTCTTCTGGCATCCGCTGGGCAACTACGTCGAGTCGCTGCTGCTCGCGTTCGCGTTCATCGCCTTCGTCGTGCTCGCCAACATCCGCGGCTTCAGCGGTGGACGCAGCGCGCGCCGCATCGTGCTGCTCGTCGCCGGCGACCTCGCGTTGCAGCTGCTGATCGTCGTGATCGGCCTGGCGCTGTTCTTCAGCCCGCACACGTGGCTTGACCCGATCCAGCTGGGCAGCGCGCCCTCGTGGTCGGATCTCGTGTTCGCGCTGACGGTCACGACGATCGCCTTCACGAGCGTGGAGTCGGCCGCCGGCCTCGCCGGCGAAGTGCGAACGAGCCGCGGCGAGCTGCGCCGGCTCGTCGGCAGCGGCTTCGCGCTCGTGCTGGTGGGATACGTCGGGATCGCCCTCGTGGCGATCACGGCGCTGCCCGTGCACAACGGTCACACGGCGCTCGGCGGGCGCTACCAGACGGCGCCGGTGATCGGGATCGTCACGCAGATGCACCCGCACTGGCTGGCGCAGACGCTGCGCTATGTGGTGGGGGCGATGGCGAGCATCACGCTGGTGGCCGCCGCCAGCGCCGCGATGCTCGGCCTCTCGCGCCTTGCGTACTCGCTGTCCACCAACCGCCAGATCCCGAGTGGCCTCGGCCGCCTGCATCCGCGCCACTCCACGCCGTACGTGCTGATCGTCCTCGCCGGTGTGATGGCCGCCGCGCTAGTGGTGCCCGAGGACCTCGACTTTCTCGTCGGCATCTACGCGTTTGGGGCGATGCTCGCATTCACGATCGCGCAGCTGTCGATCATCCGCCTGCGCTACTCCGAGCCCGACCGCGGTCGCCCGTATCGGGTGCCGTTCTCGATCCGGGTGCGCGGCGGCGAGCTGCCGCTGCCCGCGGTCGTGGGGCTCGTGCTCTCCGGCGCCGGCTTGGTGGCGGTGATGATCGTGCACGCGCCGGCTCGCTACGTGGGGCTGGCGTGGCTGGCCGCCGGCCTGACGCTGTATGTCATCTATCGCCGCGCCGATGAAAACTCGCTGTTGCGGCGAGTGACGGTTTCGCCGCAGATGCTGCGCTCCGAGCAGCGGCCGGAGCCAGACTACGGCTCGATTCTCGTGCCGCTGTTCGGCTCCAAGCTCGACGAGGACATCGTGCAGACGGCGGCGCTGCTGGCCTCGGGCAAGCCGACGGACGAGGCGGCGGTCGATACGGCGACGATCGAGGCGGTGTGGATCTTCGAGATGCCGATGGCGCTGCCGCTGGACGCGCGTCTGCCCGAAGCACAGATCAAGCGAGCCCGTCAGGTGCTGGCGCGGGCCAAGCGGGTGGGGGAGGAGTACGACGGGGTGCATGTCGCGACGGCCACGATCAGGGCGCGCAGGGCGGGGTACGCGATCGTCGAGGAGGCGCGCCGGCGCGGGGTGGAAGCGATCGTGCTGGGGGCCGAGGAACCCTCGCGCATCCGCGGCGGCGCGCGCCTGGGAGGGCGGGGCGCACCGCTTGAGAACTTCGTCGGGGAGATCACCAAGTACGTTGTGAGCAAGGCCGCCTGCCGCGTGATCGTGACCGCGCCGCCGCCGCGGGAGCCGGGCGCCGCCGCGCCTCTGCCCTCGGCCGAGGAGGCCTCGGTCGCTCCGCGCATCGTCTAATCTGCGGCCCATGTTCGTGCTGATCGTGGGAGCCGGCCGCGTCGGGTCCGCAGTCGCCAAGTCGGCGCTCGCCGCCGGCCACGAAGTGTCGGTGCTCGACGAGGACCCGCTCTCGCACGAGCGCCTGGACGCCGGGCAGAGCAAGAGCTGGGAGGACGCGCAGGGTCAGTTCACGGTGGGAACGGCGCTGGAGGTCGATGCGCTGATCCAGGCCGGCGTCGAACGCGCAGACGTGTTCATCGCGTCCACCGACGGCGACAACACCAACCTGATCATCGCGCAGATCGCCCAGAAGCGGTTCAACGTGCCGAAGGTTCTCGCGCGGGTGATGGACCCGGCGCGCGCCAACTGGTACGACGAACAGGGCCTGCACACGATCTCCCCGACCAGTCACGCGATCGAGATGTTCGAGAGCGCGCTGGCGGTCGAGCACGCCTAAACCGATGTACGCGATCATCGTCGGCGCGGGCAAGGTGGGGCGCAATCTGGCACGCGAGCTGATCGTCAAGGGGCACGAGGTGACGCTGATCGAGTCCTCGCGCGCGCGCTACCTGGCGATCGAGGAGGAGTACGAGCACGCCGTGCAGTACGGCGACGCCACCGAGCTATGGGTGCTGGAGCGCGCGGGTATCCAGCGCGCCGACCTCGTGGTCGCGGTCACCGGCGACGACGAGGACAACATGCTCGTCTGTCAGGTGGCGAAGGAGAAGTACCTGTGCGACCGCATCATCGCGCGCGTGAACAACCCGCGCAACCTCGATCACTTCAAGCTGCTCGGCATCCAGCCGGCGGTGTCGGCCACCGACCTGATCCTGCGCCTGATCGAGCACGAGGTGCCCCGCTACGGGCTGGTGCATCTGCTTGCGCTGGAGGAGGAGCGTCTGGAGATCATCGAGCTGGAGGTGTCAAGCGATGCGCCCGTCGTCGGCCGCAGCGTCGCCGAGATCGCCCTGCCCGAGGGCAGCCTGATCATCTCCGTGCTGCGCGACGGCAGCGGCTTCGTGCCCAAGGCCGACACGGTGATCGAAGCCGGCGATGAGGTCCTGCTCGTGCTCGACCCGGGCCTTGAGGAGGCCATAACGGGCTTCTTCGCGCCGAACGGCAGCCGTCCGCCGGGCGCCTGAACAGCGAGCCTCAAGTCTCATGAGTGCCTGTCGATAGACGGGGTGCTCCGGCGAGCGGCCCGTAGGCGCCGCGTACTATTCTTGGAGCCTCCTTCCGGGATGGTGTAATTGGCAACACGCGTGCCTCTGGAGCACGAGTTTGGGGTTCGAGTCCCTGTCCCGGAGTACGCTTGCTCGTGTTTACGGGGCGTTTCGCGTTTCAGGGGGCCGCTCGGGCCGGCATATCCTCGGCGAGCGCCTCGTGGCGCTGGCGACGGGACCGAGCGCCAGTCGAGGCGACATGGCGCGAGCGCCAGATCCGAGGGCCTGAGAAGATGGGGTGATCGTGCAGGCGACCGATGCGACTTCCGCAGACGGTTTGGCGGCTGGGCCACGATGGCGGACGCGTGTCGCCGCGGTCGTGGCGCTACTGGCGCCGGTTGCCATGGCGATCGTGGCCGCGGTCGCGCTGGCGGGTGACCTCGCGATCGCCGCACTCGCGGTGGGGCTCGTGGTCGTCGTCAGCGCCGCCGTCTGGTTCGCTCTGACCCGTCGGGGTCCCCGGCGAGCTGCCGGCGCGGCGCTTGCGGGGCTCGTCGGCGCCGGCCTGATCGTCGTTTTGGCGACTCACTGGCAGGGCGTGCTGGTGCTGGCCGCGCTGTTCCTGCTGCTCGCCGTGTTCGGCCTGGCCGCCCGCTATGCGCTGGGGCGCACGGGGGTGGCGGGGGTTCACGGGGCGGGCGCCGCGCTCATGCGGGTGGGAGCTGCGGGCCCGGCCGTGCTGATCGTCAACCTGAAGTCCGGTGGCGGGAAGGCCGCGCGCTTCGACCTCGCCGCCGAGGCTCGGCGGCGGGGTGTCGAGCCGGTCGTGCTGGCGCCCGGCGATGACCTGCTCGCGCTCGCCGAGGGCGCGATCGAGCGGGGCGCGCAGGTGGTGGGGATGGCCGGGGGCGACGGCTCGCAGGCGCTCGTGGCGACTGTTGCCGCGCGGCGCGAGGTCGCCTATGTCTGTGTTCCCGCGGGGACGCGGAACCATTTCGCCCTCGACCTGGGCCTTGACCGCGAGGATGTCGTGGGCGCGCTGGACGCTTTCACGGACGCCGTCGAGCGGCGTATTGATCTCGCGCGTGTCAACGACCGCGTGTTCGTCAACAACGCGTCACTCGGCGTCTACGCGAAGGTCGTCCAGTCCGAGGCCTATCGCGACGCCAAGCTCCAGACATGGACGCGGGTGCTGCCCGACCTGCTCGGACCCGACGCCGAGCCGATCGACATCGAGTTCACCACTGCGGACGGGAACCGCTGCGACGACGCGCCGCTGGTGCTCGTCTCAAACAACCCGTATCGGCTGACGAGCCTGGCCGGTGCCGGCACGCGCGAGCGGCTTGACACGGGCCTGCTCGGCGTCGTGGCCGCACGCGTGCGCAGCGCCACGGATGTCTCAAGGCTCGTCGCGCTCGAGATGGCCGGCCAGGTGGGGCGCTTTTCCGGCCTGATGTCGTGGCGCGCTGCGGAGTTCGAGGTTCGCTCGGGGGGCCCCGTGGAGGTCGGACTGGATGGCGAGGCGCTCGTGCTGGCGCCCCCGTTGTGCTTCACGTCCATGCCGGGCGCGCTGCGCGTGCGGCTGCCCCGCGCGGTCGGCCTCGCGCCTGGCGCCCGCGCTGCGGCGCTGAACACAGAGCACCTGGGCGCGTTGCTGCGGGTGGCGCTCGGCAGGTGAGGCTTCCCGCGGCACATCTGGGGTTCGGTCCGGTGACGAGTCGGTTCGCGCGAGGGCGGGGTCTTGTCCAGCTCCTGGACGAGCGTCTGATGAGGAGTTCGCGCCGAACGCGCTCGCCGGGGCTTGACCGTGCGCTCGTTGAGATCACGGGAGCGGCGAACTACTCCCGCCTCTGGCTCCTACTCGCCGCCGGGATGGCCGCGTGGGGCGGCCGGAAGGGACAGAGGGCCGCCGCGCGCGGCATCCTCGCGATCGCGGTCGCGGCGGCGGTCGCGAACGGACCCGCGAAGCTGCTCGCGCGCAGACGTCGTCCGTCGCGGCGCTCGCCTCCCACGCTCATTCCCATGCCCCGCTCGACCTCGTTCCCCTCGGGTCACAGCGCCGCCGCGTTCGCGTTCGCCACCGGCGCCTGCGCGGAGCTGCCCGTCCTGGCGCCGGTGCTGGTGCCGCTGGCGGGCGCTGTGGCCTACTCGCGCGTGCATACCGGCGTTCACTACCCGAGCGACGTCGTGGCGGGCGCCGCGATCGGGATCGGCTCGGGCGTGCTCGCCAAGCGCGCGCCGCGGTGGATCCACCGACGACGCGCTGCCGGGTGCGAGCGGGCGGATGGCGGTCCGTGACCGTCTCGAGCTGCCCTCCAGGGTCTCGGCCCTGGATCTGTTTACGCCGCCTGCTCCGCCCAGTCCTCGTACAGCTGGGCGTAGCGTCCGCCGGCCTCGATCAGCTCCTCGTGCGTGCCCTGCTCGACGATCCGGCCGTGCTCCAGGACGACGATGTGGCCGGACTGGCGGATGGTCGAGAGGCGGTGGGCGATGACGATCGCCGTGCGGTTGGCCAGCAGGCGCCGCAGGCCCTCCTCGATGCGCCCCTCCGTGTGCAGGTCTACGTTGGAGGTCGCCTCGTCGAGGATCAGGATGCGGGGGTCGGCGATCAGGGCGCGGGCGAACGCGATCAGCTGGCGCTGGCCGGCGGAGAGCTGCGAGCCGCGCTCCCCGACCTCCGTGTCATAGCCCTTGGGGAGTTCCGCGATGAACTGCTCGGCGCCGACGGCGCCGGCCGCCTGGCGGATCTCCTCCGCGCTCGCGCCGGGGCGACCGAAGGCGATGTTCTCGGCGATGCTGCCGGAGAACAGGAAGGCCTCCTGCGGGACGATGCCCATCTGCGAGCGCAGAGAGGCGCTCGCGACCTCGCGCAGGTCGTGGCCGTCGACGAGCACGCGCCCGGCGGTGGGATCGTAGAAGCGGGCCACGAGCTTGGCCATTGTGGACTTGCCCGCGCCGGTGGCGCCGACGAGCGCGACGGTCTGCCCGGGGGCGACGCGCAGGTCCACGTGGTCGAGCGCCAAAACCTGCTCCTCCTCGGAGCCGCGCCGGCGGTAGGCGAAGGAGACGTTCTCGAACTGGACCTCCCCGCGCAGGCGTCCGAGCGCCAGGGCGTCGGGGCGGTCCACGATGTCCGGCTGCACGTCCAGCAGCTGGTAGATCTTCTCGAGCGCCGCCATACCCGACTGGTAGGTCGTGTACAGCTGCGAGAGCTGCTGGATGGGGTCGAACATGTATGCGAGCAGGGCGACGAAGGCGACGATCGTGCCGACGGTGATGTGGCCTTCGATCGCCTGAAAGCCGCCGTACAGGACGATCGCCGCCATCGCCAGGCCGGAGAGCATTTCCACCGCGGGGAAGTACAGGGCGTTGAGCTTCACCGTGACCATGTTGGCCTCGCGGTTGTCCTCGTTGTACAGCGCGAAGCGCGCCTCGTGCTGGGGCTCCTGCGCGAAGCTGCGCACGACGCGGATGCCCGACAGCGTCTCCTGCAGGTAGGCGGTGATCGCGCCGATCGTCTCGCGCGTGCGCCGGAAGGCGCCGGCGGAGGCGAGGCGGAACCAGAGGCTGCCGGCGGCCAGCAGCGGGAAGATGGCGAACGTCAACAGCGCGAGCTTGGGGTCGAGCACGAGCAGGATCACGATCGCGCCGAGCAGCGTCAGGCCGGACTGAAAGAGCGTCACGACGGAGTCCGTCACGAGGCTGTCGAGGGCCTCGACGTCGTTGGTCATGCGCGAGATCAGCACGCCTGCCGGGCGGCTCTCGTAGAAGCCGACGGGCAGCGCCTGCAGGTGCGTGAAGATGCGGATGCGCAGGTCGGCGAGCGCGCGCTGGCCGACCCAGCCGACGAGGTATGTCTGCGCGTAGGTCATGCTCCACACGAGCAGCGCGGAGAGCATGAAGGCCACGACGATCAGCGTCAGCGCCGTGGTGTCGTGCTTCTTGATGCCGGTGTCGATCGCCGCGCGCGCGAGCAGCGGCGGCGCCAGCGACGCGGCCGTGCCGAGCAGCAGCGCCGCGAACGTCACGCCCACCCGCGCGCGGTACGGGCGCAGCAGCGCGATCAGGCCGCGCAGGTTGCGTCCGCGCGTGCCTCGGCTTGCGCGCTCGCCGTCCCACTGCGTGCCCCGGCCCAGCGGACCGCCGCCCGGTCCGCCGCGTGCGACGACGGGGCTCATGCGCGCCTGCCCTCCCAGCGCAGCGCGGAGCTGGCGCTGCTCCGATCGTCTCGGCGGGCGCCGCGGCTCGTATCCCGCGCGCGGCTCATATCCCGCTCACCTCGCGCTCGCGCGTCTCGCGCGTCATGAACACGTGCTCGGGCAGGCCCTTCTCGACTATTTCGCGGTACAGCTCGGAGGCCTGAAGCAGCTCGCGGTGATCGCCCTGCGCGACAATCTCGCCGCGATCGAGCACGACGATCTCGTCGGCCAGTGCGATCGTCGAAAGGCGGTGGGCGATCACGAGCGTCGTGCGGCCCCGCATCGCCTCGGCCAGCGCCAGCTTGATCGAGCGCTCGGTGGAGGAGTCCACCGAGGATGTCGCGTCGTCGAGGATCAGCACGCGCGGATTGGCGAGCAGCGCGCGGGCGATCGCCAGGCGCTGGCGCTGGCCGCCGGAGAGCGTCTGGCCGCGCTCGCCCACGCGCGTCTGAAAGCCCTGCGGCAGGCGCTCGACGAACTCGTACGCCTGCGCCGCGCGGGCCGCCGCTTCGATCTCTGCGAGCGGAGCGTCGGGGCGGGCGTAGGCGATGTTCTCGGCCACCGTCGCGGAGAACAGGAACGGGTCGTCGCTGACCACCGCGATCGCCGAGCGCAGCGAGCTGACGCTGAGGCCGCGCACGTCCGCGCCGTCGAGCAGCACCTGCCCCGCGCTCGGGTCGTACAACCGCGGGATCAGCGACACGAGGCTCGTCTTGCCCGAGCCGGTGGCGCCGACCAGCGCGATCGTGCGCCCGGCGGGCACGTCGAGGTCGATGTCGCGCAGCACCGCTCGCGCGCGCGGCCCGGAGCCGTTGGGGGAGAGCGCCAGATCGGGCGAGCCGAACTCCGGCGAACCCTCGTAGCGCAGCGTCACGCCGCGCAGCTGCACGTGCCCGTTGCCCTCCGGCAGCGCCGGCGCGTTCGGCGGCTCGCTCAGGCGCGGCGCGCGGTCCAGCAGCTGGAAGATGCGCGCGCCCGACGCCGTCGCGCGCTGCGCCAGGCCGAGCATCACGCCGAGCGCGCGCATCGGCGCGATCAGCATGTTCAGGTAGAAGTAGAACGACGTGAACTGCCCGAGCGTGAGGTGGGCGTTGACGACGTCGTTGCCACCGATGAGCAGCACCGCCGCCAGCCCGAGCTGGGGCAGGAAGCCGATGATCGGGTTAAACGTCGCCTCCAGACGTGTGGCCACCATCGACTGCTCGAACACGCGCCCGACGCTGTCGCGGAAGCGCTGCAGCTGACGGGGCTCGCGCGCGAACGCCTTCACGACGCGCACGCCGGAGATGTTCTCCTCGACGTCGGCCGTCAGCTCGGCGATGCGCTGCTGCACCTCCTGGATGGCGGGCCGCGCGCGCTTGCCGTAGCGCTCGGCGATCACGACGACGAACGGCACGGGCGCGAGCGAGATCAGCCCCAGCCTGGGGTTGATCGCGAGCATCGCCACGCCCGCCAGCACGATCGTCAACGCGGACTGCATGATGAACACCAGGCCGTACCCGAGGAAGAAGCGCACGGCCGCCAGATCGACCGTCGCGCGCGACATCAGCTGTCCCGTCTGCTGGTGGTCGAAGAACCCCATCTCCAGGCGCTGGAGGTGGCCGTAGAGCAGATGGCGCAGGTCGTACTCCAGGCCGAGCGAAACCCGCCCCGCGATCATCCGCCGCGCGTAGGTCAGCGCCCAGCGCAGCAGCGTCGCGACGACGAGGGCGCCCGCCAGCAGCGCCAGCGTGTGGCGGTCGTGGGCGCGGGCGGCGCTCGCGGCGTGCCGGCTCGCGCCGTTGTTGATCGTTTCCACCGCGTGCCCCATCAGCAGCGGAATCAGCACGGTCATCACCATCGCCAGGCTCGCCAGCGCCCACGAGGCGATCAGGCCTCGCTTGTACGGACGCAGAAAGCCGAGCAGTCGGTAAAAAGTGGTCATAGTTGCTTAGTCAACGATTATTGCAGTTACGTGAGAAGTACGTCTGCCTGTCGTTTGCTCGCCTGTGTGCGTTCGCGCGCCGTTGGCCTGTCGTTTGCTCGCCTGTTTCGTCCGTCCGGCGCCCACCGCTCGCTCCCGGCTACCCTGCGGCCATGCCCTCCGCGACCCCGCCCGCACCTGCCCGCGGTGGGGGCCGGTCCCGCGCCGGACTGTGTGCGACGTGCCGGCACCGTCGGGACGTGCCCAACACGCGCGGGTCGGTCTTCCTGCTGTGCACCCGCTCGCGCGCAGAGCCAGCTTATCCGCGCTACCCGCGGCTGCCGGTGCTGAGTTGCGCGGGCTACGAGGTGAACGGGGAGAGCAGCATCACGGCGCCGCCCTGAGGGGCTGCCTCGGCGATGTAGTCGTACAGCCGCGTGCCCGTCAGCTGCCTGACGAGCGGGGCGTCGACGGAGCCGTCCATCTGCGAAACCCGGGGGGTCGTGGGGGAGAGGGTGGAGCTCAGTGGGCGCGCCAGCTGTTCTGAGACGTCTTCGGAGCGGAACATCAGGGCGTGCCGGGTCGGGCTCTTGACAGCGGGCGACGGGGGGATCGTGACGATCACCTGATCGACGCCGTCGACGTAGCGAAAGGTGTACAGCGCCAGCTCCAGCGCCTCGCGGCCGAGCAGCAGCGCGCGCTCGGCCGAGGGCTTGCCTTCCTTGATCGCGCAGGCGTGGCCACCGCCGCACACCTGATAGAGCACGCTGTTGCCTTCCAGACGCGCGGCTTCGTGGCCCGAGCGGCTCTCGCCGACGGTCATCGGCTGACCCTGCAGGGTGGGGGGACCGCCCGTCACCGCGGCGATCTGCCTGCCGTTGTCCAGGCGATACTCGGGCGCGACGTGCGCGGCGATCTGCTGCGCCGGATCGACCCCGCTTTCGGTCGGACGCCACGCCGACCACGGCTTGGCGGGAGTCGCCTTGGGCGCTGAGAGCAGCAGCACGAGGACGCCGAGTGCGCATACGCCGAGCGCGCCCAGAGCGCCGAGCAGGAACTGAAAGCGGGGGGCGTGCGGGTGTGCGGGCCGCGAGGCGGGCGGCGCGGCTGGCGTTGCTGGCTGCGCAGGCAGGGCAGGCGTCGCCGGGGTGGGCGTGAGCGTCCCGGCGGGTGTGAGCGCCGTGGCGGGCGCCGCTGGATCGGGCGCTTGCGGCGGAGCGGGGGCGGGCAGGAACGTCGCCTGGCCCGGTCCCAGGCGCGGCGGCGATTCGAGGCTGCGCGGATCGACTTTCGGCTGCGTGCCGGCGGGGTCGGATGGACGCAGGCGGGGGTCCGCGCGCGCGCCGCCGGGCTCGCGGCTCACGGGTTGCTCGTCGAGGGTCTGTTCGCCGAGGCCTCGCTCGTCGACGGCCTGCTCGCTCACGGCTCGCTCGCTCACAGCTGCGGCCAGATCGACTCGTCGCTCACGTCGATCGCCGGTGCCTGCAAGCGCGCCGCGTCGAGCACTTCCACCACCTCGTCGCCGTGCAACTCGCGGCGCTGCACGAGCGTCTCGGCGATGTGCAGCACCTGCTCGCGGTTGTGGCGGATCAGGCACACCGCCGTGATGTACGCCTGTCCCAGGATCTGCGCGGCGGCGCGGCGCTTGCCGGGGTCGGAGAGCACCGCGGCGATCGGGTCGCCGGACTCGCGCATTCCCGCCGCGCGGTTCATGATCTGCGAGCCGATGCGCTCGAAGCGCGTCATGTACAGCTCCTCGGCCTCGCGCCGCTCCGTGTCGCTGTCAAAGCGCCGCCCGTTGAGGTGTATCGGCTCCGGCCCCATGCCGCACATGCCGACCATCCACGCCGCGCGCTGCGTGGCGCTCTGCACGTCGCCGCCGACGCCCGTGGAGTTCTCACCGTAGAAGACGTGCTCGGCGGCCATCGCGCCGAGCGTCCACACGAGCTTGCCGACCTCCTCGTGGCGCCAGGAGGAGAAGCGCTCCTCCTTCTCGATCGCCTGGTGGTGGCCGAGCGAGCCGCCGCGCTTGCGGATCGACAGACGCGTGGAGAGGACGTCCTGCATGTACACGTGGCTGGCGACGGCGTGGCCGGCCTCGTGGATCGCGACGGCCTTCGTCTCCTGCGGCACGTAGTCCACGCCCTGCGCCGTGCCCGACTCGATCGTCGTCATCGCTTCGACGATGTCGCTCCAGCGAAACTCGCGGCGCGCGTCGGAGTGCGCGTAGGTGAGCGCCATCGAGCACACCTGCTCGATCATCGCGGGGGAGTACCCGTTGGTGATACGCGCGAGCTCGTCGCGGCGGCGCTCGGAGTCCAGCTCTGGGTCGTGGGCGACCTTCTCCATGTACAGGTCGAAGATGTCCTTGCGGTCGTCTTTGGTGGGCGTGCGAAACCAGATGTGCCGGCCCATGCGCCCGGGGCGGATCAGCGCCGGGTCCAGACGATCGATCGGCACGTTGGTGGCGCCGATGAAGTAGATCTGCTCGGCGCGCGGCTTGGGCGGGCGCAGGCGCAGCGAGCGCCCGCCGATCCGCCGCGGCACGACGTAGGAGGCGTCGAGCAGCGTGTTCACGCGGTTGGTCCAGAACTTGCGCATCGCCGGCGGCTCGTCGACGCCGTCCATCTGCACGAGCAGCTGGTTGAGCGCCTGGCCGCCGTAGCCGCTCATGCCGCCGGGGAACATCAGGCCGTTGATGCGTTCGCCGATGCGCCCGTAGAACGCCGGCACGCCGGCGCGGTGCTGCTCGGCGCGAGACTGAAAGAGCTTCTCGCGCCACGCGCGCGTCTCCAGCACGAGATCGCCACTCGCCGTCAGCGCGCCGTTGGGGCCGTGGAAGGCGAGGTCGTGGAAGGAGCCGGCGCCGTGCGCGGCGGCCCAGCCGCCGGTCCATGCGCCGCCCGGCGCCCCGCCCGTCATCGCTCCGTCGGTGGCGCCGCCGCCGAGCGCCTGGCGGCGCAGGCCGACGGCGTCGATCTCGTCGATGAACACGATGCACTGCCCGCCCCATTTGCGCGCCAGCCGGCGCGCCTTGCGCACGAGCATCGAGACGACGATCACGTCGATGCCGATGAACGTCGCCGCGAAGCCCGAGCCGGGCATCGTCACGATCGGCGAGTTGAAGCTGGTGGCGATCGCCTTGGAGAGCATCGTCTTGCCGGTCCCCGGCGCGCCGATGAACAGCAGGCCGCGCTCGGGCTTGCCGCCCGCCTTGCGGAAGGCCTCGCCGCCCTGCCACAGCGTGATCACGCGCGTGACGTCCTCCTTGGGCTCGCGCTGGCCGCGCACGTCGGAGAGACGCACGCCCCAATCGGCGTCGCCCGGCTCGTACCCCTTCATCTGGCGCAGGTTGGCGATCAGCAGCGGGCCGAGCATGATGAAGATGTTGCCGAGGAAGAACAGCGGGAAGAACCCGAGTTGCAGGAGGCTGAAGACGGCCGCCAGCGGGTTCTGGCGCAGGCCGCCCTGCACGCTGCTCCACATCGCGCCGATCGAGCTGAAGCCGAGCAGCGAGGTGAACAGCAGGCCGACGAGATACACGATCCCGGCGATCGTCAGCAGCAGCGGCAGCGTGCGCAGGTAGCGCGTGCGCCAGAACCACACGCGGCGGCGCGCGCTGGCGTCGTCGAGCAGTTCCTCCCTGCCGGCGCCGTACAGGCTGGGGCGGGCGATCAGGCGGTGGGCGATCACGTCGATCAGACCGCGGAAGGCGATCACGCCGAGGATCGCGCCGAGCAGCGAGCCCAGCACGCTCCAGCCGCTCACGCGCAGGGCGGCGAACAGCGTCGGGCTGCTGAGCACGGCGACGATCGTCGCGACGCGCGCCAGACGGCGCCAGGAGCGCGTCAGCGCCGCGCGCGCCGTCGCCTCGTCGTGCGCGAAGGCGCCGATCTCCCCAGCTGGCATGGCAAGAGCGTACTACGCGCGTGCGTGCTCGCAGCGCGCAGCGCCGTCCGTCCACCGGCCGTCGCAAACCCGCGTGCCGCCGTGCGTCCGCCGACCGGCGCGAACCCGCGTGCCGCGGCGCAGCCGCGCCCTCAGGCGTCCTTCAGGTGGCGCTCCAGAAACGGCACGATCCGCTCCCACAGACGCGCGGCGGGCTCCGGTCGGTAGGACGGACGGTAGTCGGCGAAGAACGCGTGGCCGGCGCCCTCGTAGACGTCCACGCTCGTCTCGTGCGGGGTCTGGCGCAGGCGCGCGCGCAGCTGCTTGGCGAGCTCCGGCGAGGGGTTGTGGTCCTCCGCGCCGACGGCCGCCATCAGCGGGCAGTGCAGGCGCTGCACCATCTCAAGCGGCGGCGTCGGGCGCTGCGGGGTGGAGCGCTCGTGCGTGGTGGCGGCGTCGATGAAGCCGCCCCAGCAGTCCACGGCCGCGTCCAGGCGGTTGCTCGCGCACGCGAACAGCAGCGTCAGGCGCCCGCCCATGCAGAAGCCGATGCAGCCGACCTTGCCGGTCGCGTCGGGGCGGGCGCGCAGCAGGTCGGCCGCCGCCTCCAGATCTCCGAGGATCGTTGCGTCGGACATCGCGAACAGGCGCTGCAGGATGGCCTGCAGGTCCCCCGTCGGCGGCGGGCCGCCTTCGCGCGTGTACAGGTCGACGCCGAGCGCGACGTACCCCACGTTGGCCAGGCGGCGCGTGACGTCGCGGATGTGCTCGCCCAGGCCGCCCGCCTCGTGGATCACGACGATGCCGGGCAGGGCGCCCGGCGCGGCGGGGCGGGCGAGGTAGCCGTTGACGGCGTCGCCGTGGGCGCCGGTGAACCTCAGGTCTTCGGCTGTCACGGCGCCCGCGTCGAGCACGGCGCCGGGGACGCCGTCGGGGCTCAGCAACTGCTCAGGCATGGGCGGGAGCCTCCGGGTCGCGCGGGTAGTGCTCAGGCATGGACGGGAGCCTCCGGGTCGCGCGGGTAGTGCTCAGGCATGGACGGGAACCTCCAGTTCGCGCAGGTAGCGACGCACCTTGCGGTGCGTCTGAGAAAGCTCCTCCTTGAGCTTGGCCAGCTCGCGCGCACGGTGCTCGACCAGCTCCAACTGGCGCTCGAGGTGTCCGCGCGCCTCGATCAGCAGTTCGCGGCGGCGCTCGCGGTCGACGTCCTCGCGCCGCAGCTGCGCGCGCACGGCGGCGCGCGCCTCCTCGGCCGTGAGCAGCGTCTTGAGCTCCTCCAAGGAGACGCCGAGCAGGTGCTTCAGACGCATCACCTCGCGCAGGCGCTCGACCTCCTGCGCGGTGTACAGGCGGTGCTGGCCGGAGGGGCGCGCCGGCGCCTGTGCCAGCAGCCCGATCTCCTCGTAGTAGCGGATCGTGCGCGGCGTGGTGCCCACCAGGCGGGCGACGTCGCCGATGCGCAGGAGGGAGTCGCTCACGCCTGCGCTCCCACGGCCGCGGGCGCGGTGGTCCCCTCGGCGAGCGTCTCGTGGCGCGGGCGCATCAGGCACACCACGGCGCCGAGCAGCGAAGTGCCCGCCAGCACCCACAGCGCGAGGTGCATGTTGGCGATGAACGGCGCGAGCTTGTGCGCGGAGAGCCCTTTCGTGAGTCCCGAGAAGATCGCGAACAGCGTCGCCTTCGGGATCGCGGCGGTGACGACGGCGAGCACGAAGGCGATCGAGAGCACGGCGCCCGTGTTCTGCAGCAGCGTGCGCGCGCCCGCCGCGATGCCGCGGCGCTGCGGCGGCACGGTGCCCATCATCGCCGCCGTGTTGGGGCTGTTGAACATGCCCGAGCCGACGCCGACGATCAGTAGCCACAGCGTGCTCTGCCAGTACGGGGTGTCGACCTGCAGCGTGCCCATCAGGGCGAGGCCGATGCCCGTGACGAGCATCCCGAGCGCCGCGAGTCCGCGCGAGCCGTGGCGGTCGGCGTAGATGCCCGCCAGGGGCGAGGAGACGAGCATCCCGAGGGCGAGCGGGATCAGCTTGACGCCGGCCGTGATCGGGTCGTCGCCCTGTGCGCCCTGGAAGTAGAAGACGAACAGGAACATCAGCGCGAAGCGCGCCATGCCGTTGATGAAGGCCGCCGCCGTCGCCGCCGCGAACATGCGGTTCTTGAAGATCGAGAGGTCGAGCATCGGCGCGCGCGAGCGGCTCTCGATCAGCACCCACGCGGGCAGCAGCACGAGCGCCGCGGCGAGCCCGGCGATCACGATCGGATCGCTCCAGCCGCTGAGGCCGCCGCGCGAGACGCCGAGCACGAGCCCCGTCAGGCCAATCACGAACGTGACGGTGCCGAGCACGTCAAGGCCGCGCACGGCGTCGGGCTTGGCCAGCTCGCGCAGGATCAGCGCGCCCCACGCCGCGCCCGCCAGCGCGAGCGGCACGTTGAACCAGAAGACCCAATGCCAGGACACGGCGACGAGCGCGCCGCCGAGCACGGGGCCGAGCACCAGGCCGATCGCGGCGACCATCGTGTTGGCGCCCATCGCGAGGCCGAGCTGCTCGCGCGGGAAGGCGTCGGTCACGAGCGCCGCGGCGTTGGCGAACAGGAACGCCGAGCCGATGCCCTGCAGGATGCGCCACAGGATCAGCACCGTCGTGTCGGGCGCGAAGCCGGCGCCGAGTGAGGCGAGGGCGAACACGAGAAAGCCGCCGACGTACGCGCGCTTGCGCCCGAACAGATCCGACAGGCGCCCCGCCGTGAGCACGAGCACCGTCGCCGCGATCATGTACGCGAGGATCACCCACACGAGCGCGAGCAGCCCGCTGTGCAGGGAGCGCTCGAGGTCGGGCAGCGCGATGATCAGCGTGCCGGAGTTCGTCGCCGCGAGCAGCATCCCGAGGCTCGTGCACGACAGCGCCCACCACTTGTAGCTTTCGTGTCCGGCGGCGACGCCGAAGCGGGGACGGGGGGCTGTTGAAATTGACGTGAACGTAAAGATCAGGATAGCACCTGCCGGCCGTGCTACAAAATGGGCATGGACGAGCCGACGGTCGTCAAGTCCGAGGAGCAGTGGCGCGCGGAGCTGACGCCCGAGCAGTACGACGTGCTGCGCCGCGCCGGCACGGAGGCGCCGTTCACGGGGGCGTACGTGTACAACAAGGACACCGGCAGCTACCGTTGCGCGGGCTGCGGCGCGCAGCTGTTCGACTCCGACACCAAGTTCGAGTCCGGCACGGGCTGGCCGAGCTTCACAGAGCCGATGGTGGCCGAGGCCGTGGAGCTGCGGGCGGACAACAGCCTGTTCATGCGCCGCACAGAGGTCGTGTGTCGCCGCTGCGGCGGGCACCTCGGGCACGTCTTCGACGACGGCCCGGGGCCGGGCGCGCAGCGATTCTGCATCAACTCCGCGGCGCTGCGCTTCGAGCCGGAGTCCGCGTCCGACGTGTAGGGGCCGGCAGCAGCGTGATCTGCCCTGCCTCCTGTGCCCCCGGTCGAAGCGGCGGCCTCCGGGGCGCTCGGTCGAAGACCTAAACTGACGCGCGATGATCATGATCGACCAGTCCAAGCGCCTGCGCGAGCCGCTGCGCTGGACGCGCGCCGGCAGGGCGGCGGTGCTCGCGGCGGCGGCGTGCGCGGTGCTCGCGGCCGGTGCGCTCGGCGTGTACGCCGTGACCAGCGGCGCGCCGGCGCGCGCGGACTGCGTACAGGTTACGTTCGCGAGCACCCTCGGCGGCGCGAAGCTGCAGGGCTGCGGGCAGCGCGCGCGGGTCATCTGCGCCTCGGGGTACGAATTCAAGAGCATCGCCGACTCGCTGCGCCAGGCGTGCCGTCACGCCGGCTTCCCGTTCCGCGGGCCGTAGCGGGCATATACTCCGCGCGCAGTGCGGAGGTCGAGACTGACTGGGTTGAGCGAGGGGCCCGGCTCGTCGGCGTTCCGCCGACTGCGCCACCCTCTTATTCGAGCAGCCGCGTGGGGGGTGGTGGCGGCCGGCGTGGCGGCGCCGCTGCTGCGCAAGCGGCTGACGGTGGCGCCGCTGGCGGCGCAGACGGTCGCGTTCGCCGCGCCGCTCGGCCTGTCCGTGGCGATGCGCCGCTCCCCGCGCCGCGACGTCGCCGTGTGCTGCCTGCAGATGTGGGCGTATGTGGCGGCGTACAAGTCGCCCAACGACGACGAGCAGGCGCAGGCGCAGCGGGTGCGCATCGACTACCCGATCGACGTCGATCGCGTCCTCGGCTTCGGTGAGCTGCCGACCGTACGCCTGCAGCGCGCGCTCGCGCGCCCGGGCGGGAACGGCGGGCAGTGGCGCACGCTCGACAAGGTGCTCGTGTGGGCGCACTGGTCGTGGTTCATGGTGCCCCACGGCTCGCTCGCGTACATCCTCGCGCGTCACCCCGCGCGCTTCTCGCGGGCGGCGCTGATGACGTACGCCGTGTTCGACGTCGGCGCGATGGTGTACTGGGTGCTGCCGACGGCGCCGCCGTGGTACGCGACGTCCGTCGCCGGGCGCCACGCGGGCCATCCCGCCGTGCGGCGCATGATGGTCGAGTACGGGGAGGCGTTCTGGCGAGACGGCTGGGGTCCCCTCTACAGTGTGTTTGGAGGCAATCCACTGGCCGCGATGCCCTCATTGCATTTCGCGACGTCTGTGATGGCGGCGCTCCTGCTCGCAGAGGTCGGGCCGCTGGCGGGTGCCCTGGGCTGGAGCTACGCCGCCACGCTCGGGTTCGCGCTGGTGTACCTGGGCGAGCACTACGTCGCCGACCTGGCGGCGGGCGCCGCGCTCACGGCGGCGGTGCGTCGCCTCGGGCCGCGGGCCGGTCCGGCGCTGGCGAGGGTGGGGAGAGCGCTCGCCACTCTGGAGTCCCTCGCGCACGAGGAGCGGGGGCCGGTGTGAGGGGGGAGGAGGAGGGTCGCGCAGGGCGGGACGACGGCGAGGTGCTGAAGGCGTCGGCGGCGCGCGCGTCGGCGGCCGTTGGCGGGGAGCAGTCGGGTCGCGAGCAGCAGGGCGTGAAGATGTCGTCGCCGGCGGGCGGCGAGCAGCAGGGCGCCGCGCCGTCATTGCAGATGGGCGGCGAGCCCGAGCTCTCGCTCGCGCAGCTGCGGGAGCTGGCGCAAGAGGACGACATGCCGCGCGTGCAGCTCACGCGCCGGCGGGCGATCTCCGGTGTGCTGTTCGTGCTGTCCGCCGTCGCGTTCTTCTACTTCGTGCTGCCGAAGATCTCCGGGGTCAGCTCGACCGTGCACCGCATCGAGCGTGGCGACAGCTGGTGGATCGCGGCGGGGATCGTGCTGGAGGCGCTGTCGTTCGCCGCGTACGTCGTGCTGTTCCAAGCCGTGTTCGTGCGCGCCGACGGCGACCGGCCCCCCCGCATCGGCCTGCGCGAGAGCTACCAGATCACGATGGCCGGGGTCGTCGCGACGCGCCTGTTCGCGGCGGCGGGCGCGGGGGGCGTCGCGCTGACCGCGTGGGCGCTGCGGCGCTCGGGCATGGAGGCGCGCCTGGTGGCGTGCCGGATGGTGGCGTTCATGGTGCTGCTGTACGTGATCTACGCCGGCTCCCTGGTGCTCGCCGGCCTCGGCCTGGGCACGGGTCTGTTCCCGGGCGGCGGCTCGTTCGCGATCACGATCGTGCCGGCGACCGTCGGCGCGCTGCTGCTGGTTCTCGGCGGCGCCGTGGCGCTGCTGCCCCAGGACGCCGAGCGGCGGTTGCAGCAGTGGGCCAAGGGCTCGGGGCGCATCGCGCACTGGATGGCGCGCGCGGTGACGGTGCCGGCGCTGGGGGCGAGCGGCGTGCGTACGGCGATCGCGCTGGTGCGTACCCGCGACCCGCGCCTGCTGGGGGCGCCGGCCTGGTGGGGCTTTGAAATCTGCGTGCTGTGGGCGTGTTTTCACGCCTTCGGTCAGCCGCCCCCGTTCACGATCATCTGGATGGCGTACTTCGTCGGGATGCTCGGCAACCTGCTGCCCCTGCCCGGCGGTATCGGCGGCGTCGAGGGCGGCATGATCGGCGCGCTCGCCGCCTTCGGCGTGGACTTCAACCTGGCGGTGCTGGCGGTGCTGAGCTACCGCGGCATCTCCTTCTGGCTGCCGACGATCCCCGGTATCGTCGCGTACCTGCAGCTGCGGCGCACGGTCGCGCGCTGGCGCGAAGAGCCCCCGGGCCTTGAGCCGGGGTATACTATACAAAGTAAAGTAAAGCCAAATCTGGCGGGAGTGTCCGATGCGTCGCAGGCTGATCGGGGCCGCGAGAACCGAGATGGAGATGAGCTGAGATGGCAGACGTCGAGAACGTGACTGAGGTGGCCGGCGTCGAGGACGTGGCTGAGGTGGCCGGCGTCGAGGACGTGGCTGAGGTGGCCGGCGTCGAGGACGTGGCTGAGGTGGCCGGCGTCGAGAACGTGACTGAGATGGCCGGCGTCGAGAACGTGACTGAGATGGCCGGCGTCGAGGACGTGGCTGAGGTGGCCGGCGTCGAGGACGTGGCTGAGGTGGCCGGCGTCGAGGACGTGGCTGAGGTGGCCGGCGTCGAGGACGCGAGTGAGATGGCGGACGTCGAGAACGTGATCGTCATCGGCAGCGGTCCCGCCGGGTACACGGCGGCGCTGTACACCTCGCGCGCCAATCTCACCCCGCTCGTGATCGAGGGCTTCGCGTGGGGCGGGCTGCTGCAGCAGACCACGGACGTCGAGAACTACCCCGGCTTCCCGGACGGGATCATGGGTCCCGAGCTGATGGGAAAGCTGCGCGAGCAGGCCGAGCGGTTCGGCGCGCGTCTTGAGACCGAGCAGGCCGACCGCGTCGAGCTGGCCAGCGAGCCGGGCGGCGTGCACCGGGTGTGGGTGGGCGAGCGCGAGCACCGCGCGCGCACCGTGATCCTGGCGATGGGCGCCGAGCACAAGAAGCTCGGGATTCCCGGCGAGGAGGAGCTTGGCGGCCGCGGCGTGAGCTACTGCGCCACCTGCGACGCCGCCTTCTTCCGCGACGCGCAGACGATCATCGTCGGCGGCGGGGACTCGGCGATGGAGGAGGCGATCTTCCTCTCGAAGTTCGCGCGCAAGGTGACGATCGTGCACCGCCGGGCGGAGTTCCGCGCGTCGAAGATCATGCTCGAGCGGGCGCGCGCGCAGGAGAACATCGAGCTGCTGACGCCGTACACGATCGCCAGCTTCCAGGCCGGCGAGAACGGCGCCCTCGGCCACGCCGTGCTCGCCCACGCTGAGACGGGCGAGCAGCGCGAGCTGCCCGCCACCGGCGTGTTCATCGCGGTCGGCCACGAGCCGCAGTCGCAGCTGGTGGCGGGGCAGGTCGACCTCGACGCCAACGGCTACGTCGTCACCGACGGGCGCTCCACGCGCACGAAGCTCCCGGGCGTGTTCGCCGCGGGGGACCTCGTCGACCACACCTACCGCCAGGCGATCACGGCGGCGGGATCGGGCTGCCAGGCGGCGCTGGACGCCGAGTGGTACCTGCGCGACACGCCGGGCATACCGGCGCCGGCAGGGATGGCGATGGGCGACCCGGTCGAGGCGCAGTACGCGCCGATGAACGCCTCGCCAAGCCGGTGACGGACTGGAAAGAACTCTGAGCGGAGACTCAGGAACATCCAGGCTGAGGTCCCAAAGTAGGGTACTTACTATGGAAATAGAATACCAAAGTAGAGTACTTAGTTTGGGGCAAAGTGGTATCGTGTCGCCTGAATGGCTCTGAGCGACGGGCAGATCCTGGCCCAGAACACCTGGTGGAACAATCCTGACTGGAGGGCGGCGGACCCGCATCTGACGCTGCTCGACCGGCAGCCCAGACGCTTCTCGACCGCCTTTGTCGCGGGCCTCGATCTCGATCGCGAGGGGATTCACAGCCTGCGCGGTCCTCGCCAGGTTGGCAAAACCACCGACCTAAAGCTGCTTGCGGGGCGGGCAATCGAATCCGGACGCCAGCCACAATCGGTGATCTATCTGACCTTCGACCTGATCGAGGGTCAGCCCCACGCGGCCCTCGCCGAAACCGTCGTGCGGGCGAAGGCGCTTGCCAGGCACACCGGTCCGAGCTTGATCTTGCTCGACGAGGTCACGGCTCTTGCCCGCTGGCAGACGGCTGTAAAGGCGTTGTGGGACGACGGATCGATCCGTGACGACGTGGTCGTGTGCACCGGATCGTCGGCGATCGACCTGCAGCGCGGCGCAGCGGAGCGTCTTCCTGGACGTCGCGGTGGCGGTGGGGATCACCTTGCGCTGCCGCAGTCCTTCGCGGAGTTCGCGCGGGCCGTCGATTCCTCGATCCCCGCCTCTCCCGAATTGACCGTCGCCCAGCTCGTTGCTCCCACGGGGCAGGAGGCGCTGCTGGATGCGCGGCGGCATGGTCCCGCGCTCGCAGACGCCCTGGACCGCTACCTGTTGTTTGGCGGTTTGCCGGCTGCCGTGGCTGAGGCTGTCGCAGGCGCTGCACAGCCCTCGGAGGAGGTCAAGCGCGTCCTGTATGACTCGCTCGTAAGGGAGGTGCAGCGCCGCGGGGCTGGAATCCCGGCGACGCACGCGCTGCTGGAGCGCGTTCTGCGCTCGCTGGGATCCAAGACCAATTGGAGCCAGATGGCGAAGGAGATGGCTGTCCCGTTGGGCCGGCGGGGAGGGGCCGCCAGCCATCACACGCTACGCGACTACATCGAGTTGCTCGCCGGCGGGTACTTCCTCTTCATTGCCTATTTCTGGAAGGCCAACGCGCCGACCAACAGCCTTTCCAAAGACAAGAAGGTCTTCTTCGCCGATCCTCTGCTGCACACGATCGCGCTCGACCACGTTCCGGGGTTCGCCGCCGACATACCCGCGCTTATCGAGAACATGGTTGGGTTCACGCTCTACCGGCGCTACGAGCCGCAGGAGCGGTTGATCGAAACCTTCAACACCCCCGAACGGCTCCACATCTGGCAGAGCGCCAAAGGCGGTGAGGTCGATTTCGTCGCAGGACCCCGTGGCGCGCTCGATCCGGTCGAGGTCAAGTACCGCACTCACATCGATCGCCGTGGCCCTGCCGCAATGGCCAGAGCTCACCCGGGACGCCCCGGCGTCGTGGCGACAAAGAACGATATGAGCTTCGCGGATGCCTACTCGCTCGTGCCGGCTCACCTGCTGCTCTGGGCGCTGGGATAAGGAACCCCAAGGCCTCGCCGCGGACCTGGAGCAGGGGTCGCTGTGCCCTGGGGTGTGGATGGTTGCAGGCGGTCACAGCCGCGGCGTAAGCGCGCCCTCCAGCTCGAGCAGCCAGCGCTTGCGGTTCAGGCCGCCGCCGTAGCCGCCGAGGTTGCCGCCCGTGCGCAGCACGCGGTGGCACGGCACGATCACCGGGATCGGGTTGGAGCCCAGGGCGTTGCCCGCCGCGCGCGACCCGCGCGGGCTGCCGGCGGCCGCGGCCATCTCCGTGTACGTGCTGACGCTGCCGTACGGGATCGCGGCGGTCGCCGCGAGCACCTTCTGTGCAAACGCGCTCATCAGCACGCGGTCGAGCGCCACGTCGAAGTCGCGGCGGGCCCCCGCGAAGTACTCGTCCAGCTCGCGCCGCACCTGCTCAAAGCGCGCGGGGGCCTCGACGATGCGCGGCGAGAGCTTCGCCGCCAGGCGCTCGAGCACCTCTTCGAGCGGCTCCTCGGGGAACGCCAGGCGCACAAGCCCCTCGCTCGTGCTCGCCGCCGTGAACGTGCCGAACGGCGAGTCCACGGAGGCGTAGCCGATGTCGGCCAGACCCTCGGAGGCCGCGCGGGCGCTGAACAGGCGCGCGGCGTGCGCGGCCTGACGCTCCTCGTCGTGCATCGACAGGGGGCCGGCGCTGAGCACTTTCTCGATGTCCTTCATGCCACCACGACCTCTCGGAGCTTGCTGAGTCCCTCGTGCAATGAGCGCCTGGCGGCGTCCTCCGAGCAGCCGATCGCCTTGGCTATGTCGCGATGGGGTAGATCGCCGACGTAGCGCAGCAGCACCGCCGAGCGCTGCCGCGGGGGCAGCCCGTGCACGGCCGCCCATAGCGTCTCGTCGCGCGGCTCCGCGGTCGCCGACTCGCTCCCCGCGTGGCGCGCGCCGCGCCGGCGCGGCCCGTCCGTGCTCGCATTTGCGCCGGCGTCGGCCATCTCCGCCACTTCCGCGACGGGCAGCGCGCGCCGTGCCCTGCCGCGGTGTACGTCGAGCGCCTTGCGGTGCGCGATCGTCAGCACCCACGCGCGCACGTTGGAGTCCGCGCGCAGGCGCGGGTAGGAGTGCAGGGCGGAGACGAACGTCTCCTGGAAGCAGTCCTCCGCCTCGACGGGGCCGACGTGGGAGACGAGGAAGCGCCACACCTCCTCCCGGTGCGTGTCGAGGAAGCGCTGGAAGGGGGGGAGCACCGTGCTCACAGGGATACAACGCGTTTGACTCGGCGGACGTGAGATCGCAGTCGGCCGCGCCCGCTCCGCCGGCGCGTCGCGCCGCTCGCGCGAGGAGGGTGCGGTCCGGCCACGGTCTACGCGGACTCGTACTCGAAGAACCCGGCGCCCACGTCGAGGCCGAGGCGGTCCGCGAGCACCAGGCGTCGCAGCGCCGGCGCGGGGCGGTAGCGCTCCTCGCGGTACTCCTCGCACAGCGCCTCCAGCACCGTGAGGACGTGGTCGAGGCCGATCGCGTCGGCCCACTCCAGCGGCCCCCGCGGGTGGTTCATGCCGAGCTTCATGCCGGTGTCGATGTCCTCGGCGCTGCCCACGCCTTCGCCGAGCGCAAACGCCGACTCGTTGATCACCTGGCAGACGATCCTGCCTAGCACGAGGCCCGGCGCGTCGCCGACCC
>DATBOY010000051.1:0-6169 GCA_036561645.1 Solirubrobacteraceae bacterium
GCCGCCGATGCCCATCCACAGCGGCAGCGTGATGCCGAGGATCGGCGGCGAGGAGACGTTTTCCGAGTCGCTGTAGTAGACGACGGCCTTCACGAACACGCCGAACAGGATCAGCCCGCCGAGCAGCGGCGCGAGCCCGAGCAGGATGAAGTCACGCACGCTGCGCGTCAGCTCGTGGCGGTAGTAGAAGATGCACGCGATCCCGGTGAAGCCGTAGTAGAAGCAGATCGGGAAGCCGATCGCCACGAGCGAGTCTTCCAGGGCGTTTTCGGAGATCGCGAGGATCGCGATCGTCCAGAGGATCGACACGGCGCCCATCAGCAGGGTCGAGAAGTCCGGCGTCTGAAAGCGCTTGTGCACGCTGCCGAAGGCGCGCGGGATCGACTTCCAGTAGGCCATCGAGAGCGTCGTGCGGGCGGTCGGCAGGATCGTCGTCTGGGTTGAGGCCGAGGCGGAGGTGAGCACCGCGATGATCAACAGCTTGTTCCAGGGCGAGCCGAAGACTTCGGTGCCGAGCACGTTCAGCACGTCGCTCTGGTTGGCTTCGTTGGTGAGCAGCGCCGTGCCGCCGTAGGCCTGCCCGGCGGTGGAGACGATCACGTAGATCAGCACGAGCAGGATCGTCGACATCACCGCCGCGCGCCCGGGTCCCTCGTTGGCGTCCTCGGACTCCTCGTTGACGGCCACGCCGGAGTCCCAACCCCAGTAGATGAACACGCCGAGCAGCACGCCGGTGACGAGCGCGCCGAAGCCGAGGTCGAAGGGATTGAACCACGACAGCGACGGCTTGATGGAGTGCGCCGGGGGGCTGCCGTAGACCTTCACGAACGTGACGATCGCGAACGCCCCGAGGATCGCGATCTCCGCGCTCAAGAGGACCTGCTGCACGCGCGCGGACAGCTCGATGCCGCGCCAGCAGATCCACGTCATCACGGCGATCCACAGGGCGGCGGCGACGATCTGCGCGAAGGTCGAGTTGGCGGCCGCTTCCCACTCGAACAGCTTGTACGTGTAGATCGCCGCGATCTGCGCGAGCGAGGCCATCACGAGCACGTCGGCGAGGAAGATGGCCCAGCCGTTGACCCAGCCCAGGCCGGGGCCGAGCGCGCGCGTGGTCCAGGCGAACGTCGTGCCGGAGTCGGGGTCGGCGCGGTTCAGCGCGCGGTAGGCGCCGGCGATCAGCAGCATCGGCACGAACGACACGAGCAGCACGGCGGGGGCGTGCACCCCGACTCCCTTGACGGCGACGATGAACCCCAGGGTCGCCGCCAGGGAGTACGCGGGCGCCGTGGAGGCGACCCCGATCACGAGATTGGAGAGGTAGCCGATCGCGTTCTTCTTGAGGCCCTTGTCGATCACGCCGGAGGACCGGGGGGCTCCTGCTGCGGGAACACTGGCGGTGGCCATCTGGGGGCTCCTCTCGAACGATCGTGACAAACGCTCGTGGCAAACGTTACGTCCCCGCTGGGCGCGAACCAAGTGGCGCGATCCCCAAAATCTCGCTCACCGTTTGTACAAGTCGTACAATGACTCCGCGGCTTCTTGAACGCGCGGCGCATTGAGCCGCATACCGCGGCGCGGTACTGTTATCCGTACCGTCTAGCGCTTGCAGTTGAGAGTGCGAAAGGAGGCCGGGAATCGAAATGGCTGCGCACCTGAGCGAACCGGCCGTCGCGGGCCGCGGCGGCGACCTGCAGGAGCTGGCCAAGCGCCACCTGTGGATGCACTTCACGCGCATGGGCGCGTTCGCCGAGCACGAGGTGCCGGTGATCGTGCGCGGCGAGGGGTGCTACGTGTACGACCAGCACGGCAAGCGCTACCTCGACGGGCTCTCGGCGCTGTACTGCGTGAACATCGGCCACGGCCGCGCCGAGCTGGGCGAGGCCGCCGCCCGCCAGGCCGCGGAGCTTGGCTTCTACACCAACTGGAGCTACGCGCACCCGCGCTCGATCGAGCTGGCGGCGCGCATCGCGGCGCTCGCGCCGGGGGACCTCAACCGCGTGTTCTTCGTCTCCGGCGGCTCGGAGGCGGTGGAGTCGGCGTGGAAGCTCGCGAAGGCCTACCACGCCGCCACGGGCGAGCCGCGCCGGCACAAGATCATCTCGCGCTACCTCGCCTACCACGGCACCTCGATGGGCGCGCTCACCGCCACCGGGCTGCCGCCGCTGCGCGAGCCGTTCGAGCCGCTGACGCCCGGCGGGCGCCACGTCGCCAACACCAACTCCTACCGCTGGACCGAAGACCGCGACCCGCTGTGGGCGGCCGACGCGATCGAGGAGGCGATCCTGTTCGAGGGGCCGCACACCGTCGCCGCCGTGATCCTTGAGCCCGTGCAGAACGGCGGCGGCTGCTTCGTGCCGCAGGAGGGCTACTTCCAGCGCGTGCGCGAGATCTGCGACCGCCACGGCGTGCTGCTGATCTCCGACGAGGTGATCTGCTCGTGGGGGCGCATCGGGCACATGTTCGGCAGCGAGCGCTTCCAGTACCTGCCGGACATGATCACGACCGCCAAGGGCATCACCTCCGCGTACGCGCCGATGGGCGCCGTGATCGCCTCAGACCGCCTCGCCGAGCCGTTCCTGCACGGCAGCGCGACGTTCAACCACGGCTTCACCTTCGGCGGGCACCCGATCGCGTGCGCGACGGCGATGGCGAACATCGACGTGCTCGAAAACGAGCGGCTGTGCGAGCACGTGCGCGAGCGCGAAGGCGCCTTCGCCGCGATGCTGGAGAGCCTGCGCGACCTGCCGATAGTCGGCGACGTGCGCGGCTGCGGCTACTTCCACGCGATCGAGCTCGTCAAGGACAGGCAGACCAAGCAGACCTTCGACGACGCGGAGTCCGAGCAGCTGCTGCGCGGCTTCCTCTCGGGCGAGCTGTTCCGCCGCGGCCTGATCTGCCGCACCGACGATCGCGGCGAGCCGATCGTGCAGCTCTCGCCGCCGCTGATCGCCGACAGCGAGCAGTTTCAGGAGATCGAGGCGATTCTGCGGCCTGTGCTGAGCGAGGCGTGGGATCGGATCGTGCGCCGCTAGCGAGATGGGTCGAGTGCCCCGGCAACCGGCAGCGAGCGAGTGCGGGCGACGCCTTAGAGCGATGGATCTGAGATAAGGCGATGGAGCTGACGGTCGAAGGTCTGGTCACCGAGCTGGGGCTGAGCCTCGCCTCCGGCCACGAGTCCGCCGGGGCGCGCGTGCGCTGGGTGCACAGCACCGAGCTCGTGGACCCGACCCCGTGGCTGACGGGGGGCGAGCTGCTGCTCAGCACCGGCCTGCTGCTCGACAAGCCGCGCGCGCAGCGCGAGTTGATCGCGCGCCTGGTCGAGCACGGCATCGCCGGCCTGGGGTTCGGCACCGGCTTCACGCACGAGCGCCTGCCGACGGCGCTGCTGAACACCGCGCGCAAGCTCGCGTTCCCCGTGTTCGAGGTGCCGTACGAGCTGCCCTTCATCGCCGTCACCGAGCGCGCCTTCACGCACCTCGCGGGCGAGCAGTTCCAGACCCTGCGCCGCGCGATGGCGATCCACGAGCGTCTGGAGCGCCTGGTGCTCGAACAGCGCGGCCTGGAGGAGGTGGTGCGCGCCGCGGCCGGCGCGATCGGCGGCGTCGTCGGCGTGCTCGACGCGCACGGGGAGGAGATGGCGTGGCACTCGCACGTGCGCCCCCTGAGCGACGGCGAACGCCAGGCGATCGCGCGCGAGGTGCGCCACGCCGGCGCCCACACGGGCGCGGGGAGTGTGGGCGCCGGGAGTGTGGGCGCGGCCGTCGGCGGCGGCGTGGGCGGGGTGCCGACCCCCACCGAACCGCGCCTGCCGCGCCGCCGTGGCGGCGTGCTGGCGCTGCCCGTCGTCGCGCGCGACCGCGCCGTGGCGCACGCCTGGCTGATCGGCGCCTCGGTGAAGGGCACGCTCGGCGAGTTCGAGCGCCTGATCCTGCGCCAGGCGGCGACGGTCGTGGCGCTGGAGCTGATGCACATGCGCATCGAACGCGACACCGAGCGCCGCCTCGCCGGCGACGTGCTCGCGGAGGCGCTGACGGGGCGCCTTGACCCCGAGGAGCTGCAGGCGCGACTGCGGCCCTTCGGCCTGGGCGAGCAGGCGGCGGTGCTGGCGTTCGCGCTGCGCGACCCCGACGCGGCGGCGCCGATCCTGGAGCGCGCGCTCGCGCAGGCCGGTGCGCGCGGGCTCGTCGCCGTGCGCGCCGGCCTGCTGTGCGCCGTCATCGACGGCGACGCCGGCGGAGGCGGCGACCCGATCGAGGTGGCGCGCCGCGCGCGTGCGGCGCTCGCCGCGGAGGTTGGCGAGGTGCGCGCGAGCGCCAGCCGCCCGGCCCCCGTGCACGCGCTGCGCCTCAGCTTCCACGAGGCGCGGTGCGCGCTTGAGGCCGGGCGCCTGCAGAACGGCAGCGCGCCGGAGGTCGCCTCCTATCGCGACCTCGGCGCCTTTCAACTGCTGCTGTCGCTGCAGGACGACGACGCGCTCGTCTCCTACTGCCGCAGCGTGCTCGGGCCGGTCGAGCAGGGGGAGGGCGATTACGGCGACGAGCTGCTGCGCTCGCTCGACGTGTTCATCGAGCACAACGGCCATTGGGAGCGCGCGGCGAGTGCGCTCTATTGTCATCGTCACACGTTGCGCTACCGCATCCGCCGCGTCGAGCAGCTGACCGGGCGCGACTTCTCCAAGGCGCGCGATCGGATCGAGTTCTGGCTCGCCCTGCGAGGAAGGGAGCTTTCGCGATGACCGAGGCAGTCATTTTGAGGGGGACCCCCTCCGGGGGTCCGGGTGTTGCCGGCCGGTGTGCCGGCAGCGGGAGGTGGGCGTGAGAATCGGAGTTCCCACCGAGATCAAGTCCGACGAGTACCGCGTCGCGATCACGCCCGCGGGCGTGCGCGAGTGCACGGCGCGCGGGCACGAAGTGCTGGTGCAGCGGGGCGCGGGCCTCGGCAGCGCGATCGAGGACGCCCACCTGCGCGCGCAGGGCGCGCACATCCTGCCCGACGCGCAGTCGGTGTTCGGCGAGGCGGAGCTGGTGCTGAAGGTCAAGGAGCCCCAGCCGCAGGAGGTCGGGCTGCTGCGCGCGGGGCAGACGCTGTTCACGTACCTGCACCTGGCGGCGGAGCCGAGCCTCGCGCAGGCGCTGCGCCAGTCGGGCGCGACGTGCATCGCGTATGAGACGGTCGAAGACGGCGAGGGGCGCCTGCCGCTGCTCGCGCCGATGAGCGAGGTGGCGGGCAAGATCGCCACGCAGGCCGGCGCCTTCATGCTTGAGAAGCCGCTCGGCGGCCGCGGCATCCTGCTCGGCGGCGTGCCGGGCGTCGCTGCCGCCACGGTGCTCGTGATCGGCGGCGGCGTGGTCGGCATGAACGCCGCCTTCATCGCGATCGGGATGCAGGCCGACGTGTTCGTGTTCGACCGCTCGATCGACCGCCTGCGCGAGCTGGAAGTCGCCTTCGGCGGGCGCGCCTCGACCGTGTACTCCTCGACCCTCGCGGTCGAAGAGATGCTGCCGCGGGCGGATCTCGTGATCGGCGCGGTGCTGATCCACGGCGCGCGCGCGCCGTGGGTGATCCGCCGCGAGCAGCTGGCGCTGATGAAGCCGGGCGCCGTGCTCGTGGACGTCTCGATCGACCAGGGGGGCTGCTTTGAGACATCGCGGCCGAGCACGCACTCCGACCCCACGTTCCCGGTGGATGGGATCACGCACTACTGCGTGACGAACATGCCGGGCGCCGTCCCCATCACCTCGACGTACGCGCTCACGAACGCCACGCTGCCGTACGTGCTGGCGCTGGCCGAGCACGGCGTCGACGGGGCGCTACAGCGCACGCCGGCGCTGCGCTCCGGCGTGAACGTGCGCGGCGGCGAGATCGTGCACCCCGCGGTGGCGCAGGCGCTCGGCCTCGCCGTGGCAGCCGACGGAGCGCTCGGCGCGGCCTGACCCCCACCCCCGAAGGAGGCAGCGACATGGCAATAACGGCAGCGACGCTTCAGAACGTGATCGACGGCGAGCACGTCCCCCCCTCGGGCGAGACGGAGGCGATCCTCAATCCCGCCACGGGCGAGGAGCTGACGCGCGCGCCGCTGTCCAGCGCCAAGGACGTCGATCAGGCGGTGCGCGCGGCGCGCACCGCCTTCGAAGAGTGGTCGCGCACCACCCCGGCGGTGCGCGCC
>DATBOY010000052.1:0-38859 GCA_036561645.1 Solirubrobacteraceae bacterium
GGTCGGTCCGCGGCTTTCTCGGGAGGTCGGCCGGCGGCTCGGTCGGAGGGTCGATCGGGGGGCATTTCCTCGGGCGGGCTTGCGACGGGCGGGCTCGGGGTCACGAGCGGGCATCGTAGATACTTTGCGGCGATGCCCGCCGCCCGCGCCCGCGAGGACGCCAAGAGTCTCGCCCACCGTCTGCTCGCCGGCGACCGCCGCGCGCTGGCGCGCGCGATCTCACTCGTGGAGGACGACCGGCCGGAGGGCTGGGAGCTGATGCGCGAGGTCTACCCGCACACGGGCCGCGCGGCGGTGTACGGCTTCACCGGGCCCCCCGGCGTTGGCAAGTCGACGCTGATCGGCGCGCTCACGAAGGCGCGCCGGGCGGCCGGCCGCACGGTGGGGGTGCTGTCGGTCGATCCCTCCTCGCCGTTCACGCAGGGCGCGCTGCTCGGCGACCGCATCCGTCTGAGCGAGCACTTCCTGGACCCGGGGGTGTTCATCCGCTCGATGGCCAACCGCGGGGCGCTGGGCGGGCTCTCGGAGGCGGCGCTGCAGGCGGCGCTGCTGCTCGACGCCTCCGGGCGCGACGACGTGTTCGTGGAGACCGTGGGCGTCGGTCAGGCCGAGATCGACATCATCGACCACGCGGACACGATCGTGCTGGTGCTGATGCCGGGCTCGGGCGACTCGATCCAGGCGCTGAAGGCGGGCGTGATGGAGATCCCGGACGTGATCGTGATCAACAAGGCCGACCACCCGCTGACGGACACGATGGTGCGCGAGATCCGCGGCGTGCTGTCGCTGGCGAACCTCGATCGCTCGGCGGCGGAGGTGCGCGCAATCTGGCGGGTGCCGATCGTCAAGACCGAGGCGGCCCACGGCCGCGGCATCGAGGAGCTGGTCGCGCAGATGGACGCGCACCGCGCGCACATCCTCGCCGCCGGGCAGCTCGACGAGCGCCGCCGGCGCAACCTTCGCAACGAGGTGCTGGCGCTGGCGAGCGCGCGCCTGCGCCGGCGCCTGGAGGAGGACCTGAGCGGGGACGCGGAGTTCCGGCGCCTGCTGGACGACGTGGTGGCGCGCCGCCTCGATCCGTCGAGTGCGGCGAGCGCGCTGCTTGAGCGCGCGGACGCCGGCGCGCGGAGCGCGGACGCCGGCGCGCGGAGCTGATCAAGGCCGGCCCAGCGTCGCAAATAGCAGCCTATTTGAATCGTTCGCGCGCACGCGTAGGACGTTTGGTGTACGGTTCTCTAGAACTGATCGAGTGACCACCGAGGCCGCGTGGCGATGGTGCGCTCCAGCAAATAGACGGCCCGAAGGATGGCGTGTAGATGTCGGCGGAGAACGTGACGGTGGCGCAGCAGACGACGGCGAACGACCGCGACTGGATGCGGGGCTCCTCGCCGCTGAAGGGGGCGCTCCTGAGCCTCGTGCTCGAACGCCCGGGGCACGGATACGACCTCGGCAGCCGGCTCGGCGCGCGCCTGGGCCCGGCGTGGGCGATCGACCCCAAACGCCTGTACCGGATGCTCGACCAGCTCGAAGCGGCGGGCCTGCTCGCGACGAGCGTGGAGACCGACCCGGAGAACCCGCGCCAGCATCGCACGGTGTACTCGGCGACCGACCGCGCGGCGCCGGCGCTGACGACGTGGCTTGAAACCCTCGGTCCGCGGGAGCCGACGCGCGCCGAGATCCAGGCGAAGATCGCGGCCTCGCGCGCGCAGGACGCGCCGCGCCTGCTGACCGCGCTGCGCGAGTACGAGCGCGACTGCCTGCGCCTGTTGGAGCTCAACGGCGCCCCCGGCGCCGCCGTGCAGTCGTGGCTGGGCCTTGTGATGGGTCTCGTGCGGGAGGCGAGCGACACGCAGCTGCGGGCCGAGCTCGAATGGGCCCGGCACGCGCGTGTGCGGATCGAGGAGCATGTCGCACGAAGTTCCTAGCCCGGCGGGTGCGCAGCCGCTGCTGTCGTTTGACTGCGTAAGCAAGCGCCATCCCGATGGGCGGCGCGAGATAGTGGTCCTCAGCGAGGCCTCGTTTGAGATCTCCGCGGGCGACTTCATCGGCGTCTGGGGAGCGCGCCGCACGGGCAAGTCCACGCTCCTGCGCCTGGCCTGTGGGATCGAACTCCCTGACGCGGGAGCGATTCGCTTCGACGGCCGCGACACGGCCCGCATGTCCGTGTGCGAGCGCGCGCGGCTGCTGCGCGATGGCATCGGCCTGGTGGCCACCGACGACTGGCGCCCCAACCATCGCGAGCGGGTCGTCGATCTGGTTGCGCTGCCGCTCGTGAGCAGCGGCGCCACGCTGCACGAAGCGCGCCGCCGGGCGCGCGCGCTGCTCGGGCGAACCGGCGCCGGGGCCTGCGCTGACGACCTCGCGCGCTCGCTCTCGCTCGGCGAGCGCACGCGCGTGATGCTCGCGCGCGCCCTGATCAACGAACCGCGGCTGCTGCTCGTCGACGAGCCGGCGGTGATCCCGAGCCTCAGCGAGCGCGACGAGTTCTACGGGCTGCTGCGCCTGATCGCGCGCGAGCGCGGCGTGACGCTGATGGTCGCCTCCGAAGAGCTCGCGCCGCTGCGCGGCGCCAGCGTGCGCATGTCGATCGGCCACGGCGAGCTCATGTGTTCGCAGGAGACGCAGGGAACGGTGCTGGCGTTCCCGGATCGGGGGAGGGTCAGGACCGAGAGTCCCGGGCGCCGATGAATCCGGCGATCCTCGGCGTACGCGTGAGTATGCTCTTCAACCTGTACGTGTGGCGGCTGCGCCGGCACACGGCGCAGGAGCTGCTGGCGGGCAGCGGCATCGCGGTGGGTGTCGCGCTCGTGTTCGGCGTGCTGCTCGCCAACACGAGCATCAACGGCTCCGCGGGACAGCTCGCCCACCAGCTCGTCGGCTCGGCGCGGCTGGAGCTGACGGCGCGCTCGGCGGCCGGCTTCGACGAACGTCTGGCGCAGCGGGCGGCCTTCCTGAACGGGGTGCAGCACGCCGCCGCCGTACTGCGCGAGAGCGTGGCGGTCGTAGGACCGCGGGGGCGTGAGTCGGTACAGCTGATCGGCGTGACCCCGGCCATGGCCGAGCTGGGCAGCCTCGGAGCCAAGAACTTCGGCCGCGGCGGGCTGCGCCTCACGGGCGGGCTGGCGCTGCCGGACAGCGTCGCCGCCGCGATCGGCGCCAGACAGGGCCAGCCTGTGACGGTGCTCGCCGCCGGCGCGGCGCGCACGACGGTGCTCGGCTCGATTCTCGATGGCTCCGTGGTCGGCGCGGCGGCGACTAGCCCGATCGCGATCGCCGTGCTGCCGGTCGCGCAGGCGTTGACGGGCAGGGCGGGCCGCGTCACCGAGCTGTTCGTGCAGCCGCGCCCGGGCGCGGACCGCGCCGTGGCGGCCGAGCTGCGGGCGCTGGCGGGCGCGCATCTGAACGTGCAGGCCGCCGACCGGGAATTGCAGCTGCTGCGCGGCGCGTCCAAGCCCAACGATCAGTCCACGACGCTGTTCGCCGCGATCGGCGGGATGGTCGGCTTCCTGCTCGCGCTGAACGCGATGCTGCTGACGATGCCCGAGCGGCGGCGCTTCATCGCCGACCTGCGCATCCAGGGCTTCGACGCCGGGCAGGTGGTGCTGATCCTCGGCTTCCAGGCGCTGGCGCTCGGCTTGACGGCCTCGCTGCTCGGCGTCGCGCTGGGCGATGCGCTCTCGAAAACCCTGTTCCACCGCGTCCCCGCGTACCTGGCGTTCGCCTTTCCGATCGGCACGCAGCAGGTCGTCGAAGCGAGGACGATCCTGCTGGCGCTGGGGTGCGGGGTGCTGGCGACCCTGCTGGCGGCCCTGCCGCCGCTTCTGGACCTGCGATCGAGCCGTCCCGCCGACGCCGTGTTTCGCGGCGCCGGGGACGCGGGCGAGGGCATCGCGCAGCGCACGACGCGCCGGTTGGGGCTCTGCGGCGGCGCGCTGATCGCCCTCGTCAGCGTGCTGGTCGTGCTCCTGCCGAGCGCGACCATCCTCGGCGGCGTGCTGCTCGCGCTGGCGGTGCTGTGCCTGATGCCGGTCGCCTTCGACCTCGCCATGCGCGCCCTGACGTGGGGCAGCGTGCGCGTCAGCGGCAGTATGCTCGTCGTCGCCGTGACGGAGCTGCGCTCGAGCGCGACACGGTCGATCGCGCTCGGCGGCGTGGCCGCGCTGGCGGTCTACGGCAGCGTCGCGATCGGCGGCGCCCGGCACGATCTGGTGCGCGGCCTGGACGCCAACTTCGCCGAGTTCCTCGGCAACGCCGACCTCTGGGTGACGACGGGCGGCAACGATCTGACGACCAACAGCTTCCGCGACGGCGGCGCGGTGGCGGCGGTGGCGCACACTCCCGGCGTCGCCTCCGTGCGCGTCTACCAGGGCAGCCTGCTCGACGTCGCCACGCGCCGCGTATGGGTCATCGCCAGGCCGGCCGCGGACCCCACGCCGATCCCGCCCAGCCAGCTGCTGCACGGCGACCTCCACCATGCGGCCGAGCTGATCCGGCGCGGGGGCTGGGCCGCCGTCTCGGCGAGCTTCGCGAGCGCCCGCCACATCGGCCTCGGCGGCTCCTTCGTGCTGCCCACCCCGACGGGCACGGCCCGTTTCGCGGTGGCGGCGCTCACGACCAACCTCGGCTGGCCGCCGGGCGCGGTGATCCTCAACACAACGGATTACAGCCGCGCGTGGGGGAGCCCCGACCCCTCGGCGCTCGAGGTGCGCCTCGCGCCGGGCGTGGGCGCGCAGAGGGGCCGGCGCGCGGTGGCGCAGGCGCTCGCCGCGCGACCGGGTCTGCGGGTGCAGACGCTCGCCGAACGCGACTCCCAATACGCGGTCGATACGCGCCAGGGCCTGCGCAGCCTCAGCCAGATCTCGACGCTGCTGCTGATCACCGCGGCGCTGGCCGTCGCCGCCGCGCTCAGTACGGCGATCTGGCAGCGCCGGGTACGGCTGGCGTCGCTGAAGATCCAGGGCTTCGACCATCGTCAGCTGTGGCGCGCGCTGCTGCTTGAGAGCCTGGTCGTGCTGGGGATCGGCTGCCTCGTCGGGGCGGCGCTCGGCGTGTACGGTCACGCCCTCGCCGGCCGCTGGCTGAAGCTCACGACCGGCTTTCCCGCGCCCTTCTCCCTGGCGCAGGCGCAGATCCTCGGCACGTTCGCGCTCGTCGCGGGGATAGCGATGGCGGTGATCGCGCTGCCGGGGTACACGGCCGCGCGCGTCTCCGCGCGTTTGGGCGTGCAGGAGTAGCGCCGCGGCCCCGCTTCCGGCGGGGCGCAGGCACAGCGGGACGCTGGCCGGCGGCCGCGGCCCGAGTCGAAGGTCGCGGACTGTCCGTCCGCACGAAGGGGTTTGCTTTCGCACCCTGGCCGACAGGCCGGTCCGGTGGTGTGACGAGTGCGCGAAAGACGGACATCCGTCCATACGTGAATTCCCACGGGCCGCCCTGGGTAGCGCCAAGCCATCCGTATGACAACTCCGATAACTGCAAGCCGCGCCGCGCTGGCCGGCGCCTTCGCGGGCGCCTCGGGACGCTACTGGCTGGACGTCTACCCGCGCGTGTGCGCGGAGGTGCGCTGCTGGCAGGCCCGCGCGGAGCAGATCCCCGATCGCGACCTGCGCCGCCTGGCGCTCGAGAACCTGCGCGCCGAGCGCGGCAATCTCGACGGCGCGGCGGCGTTCGCGGCGTTCGTCCCGCGCGAGCACCGCGGCAGCGCGATCCGCGCGCAGGTCGCCTTCCAAGTCATCTACGACTACCTCGACTCCCTGGCGGAGGAACCGAGCGAGGATCCCGTGCGCAACGGGCGCCGACTGCACCGCGGGCTGCTGGTCGCGCTCGACTGCGGCGCCGAGCACGTCGACTACTACGCCCACCACAGTCGCGGCGGCGACGGCGGCTACCTGGAGGATCTGATCGACGCCTGCCGGACGGCCTTCGCCGCGCTGCCCTCGCGCTCGGTCGTCGCCTCCTCGGCGCTGCGGGCGACGGGGCGCATGGTCGCCTACCAGAGCCTGACTCACGCCGATCCGCGGCGATCCCCCGGCGGGCTGGCGCGCTGGGCATCCAACCAAACCCCGGCGTGTCTCGGTCTGCGGTGGTGGGAGGCGGCCGCGGCGACGGCCTCCTCGCTGTGCGTGTTCGCGCTGATCGCGGCGGCGGCGGAGCCGGCTCTGCGGAGCGAGGACACGGTGGCCGTCGAACGCGCGTACTTCCCCTGGATCGGCGCCCTGCACGTCCTGCTGGACAGTCTCGTGGACCGTGGCGAGGACCGCGACGCCGGTCGCCTCGGACTGGTCGAGCACTACGCCTCCCCGGGTGAGGTGGCGGCGAGACTGACGCTGCTGGCGACGCGCGCCGCCGCCTCGGCGCGAACCCTGGCGCAGGGCAACCGCCACACGATGCTGCTGGCGGGGATGATCGGCCACTACCTGTCCGCTCCGAGCGCCCGCGCGCCGGACGCGCTGCCGGCCACGAAGGGCGTGCTGAAGGCCGTCGGCGGGCTGACGGCTCCCGCGATGCTGATGCTGAAGGCCTCCCACGGCAGGACGGCGCCCCCGCCTGGATACGCTCTGTGCGCCCCGGCCCTGAGCGCCGGGAGCGCGGCGAGCGCGGGGAGCGCCCCGGAGGCCCTGAGCGCCCCGGCCGAGACCACTCCCAGTGCGAGTATTCCCGTTGCGTCTTTACCGCCGCTGAGCCGGACGCGATGATCGCCTCGCGACCCCGGACTTGAAGGACGCCAGGCCGGCGCCCGCCTCTTGGTCGGGTTCTCGCGGCACTCGATCGAGTGCACACGGCGGCGGGTCGGGCGTCTCGGGGACGTTCGACTCGCTTGCCGCGAGAGCGGAGCATGGGAACGAATGCGACATATCGAGAGCCGGTGGATCCCCTGGCACTGCGCGACGAGCGCAACCCGGGGCGCTTCTCCACCTCGCTCTGCGCCGGCCTGTCGATCCTGGCGGCCTTCACCGCCGAGCGTCCGGTGCGGGGCATCGCCGACGTGGCCGACGATCTGGGCATGGGACGCTCGACGATCCATCGCTACGCGACGACGCTGACGGCGCTCGGCTACCTGGAGCAGGGCTCCTCGCGCAAATACCGGCTCGCCTCGCGCGGCGCCGACATCGGCCTGGCGATGCTCGACTCGCTGGCGTTGCGCGCGAGCGCGCGCGGGCACCTGCGGGCGCTGCGCGCGGCGACGGGCCACACGGTCGCGATCGCGGTGTCCGTTGGCGGGGACGCTCCGGTCGGCGGGGACGCTCCGGTTGCGGGGAGGGCTCCGGTCGAGGAGGAGGCTCCGGTCGAGGGGGAGACGCTGTACCTCGATCAACTGCGCGGCCATCGCCGCGGGCAGTACGCGATCGACTTCTGCACCGGCATCGGCACGCGCCACCCGATCGACCGCACCGCCGCTGGCAAGGCGCTGCTGGCGCGGGCCGCGTTTGGGATCGAGGACGAGGAGCTGATCCGCGGGCGGCGTGCGCTGGGCGCTGCGATCCTCGACCGCGACGGCGCCGCGATCGCGGCGATCGAGGTGGCCGTGCCGTCTGCGACGCTCGCGCGCGCGGAGCTGGTCGGTGCGCTGGGGGGGCCGCTCGCGCGCGCCGCCGAGCGGATCGCGGCGGAGCTGGCGGGACGGGGAGCTGGGCCGGGGGCTCGACAGGGTGCGGGGTGGGGAGCCCGGCACGGGGTGAGGCAGGGGCTCGGCCGCGGGTCGGGCCGGGGCGCTCGGTAGGAGCCGGGCCTACGCGCCCAGCGCGCGGGCGATGACCATCTGCTGGATCTCGTCGGTGCCCTCGCCGATCGTGAGGATCTTGGCGTCGCGGTAGAAGCGGCACACGGGGTACTCCTCGATGAAGCCGTACCCGCCGTGGATCTGCACCGCCTCCTCGGCGCAGCGCACCGCCAGACGGCCCGTCTTGAGCTTCGCCTGCGCGGCCGTGAGGGTGAAGTTGCGTCCGGCGTCCTTCTCGCGCGCGGCCTTGTAGACGAGCAGGCGGGCGGCCTCGATCTCGGTCGCCATGTCCGCGAGCTTGGCCTGGATCGCCTGGAACTTGCTGATCGGCTTACCGAACGCGCGGCGCTGCGTCGCATACTTCAACGCTTCGTCGAGCGCGCCCTGCGCGAGGCCGACGCCCATCGCGGCGACGCCGATGCGGCCGATGTCGAGGATGTGCAGGAACTGCTTGAAGCCCGCGCCGCGGGGGCCGAGCAGGTTCTCCTCGGGCACGCGGCAGTCGGTGAACGTCAGTGGGCGCGTGTCGCTGGCGTTCCAGCCCATCTTGCGGTACGGCTCGCCCTGCTCGTAGCCGGGGGTGCCGTTGGCGACGATCAGGTTTGAGATCTCCCGCGCGGCCTCGCCGGCACCGGCGCCGGCGTCCGCCTGCGCGCCGCCGGACGCGGGGGCGGCGGTCAGCGCCGTGATGCACACGACGCCGGAGATGTCCGTGCCGGCGTTCGTGATGAACTGCTTGGCGCCGTCGATCGTCCACTCGCCGTCGTCGCTGTCGAGGCTCGCGCGCGTGTGCGTGTTGCCCGCGTCGCTGCCCGCTTCGGGCTCGGTCAGGCCGAACGCGCCCAGCTTTTCGCCGGAGCACAGCTGGGGCAGCCACTCGCGCTTCTGCTCCTCGCTGCCGAACAGGTGGATCGGCTGCGTGCCCAGCGAGGTGTGGGCGCACAGTGTGATCGCCACCGAGCTGTCGATGCGCGTCAGCTCCTCCACCGCCAAGGCGTACGCCAGGGTGTCGCCGCCGCCGCCGCCGTACTCCTGCGGGAAGGGGATGCCCATCAGGCCGAGCTTGCCGAGCTTGGCCACGATCTCATACGGGAAGGCCTTCGTGCGGTCGAGCTCCTCCGCCACCGGCGCCACCTCGCCCTGCGCGAACTCCCGCACCGTCTTGCGGATCAGCTCGTGCTCGGCGGACAGGTCGAAGTTCATGCGCTGTGAGCGCGCGCCAGGTCCACCAGCAGCCGCACGCCGTAGCCGGCGGCGCCCTTGGGGGCGTAGGCGCGGCCCAGATCCCACGCCGATCCGGCGATGTCCAGGTGCGCCCAGGGCACGTCGCCGACGAAGTTCGAGAGGAAGGCGCCACCGACGATCGTGCCCGCCTTGCGCGCTTCGGGGGCGTTGTCCAGGTCGCCGTAGCGGCCCTTGATCAGCTCGTCGTACTCCTCGTGCAGGGGCAGGCGCCAGAGCATCTCGCCCGTGCGCTGCCCCGCGTCGCCGACTTCGCGCGCCCACTGCTCGTCGTTGCTCATGATGCCGGCGTACGTGGAGCCCAGCGCGACGATCACGGCGCCCGTCAGGGTGGCGAGATCGACGATCCGCTCCGCTCCCTGAGCGACGGCGTGGCAGAGGCAGTCGGCGAGCACGAGGCGTCCCTCGGCGTCGGTGTTGTTGACCTCGATCGTCTTGCCGTTCGCGGCGGTGACGATGTCTCCCGGCTTGATCGCGCTGCCGCTGGGCAGGTTCTCGGTGGCGCCCACGACCGCGACGAGCCTGACGGGCAGCTGCAGGCGGGCGATCGCGGCGACGGCCTGCACGACGGCGGCGCCGCCGGACATGTCGAACTTCATCTCCGACATCTTCGCGCCCGGCTTGATCGAGATGCCGCCGCTGTCGAACGTCACGGCCTTGCCGACGAAACCGAGCAGCGGTCCCTTTGCGGCGGCTGCCCCGCCCGGGGCGGGCGGGCCTTCATACCGCATCGTGATCAGCGCCGGCTCCTGCGCGGAGCCCTGCGCCACCGCGGCGAAGGCGCCCATCGCGCGGTTCCGCAGCCCCTCGCTGCCCTCGACTTCGACGGTCAGGCCGTCGATCTGCGCCGCGAGCGCCTTGGCGTGCTCGGCCAGGGCGGTGGGCGTGAGATCGTTGCCGGGGCGGTTCTGCAGGTCGCGGGCTTCGTTGACGGCCGCGCTCACGATGGCGGCCTCTGTGACGACGCGCTCCAGGGCGGCAGGGTCCGCCGATCCCAGATCCGGGGCCGCGACGATCAGCTGCTCCAGATGCTTGGGCGGCTCGTTGCCGTCCTGCGCGCCGTCCTGCTTGGGCGCGGACTTGTGACGCTCGAAGCTGTAGTCCGCCAGCGCCGTGCCCTCGACCAGGGCGCCGGCCATGTCGCTGCCGGCGCCCGCCGGCGCGAGCCAGCACAGCGTGCGCGTGGAGATCTCCTTCGCGCGCTCCAGCGCCTTCGCGGCCGCCACGCGCGCGCGCTCGGGGTCGAGATCCTCGCGCTTGCCCAGGCCCACCGTCAGCCAGCGCCTGCCCTGCGCGTGGGTCACGGCCAGCGCCTTGAACGAGCTGCGCGCCTCGCCGCTGTCCAGCAGCGCCGTCACCTCGCCGGGCACGCCGGCGGGGGCGGGCTCGCCGTCAAAAAGCGCCACCGCGACGGTGTCGGCGTCGGTGCTCTGGGGACTCTCCGCGGTGAGTGTGACCATCACGACAGAGGCCACCATACCCACATCGATAGCATTTTCGATCTCTGCGCAGTCAACTTCGATCAGGAGAGCCCACAGCCAATGCCAAAGACCGTGATTCTCGCCAGCGCCCGCACGCCGATCGGCAAGATGGGCGGCGGCCTGTCCACGTTGGACGCCACCGAGCTGGGGGGGCTCGCGATCAAGGCTGCGCTGGAGCGCTCGGGCGTGGAGCCCGAGCGGGTCGATCACGTCGTCATGGGCCAGGTGCTGCAGGCCGGTCAGGGGCAGATCCCCTCGCGCCAGGCGCAGATCAAGGCGGGTGTGCCCAAGGAGATCTCCAGCGAGACGATCAACAAGGTCTGCGCCTCGGGGATGCGCGCCTGCGTGATCCTCGACCAGGCGATTCGCGCGGGCGACGTGCAGGTCGGCGTCGGCGGCGGCATGGAGTCGATGTCCGGCGCCCCCTACCTGCTGCCGGGCGCGCGCTTTGGCTTTCGCATGGGCGACGTGAAGGCGCTCGACGCGATGGTGCACGACGGGCTGACCAACCCCTTCTCGGGCAAGCAGATGTTCGTCGAGGCGACGGCGATCGGAGACGAGCTTGAGATGACGCGCGCCGATCTCGACCGCTGGGCGCTGCGCTCGCACGAGCTGGCGCTGCGCGCCACCGACGAAGGCAAGCTGGCGGAGGAGATCGTGCCCGTCACGGTCAGGGGGCGAAAGGGAGACACGGTGGTCGAGATCGACGAGGCCCCGCGCCGGGACACCTCACTTGAGGCGCTCGCCAAGCTCCCCGGCCTGGCCGGCAGGGAGGGCACGCACACGGCGGGCAACTCGCCCGGCGTCAACGACGCCGCCGGCGCGCTCGTGCTCGCCTCCGAGGAGTGGGCCAAGGCCAACGGCCGCGAGGCGCTGGCGGAGATCGTCACCCACGCGCAGTCCGCGGACGAGTTCGCCTACCTCGCCCGCACCCCCGCCTCAGCCGCCACCAAGGCTCTGCAGAAGGCCGGCTTGAAAGCGGCGGACATCGACGTGTGGGAGATCAACGAGGCGTTCGCGTCGGTCACGCTCAATTCGATCCGCCTGCTCGGCATCGACGAGGAGCGCGTCAACGTCAACGGCGGCGCCGTGGCGCTCGGGCACCCGATCGGGGCCTCGGGTGCGCGCATCCTCGCCAGCATGGTGTTGGAGCTGCGCCGTCGCGGCGGCGGACTCGGCTGCGCGGCGATCTGCTCCGGCGGCGGCCAGGGCGACGCGGTGATCGTGCGCGTTTGACATGAGCGGGCAGGCCGGGAGGGACCCCAGGCTGCTCCCGGCGCGCGGCCCCAACGGCGCGGGTGCGTCGGGCGCGAGCGCGCCGCGCGCCGCCGCGTTCTTCGATCTGGACCGCACGCTGATGGCCGGCTCCTCGGGGATCTTCTTCGCGCGCGCGGCGTTTGAGACGGGGATGATCTCCCGCGGGCGCCTCGCGCGCGACGTCTATGAAAACCTGCGCTTTCGCCTGCGCGGCTCGACCGACGAACGCGCCGACGCCGTGCGCGTGCGCGTCGGCGAGATGATCTCCGGCGTGCCGGTGCGCGATCTGCAGCGCCTCTCCCCACGCGTGCTCGCCGGCGTGCTGCCGCGTCTGTATCCGCAGATGCTGCAGCGTGCGTACGCCCATCAGGAGGCGGGGAGGCTCGTGTATATCGTCACGGCGGCGCTGCAGGAGATGGCCGACCTGCTGGCCCACGTGCTCGCCTTCGACGGCGGCCTCGGATCGCGCCTGGAGGTCGCGGCGGGGCGCTACACCGGCCGACCGTCCGGCCCCTTCAACTACCGCGAGGGCAAGGTGCTCTCGCTGCGCGAGCTGGCCGCGCGCGAGGACATCGACCTCGCCGCCTCCTACGCCTACTCGGACTCCGAGTCCGATCTGCCGATGCTGCGCGCCGTCGGGCACGCCGTCGTCGTCAATCCCGACCAGGATCTGCGCCGCATCGCCGCGCAGGAAGGCTGGGAGATCCTGCATCTGGACCGGCTCGGCAGCCGCCTGAAGATGCTCGCCGCGCTGGCCGGCGCCGCGGCGCTCGGGGGCGTGGGGAGCGTCGTGCGCGACCGCGTCGGTGCGCGCGCCCTGCCCCGGGCTCTACAATCCCGCCCGCCCGCCGAGCCCGACGCCCGATCGGAGCGCCGCGGCGCGCGCCTCTAGAGAATGTCCTCCGCCGCCGACACACCGAGCATCTCCGCCGCCGCCGCGCGCCCCGGCAAGATTCGCGTGGTCGTGGCCAAGCCGGGCCTCGACGGGCACGATCGCGGCGCGAAGATCATCGCGCGCGCACTGCGCGACGCCGGCATGGAGGTGATCTACACGGGCCTGCACCAGACGCCGGAGCAGATCGTGGAGACGGTCATCCAGGAGGACGCCGACGCCGTCGGCCTGTCGATCCTCTCCGGCGCGCACATGACGCTCGTGCCGCGCGTGGTGGAGCTGCTGCGCGAGCAGGGCGTCAACGACGTGCTCGTCACCGTCGGCGGCACGATCCCGGCGGAAGACATCCCCGCGCTGAAGGAGCTCGGCGTCGCCGAGGTCTTCACCCCCGGCGCGCCGACGCAGGCGATCGTGGACTTCATCCGGGGCGCGGTGGCCGAGAATTGAAAACCGATTGACTCGTCAGTCAACGGCCAAGTCGGGTAGCATTACAGAGGGCGAGCCACCCCCAATAATCTCAAGGAGAGACACCTGAATGAAGATATGCGTCCTGGTTAAGGAGGTTCCGGACGCCGCCGTCGAGAAGAGGATCGATTCCTCGACGGGGCGCATGGACCGCAGCGGGGAGAAGAATCTGAACCCCTACGACACGCACGCCATCGAGGCGGCGATGCAGATTCGCGAGGGCGGCGCCGTGCCGGTCGAGGAGATCGTCGCCGTGACGATGGGTCCGGAGAGCGCCGTGCGCGCGCTGCACAAGGCCGTGTCGCTCGGCGCCGACCGCTCCGTGCACCTCTCCGACGCGGCCGTCGCCGGCTCGGACGTCGCCGCGACCGGCTACGCCCTGGCCAGGACGCTGCAGCGCGAGAGCCCCGACCTCGTGCTGCTCGGACAGCAGTCCGACGACGGCGAGTGCTACACGATCGGCGCCGTCGTCGCCGAGCACCTGGGGATGCCCTCGCTGACACAGGTGATCAAGATGGACGTCGACGCGGATGGGGGGGCGGGACCCGGATCCCTGCGCTGCGAGCGCCAGGCCGAGTACGGGTACGACACGGTGCAGGTCAGGATGCCGGCCGTGATCTCCGTCGGCGACGCCATCAACGAGCCGCGCTACCCGTCGCTGAAGGCGATCATGGGCGCCAAGAAGAAGCCGCTGGACACGGTCGGCGTGGGCGATGTGGGCATCGACGCGTCGAAGGTCGGGGGCGAGAACTCCGCCGCGCAGTGGGTCGCCGCGAAGGCGCCGCCGGCGAAGGCCGCCGGAGAGATCATCGAGGACGAGGACACCAACGAGACGGTCGAGAAGATCGTCGCCTGGCTCGACGAGAGGAAGCTCCTTTGAGGGTGGCGCAGGCGGCCCGGGAGGGCCGGCGAGCCGGGCCCCTCATCTTTAATCTGAGCGAAAGGACCTAATTTCGATGGCCGACATCCTCATCTACGCGCTGCACTACAACGGCGCGATCAACAAGAACTCGCTCGGCGCCGTTAGCGAGGGCGCGAAGCTCGCCGCGCAGCTCGGCGGCGAGGCGCACGCGATCCTCGTCGGCGAGAACGTCCCGCAGGACCTGGCCGCCTCGCTCGGCGGCTACGGCGCGAAGAAGGTGCTTCTCGCCGAGGGTCCGGAGGGGCTGGCGCAGCCTGTCGTCGACGCGATGGGCAAGGCGATCGCCGACGGCGGCTACTCCTACGCGCTGTTCGGCGGCGGCCTGCTCGGCTTTGAGATCGGCGCGGGCCTGGCGGCGCGCCTGGGCGCCGGCGTGGCGATGGAGGTCACGGGTGTGCGCGCGGAGGGCGGCCAGCTCGTCGCCGAGCGCCCGATCCTCGGCGACTCGGCGATCTCCGAGATCAAGTACCGCTCGCCGGTGGGGATCGTGATCGGGCGCCTGAACGCGTTCGAGATCGCCCAGCCCGACGGCGCCTCGGCGCCGGTCGAGCAGCTTAGCTTCGAGCTGAGCGCGCACGCCAAGCAGGCGACGATGCTGACGCGCGGCGAGCAGCGCGGCGCGGACGTGGACATCGAGGGCGCGAGCGTGCTCGTGGCCGGCGGCCGCGGCCTGGGCAAGGCCGAGGGCTTCGAGCTCTGCGAGGAGCTGGCGCAGGCCTTCGGCGGCAACACGGCGGTCGCGGCGACGCGCGCGGTGGTCGACGCCGGCTGGTACCCCTACGCGGCGCAGATCGGTCAGACCGGCAAGACGGTCGCGCCGAAGCTGTATCTGGCGGCCGGCATCTCCGGCGCGATCCAGCACAAGGTGGGGATGCAGGCCTCGGAGAACATCGTCGCGATCAACAAGGACGCCAACGCGCCGATTTTCGAGTTCTCCGACCTCGGCATCGTCGGCGATCTGAACAAGATCCTGCCGAAGCTGACCGAGGCCGTGAAGGCGAAGAAGGGGAGTTAGGGGGAAGCGATGCGGGGCTGGCGCGGACACGCACAGGGACTCAAGGGATGCCGCGCGAGCGGCTGCGCAAGCCGAAAGGAGCGTTAGACGATGTCATCTCACAACGGTGCCAGCAGTGGCGCGGTCGCCCCGGCGGCCTTCCCGCCCCCCGTCGACCCCCAGAAGGAGTTCGTCAAGCGCGGCCTCGACGCCGAGGACGAGCTGATCGAGGTCGGCGTGGCGATCGTCGGCGGCGGCACCGCCGGCCTGGCCTGCGCCAACCGCCTGTTGCAGCTGCTCGCCGACGATCCGGAGACGATGGAGCGCCTCGGCGAAGTGCCTGTGGCCGTCATCGAGAAGGCCAAGACCTGCGGCGGGCACAACCTCTCGGGCGCCGTTATGCGGCCGGGGCCGCTCGAAGAGCTGTTTCCCGAGATGACCCGTGAGGAGTGGCGCAAGGAGGGCTTCGCCTTCGGCGAGGTCAAGAAGGAGTCCGTCTACATCCTGCCCAACAGCAAGCGCAAGATTCGCATCCCGCCGCCGCCGCCGCAGCACAACCACGGCAACGAGGTGATCTCCGTCTCCGCGCTCGCGCGCTACCAGCAGCGCGTCGCCGAAGAGGCCGGCGCCTACATCCTCACCGAGACCGCCGCCACGCAGCTGATCGTCGATGATGGCCCGCCCACCCGCGTCGTGGGCGTGCGCTCGGGCGACAAGGGCCGCGGCAAGGACGGCGAGCCGCTCGGCAACTTCGAGCCCGGCACCGACATCAAGGCGCACGCCACAGTGCTCGCCGAGGGCTGCTGGGGGCACATCACCGGCGCCGCCATCAAGGAGTTCGACCTCGCCAAGGGGCGCGAACCGCAGGTGTGGGAGCTGGGCGTCAAGGAGGTCTGGAAGGTCGCCAAACCGCTCGATCGCGTGATCCACACGCTCGCCGGCTGGCCGCTGAAGATCTCCGCCAAGTACGGGCAGATCGGGGGGTCCTGGATCTACCCCATGAAGAACGAGAAGACCGGCGAGGATCTCGTCTCGATCGGCTTCATCATCGACCTCGACTACGCCGACGCCACCACCTCCGCGCACGATCTGCTGCAGCAGATCAAGCTGCACCCGCTCTTCAAGGGCGTGCTCGAAGGGGGCGAACGCGTCGCCTGGGGCGCCAAGGCGCTGCCCGCCGGCGGCTACTGGGCGATGCCCAAGCTCTCGATGCCCGGCGCCCTGCTCGTCGGCGACGCCGCCGGCATCATGAACCTCGCCTCGCTGAAGGGCGTCCACTACGCGATCAAGTCCGGGATGCTCGCCGCCGAGTCGATCTACGCCGCGCTCAAGCGCGGGGAGTCCTCGCTTGAGTCCTACGAGCAGCTCGTCGAGGACTCCTTCATCGGCAAGGACATGTGGGAACAGCGCAACACGCGCCAGCCCTTCCAGAAGGGCCTCATCAAGGGCGGTCCGCTCGTCAACCTGATGATCGCCACCAAGGGCCGCTTCCCGGGCGGGCGCTGGGCGCTGCACCGCAACGACGCCAAGCCGATGTTCATCGGCAAGACCAAGGACAGCTACCCCAAGCCCGACGGCAAGTACACCTTTGACAAGCTCTCGTCGGTGTTCATCACCGGCAACGCCACGCGCGACGACGCCCCCAACCACATCCGCGTGCGCAAGCACGTGCCGCGCGAGATCGCGGAGACGTGGCGCTGGATGTGCCCGGCGGGGGTGTATGAGATCCCCGAGGACGCGCCGGAGCAGGGCGACGTCGACGTGATCGTCAACTACACCAACTGCGTGCAGTGCGGGGCGATCACCGCCAAGGGCGGTCGTCTGACGGTGCCCGAGGGCGGCGACGGGCCGCTGTACCAGATCACGTAGGACCAGGAACAGGTTCTTAGGGAACAGGTTCTTAGCGAAACCTGCGGCCTTTGCGGGTGTTCCGATCTGCACGATGTCGATGCTTCAGGCGCCTCTGCATGTAGCCCTGCTCGCGCTGGGCGTGAGCGCGGCCACGCCGGCGCCGCCCGCGCCCGCCGCCGCGCCGGTCGTGAGCGCGATCGTCGAACAGTGCGTGCCGGCTGCCAGCCAGGCCGAACGCTCGGTCACGTTCTCCGGCCAGATGACGGCGATCGCCGGCGCACAGCGCATGGCGATGCGCATCGACGTGCAGGAACGCACGCCCACCGAAGCCGAATTCCACACCGTGCTCGCCCCTGGGCTCGGCGTGTGGCGTCTGTCCGACCCCGGGGTGAAGATCTACAAGTACCTCAAGCAGGTCACGAACGTCGCGGCGCCCGCCGCGTTTCGCGCAATTGTGCGCTACCGCTGGCTCGACGACAGGGGACGCGTGCTGCGGCGCACCGAGCGGCGCACGCCCGTCTGTCGCCAGCCGGTGGACATTCCCAAGGCGCCCGCTAGAATGCCGGGAACATGAAGTCCTCGATCCACCCGGAGTACATAGAGGCCCACGTGCGGTGCACGTGCGGCAACGAGTTCACGACGCGCGCGACCCGCGCGGAGATGCACGTCGAGGTGTGCTCCAACTGCCATCCGTTCTACACCGGCCGCCAGAAGCTGGTCGACACCGGCGGACGCGTCGAGCGCTTCCAGCGCCGTATGGCCAAGGGCCGCCAGCGCTCCGCCCAGGCGGGCGCCGCCGCCACCCAGACCCAGACACCCCCCAAGTAGGACACATGGCCACGCGTACGGTCGTTGGTCCGCCGACGCGAGCGCAGAGCCCCGCAGCAGCGCCCGGCGCCGGCGGCAAGCTCGAGGCTCAGCGCGACGCGCCGCTCGGGGGCCAGGCCGTGCTCGAGGGCGTGATGATGCGCGGCGTGCGCCACTGGGCGGTGGCGGTGCGCAAGCCCGTGGTCGCGGAGCCGGCTGACGCTGGCTCGATGAGAGCGCCTGCCGTGAGTAACGGCGCGTCTGCCGCGACGGGGGGCGGCGACGCCGCGGTGAACGGGGCGACGGCCGGTGGCCCGGGCGCAAACGGCGCGGCGGAAGAGCCGCTCGGCGAGATCGAGGTCAGCACGTATCCGCTGGCCTCCGTGCTCGCGCGCCATCGTGCTCTGCGCCTGCCGATCGTGCGCGGCGTCGTCGCGCTCGGCGAGTCCCTCGCGGTCGGCTTCAAAGCGCTGGGGATATCCGCCAACGCGCAGCTGCCGGTGGAAGAGGGCGTGGAGGGTCCGCAGGAGATCTCCGGCGGCATGTGGGCGGGGACGATCGTCGTCGCGCTGCTGTTCTCGATCGGCCTGTTCTTCCTCGTGCCGGTCGGCCTGACGAGCCTGATCAAGGGTCAGCTGCACTCCTCCGTGCTGTTCTGGCTGATCGAGGGGCTCGTGCGCACCGCGATCTTCCTCGGGTACATGCTGGCGCTCTCGCGCCTGCGCGACCTGCGGCGCGTGTTCGAGTACCACGGCGCCGAGCACAAGACGATCTCGTGCTTCGAGGCGGGACTCCAGCTGACGCCGGGCAACGCGACGCGTTTCTCGCGCCTGCACCCGCGCTGTGGCACGAGCTTCCTGCTGATCGTGATGATCGTCGCGATCTTCGTATTCGCGCCGATCGGGCTGCCGGCTTGGTACTGGCTGGTGGCGACGCGCATCCTCGGCGTGCCGCTGATCGCGGGGATCTCCTTTGAGATCATCAAGTTCGCCGGGCGCAACCGCACGCGGCCGTGGGTGCGGGCGCTGATGTGGCCGGGAATGCAGCTGCAGCTGCTGACCACGCGCGAGCCCGACCTCGACCAGCTGGCGGTCGCGATCGCCTCGCTCGAGGCGGTGCTGGCGCTGGAGAAGCCGGGGGAGATGAGCGCGAAGGATCTGGTCGGGGTGGAGGTCGTGGCGTAGCGACGTTGCGGGTTGGGCCGGCGGGCGAGGTTGGCTGCGCGGGCGTAGGGGCGGCGGGCTGAGCCGGCAGGCGTTGCACCTAGACTGCCAGGCATGATCGAAGACCTGGTGGCGCAGATCGAAACCCGCTTCGCCGAGCTCGGCGAGCAGATCACCGACCCCGCGGTGATCTCCGACCGCGAGCGCTACGCCGAGGTCGGGCGCTCCTACCGCCAGCTGCAGGCCGCCGCGGCGCTCGGCGTGCAGTGGCGTCACGCCCAGGACGACGCCGCGGGCGCCGAGGAGCTGCTCTCCGAAGGCGGTGAGGACCCCGAGCTGCGCGAGCTGCTGGGCAGCGCGCGCGAGCGGATCGAGGCGCTGGAGGAGGAGATCCGCCTGGCTATGGTGCAGCGCGACCCCAACGACGAGAAGAACGTGATCATCGAGATCCAGGGGGGCGCCGGTGGCGAGGAGGCCGGGCTGTGGGCGGGGGATCTGTACCGGATGCTCGCGAAGTACGCCGAGCGTAGCGGCTTTCAGAGCGAGCCGATGGAGATCGGCGAGGGCAAGTACACGTTCGCGATCAAGGGCGACGGGGCGTACTCCGTGTTCAAGTTCGAGGGCGGCACCCACCGCGTGCAGCGCGTGCCCCAGACGGAGTCCCAGGGGCGCATCCACACCTCCACGGCGACCGTGGCGGTGCTGCCCGAGGCGCAGGACGTCGACGTGCACGTGGACCCGAACGATCTGCAGATCGACGTCTACCGCTCCTCCGGACCCGGGGGGCAGTCGGTCAACACAACGGACTCCGCGGTGCGCATCACGCACCGGCCGTCGGGGGTGGTCGTCTCGATGCAGGACGAGAAGTCCCAGCTGCAGAACCGCGAGAAGGCGATGCGGGTGCTGCGCGCACGGCTGTACGAGCGGGCGCTGGCCGAGCAGCAGGCGGAGCTCGCGGCCGACCGCCGCTCGCAGGTCGGCACGGGGGATCGCGCGGAGAAGATCCGCACGTACAACTACGGCGAGCGGCGCGTGACCGACCACCGCATCAAGCTGACGGTCCACAACCTCGACCAGATCCTGGCGGGCGAGCTGGACGAGCTGACTGACGCCCTCCAGGCGGACGAGAAGCGCCGGCGCCTGGAGACGCAGGCGGCGGTGTGAGGCAGGGCACCCCCGCGCGCGACGCGCTGGACGGTGCGATCACGGCGATCGGCGCGGCGGGCTGCGAAACGCCTCGCCTGGACGCCGAAGTCCTGCTCGCGCACGTGCTCGGCGTGTCGCGCGAGCGGCTGCTGATCGACCGCGAGCTGACGGTCGCGGGAGCGGCGGTGCGCGCCTTCCAGGATGCGGTGCGCAGGCGCTCGGTGCAGCGCGAGCCCGTCGCCTACATCGTCGGCCACCGCGGCTTTCGTCACCTGGAGCTGGCCGTCGATCGCCGCGCGCTCGTGCCGCGCCCGGAGACGGAGCTGCTCGTGGAGGTCGGTCTGACGCTGGCGCCGGGCACGCGCGTGCTCGATCTCGGCACGGGCAGCGGCGCGGTGGCGCTCGCCCTCGCGCACGAGCGCCCGGATCTGCGCGTGAGCGCCAGCGACGTCAGCGCCGACGCCCTGGCGCTGGCGCGGGCCAACGGCGAGCGGCTCGGGCTGGACGTGCGCTGGCTGCGCGCGGACCTGCTGGCGGGCGTGCCCGAGGAGTTCGACGCGATCCTCTGCAACCCGCCGTATGTGGCCGCGGGCGAGCGCGCGGCGCTCGCGCCGGAGATCGTGCGCCACGAGCCGGCGAGCGCCCTGTTCGCCGGACCCGACGGGTTGGACGCGATCCGGGCGCTGGCGGACCAGCTCGCGCGACGCCCGAGCGTGCGCCTGGCGGCGCTGGAGGTGGGGGCGGGGCAGGCGCGGACGGTGCGCGAGCTGATGCGGGGCGCGCAGTTCGACGCTGTGCGGGTCGTGCGCGACCTGGCGGGAATCGAGCGCGTGGTGGTCGGGGAGCGAGGCCATGCCTTTACCTAAGGCGTGTTAAAGTAAAGGCGATGGCAAGGCTGTCTTCCAAGAATCAGGTCACGCTCCCCGTCGCGGCGATGCGTGCCGCGGGCCTGCACGCCGGCGACGAGGTGACGGTGCGCCCGCTCGGCGAGGGGGAGGTGCTCGTCGCGGCCCGCGGCTCGCGGGTCAGGCGCCATGCGGGCATCGCAAAGGGCGTCTACCGCGACGGCGAACTGGATCGCCTGCGAGACGAGTGGGAGCGCTGATCCTCGATGCCAGCGTCCTGATCGGGCTGCTGGACGCCGCCGATGCGCACCACGCTCGTGCGGTCGACGACACCGAGGCCGCCGACCGGGCCGGGCGTGCACTGCTGACGCCGGCCAGCGCCTACAGCGAGGCCTTGGTCGCCTTCGCGCAAGCGGATCGTCTTGGCGACGCCCGCCAGGCAATCGCAGCGATGGGTATCGCCATCGCTGCACTCACCGCGACTATGGCCGAGCAGGCCGCCGAGTTGAGGGCTCGGCATCCGAGCCTGCGCCTGCCCGATGCGATTGTCCTGGCGTGTGCGCGCGAGCTGGAGGGCGAACTGCTCAGCTACGACCGTCGCCTGACGCGGATCTCGCAGGTGGGCGAGGGCCAAGTGACCGGCCGGCCGCGGACGCGGCATAGAGGCGGTCGGGCGTGACGCTGACTGCCGAGGATGCGCGGCGGTTCCAGGAGTGTCTGAGCGGAGGGGGTGTGGCGATCTTCCCTGCGGACACCGTCTACGGCATCGGCTGTGACCCCGGCGACGAGGCCGCCGCAGAGCGCCTGTACGTGCTCAAGAACCGCCCCACCGCGCGCCCGGCAGCGGTGATGTTCTTCTCCCTGGCGCCGGCGCTGGCGGCTCTGCCCGCGCTGGGCGAGCGCGAGCTAGCGGCGCTGACGGCGCTGCTGCCCGGCCCCGTGACGGTGCTGCTGCCCAACCGCGCCGGGCGCTTCCCGCTGGCGTGCGGGGCGCGGGCCGACACATCGGATGGGCCGCTGACCCTCGGCCTGCGGGTGCCGCTGCTCGAAGGGCCGCTGGCTGCCCTGCGCGCGGTGCGCACGCCCGTCATGCAGTCGAGCGCCAACCTCTCCGGGGCGCCCGACGCGCGGCGGCTGGCCGATGTCCCCGCGTCCCTGCGCGAGGGCGCGGACCTCGTGCTCGACGGCGGCGAGCTGCCGGGAACGGCGTCGACCGTGCTCGACCTGCGCGACTACGAGGAGCGGGGCGAGTGGCGCGTCGTGCGCGCGGGGCCGATCGGCGCGCACGAGCTGGCGCGGGCGCTGGTGTGAGGCCGGCCGCGTCGCGGCGCCGCGGCGACGCGGGGCGGTTTCGCGGGCGCCCGATCCCTGCTAGCCTCATTTGACCGTCGCAACTGGCGCTTGGGGTGGGATCGACCACCGGGGAGCGGCGGGTCGCGAGAGCAGCAGCCGCGCGCCTGGGCATTCATATCGTCGCCTGCGCAAGGAGCGCCCCGATGCCCGATTTCAGTTCCACCGCAAGTCCCTCCAGTCCGACGGCAGGTCCCGCCGCAGGCCCCACCGAGCTGAGCCCCGACTACTTCGACCGCCCGCTGGCGGAGGTCGATCCCGAGATCGCCGAGGCCGTGGCGGGCGAGCTTGAGCGCCAGCAGAACACGCTGGAGATGATCGCCTCGGAGAACTTCGTGCCGCGTGCGGTGCTCGAAGCCGTCGGCTCGGTCCTCACCAACAAGTACGCGGAGGGCTACCCCGGCCGGCGCTACTACGGCGGCTGCGAGCAGGTGGACGTCTCCGAGCAGCTCGCGATCGACCGCGCCAAGGCGCTGTTCGGGGCCGAGCACGCCAACGTCCAGCCGCACGCCGGCGCGCAGGCCAACACCGCCGTGTACCACGCGCTGCTGAATCCCGGCGAGAAGATCATGGGCCTGTCGCTCGCCCACGGCGGACACCTCACGCACGGCATGAAGATCAACGTGTCGGGCAAACTGTACGAGGTCGTTCCGTACGAGACCGACCCGGACACGGGTCTGATCGACATGGACGAGGTGGCGCGGCTGGCGCGCGAGCACCGCCCGCGGCTGCTGCTCGCCGGGTGGTCGGCGTACCCGCGCCAGCTGGACTTCGCGCGCTTCCGCGAGATCGCCGACGAGGTGGGGGCGAAGCTGATGGTGGACATGGCGCACTTCGCCGGCCTCGTCGCCGCCGGCCTGCACCCCAACCCCGTCGAGTTCGCCGACGTCGTGACCACGACGACGCACAAGACCCTGGGCGGGCCGCGCGCCGGCCTGATCCTGTGCAGGCAGGGGCTGGCGAAGAAGATCGACTCGGCCGTGTTCCCCGGCCAGCAGGGCGGTCCTCTGCAGCACGTGATCGCGGCGAAGGCCGTGGCGCTGAAGATCGCCGGCTCGGAGCTTTTCCGCGAGCGCCAAGAGCGCACGCTGTACGGCGCCAGGGCGGTGGCCGAGCAGCTGCTGAGCGCGGAGTCCCAGGCGCACGGAATTCGCGTGCTGACCGGCGGCACCGACGTGCATCTGCTGCTCGTGGATCTGCGCGCCCTGACGCCCGAGCTGACGGGCCGCCAGGCCGAGGACCGCCTGCACGAGATCGGCGTGACGGTCAACCGCAACGCGATCCCGTTCGACCCGCGCCCGCCGATGGAAGCCTCGGGCCTGCGCATCGGCACGCCGGCGCTGGCCACGCGCGGCTTGCAGCGCGAGGACTTCGACGAGGTCGGCGCGATCATCGCGAGCGCCCTGACGGGCGAATTCCAGGCGCGCCGCGAGGAGCTGGCCGCGCGCGTGCGGGCGGTCGTCGAGCGCTACCCGCTGTACGAGGAGCTGCGCGCGGGGACGCCGGTGTAAGGCGCGCCTCGCCGCAGGCGCTCTGCCGGAGCGAGACGCCACGCCCGACCCCCGCGCCTGCGATGCTGTAGCGCGGTTTGATCGCGCATCTGACCGAGCTCGACGTGCTGTACGCCTTTCTCGCAGCGGCCGCCGTGGCCGCCGCGCTGACGCCTTTGACGATGCGCCTGGCGCGCACGGTGGGAGCGATCGACCGCCCGCGCGAGCGGGGCCTGTCGGACCGCCCGACGCCGCTGCTCGGGGGCCTGGCGATCTTCGGCGGGGCGCTCGTGGCTGGCCTGATCTGGCTGCCCGGCGGCGGCGCGGAAGGCCGGCAGTGGCACGGCGTGCTGCTGGCGGCGACGCTGATCACGATCGTCGGGGCGCTGGACGACCGCTTCGATCTGCCGGCGGCGGCGAAGCTCGCGGGGCAGGTCGGCGCGGCGCTGATCGCCGTGCACTACGGCGTGGTCGTGCACCTGATCACGCTGCCGTTCGCCGGCGCGCTGCACTTCCCCAACGCCGGCGCCGCGATCACCGCCGTCGGGCTTGTGGCGCTGATGAACGTCGTCAATTTCTCCGACGGCGTGGACGGTCTGGCCGCCGGGGTGTGCGCGATCATCGCGCTCGCGCTCGCGGTGATCGCGATCGACCTGTACCACTCGGGCCATCTGCACAGCGCGGCGCCGGCCGTCTTCGCGGGGCTGACGGCGGGCGCGGCCGTCGGCTTTCTCGTGCACAACTTCCCGCCGGCGTCAAGCTTCATGGGCGACTGCGGCTCGAACCTGCTGGGCCTGTTGATGGGCTGCCTGACGGTGCAGGCGGCGGTCAAGACGCAGGTCGTGATCTCGTTCGTGCTGCCGCTGATCCTGCTCACGGTGCCGTTCCTGGACACGACGTTCGTCGTGCTCAAGCGGCTGAAGTACGGGCGCCCGATCTACGCCTCCGACAGCGAGCACTTTCACCACCGCATGGCGCGCATCGGCTTCTCGCCGCGGCGCACGATCGCGTATCTGTACGCCTGGACGATGATGCTGGCGGGGCTGGCGCTGGCGCTGCGGTTCGTCCCCTACAGCGACCACCACGGCCACCTGCGCACCGGCTGGGCGCTGGTGATGGGCGCGCTAGGGCTGCTGGTGGCGGCGGCGAGCGTGTACCTCGTGTACGTGCTTGAGATTTTGAAGTTCAGCCGTCTTGAGGTGCTGGGGCGCAGAGCTGTGCTGCGGCGGGCTGAGCAGGGGCTTGGCGAGCGGCAGGTGGATCAGCAGCGCGTAGGCGCAGAAGACGAGCACAGCCGCGCGCAGGCGGCGGCTGGCGCTGACGGCGGCCAGCGGTAGCGGCCAGATCGCATACCAGGGCAGAAGCCACGCGGTGGACAGCAGCAGCGCCAGCGTCGCCCAGCCGGCGCTGGTGCGCCAGTCCGCTCCCCGCGCGGTGCGCCACAGGGCGCCGAGCAGGACCGCCGCGAACGCGCCGAGATAGATGTTGCGCCACCAGCCGGGCACGCCGTTCAGGCCGAACAGCCGCGCCGTCTCCGCCGGCACGCTGTGCACGGCTACGAGCTGCTGCTGCTCGTGCAGCGCGCTGAGGAAGCCGAGCACGTGGGAGCCGAACCCGATCGTGCCGACGGCCACGACGACCGCGAGGCTCGCGAGCGTTGCGAGCAGGACGCGCATTCGCGCGCGCGCGCCGCGGGGGGCGAGCACGAGGAACGGCAGCACGAGTCCGGCGGAGGCCTTGACGGCGACGGCGCCCGCGAGCGCCGCCGCGGCGCCGCCAAAGCGGGGACGCAGGGCATTCGCCGTGAGCGCCAGCGCCGCCGCGAGCAGCGCCAGCACGAGCGTGTCGTTGTGGGCGCCGCCGACGGCCAGCTCCAGCAGCACGGGGTTCAGGCCGACGAACGCGGCGGCGGCGCGCGGTGAGCGTCCCATGTCCGCCGCGGCCTTCGCGACCAGCGCGACGGCGCCGAGACTCGCGGCGGCGGCGAGCACCTTCAGCGCCCACAGGCCGCCCGCCACGCCGAGTGGCACGAAGGCATAGCTGAGGAGCGTGAACAGCGGGCCGTACGGCGAGTGCTGGTAGGGCCAGCCGATGAACGCGTACGTCGCGTCGGTGGGCGCCTGCGCCGCGACGTGGGTGTAGGGGTCCAGGCCGTGCAGGGCGCCCAGGCGCGCGAAGCTGAGGTAGCCGAGCACGTCCTGGGAGATCAGCGGCGGGCCGAGCACGAGCACGACGTGGGCGGCGAGGATGGTGGCGGCGAGCGCTCTGCCCGGCAGCACGCGCGCCGCCAGCAGCACCGCCACATAGCCGGCGGCCATGATCAGCGTGAGCGTCTGGAAGCTGCTCGGGTCGATGCTCAGGTGCAGGCCCTGCAGCGGTCCCGCCAGCCAGCCCGGCCAGCCGCCCCTGCGGGCCGGCACGTACAGCGACGGGCGCGCGGCGGCGCCCGCGGCCAGCCAGCAGACGCTCGCGAGGATGGCGAGCAGGCCGAGCAGGCCGAGCGCGCGCAGCAGCGAGGATCTGCGCGCGGACATTGTTTGGATCGCGTTATCTTCGTGCGGGAGGCCGGCTCTCCCAGCAACGCGCGGCGAGCCTTGGGGTATGCGGGTCGTGGCCTGTATGCGCCAATTGTTGCGGGCCGCAAGGCGCTCTGTGCGGCGCGTGCCCGTCGGCGGGTGCGAAACGTCCGCCCGAGATGCAAGCGTTTGGCGCGCCCGATACGCTTCTTTAGCCGTGGCGCCCGTCGGGGGGACTCCGTATCCGGGCGCGGCGCCCGTTTCAGCGGGCGCGGCATCGAGCGCACATGCGACGCCGTAACCGCACACCCACACCGCCCGGCGATCAACCGCCGCGCCGCGTACTGATCCTCTCGGCCGACGTCGGCGAGGGCCATGCGGCCGCGGCGCGGGCGCTCGCCCAGCAGCTGGATGCGTCCCCGCGCGAGGTGCAGGTGACGGTGACCGACGGCCTGTCGGCGATGGGACGGCTGCTGCGGCCGGTCGTGCAGGACGGGTATCGCGTGCAGCTGCGCCTGATGCCGTGGAGCTACACGTTCGTGTACTGGCTGCTGGAGCGCGTCGCGCCGATCCGCTGGATGGCGCGGCAGCTGCTGTGCCTGTTCGGTTCGCGGCCGCTCGCGCGCCACATCGCCGCGCACGAACCGGATGTGGTCGTCTCCACCTACCCCGCCGTCACGGTGGTGCTCGCGCGCCTGCGCCGCACCGGCGCCGTGGACTGCCCGACGGTGGCGACGATCACCGACCTGACCGGCCTGTTCTTCTGGGCGCAGCCGGGCATCGACGTGCACCTGGTGATGTACGGCGAGTCGGTGCCCTCGGTGCGGCGCATCGCCGGCGCCGACAGCGTGCGGCTGGTGCGCCCGCTGATCTCCGCGGAGTTCCTGACGCCGCGCTGTCCGATCGAGTCGCGCCGCGACCTCGGGCTGCCCGAGGAGGGGCGCATGGTCGTCGTCTCCGGCGGCGGCTGGGGCGTCGGCGACGTCGCGGGCGCCGTACGCGAGCTGTGCCGCGTGCCGGAGATCAGCAGCATCGTCTGTCTGGCGGGGCGCAACGAGCAGCTCGCGGAGCGACTGCGCAGCGCCTTTGCGCAGGAGCGGCGCGTGCACGTGTACGGGTTCACCGACAAGATGCCGCAGCTGATGGCCGCGGCCGACGCGCTCGTGCACTCCACGGGCGGCGTCACGTGCCTGGAGGCGATGGCGGTCGGCACGCCGGTCGTCTCCTACGGGCTGCCGGTCGGTCACGCGCGTCTGAACACGCGGGCGATGGCCGATCTCGACCTGCTGCGCCTCGCCAACGACACCAGGGAGCTGCGCGAGCACGTGCAGGCATCCTTCGCCGACGCTCCGCCGCAGGCGAGCGGAGGCAGGAGCGCGGCGCTGGCGCAGGCGCTGGATACGGTGCTGGAGGCGCCCCGGCGCGTACGGCCGATCCCGATGTGGCGCCTGCGGCTGGTGGCGCTCTGCGCGCAGCTGGCGGTGCTGTTCGGCGCCGGCGCCTGGATGATGTCCACCGACGAGGTGACGGCGCTCGCCGCCGCGATCCTGCGGGTGCACTCGCTCGCGCACGTGCGCACCAATCAGCGCGATGTCGGGATGATCGTGCGCGCCCCGGCGGGTGAGATCCCGTTCGTCGCCTCCGAGCTGGCGGCGCACGGCATCCACGCGACGTTTGCCGACAACGGCGGCGGCGTGCCCACGCGCGCGACGATCGCCAGCCTGCGTGCGCTCGGCGACGAGCTGCTGCCCGAAGCGCCGCGCTCCAATCTGATTCGCTGGATACGCACGCGCGCCGCGCTGCGCTCGCAGGCGCGCGCCCTCGGGCTGAGTCACCGCTTCTACTTCATGGAACCGCCGACGGGGCTGACCGTCGGGCAGCTCGTGCTCGCGCGCGCGGCGGGCGCGACGCCGGTCGCGGGCGCGCGGCGGCTGAACGCCACGGCACCGCTGCCTCAGCGCTCGGCGCGCGCGGGCGACGTGCTGGTGGTTGCCGTCGACGGCTCCCCCGCCTCGCTGCGGGGCGCCGTGCGGCTGGTGTCCTGGCTCGGCCGCGACGCGCTCGGCGTAGAGTCGCTGTCCTCGCTGACGCGCTCCCCCGCCATCAGCGCCAGCAGCAGCGGCGAGCGCGCGAGCACGCCGGCGCCGATCACGAGCACGACCAGCGAGGCGATCAGCGGCGCGCCGTTCAGCGGCGTCGTGTCGAAGCGCTCGTTGAAGAGCAGCGGCGCCAGCATCACCGGCACGATCGTCTGAGTCACGAACACGACGGGCGCGACGAGGATCGCGGGACGCGACTGCAGGGCGCTCATCTCGCTGAGCGCGGCGATCGCCGAGGCGCCCGCCGTCGAGAGCCCCCACAGCACGGCGACCGCGAGGTAGCCGTGCGCGAGATCGTCGGACGCGAGCTTGGTCGCGACGCCGCTCCAGGCGAAGGCGAGTCCCGCGCCGATCATCGTCACCGACGCGAGCGGTCGGCCCAGCCTCAGCATCAGATACGGCAGCAGGCTGGCGAGCGCGAGCGCGAGCAGGACGAGCGCGAGCGTCCCCCAATGGGCGTGCGTGGCGCTGCGCGCCGGGGCGCACAGGCCGGTGCCGATCACGCCGAGCACGATCGCGCCGACGGCCAGATGCTCGCGCCGGCCGGCCCGCTCGCCGAGCATCCGCTCGCCGAGCACCATCAGCACGGGCAGCCCGAGCGCCAGCGCCGGCTGCACGACGACCAGCGGGGCCAGGCCGAGGGCGAGCAGCTGCAGCGGCCAGCCGAGCATCGAGATCCCCGTGCCGCTCAGCCAGCGCACGCGCCGGATCAGCCCGCGCGCCAGCGCGAGGCGCAGGTGCTCCTCGTGCGGCGCCTGGCGGGCCTCCATCGCCTGCAGCGAAAAGCCTAGGCTGTACAGCGTCGCGGCGGCCACTGCCGCCGCGATTCCGAGAACGAGTTCGACCATGTTCACAGACGATCATCGCAGTCCGCTTTGGCGGAAGAGGGATCGCCCGCCGGCGGCGACGCGGCCTGGTGGCCGGGGCGGGACGGTGGGCGTCGCCGCCGGCGCGCTTGCCGTTAGCTACGTGCTGCCGGCGCTGGCCCCACATCTGCCGTTCCTGTGCCGGGCGCTGGGGATCGAGGACCACGCCGCCGGCGGCGAGGGCTACGCGTTGACGTTCGACGACGGCCCGCACCGCGAGGGTACCCCGGCGGTGCTTGAGATCCTCGCCGCGAGGCACACGCCCGCCACGTTCTTCCTCGTCGGCGAGCAGGTGCGCCGCGACCCGGCGCTCGCACGCGAGATCGCCGCCGCGGGGCACACGGTGGGGCTGCACTGCGACCGTCACCGCAACCTGCTGCGGCTGACACCGCGGCAGACGCGGATCGACATCGACCGCGCGCAGGCGAGCATCGAGGACGCCACCGGCGCGGCGATCGCGCTCTACCGCCCGCCGTACGGCGTGCTGAACCCCTCCGCGCTGCGCCTCGCCCGCCGCCGCGGCTGGCGCACGCTGCTGTGGAGCGACTGGGGCCGCGACTGGGAGAAGCGCGCCACGCCACAGTCGATCGCCCGGCGCGTCACCGCGGGGGCGGGGCCGGGATCGGTGCTGCTGCTGCACGACGCCGACGACTACAGCGCGCCGGGCTCCTGGCGGCGCACGGTGGCGGCGCTGCCGGCGGTGCTCGACGCGCTCGGCGAGCGCGGGCTGCGCCCCGTGGCGCCGTAAGATCCTCGAATGGCCTCGCGCGGTCAGAGCGACACTGGAGGCGAACTGGCCGTCGCGTTGCCCCGCGCCCGCGCGCTGCCCGCCACGCGCCCGCGCTGGTGGCTGGACGCGCTCGCGATCGTATGGCTCGGGTGGGTGTACGACATGATCGCCAACCTCGCGCCGCTGCGCCAGCGCGCCGCGATCGGCCACGCCGAAGGCGTGCTGTCCGTCGAGCGCGCGCTGCACCTGGACCCCGAGCGCGCGCTCAACCGCTGGCTGGTGTCCCACCACACGCTGGGCGCCGTTCTCTCCTACTACTACGACAACGCCCACTTCGTCGTCACGCTCGGCCTGCTCGCGTGGCTGTGGTGGCGGCGCGCCGATCTGTACCGCCCGCTGCGCAACGCGCTCGTGCTGATCAACGCGCTCGGCCTCGCCGTCTTCTGGCTGTATCCCGTGGCGCCGCCGCGGATGCTGCCGGGCTTCAGCGACGTGGTCGCCTCCAGCCACACGCTCGGCTCCTGGCACACGGGCTCGCTCGCCTCCGCCGCCAACCAGCTGGCGGCGATGCCCTCGCTGCACCTGGCGTGGGCGGCGTGGTGCACGCTGGCGCTGTGGCGGCTGTCCGCGCGGGTGTGGGTGCGAGCGGCGGCCCTCCTATACCCCTGCCTGACGGCCGCCGCGGTGCTGGCGACCGGCAACCACTTCGTGCTCGACCTCGTGGCGGGCGTGGCGACGGCGGCGCTCGCCGTGGCGCTCGTGCGGGCGGCGAAACCTCCGCAAGCCTGGATCGGACACAGGCGCGGGCGCGCTTCGTCCTGCTGAAGGTGCTGGAAACATCGGTTGCGGACCATTGACGGGCCGCACGTAGAGGTCCTATAGTAGGTCATGAGTTTCGACCCCGGCATCCTCCTTTGTGGGGGGATGTCCGGGGATTTTTTTGAGGGTAGGCTGACTGCGGTATGGCGCGCACGACTGATCCGGACGCCAGAGTGCTGGTCTTCGTCGACGGCCAGAACGCCTACAAATCGTGCGAGCGTTTGTACAAGCACGGCCCAACGCATCCTCTGCTGCTCGCCGAGCAGATCCGCGATGCTCGCAGGCTCGTGGGAGTCCGCTACTACACCGGAGTTCCCGATCCAACCCGTGATCCAGAGGGACGGCAAAAGCGAGACCGACGGCACAACCTAATGCGCCGGACGGGCGTGACGGTAGTCGAACGACAGCTTCGCTATCGCTGGGAATGGGGCTTTGATCCAACGACGCTGCCCAACAGACCCGAGAAGCACAAAGGCACGACACGGGACGTTACGGTTTGGCCTTACCAGCGCGCCCGCGAGAAGGGCATTGACCTGGCTATCGGCCTCGATGTGATCGACCTGGCGCTCAACGGTCATATGGACGTTGCGGTAATCGTGTCGTCTGACACCGACCTGTGCGAAGCGGCGCGTATGGTGCATCAAGCGACCCTGGCCAAAGGCCAGCGAGTCAGCATCGAGGCTGCTCTTTTCAGTGAGGGGAGAAAGCCGATCCTCCTCAGCCATTATGACTACACGCGTCAGCTCCGCTTTCCCGATTTCGAAGCAGCGAAGGACTCCTTCGATTACAGCGAACACATCGCACAGGCGATGGAAACCACCTTTGCCGCCTCCTGCGATCCGCTGCGCCGGCACTTCTCCGCCTGACCTGGCCGTGGCCACGCTCCGTGCGTGACGGCCGCCGCCGTGCTGCCGACCGGCAACCACTTCGTGCTCGACCTCGTGGCGGGCGTGGCGACGGCGGCGCTCGCCGTGGCGCTCCTCGCGGGCGCGGGCCGCGCAGGTAGCGCATGTCACAAACTTGTTACGAAGTCCCGGATCGAGTAGACTCAGGCGCTGCAACCGCAGACCGCGAGAAGTGCTCTGATATTGGTCCGCAGCGTGAGGGCGCGCGGGCTTTCGCGTCTGTAGGGTGCCCCCCCCACATGTCCCACTTCGACGCCACCGAAGGTCACGATGAGGCCGGCCATCGCCGTGCCAAAGCCCGTGCGTGGCGGCGCTTGAACGAGCCGCCGCGCGGCGCGCGCCGCCGCCGCCGCGCGCCGGGATCGTCGAGCTGATCGTGCCCATACTGCGCTACCTCGACGTGTGCCTCGTGCTCGCCACGGCCCCGGTCGTCCTCGCCGCCGGCCTGCCGCTCGCCGGCTACCTGATCGGCGCCACCGCGTGGCTGCTGACGCGCATCGGCGTGGAGGCCGTGTATGCGCGCGCCCTGCGCTCGCGCGACCCGCGCACGCGCGCCGGTCTGCAGGTGGGGGCGATGATGGGACGCGTGTGGATCGTCGTGCTGGCGGTGCTCCTCGCCCGCTACAGCGCCGGGCGCGAAGACGGGGTTATGGCGGCGGCGCTCGTGCTCGGCGCCTTCACCGTGTACCTGACGCTCTCGGTCGCCTTCCGCGGCGCGCCGCTGGCGGGAAGGACGAGCTCCTGATGAGCGCAGCAACGGCCACACCCGCCGACAAGGGCGACGGCGCGAGCCCGCAGCGCAGCGGCCTGAGCACCAAGCAGAAGGTGTTCATCGGTCTGGGGATCTACGTGCTGGGGATCGTCGTGCTGGCGGCGGTCGCCGGCGGCGGCACGAAGAACACGGCGTTCGAACCGCAGAACGAGTTCAAGCTCGACACGTGGGTCAGCCTCGGCGTGCTGTCGATCAACAAGGCCGTCATGTATCTCGTGATCGCCGCGACGCTGACGTGCGCCACGACGATCTACATCGCGCGGCGTATGCAGGAGCGCCCCAACCGCGTGCAGACGGCGGTCGAGATGGTCTACAACCTGATGCGCGAGAACATCGCCGGCGGCAACATGGACGAGAAGATGGCGGCGCGGTGGTTCCCGTTCATCGGCGCGCTGTTCCTGTTCATCCTGTTCTCCAACCTGATCGGCTACATACCGCTGCCGACGAACACCGAGCACGAGATCGCCGTGTTCGGCGTGCACATCCCGTCGTTCTCGCTGTACGCGGCGACCGCCAACCTCTCGATCCCGCTCGTGCTGGCGCTCGTCGTGTTCATCGCGTACACGACCGAAGGCATCCGCGCGAAGGGGCCGATCGGCTACCTGAAGGGCCTGATCCCCGCCGGCGTGCACGGGGGCATGGCCGTGCCGATCTTCGCGCTCGAGGTGGTTTCCAACCTGATGCGCCTGCTGTCGCTGTCGATCAGGCTGTTCGCGAACGTGCTCGCCGGACACCTGCTGATCCTGTTCATGTCCGGTGCGCTGGCGGTGCTGCTCGGCGTCGCCGCGCTCGGCTGGATAACGATGCCGCTCGGCATCGCCCTGTTCGCCTTCGAGGTCGGCCTTGTCGCCGCCCTGCAGGCGTTCATCTTCGCCACGCTCACCGCTATCTACCTCGGCGGCGCGGTCGCCGAGCATCACTAATACAGAGAAGGAGTCGTACTGTGCACATGGCCCTAATCACCGTCCTGGCGGCGGCCGAAGAAATCGCCAAGGCGGGCAAGTCGATCGGCCTCGGCGTAGGCGGAGGACTCGGCGCCGTCGGCGCCGGCGTCGGCATCGGCATCATCTTCGGCAAGGTGATCGAGGCGATCACGCGCCAGCCGGAGATGCGCGACGAGATCGCCTCCGTGCAGTGGCTCGGGTTCGCGCTGACGGAGGCGTGCTTCTTCTACGGACTCGTCGCCGGCCTGCTGGCGGCGTTCATCGTCTAGCGCAATGAACCTCCTGCTTCCCCTCCCGCCGCTCGCCTCGACCGGCAACTTCCTCGTCAAGCCGGGCATCGGCCTGATGATCTGGACGCTGATCGTCTTCGGCGTGTCGATGCTGCTGCTGGCGCGGCTGGCGTTCCCGCGCATCTCCGAGGCGCTCGAACGTCGCCAGAAGGCGATCGAAGCATCGATCGACGCGGCGCAGCACACGCGCGAAGAGGCGGAGGAGATCCTCGCCGAGTACCGCGAGCGCCTGCTCCAGGCGCGCGCGCAGGCGGACGAGATCGTGCAGAGCGCGCGGCAGATGGGCGAGACGCACGAGCGCGACGCCAAGGAGCACGCGCGCGAGCTGGCCGCCGAGGCCGCGCGGCGCGCCGAGCGCGACATCGAGGCCGCCACGCAGCGGGCGCTGGGGGAGCTGCGCCGCGAGGTCGCCGACCTGACGATTCTGGCGACGGAGAAGGTGACGCGCAAGACGCTCGACGGCGCCGACCAGAAGCGGCTGGTGCAGGAGGCGCTCGGCGAGCTGGACTTCTCGGGGCTGTCCGCGGGAGCCGCGGGGAACTGACGATGGCCGCGCCCTGCACACACCTCTGGAGCGGCCCGCGACTGCCTGCGCCAGGCACACACAAGACCGGGACGGCGGCCTGATGGAGGAGCTGGCGCAGGTCTACGCGCGCGCGCTGTTCGAGGTGGCCCGCGAGCACGGCAAGCTCGACGAGCTGCGCGAGCAGCTCGCGCAGTTCGCCGACGCCGTGGAGGACAGCCGCGACCTGCGCGTCTTCTTCTTCTCCCCGTACTTCTCCAGCAAGGAGAAGCAGGACGCGCTGCGGCGGCTGCTCGTGGACGCCGACGCGGAGCTCGTGAACTTCCTGGAGCTGCTGATCGAGAACCACCGGATGCCCGTCATCTTCCGCGTGCGCCGCGCGTACGAGGGCATGTGGGAGCAGGAGAACCGTCTGCTGCCGGTGGAGATCACGAGCGCCATCGAGCTCGACGCCGCGACCACCGACAGCGTCGTCAAGAGCATCGGCGAGAGCACGGGGCGCCGCGTGGCGCTCGACACCCGCGTGGACCCCGACATTCTCGGCGGCATCGTCGTACGCGTCGGCAACTCGATCCTCGACGCTTCGATCCGCAACCGACTGGAGCAGCTGCGCAGGCAGGTTGCCCAGGGAGCCTTCTAAAGAGCGCCCGTCAGGCGCTTGTGAGGCCGACGAGCCGGACCCACTTTTTTCAACCAGGAGACGACATGCAGATCAACCCCGACGAGATAACAAGCATCCTCAAGAGCCGCATCGAGGGGCTCGGTGCCGGCGAGGCCGAGCTGACGGAGGTCGGCACCGTGCTGTCCGTCGCCGACGGCATCGCGCGCCTGCACGGGCTGGAGAACTGCATGTCGTTCGAGATGCTGGAGCTGCCGCACGGCGTCACCGGCCTGGCGCTGAACCTCGAGTCCGACAACGTCGGCGCCGTGCTGTTCGGGGAGTGGGAGCGCATCTCCGAGGGCGACACCGTCAAGCGCACGGGACGCCTCTTGGAGATCCCCGTCGGCGAGGCGCTGCTCGGACGGATCGTCGATCCCCTCGGCCGGCCGCTGGACGGCAAGGGCGAGGTGCACACGACGGAGATGCGCCCGGCGGAGTTCAAGGCGCCCGGCGTCGTGCAGCGCCAGCCCGTCACCGAACCGATGCAGATCGGCCTGAAGGCGATCGACGCGATGATCCCGATCGGCCGCGGCCAGCGCGAGCTGATCATCGGCGACCGCCAGACGGGCAAGACGGCGATCGCGATCGACGCGATCATCAACAACCGCGACACGGGCGTCGTGTCCGTGTACGTCGCGATCGGCCAGCGCATGTCCACCGTCGTCGCGCTCGCGCAGACGCTCGACGAACACAACGCGCTGGACAACACGATCATCGTCGCCGCCTCCGCGGACGAGGCGGCGCCGATCAAGTTCATGGCGCCGTACGCCGGCTGCGCGATGGGCGAGCACTTCCTGTACGGCGGCAAGCACGCCCTGTGCGTGTACGACGACCTGACCAAGCACGCGTACGCGTACCGGCAGATGTCGCTGCTCCTGCGCCGCCCGCCGGGCCGCGAGGCGTACCCCGGCGACGTCTTCTACCTGCACTCGCGCCTGCTGGAGCGCGCGGTCAAGCTCAACGACGACCTCGGCGGCGGCTCGCTGACGGCGCTGCCGATCATCGAGACGCAGGCCGGGGACGTCTCCGCGTACATCCCCACGAACGTGATCTCGATCACCGACGGGCAGATCTTCCTGGAGCCGAAGCTGTTCAACTCCGGCGTGCGCCCGGCGATCAACGTCGGCATCTCCGTCTCGCGCGTCGGCGGCAACGCGCAGATCGGGCCGATGAAGAAGGTAGCGGGGCGCATCAAGCTGGAGCTCTCCCAGTACCGCGACCTCGAGGCCTTCTCGCAGTTCGGCTCAGACCTCGACCCCGACACGCAGCGCACGCTCGCGCGCGGCGAGCGCCTGGTCAAGACGCTCAACCAGGGCGAGCGCCAGCCGCTGGCGGTGCAGGACCAGGTGGCGCAGGTGTACGCCGCGACCAACGGCTTCCTCGACCGCATCCTCGCCGAGCGCGTGCCCGCGTTCCTGCTGGGCCTGGTCGAACGCGTGCACGCCCAGCACGAGGAGATCCGCGTGAAGATCGCCGGCGGCGACTGGTCGCAGGAGACCCAGAAGGCGCTGCACGACGCCGTCGCCGAGTTCGCGGCGGACTTCGGCTATGACCTCGACGAGGAGGGCGCGCCGCTGGAGGAGGAGATCCCGACCGCTCCCGTCGCGGAGGCCGCGGCCGCCTAGGCACCCCAGATCATGGCCAGCCAGCGCGACGTCAAGAACCGGATCTCCTCGGTCAAGAACATCCAGAAGATCACGCGGGCGATGGAGATGGTCGCCGCCGCGCGCCTGCGCCGCGCCGAGCAGCGCATCGCCGCGCTGCGCCCGTACGCGCAGGCGATCCGGCGCATGACCCACCAGGCCGCCGGCGCCGCCGGCGCGGAGGTCGCGTCGTTCGGACTGCTGCGCGAGCACGAGAGCGAGCGCAACGTCGGCCTGCTGCTGATCACCGGCGACCGCGGCCTGGCGGGCGGCTTCAACTCGCAGATCATCCGCGCCGGCGTGCGCGCCGGCACGCAGCTCTCCGAGCAGGGCCTTCAGCCCGTGTGGTACGCGACGGGCCGCCGCGGCGTGTCCTCGCTGACGTTCCGCGGGCGCGAGCTGTCGGGCAGCTACACGGGCTTCGCCGACCGTCCCGGGTACGCCGACGCGCGCTCCATCGCCGACGACCTGATCACGGCGTACGTCGACGGGCGCCTGGACCGCGTCGAGATCCTCTACAACGCGTACATCTCGCCGCTGACCCAGGAAGTGGCGCGCCAGACGCTGCTGCCGCTGTCGCAGGCCGCGATCGAGGGCGAGGCGGAGCCCGAGCCGCAGCCCGCCGGGGCGCGCGCGCTGGTCGAGTACGAGCCCGACCCCGCGGCGATCCTGCAGCGCCTCGTGCCGGACTACGTGGAGATCTCGATCTACCGCGCGCTGATCGAGTCCGCGGCCGGCTTCTACGGCGCGCAGATGACGGCGATGCGCAACGCCTCGGAGAACGCGGGGACGCTGATCGAGGAATACACGCTGCAGATGAACCGCGCGCGTCAGGCGGAGATCACGCAGGAGATAATGGAGGTCGTAGCAGGAGCAGAGGGTCTCCAGTGAGCGCCACCGCGTCACATTTCAACAAGACCGAGAGTTTTTGAGAGAGTTAGGAGATCGAAGAGCAAATGCCAGCCCCCACCGCCACACAGCCCGCCGCAGGCGATCCCAGTCCCGCCGGATCTTCCGAACGCGCCGGCGCCAAGCAGTCCGCGCGCAACGTCGGGCGCATCGAGGAGATTCAGGGCGTCGTGATCGAGGCCGTGTTCCCCGAGCGGCTGCCCGAGATCAACCACGCGGTCACGATCGCCCACGGCGACGGCGTGCTCGTGTGCGAGGTGCAGCAGCACCTCGGCGACGACCGCGTGCGCGCCGTCGCGATGGACACGACGGACGGTCTGGCGCGCGGCGTGGACGTGCTCGACACGGGCGGCCCGATCACGGTGCCCGTCGGCGAGGCGACGCTCGGGCGCATCTTCAACCTGCTGGGCGAGCCGATCGACCTCGGCGCGGAGCTGCCCAAGGACACCCCGCGCCGCCAGATCCACCAGAGCGCGCCGCGCGTGGAGGACCTGACGCCGACGACGGAGATGTTCGAGACGGGCATCAAGGTCATCGACCTGCTCGCCCCCTACGCCAAGGGCGGCAAGGTCGGCCTGTTCGGCGGCGCCGGCGTCGGCAAGACGGTGCTGATCCAGGAGCTGATCCACAACCTCGCCAAGGAGCACGGCGGCCTGTCCGCGTTCTGCGGCGTCGGCGAGCGCTCGCGCGAGGGCAACGACCTGTGGATCGAGATGAAGGAGTCGGGCGTCATCGACAAGACGATGCTCGTGTTCGGCCAGATGAACGAGCCCCCGGGCGCGCGTATGCGCGTCGCCCTGTCCGGCCTGACGATGGCCGAATACTTCCGCGACCAGGGTCAGGACGTGCTGCTGTTCGTGGACAACATCTTCCGCTTCGTGCAGGCCGGCTCGGAGGTCTCGGCGCTGCTCGGACGGATGCCCTCGCAGGTCGGCTACCAGCCGACGCTGGAGACGGAGATGGGTCAGCTGCAGGAGCGCATCACCTCGACGCGCACCGGCTCGGTCACCTCCGTGCAGGCGATCTACGTGCCCGCGGACGACCTCACCGACCCGGCGCCGGCGTCGGTGTTCGCGCACCTCAACGCGACGACGGTGCTCTCGCGCGCGATCTCCGAGAAGGGCATCTACCCGGCCGTGGACCCGCTGGACTCGACCTCCACGATCCTCAAGGCGGACATCCTCGGCGAGGACCACTTCCGCGTGGCCAACGAAGTCAAGGCGATCCTGCAGCGGTACAAGGAGCTGCAGGACATCATCGCCATCCTCGGCATCGACGAGCTGAGCGACGAGGACAAGCTGATCGTGCAGCGGGCGCGCAAGATCGAGCGTTTCCTCTCGCAGCCGTTCAACGTCGCCGAACAGTTCACGGGCACGCCGGGCGCGTACGTGCCGATCGCGGAGACGATCCGCGGCTTCGAAGAGATCATCGCCGGCAAGCACGACGAAGTGCCCGAGCGCGCCTTCTTCCTGAAGGGCACCATTGAGGACGTCGTAGCCGATGCAAAGGCCAATTAAGGGATCGGGGCCGCACATGTGCGGCCCCGCGGGCCGGCACATG
>DATBOY010000053.1:0-50779 GCA_036561645.1 Solirubrobacteraceae bacterium
ACCAAGCCCACACCGCTACAGGCCAGAGCACTCGAAATACTCAACATCAAGCTCACCGCGTAGACAGAACCCGCCAGCCCAAACAGAGCCAAAGCCCCGCCACTCCAAAGGATTCAGTGCCCCGGCCTCAAAAACTTCCGGCTAGTGGAAACGTCTCGCCAATCAGGACTATCAGTGGACCCAATACGGGTCTCAGCAGCCCTGACGCCTTGGCTGTCGATTCCTCCGGCACTATTTACGTCGCCAACTTCGACGGGGCCAGTATCACGGAGTACGCGTCCGGGGCCAGCGGTGATGGCGCGCCTGTACGCACCATCAGCGGAGCCAGTACCACGCTCAGTAGGCCGTGGGGGGTGGGTGTCAACACTTCGGGCATGCTCTATGTGACTAACCGTGGCGGCAGCGGTATCGTGGAGTTCGTGTCCGGGGCCAGCGGTGATGTTGCGCCTGTACGCACCATCAGCGGAGCCCAGACTTTGCTCTACGAGGGCTGGGGTATCATCTTCGATGCTTCCGGAACAGCCTATATATCCAATGGCTCCTCTATCAACAATGCTATTACCGAGTATTCGTCTGGAGCAAGCGGGAACGTGTCTCCCAACAACTCCATCAGTGGCAGTAACACCGGAATATCAGCACCAAACGGCGAGGCCTTCGACAGTTCCGGGACTCTCTACGTCTGCAACAACGGCAGTACCAACAGCGTAACGGCATACGCCTCTGGAGCCACGGGCAACGCCTCGCCGCTTCGTATCATCAGCGGAGTCAGTACGGGGCTGAACGGCTGCGCAGGTCTTGCCGTCCACTGAAAAGTGATCGGCGTAGCGGCGCGGGTAACGGAAGCTCAGGCGGCTCGAAGGAAGCGCCGCAGCGCCTCGCGGATTACCTCGGAGGTCGTCGTTGCATCTGATCGCGCGCGGTCGATCAGCTCCCGTCGCAGCTCGGGATCGAGCCGCACCGACTCGACGGTCGCCGGCGAAGAACCCAGCGCGGGGCGACCTCGCTTCGGCCGCCGCGCGATCAGCTCATCGACGTCGTAACCCGCCTCGGCCTCAGCGGCTAGGGCCTCGACATCCGCATCGGTGATCGGCCGACCCGCCCGGGTGTGGCCGTAGACGCGAGGCTCGCTCATGATTCGAGCAGCCTCCGGAACCGGGCGCGCATGGGCATGGCATGGATCACGAGCTGATTGCCCTCGACAGTCGTCATGACAACCACCTCGAGGAAGTTGCCCGCGCGATCAGGCCCGATGACAAGCCAACGGTCGGGATCTTCGCCAGCATCTTCGATGACCAGAGCATGATCGACGGCGTGGAGCACATCCTCCTCGGCGACACCGTGCTTGCGCGCCGAGTCGTGGAACTCCACGCGACCTAGTGTACTACGAAAAGATCCGTGGGCCACAACGCTGATGTGCACGTTCAGGCACTCATCGCCAGGAGTGCCCGAGTCGGCAATAATCGCCGGTCATTCGTGCGTATCCGCGCTGATCATGGTGCGATAGGCCGCCCACGAATCCCCTGCTAATCGGCACCTTTCAACACGAAACCGCCGTCCAGAGCGGGCGCATCGCACCCAGGAGGTCGGGGGTTCGAGTCCCCCTAGCTCCATTCCTAAAATTCCCTGCAAATGCGCTGGTTTTGGGGTTTCTGTCGCTTGAGCCCTGGTCAGGCGGACGCACGGATCACGCTCGCGGGTACCAGACGGGTACATGCCCCCTCTCGGGCGGCCTGGATCGCCTCTCGCCGGTGCCTTGACTGCTCCATGCGTTACATGTAACATGCTCGACATGCCGTCGACCCGCGATCGAGTACGCCAACACCGCGAACGCCTGCGCCGCCAGGGGCTACGCCCCCTCCAGATCTGGGTTCCAGACGTACGAGCCCCCGAGTTCATCGCCGAGGCGCACCGCCAGGCGGTCGCGATAGCAACGAGCGAACGCGACGCGGACGACCAGGCGTTCGTCGACGCGATCTCCTCCCCGTGGGAGACCGCCGACGAAGAAGCTCTCCCTCGGTGACGCGTGGCGAGATCCATACGGCCGCTGCACGAGGCCACTACACCGGCAAGCCCCGTCCCGTCGTCATTCTCCAGGACGACCGCTTCGGCGCCACCGCGTCGGTCACGGTCTGTCCATTCACCACGAATCCTGTCGAGGCGCCGCTCCTCAGGCTCCCGATCGACCCATCCGAGGACAACGGCCTGGACCAGCCGAGCCAACTCATGGTGGACAAGGTCACGACTGTGCCGAGGTCCAGCCTCGGCGTACGCCTCGGCAGGCTGCGCGACGACGAGCTCGTAGCGCTGAACCGGTCGCTGACCGTATTCCTCGGGCTCGCCACCTCCCCACAGGCCTAGCCTCATGCTGAGCACATCTCGCCGCCGTGCTTCAGGCACTCGCCGCCAGGAGTGCCCGAGTCGTGGGGCATCTACTCGGGCTACTTCCGCGACCTCGACGGGCACCTGTGGGAGGTCATCTGGAACCCACGGATGGCATGACCTGAGCAATGAGCTTGGCGCGGCGCCGGTCTTATGCAGTGGGCGACCACCGCGGACCGCTACGGGCGCCTGCGCTGAGGTGACCAACAGTCCATCCCGCTCCGGCCCACGCGCCTACCGTCTCACCGCCACCGAGAACGTCTGCACGTCCTTTGGCACTCCCTTCACGTGAAAGCGCCGCTTCCTGACGATCTTCAGCGCGCTCGCGTCCAGGTCGGCCAGAGCGCGGTCGGACACCAGCAGCTCGCCGGGTGCGGCCTTCTCCGCCAGGCGCGCGGCGATGTTCACGTCGACGCCGAGGTAGTCGCCGCCCAGCTTGCGGGGACGTCCGATGTGCATCCCCGTGTGCGTGCGGGGCTGGTAGCCGGGCGCGTGCACGCGGGCGAGCCGCTCACTCGCCTCGCCCAGAGCCGCGAGGGCGTGGGTGGGCTGCTCGAACACCGCCATCCAGCCGTCGCCGAGGCGCTTGACAACTTCACCGCCGTGCCTTGCGATCGGGGGCTCCAGAGCCTCCCCGACGTCGCGCAGCAGCTCAAGCGCGGTGTCGTCGCCAACCTCCAGCACCCACGTCGAGAACCCCGCCAGATCGGTGAAGACGATCGTCAGCTCCCGCTGGCCCCGCCCGCGTCCCTGCGCCTCGGAGATCGCCTGCCAGACCTGCAGCGCGCTGAGCCCCGCCTCGCGCATCACGCCCGGGCGCTCCGCCGTCAGCGCGGTCAGGCGCCGTGCGACCAGCTGCGCCTGCTCGCTGCCGGCCGTCGAGAGCGGATCGCCGAAGCGACTGTCCCCGGGCAGCAGCTCGCGCAGCGCCTTGGCGGCCTCGATCAGCCGCGGGTGGCGATCCAGACCCCGCGCTCTGTCAGGGATGCGGGTCTGCGTCCTCACGGTCCCTGCGTGCGCGCCGGGCGGCGTCGCGGATCTCGAACACGTCCGTCGCCCAGTCGCCGAACTCGCGTGTGACCTCGCGCACCGCGCCGGCGACGATCCCCACGATCGAGCCGACGTGAGTGGCGCCCGATTCGACCGCCACCTGGATGGTGTCCTTGCGCGTCTCGAGTTTGTCGAGGGGATCGCTCATCGGCTTCTCGCAGGATCGCTCATCGGGCTCACGGTCGCTCAGGCCGCCACCAGCTCCTTCGGCCGTACCTCCGCATGTGCCTCGGCGGCGACCGGCGCCGGCGTGTCCCTCGCGGCGTCCGCGCTGCCGCGCCTGAGGAGCGAACCCAGCGCCGGCCTGAGGACCGTAGGCAGCACCCTACCGACCCGCCTGCCGACCCACTCCCGCGGCGGCAGCGCCAGCTTGACGATCTTGCGCACCACGGTGCCGAACTGACGGTGCAGCGGCCCGGTGTTGTAGGGGATGCCGTAGCGCTCGCTTATCGCCCGCACCTCGACCGAGATCTCCGCGTAGCGATGGGCCGGAATATCCGGGAACAGGTGGTGCTCGATCTGATGGCTGAGGTTGCCCGCGAGAATGTGAAACCACTTGCCGCCCGTCAGGTTCGCCGAGCCCAGCTGCTGGCGGTAGTACCACTCCCCCCGCGTCTCGTTCTCCGTCTGCTCCTTGGTGAACTCGTGCGTCCCGTCGGGGAAGTGCCCGCAGAAGATGATCGTGAACGCCCACAGGTTGCGCACCAGGTTGGCCGTCGCGTTGCCCGCGATCGTCAGAGGGAACGCGGGGCCGGACAGCGCCGGGAACAGCACGTAGTCCTTCAGCGTCTGCCCGCGCACCTTGCGCCACATGTCCGCGAGCATCGTGCGCTTTTCGTTCAGGTTCCAGGTGCCTTCGGCGATCCGCTCGGTTTCGAGGTCGTGCAGCGCCACCCCGTACTGGAAGAAGACCGCCAGCAGCGTCGCGTAGATGGGGTTGCCGAGGTAGTACGGCCGCCACGGCTCGTCCTCAGACATGCGCAGGATCGCGTAGCCGATGTCGCGGTCCTTGCCCTGGATGTTGGTGTACGTGTGGTGCATGTAGTTGTGCGAGTGGCGCCACTGCTCCGCCGGGCACGCTGTGTCCCACTCGAACGTCTTGCCGTCGAGCGCCGGCTCCTTCATCCAGTCGTACTGCCCGTGCATCACGTTGTGGCCGATCTCCATGTTGTCGAGGATCTTCGAGAGCGACAGCGCAGCGGTCCCCGCGAGCCACGCGGGCGGCAGGAAGCTCGCCCACAGCAGCCCGCGGCCGGCGACCTCCAGCCCGCGCTGGGCGCGGATCACCTTCTTGATGTACGTCGCGTCGCGCTCGCCGAGGTCCGCCATCACGCGGGTGCGGATCGCGTCGAGCTCGGAGCCGAAGTCGTCGAGCTGCGCGGGGGTGAGTGTCGGTGTCGCAGTGGGCATTGAGTTCCTTTTCGTGTGGGAGTCAGAGGTCGAGCGCCACGTCGCCGACGGGCACCGACACACAGATGCGGATCTGCTCCTCACCGGCGCTCGACACCGCGCCGGTGAGAACGTTGCGTACGGTGCCTGCCGTCTTACGGCAGCTGCACGTGTTGCAGATGCCCATGCGGCACCCGTGGTCCGGGGTCAGCCCCGCATCCTCGGCCTGCTCCAGCAGCACCAGCCCGCTGTTGGCAGCCTCGCGCCCGCTGGCCTTGAAGCTGACCGTACCCACGGCCGCGGCCGTATCGAGGCTCAGCACGGTGGGGGTGAACGTCTCGACGGCCGGCTCAGGCAGGCCGTCCTGCGCCCACACCGAGCGCACCGCGTCGATCAGCGCGGGCGGGCCGCACACGAAGCTCGCCGCCTCGCCGTGCTCGACGCCGACTGCACGCAGGTGCTCGCGGCGGAAGCGCCCGCTGAGCGAGCCCGAGCCTCCGCGCGTGAAGCCACGCGCGACACTCAGTCCGCGGTGGCGCTCGGCGAGCCCCTCCAGCTCCGCTCCATACAGCGCCAGCTCCGGTGAGCGCGCGTAGTTGAGAAACCCGATCTCGCCCGTGTCCGCCAGGCCCTCGTCACAGAGGGTGCGCAGCATCGCCATAACCGGCGTGATGCCGCTGCCGCCGCTGAGCAGCAGCACGCGCTCGGGTCGCGCCTCGGGCAGCACGAACTCGCCCTGAGCCTGGGTCAGGCCCACGATCATTCCCGGCTGTGCGTGGTCGCGCAGGTGGCGCGAAACCTTGCCCTCCGGATGGGTGGACACGGTCAGCTCGATGGTTCCGTCGGCCGCCTGCGCCGAGCCAGCCGGGGAGTAGGGCCGCGTCTCGCGCACGCCGTCGATCTCCACGCTCAGACCGACGAACTGCCCCGCCCGGATGCCGCGCCAGTTCACGTTCGGACGCAGCGTGAGCGTCACGCTCTTGGGCGTCTGCCGGCGCACCGCGGTGACCTCGGCGCGCACCTCGCGCTTGACGAGCAGCGGGCGCACGAGCTCGACGTAGCGGTCCACGCCGTGCGGGTAGGTCAGCGCCTCCAGGAGGCTGGAGCGCAGCAGGCGGTTGACGGTGGCGGTGGGCACGTTCTCAGGTCCTCCTTTCGGTGAACAACTGTTCACAGCGTACCCTACCCAGTACACTCCTATGCGGTCCAGGTAACAATTCCATCTGTGAACTTCGTCACACCAACCCGTGCACGGCCGTACACCAGAGAACGACGCCACACGCCAGGAGCGCAAGCGGCGCACCCGCCAGGCGCTGCTCGACGCGGCGCTCGAACTGCTTGAGGAGCAGAGCTTCTCAAGTCTCTCCCTGCGCCAGGTCACGCGCGCGGCGGGCATCGTCCCCACCGCCTTCTACCGCCACTTCGACGACATGCAGGAGCTGGGGCTCGTCCTGATCGACGAGTCCTTCCGCACGCTGCGCGCGATGATCCGCGCGGCGCGCGCGGACCCGCGCACGTACGAGCACATGATCCACAACTCGGTCGAGATCCTCGTCGGTTACGTGCACGAGCACGACGCCCATTTCCGCTTCATCGCGCGCGAGCGCTTCGGCGGCGTCGCGGCGCTGCGCCACGCGATTCGCGCGGAGATTCGCCTGTTCGCCGGCGACCTCGCGACTGACCTCGCGCGCCTGCCGCACCTCGACCGCTGGAGCAGCGAGGACCTGCAGCTGCTCGCCGGGCTGATGGTCAACACGATGGTCGGCACCGCGGAGGCGCTGCTTGACGCCCCGGCGGGCGACCCGGCGGCGGAGGCGGAGGTCAGCGCCGCCGCACGGCGTCAGCTGCGCATGATCACCCTCGGCGTGCCGCAGTGGCACAGCGCGGGCGCGCCGCCGAGTCAGCGGAGGGTGCGAGCCTCGGGGAGGTGAACCCCGACCCCGCCTATGCGGGAGGTCGCACCGTGCGGGCCCGCCGATCGCACAGCCGGAGTTCGGTCACGCGGGAATGGCAGCCGTCACACCGGCACGGCGCCGGCGGCCAGCCCGCGCACGAGTGCCAGCAGCAGCTCGGAGGTCCCCTGCGCATCGTGCCCGCCGGCGGCGAGGCGCCGCACGGCGAGGCCGGTCATAAGCGCGACGACCATGGCGGCGGAGCGCTCGCCGCCGGGCACGCCGAGCGCCTGCAGCGCGGCGGCGGCGATCTCCTCGTGGGCTTCGAAGCAGCGCCGCGAGGCCTCGCGCAGCTGCGGGTCGCGCGCGGCGTGCAAATGCAGCTCCAGTTCGGCGATCTGGCGCGGTATGTCGGCCGCCGAGGTGGCGATGCGCTCGATCTCGCGCACGACTTCGTGGACGTCGGCGTGGCGGGCGGACAGCTCGCGTGCGATCGCCTCGCGCCTGACCGTCTCCTCCTCGACATACAGCAGCAGGCTCTCGCGCAGCAGCTGCGTTTGCGTGACGAAGTGGTAGGTGAGCGAGCCGAGCGACACGCCGGCGGCGTGCGCGACGCGCCGATTGGTGAGCGCGCCGACGCCGTCGGCGGCGATCAGCTCGAGCGTGGCCCGCAGGATGCGCTCGCGCACCCCGGACCCTGCGGGATCTCGGGACCCCGCCGGACCTGGGGACCCCGCCGGACCTCGGGACCCCGCCGGGCCTCGGTCACCGCCAGAGCCCCCGGCATCCGCGGCGGGCGGGCCGCCGCCCGTCACAGCCGCTCCGGCAGCGGTCCCGGCGCGTCGACGTCGAACGGCGCGACGCGCTCGTGCCAGCCCTCGACGCGCTCCAGCTGCGCGGCGAGCGACAGCAGCAGGCCCTCGCTGTTGGCCGGCCCGAGCAGCTGCACGCCGTAGGGCAGCCCGTCGCGGTCCAGGCCGGCGGGGACGCTGATGCCGGGCCAGCCGAGCACGTTCCACGGCCACGCGTACGGGCACGCCCCGGCGATCGTCTTCTGCGTCGCCCACGTGCCGAGGCCCTCGGCGGCGCCGATCGGCAGCGGCGGGGTCGCGCTGGTGGGCACGAGCAGCACGTCGGCGCGCTGGAAGACGGCGCCGATACGCTGCTGCAACCGCTGCTCCATGCCGCGGGCCAGGCGCAGCGCGCGGCGCCAGAACAGACGCCCCGTCGCGGCGGCGGAGCGCGTGCGCACGTCGAGCAGAGAGGGATCGGGCACGGCGGCGGCCCACTCGCCGACGGCGGCCTCGCCGCGCGCGATCAGGGTCAGCCCCATCAGCCGGTAGGAGGGGTCCTCCTCGAAGACGTGGTGGCCGAGACCTTCGAGCACCCGTCCAAGACGGCTGACCGCCGCGCGGATCTCGGGGGCCAGGCGCACCGGCGCGGCGCTGAACGGATAGCGCACCGACAGCGCGATGCGCAGCGCCCGCGGCTCTCGCGCGGCGCTGGCGGCGAACGGCTCGGGCGGAGGCGGAGGCGCGTGCAGGTCGCCGGGGCGGTTGCCGCTTAGGACGTCGAGCATCAGCGCGGCGTCGGCGACGGTGCGTGTCAGCGGCCCGAAGCACGTCAGCCCGTTGAACGACTCGGGATCGGGCCACGTGGAGATGCGCCCGCGCTGGGGCTTGACGCCGACGAGGCCGCACCACGCGGCCGGGATGCGCACGGAGCCGGCGCCGTCGGAACCGGTCGCGGCGGGCACGATGCCGGCGGCGACGGCGGCCGCGCTGCCGCCGCTTGAGCCCCCGGGCGTGTGCCCGAGATGCCACGGGTTGCGCGTGGCGCCGAACGCCGCGCCCTCGGTGAATGGGTAGAGCCCGATCTCGGGCGTGTTCGTCTTGCCGACGACGACGGCGCCCGCCTCGCGCAGGCGGCGCACGATCTCGCTGTCGTACCGCTTGGCGGGGAACTCTCCGGGGCACCCGAACGCCGTCGGCTCGCCGGCCACGTCGACGTCGTCCTTGACCGCCACGGGGACTCCGAGCAGGGGCAGACGCTCGCCGGCGGCCAGACGCCGGTCTGCCTCGGCGGCGCCGGCGCGCGCGGACTCCGTGCAGACGATGCGAAAGGCGTTGAGCGTCGCCCGCGTCGCCTCGATGCGGTCGAGCGCGCGCTCGACCAGCTCGCTGGAGCTGACCGAGCCGGCGGCGAGCGCGGCGGCGCACTCGGCGAGGCCGGGGGGGCGAGCCGGGACGGGCCGGTCCCGTTCGGCGAGGGCGGACAGCAGGCCATCCCGGTCGTCCTCGGGTAGGTGTGTTGGCGTGGAGTCGGTCGTGGCCATCGGATACGCTGGGGAGAAACGTGCGGCGTTCGTTCGAACGAACGATAGCGAGCGGAGGAGATTTGCGTATGCACCGACTGCTGCTGATCCGCAGCAAGCCCGAGCACCCGGAGAAGTTCCTCGTCGTCGGCGACAGCACGCGGCCGGAGGTTTCCGACGAGCGCCCCGCGACCTTCGCGTCGGTCGGCGCCACCCCCTGGCATCAGAAGGGCACGACGTCGGGCTACGACGCGCCGTCGGCGATCCTGCCGTGCAAAGGCTCGCTGTTCGGGCTGAGCCTGTGGCACTCGAAGGTGACGGGTGCGGCGCTCGACTACGACTTCGCGCGCGCGGGCGTCTCGGAGATGAAGGTGTTGTGCAGCGGCGAGCTGCACGTGGAACACGCCGGGCGCAAGTACGTCGCCTACGCGGGCGACACGATGATGTATCTGACCGACCCCGACGATCGCGACGAGCGTGGCGAGCCGCGGCCGTTTGTCGTGCGCTTCCTCTCCGATCACGAGTGCACGACGGTGTGGACGGACTTCGCCGTGCGCGACGCGGCCGATCCGGAGCTGGGCTTCGTCTGAGCGACGCCGCCCGCGCCTACTTCACCAGTGCGCCGAGGTCCACCGGCAAGGAGATGCCGGTGACGTAGCGCGCCTCCTCGGAGGCGAGGAACAGCGCCGCGTTGGCGACGTCGACGGGCTCGAGCATCGCGACCGGCAGCGCGTGCGCTTCGCGCAGCTTCGCGAGACCCTCCTCGGCGCCGGCGCCCTCGCGGCCGGCGAGCAGCCCCAGCTGGGGCAGCAGCATGTCGGTGGCCGTCGCCGTCGGCGCGACCACGTTCACCCTCACCATGTCGGGGCCGAGCTCAAGCGCGAGCGCCCGCGCCAAGCCGAGCACGCCGTGCTTGGACGCCGTGTAGTGGCCGTAGCCGTACGTCGGCTTGTGGCTGTTAGTCGAGCCGACGAGCACGATCGACCCCGTGCGGCGCGAGCGCATGTGCGGCGCGAGCGCCTTGACCGTCCACCAGACCCCCTTGAGGTTGACGTCGAGCACCGCGTCCCACTGCTCGCCCGTCAGCTCGCATACCTCGTGGAAGGACTCGACGCCGGCGGCGGCCACGGCGACGTCGATCTGCCCCAACTGCTCGATCGTCCGTGCGACGGCGCCGTCGAGCGCCGCGCCGTCGCGGACGTCGACCTTGAATGTGAGCGCCCGCCGACCGAGGTCGCGCACCTCGCGCGCCGTCTGCGTCAACTGCTCCTCGCGCGCCCCGTCGTAGTCGACCGTCTCGACCGCGCCGCCGAGGTCGAGCAGCGCGAGGTCGGCGCCCTCCTGCGCGAACCGCACGGCGCACGCGCGGCCGATCCCGCGCGCGGCGCCCGTGATCAGCGCGACCTTGCCGTGCAGGCGCGCGGACATCAGCTGCCTCCGTGAGTGTGCAGACAGACCCCGCCCGACCTCGCTCGGATCGGCCCGGCCCCGTTCTCAGACACGTCCCCCATCATGCCTGCTCTCCCGCGAAGTGACACCACGCGGCGTGCCCGGGGCCGCTCTGCACGCGCGGCGGATCGACGGACGCGCAGATCGCCTCGGCGCGCGGGCAGCGGGTCCTGAAGCGACAGCCGGAGGGGATCGCCAGCGGCGAGGGGATTTCGCCCTTCAGCGCGGGCGCCCGGCGCCGGCCGCTGCGGTGCCTGCCCGGCTGCGCGGCCAGCAGGCCGGCGGTGTAGGGGTGGGCGGGCTCGGAGAACACGCGCGCCGTGGGTCCGGACTCGACGATCCGGCCGAGATACATGATCAGCACGGTGTCGGCGATGCGCGCCACCACGGACAGCTGGTGGGAGATGAAGAGGATACCGATCCCGCGCTGCGCGCGCAGCTCGCGCAGCAGCTCGAGCACCTGCGCCTGCACGGACACGTCGAGCGCGCTCAGCGCCTCGTCTGCGATCAGCAGCCGCGGGCGCACTGCCAGCGCCCGTGCGATCGCGACGCGCTGGCGCTGCCCGCCCGACAGTTCGTGCGGGCGCCTGTGCGCGAGCGCAGGGACGAGCCCGACGCTCTGCAGCAGTTCGGCTGCGTGGGCGCGGCGCACGCGGCGCTCGATCAGGCGGTGCACCCACGCCGGTTCGGCGACCGCCTCGCCGACGTCGATCAACGGATTCAGCGAGGCGTACGGGTTCTGGAAGATCAGCTGCACGTCGCGGCGCAGCCGCGCGAGGTCGGGTCCGCGCAGACCGGCCACGTCGGCGCCGCTATAGCTGACCGTCCCCGCCTCGGGACGCAGGAGTGCCACGAGACACTTGGCGAGTGTGCTCTTGCCGCTCCCGGACTCCCCGACGACGCCGATCGCTTCGCCGGCGCCGATCGCAAGCGAGACGCCGTCGAGCGCGGTGAGCGCGGCCGCGCGGCCGCGGCGCATCGCCGGGAGGCGCGCTCCGGTCACAGCGAAGCGCTTGACGAGCGCCCGCGCCTGCAGCAGCGGCGCGCTCTCGCCGGCCACCGCATCGGTGCCCGCCCCCCCGGAGCCAGCCCCGGCCATCTGCGTACTCTCCGGCGGCGGCTCAGCCCCCATTCCGCGCACCCCCCGGCGCAGCGTCCATCCGCGGGACCGCCGCCAGCAGCTCGGCCGTGTAAGGGTGGCGCGGGCTGTCGAGCACGTCGCCGACAGTGCCGGCCTCGAGCACTTCTCCGGCGCGCATCACGAGCACCCGATCGGCGCACTGCGCGATCACGCCGAGGTCGTGCGAGACGAGCACGATCGCCATGCCCAGCTCCTCCTGCAGCTCGGCGAGCAGGCTCAGGATCTGGTCCTGGATCGTGACGTCGAGCGCCGTCGTCGGCTCGTCCGCGAGCAGCAGCGCCGGCGCGCCCGCGATCGCCAGCGCGAGCGTGACGCGCTGGCGCATCCCGCCGCTCAGCTGATGGGAGTAGTCGCCGAGCCGGCGCTCGGCGGCGGGGATGTGGACGCGCTCCAGCAGGCGCACGGCCTCGCGTCTGGCCGCGCTCCTTGAGAGCCCCGCGAGCTGGCGCAGCACCTCGATCAGCTGGTCCCCGATCGAGAAGACGGGGTCAAGGCTTTCCGCGGGGTCCTGGAAGACCATCGCGATCTGGCGCCCGCGCACGCGCCGCCAGGCGTCCTTGGGCATCCGCAGCAGATCCCTGCCGCTCCTTTCCGAATCTCCGCCGTCACCACCCAGAACCTCACCGTCCCCCCTGCGGACCCCGCCGTCGCCTGACGGAACCTCGCCGCCCGCCCGCGGCCCGTCGCCGCCCGCCCGCGGCCCGTCGCCGCCCGTCCACAGCGCCTCTCCTGCCAGCACCCGGCCCGGCGCCGGCACCAGCCCGATCAACGCTCTCAGCGACATCGTCTTGCCCGAGCCGGATTCGCCGAGGATGCCGAGTGTCTCGCCCGCGCGCACATCGAAGGAAACGCCCCGTACGGCGGGCTCCTCCCCCTCGGACCCCGGGAACGCGACGGTCAGCTCGCGCACGCGCAGCAGCGGGACGCTCACCGCGCCAGCTCCCGCTGCAGGCGGTAGCGGTTGACCCGGAAGCGGTCGGCCGTGCCGTCGCCGATCAGCACGAGCCCGATCCCGACGAGGATCACGACGAGACCCGGGAGCGTGGAGATCCACCACGCCGTGAGCAGGTACTGCTGCCCGTCGGCGATGATCACCCCCCACTCGGCGCCGGGCGGCTGCACGCCGAGGCCGAGGTAGGAGAGCGAGGCGATGTAGAGGATGTTGAGCACCGTGTCCGACACCGAGTACGTGAGGCTCGGCCTGACGATGTTGGGCAGCGCGTGGCGCAGGACGATGCGCCTGTGGGAGAAGCCGAGCGTGCGCGCCGCCTGGATGAACTCCCGCTCGCGCAGGCTGCGCATCTCGGCGTGGGAGAGCCTCGCGTAGAACGCCCAGCCGGCGACGACGAGGCCGATCGCGGCGCCCTTGATGCCCGGCCCGAGCACCGCCACGACGGCGATCACCAGCACGATGAATGGGAACGCGATCACGACGTCGGCGAGGCGCATGATGACGCGTTCGGGCCACCCGCCGATGTACCCGGCGACCGTGCCGGCGAGCACGCCGATGAGCACCGACAGGTACGTCGCGCCAAACGCCACGCCGAGGTCGATCCACGTCCCGGCGAGCGTGCGGCTGAGCACGTCGCGGCCGAGATCGTCGGTCCCGAACAGGTGCCCCAACGACGGGGCCGCCAGCGTCTGCGCAAGATTCTGGGCGTCGGGTGCCGGCAGCGCGAAGTGCCCGATCGCGCTCGCGAGCACGACGAAGGCGACGAAGGCGAGGCCGACGCGCACGCTGGCGCTGCCCGGGTTCATTTCCTCTCACCGCACCCGGGACGCAGCGGGCAGATGACGGCGCCTCGGCCGCCGGGGCTCACGCGCGCACCGCCGCGCCCGCTCACAGCCGCACCCGCGGGTCGATCGCGGCCTGCGCGACGTCGGCGAGCAGGCCGGCGAGGATCACGGCCACCCCAAAGATGAACGTCAGCGCCTGGATGATCGGGAAGTCCCTAGCGCTCACGGAGGCGACGAGCAGCGAGCCGAGGCCGGGGATCGCGAACACGTTTTCGACGACGACGGTGCCGCTGAGCATGACCGCGAAGAACAGGCTCAGCAGCGTGACGGTCGAGGTCAGGGAGTTGCGCAGCACGTGCCTGCCCAGCACGCGCCGCTCGCGCTGGCCGCGGGCGCGCATCGCGCTGACGTACTCGGCGCCGAGCGTGTCGATCAGGCTCGACCGCAGGATGCGTATCAACAGCGGCGACAGCGACAGCGCGATCGTGATCGCCGGCAGCGTCAGCCCTTCGACGTGCTGCGCGAACGTCGTGCCGTAGCCGGAGGGCGGCAGCCAGCCGAGCTGCAGGCTGATCAGCAGCGACAGGATCAGGCCGACCCAGAAGGACGGCATCGCGAACGTGACCGTCGTGCCGAGGCGAATCGCGTGATCGCCCGCGCGGTCGCGTGCGAGCGCCGCGAGGAACGCGAGCGGAACGGCGAGCAGGATCGTCACGAGCAGCGCATAGCCGATCAGCAGCGCGCTGGCGCCGATGCGCGGCCCGACGATGCTGGAGACCGACGTGCGGTACTCGATCGACTGCCCGAAGGAGCCGGTGAAGGCGCCGCTGAGGAACTGCCAGTACTGCGCCGGCAGCGAGCGGTCGAGTCCAAGCGTGTGCCGCAGGGCGGCGACGTTGGCGGGCGTCGCGTGGCCGCCCAGCAGGATGCGCACGGGATCGCCCGGCGTGAGGTGGATCAGCGCAAATGAGACGAGCGTCACCCCGATCAGGACCGGGACGGCGTCCACCAGCCGTCTGAGCAGGAGCCGTCCTACTTGCCTACCCACACTTCCTGCAGCGGGAACCAGCCGGTGAGCACGTAGTTGAAGGCGTGCACGTTGCTGCGCACCGCCGTGCGGTACGGCGCCCACACCAGCGGCACGGACGGGACGCCGGCCATCGAGACTTCCTGGAGCTCGTGGAAAGCGGCGCTGCGGGTGCTCTCGCTGTTCGCCGTGAGCGCTTCCACAGCGAGCTTCTGCGCCTGCGCGTTCTGGTAGTAGGAGTACAGGTTCTTGTCGGCGGCGTAGTTGTCGAACAGGCCGTGCGCGTACTCGTCGTCGACGGGCAGGTCGCTGGTGTCCTCGTCGGGTATCAGCAGCGTGCCCTGATAGTGGCCTTCGGCCCAGCGGCTCTGGATCGTGCCGTAGTCGTATTCCTTGATTTCGACCTTCACGCCGACCTGCGCCCACGCCGCCTGGATGATCTGCGCCGTCTCCTTCGACGGCGTGTCCGAGCCGACGATGTTCAACTGCAACGTGAACCCGTGCGGCGCCGGCGAGGAGGCGAGCAGCTGCTTGGCGCGCGCGAGGTCGTACGGGTAGGGCTTGACGGCCGAGTTCCAGTACTTCAGCTTCGGCATCACGGTGTTCATGATCGGCGCGAGTTCGGCGAACGCGACCTTGGCGATCGAGGAGACGGGCGTGGCGTAGGCCAGCGCCTGGCGCACTTTCAGGTTGTTCAGCGGCGCCACGGAGTTGTTGAGGATCACGGTGTCGATCGCCGAGGACGGCGTCACGATCACGTTGACGCCGCTTTCGCGCAGCGGCTTGACCTGCCCGAAGGGGATCTCGTCGGCGACGTCGGCCGTGCCCGTGCGCACGTCGAGGATGCGCGTGTTGTCGTTGGGCACGTACATCAGCTTGACGCTGTGCAGGTACGGCAGGCCCGTATGCCAGTAATGGGGATTGGGCGCGAGGTCGAGCTCCTGTCCGTGCAGCCAGCGGGTGACGATGAACGGCCCGGAGCCGATCGGGTGCTGGCCGAAGCCGGCGTCGCCCTCGCTCTTGACGGCGCTTTCGGGGGCGATCGAGGCGGCTGGGAAGCCGAGCGAGTAGATCAGGCCCGGCGCCGGCGTTTTGAGCTTGAGCACGACCGTGCCGGAGTTGGGGGTTTCGATGCCCGCGATCGGATACAGGCCGCCGTAGGCGGACGTCGGGGCGCTCGCGCGCCCGAGGCTGTACTTGACGTCCTGCGCGGTCACCGGCTGGCCGTTTGAGAACTGCGCGGCGCGGAGCTTGAACGTGTACGTCTTGCCGTCGGGACTGATCGTCCAGCTCGTCGCGAGGTCGGGCACCGGTTTGGCTGTGGCGTCAGGCGTGGCGTAGCTCACGAGCGTGTCGAACACCTGCACCATCACCTGCAGCGAGCCGTTCTCGCACGCACACGTGAACGGGTTGAGGTTCTGCGGGTCATACGACCGCGCCATCGTCAGCGTCCCGCCGTGCTGGGGCGGCCCCGCGGCCACCGTGGTCGAACCCCCCGTGGACGACTTGGTACCCCCGCCGCAGGCCGCCAGCAGCGCGGCCGCGAGCAGGCCGGTCAGCACAGCAATACCAGTCCGTCTATAGGGCATGTTCAAGCTTCTCGATCCCATCGTCAGCTCAGCTCCATGATTTGACCACTTATCGCGCAGCGATGCGCCGCTGCACCGGTAACCGCCCACGCGCCCAGGACGCGCTCCTCGCCTTCATCTTGCTCGAATTCGGGTTTGGGATCTTGAAATCTATCCGACCGCGCGCTCGCCGGTCGTGTTCTGTGAATTGACCGAGGAGTGGGGTGTCATAACTACTGAGCGCAAACCCGCAGCGCCCCCTGATGCGGAATACCCCGCGACGGTCGTAGCGTCGTGCCTGTGATCCGCCTCGCTCTGTACTCGATCCGCAAGCCGAAGGCGTCGCTGCTCGCCTGGGGGCTGCTGGCCGCCGTGCTCACGACGATCGGCTTCGGTGTCTCGCACTCGCTCTCCCCCTCGGTCGTGGTCGTGCCGGGCACCGAGTCCTCGCGCGCGGAAGTGCTCGCCAACGCCCACTTCGGCCCGACCCAGCTCGTGCCCATCCTCCTGCAGGGCCCCTCCGCGCAGCTCAACAAGCAGGGCCCGCGGCTCGTCAGCGCGCTCGTCAAGCGCCCGCACACGCGCGCGCTGTCCGCCTGGGACGCCGGCGCCGCCTCACAGGGGCTGCGTCCGTCCGCGAACGCGGCGATGATCGTCGTCTCCGTCGACCGGCCCGAGAAGGACGCGGTCAAGTACGACCAGCCGCAGATCGAAGCGCTCGTCGCGCGCACGATCGACCGCCCCGTGCACGCGAGCATCACCGGCCAGCCGTCGATCGACCGCGCGCTGAAGAACGAAACGCTGGCGGCCACGCGACGCGCCGAGCTGATCGCCATCGGCATCCTCTTCCTGCTGCTGCTCGCCGGCCTGCGCGCGCCGCTCGCGGCCGGCCTCGTGGCGCTGCTCGGCGCGGCGACGGTGCTCTCGGCGTACGGCCTGATGGCGATCATCGGGCGTTTTATCGACGTCGACCCGATCGCCGTGGCGCTTGCCTCGATGACCGGGCTCGCGCTCGGCGTCGGCTATTCGCTGTTGATCCTCGACCGCTTTCACCGCGACCCACACAGCTCCGTGCGCGCCGCCACCGAGGCGGTTTCCACCACCGGGCGCGCCGTGCTGTTCGCCGGCACCGGCCTGATCCTCGCGCTGGCGCTCGCGAGCGCGATCGCGCCGACGAAGATCCTCACCTCGCTCGGCGTCGGCGTGCTGCTGTGCTCCGCGCTCGCGCTCGGCGGCGCCGTCGTCGTGATGCCCGCTGCGCTCGTGCTGTCCGGCCGCGATGTCGTCGGCGCGCACGTCGCCGCGCCCGCGCTGCTGACGCGCGACTGGGACCGCCTCGTCGGCGCCGGTGCGTGGGTGCGCCACCGCGCCGTGCTCGCCGGGGCGCTCGCCACCGCCGTGCTGATCGTGCTCGCGGTGCCGGCGCTGTCGCTGAAGACGGGGCCGCCGGACATCAGCCAGCTGCCGCCCGGCAACGCCGCGCGCCAGTCCTTCGAAACGGTCGCGCGCGTGATGGGTCCCGGCTGGCCGACGCCGTACAACATGATCGTCGTCAATCCGCGCGGGCCAATCACGACGGCGGCGACGCTGCAGAGCCTCGACGCGTTGCAGGAACAGATCGCCCGCGACCCGCGCGTGGCCTCCGTCGCCGGACCCGGCTCGCTCAGTGCGCAGACCCAGGCGCTCGGCAAGCTGCCGACGTCGCTGAACGAATCGGGCAAGCTGCTCAAAGGCGGCAAGCAGGATCTCGGCAAGCTCGCCAACGGGCTCGGACAGGCCGGGGCGGGCGCTCAGGAACTGCAGACGGGGCTGCGCGAAGCGACCAGCGGCGCCAACCAGCTGCACGGCGGCTCCAGCGAAGCGCACGCCGGCGCGGCCAAGCTGCACGCCGGGCTGGCGGCGGCGCACAGCGGCTCGGCCAAGCTCTCGGGCGGGCTCAATCAGGCGCTGAGCGGCGCCAACGCGCTGAAGAAGGGCGCCACCGAAGCGCTCGCCGGCTCGATCGAACTGGCCAACGGCCTCGGCACGGCGAACGTGCCCGTGTCCCAGGGCGTCGCCTCGACCAAGCAGCTCGCCGGCCTGACGGCGTCGACAAGCGCCGCGCTCGGCAACCTCCAGGGGCAGTCCCAGAGCGCGTCGAACGAGATCGCCGCGGCGACCGCGGCGCTGCAGAGCATGAGCAGCGGCAAGGAAGACCCGCACTACGCGGAAGCGCTCGCGGCGCTGAACCGCGCGGGCAACTCCGTCGGCGCCGCGTCCGGCACGGCGGCAAGCGCCTCCTCCGACGCCAAGAGCGCCGCCGCGATCGCCTCCAACGTCGCCACCTCCGGCTCCTTCCTCGCGGCCGCGCTCGGTCAGCTGCACAGTGGCGCAGGCAAGCTGCAGGGCGGGCTGGCGAAGCTGCGCAGCGGCAACGCGCAGCTCGCCTCGGGGCTCGGACAGCTCTCCAGCGGCGGCGGCCAGCTGACGGGCGGCTTGGCGCAACTGCGCGACGGCGCCGGCGCCCTGGAAGCGGGCCTCGGGCAGCTCACGAGCGGCACGGGCCAGCTCGAAAGCGGCCTCGCGGGCGGCGTCTCGCCGACCGGCCAGCTCGTCAACGGCCTCGGCGTGATGCAGGCGGCCGTATCGAAGTTCGCCGGCCAGCTGCCCTCGCCCAAGGACCTCGAAGAACTGAAGGCACAGTCGCCCGGCCTGTTCAACTCCGGCTACTTCCTGCTCGCCGCCGTCGCCGGCGCGCCGCCGGCCGCCAGCAACGCCGCCGGCTTCGCGGTCAACGTCACGCGCGGCGGCAACGCCGGGCAGATCGTCGTCGTCTCGCGCTACCCCGCCAACAGCGCCACGACGGCGGCGCTCGGCGATCGCCTCGACCGCATCGCGCGGCGCTACGCCGTCGCCAACCGCCTCGCCGTCGCCGTCGGCGGGCCGGCCGGCAACCTCAACAACTTCGCCAGCGCCACGAACGACCGCCTGCCGTGGGTGATCGTCGCGCTCGCGCTCGCCGTCGCGCTGACGCTGGGGATCGCGCTGCGCGCCGTCGCGCTGCCGATCGTCGCCGTCGCCTTCGACCTGCTGACGGCGGCCGCCACGTTCGGCGTGATGAGCCTGCTGTTCAGCGGTCCGCACCCGCCGCTCGGCGGACCCGGCTACATCGACCCGATGTCGATCATAGGCATCTTCACGGTCGTGTTCGGCGTCTCGCTCGTGTATCTCACGGTGCTGCTCGCCCGCACGCGCGAGGAGCTTCTCAAAGGCGCGAGCGTCGACGGCGCGCTCGACACAGCGCTGCGCGAGACGGCCGCGGCGACGACGGGCTCGGGCCTGCTGATGATCGCCGCGCTGATCCCGTTCATCGCGACCGACATGCTGACCGTGCGCGAGTTCGGCGTCGGCTTCGCCGTCGCCGTCGCGCTCGACGTGTTCCTCGTGCGCCCGGTGCTGCTGCCCGCCGCCGTGCACGTGCTCGGCCGCGGCAGCTGGTGGCCGACGCTGCGAGCCGGCGCCGGCCCGACGGTACCGCGCAGGCGCCCGCGGCGGCGCCCCCACCTTCCAGCGATCCACTGGCCGGGACACCACCCCGGCCACGTCCCACCGAAGACTGGCCCGGGCGTCGCCCCGGTCACGCCCCACCCACGAAGGAGATGACACGATGAGAAGGTTCCAGATCACGGCCGCGCTGATGGCCGTCGGACTGCTCGCGATTGGGAGCATCGCGTTCGCTAGCGCCCAGTTCACGCAGTCCGCGAACATCACGCTGACCGCGACGAAGGCCGGCAAGTCGACAGGTTTCAAGGCGAACCTGCAGTCCTCCGATCCGGGTGCGCCGAACGCCCAGCCGCAGGGCTTGAAGACGTTGACGATCACGTTCCCGAAGAAGACGAAGTTCAACTTCAAGAGCAACGCGATCGCGCAGTGCAAGGCCGGCGAAACCGAAATCAAGGCGACGGGCGGCGCCGTCTGCCCGAGCAAGAGCAAGATCGGCACGGGCACCGCGAACGCCAACGGCGCGCCGGTGATCCCCTCGATCCCCGAGAGGGCGACCGCCTACGCAGGCAAGAACGAAATCATCTTCCTGCTCGCCCCGACCGGCCCCGCCGGCTCGGTGCTGGTGCTGTTCGGCAAGGTCTCGGGTAACAGGGTCACGACGGGCGTGCCGGCAATCACGCTCGGCCCCGTGAACGTCGTGATCACCGCGCTGCAGCTGACGATCAACAAGATCGGCGGCGGCAAGCAGGCGTTCGTCACGGCCGGCAACTGCACCTCGGGCAAGTTCAAGGTCAAGTCGGAATTCCTCTACCAGACGGGCGCGCAGCTGACGCTGTCGAGCTCGTCGAAGTGCAGTAAGTAGGACCCGCGCACGGCGGCTGGCGTCAGCGCGTGAGCCAGCCGCCGTCGATCGGCAGCACCGCGCCGGTGATGTACGACGCGTCCTCGCACGCCAGGAAGCAGACGCCCGCCGCCTGCTCGTGCGCGCCGGCGAAGCGCCCGAGCGGGATCGCCTGCGCCAGCTCCGCCGCACGCTGAGGGTCCTCGCGCAGCGCGGCGTTCATCGCCGTCGCAGTGACGCCGGGGGCGACGGCGTTGGCGCGGATGCCGTGCGGCGCCAGCTCCAGCGCGAAGGCGCGCGTGGCCATCGCCAGCGCGCCCTTGGAGGCCGTGTACGCGGCGTGGCCCGGCAGCGCCACGAACGACTCGATCGAGCACACGTTGACGATCGCGGCGTGAGTCCCGCGCGCGACGTGGTGACGCGCGAACTCGCGCGACAGTCGCAGCGGCGCGCGCAGGTTGACGTCGAGCGTACGCTGCCAGGCGTCGAGCGGGTGCTCGAGCAGGTCGTGGCGCAGCAGCACGCCGGCGGCGTTGACGAGCACGTCGGCGGGGGCCAGGGAGGAGTCCCGGGATGGGGCAGCCAGCGCGGTCCCTTCGGGCGCCGCCTCCTTCCCGCCGAGCACCGCCGCGAGCACGTCGAGCGCGTCGTCGTCGGCCACGTCGACGACCACCCCCCGCCCCTGCGCGACGCCGGCAAACGTCTCGCGCAGGCCGGCCTCGTCGCAGTCCAGGCCTACAACGCTCGCGCCCTCGGTCGCGAGCCGCACGGCGACGGCGCGCCCGATGCCCGACGCCGCCCCCGTGACGACGGCGCGACGGCCGGCGAAGCGCAGATCGCTCACCGCAGCAGATACCCGCCGTCGGCGTACACGATCTCGCCGGTGACGTAGCTCGCCGCGTCGGACAGCAGAAACGCGACGACGTCGCCCATCTCCGCGGGCGTGCCGAGGCGATGCCCGAGCGGGATCGCGTCGTGCCGTGCCCCCGCACCTGTCATCTCCGTGGCGACGATCCCCGGCCCCAGCGCCACGACCCTGATGCCGTGCTCGGCCAGCTCCAGCGCCAGGGCGCGCGTGAGCGCGAGCAGCCCGCCCTTGCTCGCGGCGTACGCGGCGTGCGGCGGTTGCGACCACGCGACCTGGGACTCGACCGAGCACACGTTGACGAGCACCCCCGCCGCGCCGCGCTCCACCCAATGCGCCGCCAGCGCCTGCGAGAGGCGGAAGGGCGCCGTGAGGTTCAACGCGAGCGTCGCGTCGATCTGCTCGTCGCCCTGCTCCCAGCAGGCGCCCGCGAACAGCACGCCGGCGTTGTTGACGAGCGCGTCGACGCGCCCGAAGGCCTCAAGCGCGCCCGCGAGCACCCGCTGCGGCGCGTCGGGCGCCGTCACATCGCACTCGATCTGGACGAACGCCTTCCCGTCCCCCTCCCTCTGGACGGACTCCTCCCTCTCCCCCTGGACGAACGCCTTCCCTTCCCTCTGAACGAACGCCTCCCCCTTGGCGAACGCCTCCCCCTCCGGCGAGCGCGTGCGGCTCACGCCGAGCACCCGCGCGCCGGCCGCGAGCAGCCGCGCGGCGATCCCCGCCCCGATTCCGCGGCTGGCCCCCGTGACGACGGCGACGCGGCCTTCGAGGGGTGGCTTTGATATGGATATGGATGGGTCGCGCGCGGCGATTTCCCTGCTCATCCACAGACCGTCACGTCGTCGATCGGCCAGCGCGTGAGCAGCTCCACGCCGCCGTCGCGCACGACGACCATCTCCTCGACCCGCACGCCCTGGCCGTGGCCGTCGCGGTCCTGCGTCTCGACCGCCATCGTCATGCCCGGCTCGTACACGGTCGCGCCCTCGGCGCCGGCGCCGCGCCACGTGAGGGGTATCTCGTACAGCGACAGGCCGATGCCGTGGCCCCAATGGTTGGTGGTCATCTGCCACGCCTCGGTGGCGCCGTAGTAGTCCCAATACTCGCCCTTGGCGTCGGGGAAGCGCGCGGCGGCCTGGGCGGTGGTGGCGCCGGGCGCGATCGCGTCGAGCACGCCGTACAGGCTCTCGACCGCGCGCCTGTGCGCGTCGCGTGTCTCCTTGCGCGGCTCGCCGCAGCTGAACGTGCGGTAGTAGCACGAGCGGTAGCCGTGGAAGCCGATGTTGTACAGGTCCGAGTACACGACGTCGCCGGGCCGGATGATGCGGTCGGTCGTGTCCGCCTGGCTCTTGGGCCACGTGTTCGGGCCGCTTGAGATGTTGCCGCCGCCGTGCTCGCCGCCCAGCTCCACGATGCGCGCGACGGCGCGCGCGAACACCTCGCTCTCGCGCGCGCCGGGGCGGATCGCCTCGCGCATCGCCTGAAAGCCCGCCTCGCACACCGACGCGCTGAGGCGCAGGCACTCGACCTCGTCCACCGTCTTGACCGCGCGCGCCTGCGCGAGCGCGGCGCCCGCGCCCGCGCCGACCGCGTAGCCGTAGCGTTCGAGCAGCGCCATCAGCGCCGGCTGTCCGACGTCGAGGCCGATACGACCCGAGAGCACGCCGTGGTCGGAGAGCGCGGTGGCGATCTCCTTGGCCATCTGCTTGCACAGAAGCTCCGCCGCCGGCCCGGGGCCGAGCGCGGCGGGGACGATGCCGACGCCGGGCGCGGCATAGCGGATGTCCTCCAGCCACGGGCACGTCTGGCGCTCGTGCACCGCGTGGTCGGCGCTGTCCCAATGCGTGATGCGCCCGCCGCCGGACAGCAGCGAGTAGTGAAAGCCGCCGGCGCCCGACACCGACGTCGTCGCGACCGCCGTGACGTAGCGGATGTTGGGGTCCGACAGCAGCAGCACGGCGTCGTACCCGGCCGCGGCCACCGCCTCTGTGGCGCGCGCCAGACGCGCCCCGCGCATCCGCGCCATATCGATGCGCGACTCCCAATCGACGGCCATCGCGCCGCGCGTGCCCTGCATGTATCCGGGCTCGACGATCGCCATCGCTACGGACCGCCCCCTGTGCCCGGGGCCGTCTGGTGATCGGCGCCTTTCGCGACACCTTCAAAGCCCCGCTCGTGCCGACGACGGCCGTCTGGACCTCGCCGTCTCACGACGCCGCCATGCGGAACTCGCCGTTGACGATCTCCTCGCCGGCGCCCTCGCCGGGGGCCCCCAGCAGCCTGCGCACGGCGCTCGCGACGGACTCCGCCGACGGGTACACGTACGCCTCGGCCGAGCCGAACGGGGTCGGCCAGTGCCGCGCCCCGAGCCGCCCGACGCGCGCGCCGGGAGCCTGCTCGTGGACGGTGGCGGCGAGCGTCGCTGTGATCCCTCCGAGCAGCGGATCGTCGCCGAGGCACAGCACGCGACCAGTATGCCGCGCGGACCGCGCGATCGCCTCGCCGTCGAGCGGCGCGAGCAGCCGCAGGTCGAGCACCTCCAGCTCCACCCCCTCGCCCGCCAGCGCCTGCGCGGCGGCGAGCGCCAGTGTCCTACCGAAGCCGAAGCACACGGCGCTCGCGTCGCGGCCGGGGCGCACGACGCGGGCGCGGGGGATCTCAGCGGCGGAATCGGCGGGCTCGCGCACCAGCTCCCCGCGCGCGCGGTACAGCCGCATGTCCTCGGCGAACACGACGGGGTCCTGCCGGCGCAGCCCCCAGCGCAGCAGCTCGTACGCGTCCTGGGGGTCGCTGGGGGCGCACAGCGCGAGGCCGGGCACGGACGCCAGCCACGCGTGCTGGGACTGCGAGTGCTGCGCGGCGAACGCGCCGAGCGGACCCTGCCCGACGCGCACCAGCAGCGGCACGCGCAGCTGCCCGCCGCTCATGTACCGCAGCTTGGCCGCATTGTTGACGAGCTGGTCGAGCCCCAGCAGCAGAAAGCCGGCGAAGTCGACCTCGACCACGGTGCGCGTACCCGTCATCGCCGCGCCGACGGCGCACCCCATGCTCGCCGCCTCGGAGATCGGCGTGTCGCGCACGCGCTCGGCGCCGTACCGCGCGGCCAGCTCGCGCGTGGCGCCGAACGGGAAGCCGGCGGCGATGTCCTGGCCGAGCAGCACGATCGCGGGGTCGGCGTCCATCGCGTCCTGGAGCGCGCAGCGAATCGCCTCGGCGTACGTAACCTGCAACTGCGCCTCAGGGTCGCTCAACGCGGCCCCTCCTCCTCCCAAAAAACACAACAGCTAGAGCGCCCTCTCCACGTATCCCCCGAGTGGCGAGGCGGGGACGAACGTAAAGCCGGCGACTCATCCCCAAACATCCTGGGCGAGCACATGCAGGTCGGGGCGGGGGGAGGCGCGCGCGAACTCGACGGCCTCCTGCACCCGCGCCTGCGCGGCGGCCTCCAGCTGCGCGCACGCCTCGGCGGACAGCTCCGCCTGCGCCGCGAGCACGGCGAGCGGGTCGCGCCCCTGCCAGCGCTCGACCTCCTCGCGCGAGCGGTAGCGCCCGTGCGGCGGGTCCGAGCGCGAGTGCCCGAGGAAGCGGTACGTGAGGCACTCCAGCAGGCCGGGCTGCCCGGCGCGGGCCTGCGCGGCGAGCGTGCGCGTGGCGCCCGCGACCTGCTCGACGTCCTGGCCGTCGACGCGCAGCGCCGCGAGCCCGAACGCCCGCGCGCGCTCCTCGATGCCCGGCCCGGCGGTCGTGTGCGCCGCGGGCGTGGTGATCGCGTACGCGTTGTTCTCGCACACGAACAGCACGGGCAGGCGCCAGATCGCGGCGAGGTTCATGCTCTCGTACAGCACGCCCTGACCGACGCCGCCGTCGCCGAAGAACACGGCGCACACCGTCTCCTCGCCGGCGCGCTGCGCGGACAGCGCGACGCCGAGCGCGAGCGGGATCGAACTGCCGACGACGGCGAGCGAGCCGAGGAAGCCGCAGCCGACGTCGGTGATGTGCATCGAGCCGCCCTTGCCGCCGCACACGCCGTCGACGCGGCCGAACAGCTCGGCCATCAGGCGGCTGGGATCGACGCCCTTGGCGAGCGCGTGGCCGTGGCCGCGGTGGTGGCTGAGCAGCTTGTCGGCGGCGCGCAGCGCGGCGACGACGCCGACGGCGACCCCCTCCTGGCCGATCGACGCGTGGATCGTGCCCTGCAGCTCGTTTCGCTCGTACGCGCGGTAGGCGGCCCGCTCGAAGTCGCGGATCAGCGCCATACGCGCGTACAGCTCGGCGGGCGTCGGCGCCCCCCCGATCGGCGCGGCGTTCACCGCGAACCCCCCGTGCCCGGCCCGCCCCGCTCGCGGGCCAGCGCCGTGGCCGCCGCGTCGATGTCGCCCTCGGCGTCGAACACGACCCCGTAGTCGCGCCGCGCCGCCTCGCGGCTCACATACCCGAGGCGCACGTCCTCGCGCACGCGCTCGGGGTCGCGCTGCAGCGGGTCCCCCCAGCCGCCGCCGCCGGCCGTCAGCTGCGCGATGATCTCCCCGTCGCGCAGCGGCACACCGGAGGCCTTGGAGCCGAACTGCGGCGCGGCCGGCGCCGGCGCGGCTCCCTCGCGCAGGATCAGATAGGCGGCGGGCGCCCCCTCGCCGCCGCCCTCCAGACCCCACGGCGGCACGCGCACGCGGTCCCCGAGAATCGAAACCTCGGCGTCGTGGCCGAGGATGCGGTGCTCGCGGCGGATGCCGAGGCCACCGCGGCGCGTGCCGGGGCCACCGCTGTCCTCGCGCAGCTCGTAGCGCTCGACGCGCACGGGGAAGCGCCGCTCGACGACCTCCACGGGCACGTTCCAGGTGTTGCCGGCGATCGAGTAGATGGCGCTCGGCCCGTCGCGGTGCGCGTTGGCGCCCCAGCCGCCCTCGGGGTACTCGTACACCACGTACCGCTGCCCGTCGCGCGGATCGCGGCCGGAGATCAGCAGGTTGTTGGAGGAGCCCTGATCGCACGCCATCGTGTGCGCCTGTGGGATCTGCGCCAGCGCGCGGAAGATCGCGGCGGAGATCACGAACACCGTCTCGTTGCCGCCGGTGCACGGCGCCGGGAAGCGCGGGTTGACGATGCTGCCCACGGGCGCCTCGATCGCGATCGGGCGGTAGCAGCCGGCGTTCGGCGGGATGTCGGGGTCGGTCGCGGCCTGCACCGTCATGTACACGCCGGAGCACGTGTACCCGAGCACGCTGTTGAGGGGGCCGGCGGTCTGCGGCGAGCTGCCGGTGAAGTCCACCTCCAGCTCCTCCCCGCGCACGCGCACGGTGACCCGCAGCTCGCACGGCCGATCGACGACGCCATCGTTGTCGAGGCTGTCGGCGGCGCTGTACTCGCCGTCGGGCCAGCGCGCGATCGCCGCCCGCATCCGGCGCTCGGAGTAGGCGAGCACGGCGCGCATCGCGTCGCGCACGACCCCGGCGCCGTGGCGGCGCACGAGCTGCCCGACGCGCTCGATCGCCGTGCGGTTGGCCGACACCTGGCTCTCCAGGTCGACGCGCATCTGCGCGGGCAGCCTGGAGTTCTCCGCGATCAGCGCCAGCAGGTGGGTGTCGCGCTCGCCGTCCCGGAACAGCTTGACGGGGCTGATGCGCAGCCCCTCCTGGTAGTTGTCCCGCGCGCCGGAGAAGAAGCTGCCGGGGACGGCGCCGCCGACGTCGAGGTGGTGCGCGCGGTTGGTCGCGTACGCGACCAGCTCCTCCTCGTGGAAGATCGGCGAGACCATCGTCACGTCGGGCAGGTGCGAGCCGCCGCGGTACGGGTCGTTCATGACGACCGTGTCGCCCTCGCGCAGACCCTCGGCCGCGAACGCCTCGCGTGCGGCGGCGACGGAGAACGACAGCGAGCCGAGGTGGATGGGCAGGAACTCGCCGTGCGTCACGAGCCGCCCCTCGGTGTCGAAGATCGCGCACGAGTAGTCGTTGCCCTCGTTGAAGATGGGCGAGCTGGAGGTCATGCGCAGCGTCACGCCCATCTCGCGCGCGGCGGCGGTGAGCGCGTGGCGGATCACCTCGACCGTGATCGTGTCGCGGGGATCGAGCGCGGCGCTCACCGGCCCACCCTCAGGGCGGCGCGCGACCAGCGTGCGTGCGCGCTGTTCGGGTCGGGGGCGAGCAGCAGGCTGCCGCCGGGCTGCGCGGCCGCTGTCATGCCCGGGCCGACGAGCACCGTCGCGTCGAGCTGGTGGATCACGGCGGGACCTCTGACGGTGCTGCCGGCGGCGATCTCCTCGCGCGCCAGCACCGCCGTCTTGGCGAAGTCGCCCAGCTCCTCGAAGTACACCCGGCGCCGCCGCGGCAGCGCTTCGGAGGAGGCTCCCGCGGCCCACTCCCAGCGCAGCGCGGGGCTGTGCACGCGCCCATACCCGGTCACCCTGACATTGACCAGCTCGACCGTCACGTCCGTGAAGGAGTGGCCATACAGGAGCCTGTGCAGCGCGTGGAAGTCGGCGACGGCCTTCTCCAGCGACGGGCTCTGCGCATCGCTGCAACGCACCCCCAGCTCGTGCGCCTGTCCCTCGTAGCGCAGATCGAGCCACACCTCGCAGTCCCTGTCGGGCTCCTGAAACCCTTCGCGCGCGAGCGCCCCGCGCACCCGCTCGCCGAGATCCTGCACGACCGCCGCAAGGACGTCCCCGGAGACTTCCCACACGCGCCGCGCGAGGGTGATCAGCTCGTCGTGGCGGGAGTCGGCGATCGCGGCGCCGAGCGCGGACGTGCAGCCCGGACAGGCGGGGATCAGGATGCTCTGCACGCCCAGCTCGCGCGCGACGTCGGCGGCGTGCACGGGACCGGCGCCGCCGAAGGCGACGAGCGTGAAGCCGCGCACGTCGCGCCCGCGCTCCAGCGAGATCGTGCGCACGGCGCCGACCATCAGCGCGTTGACGATCCGTACGATCCCTGCGGCCGCCTGCTCGACGCCGAGGCCAAGCGGCTGCGCGATGCGCGATGCGATCGCCGCGCGGGCGCGCTCGGGGTCGAGCCTCAGCATCCCCCCCAGCGGGATCTGCCCGTCGTAGCGCCCGAGCACGAGGTTGGCGTCGGTCACCGTCGGCTCCTCGCCACCGCGGCCGTAGCAGGCCGGCCCCGGGTCGCTGCCGGCCGAGCGCGGTCCGACGCGCAGGGCGCCGCCGGAGTCGATCCACGCGACGCTGCCGCCGCCCGCGCCGATCGTGTGGATGTCGAACGTCGGGTGACTGACGGCGAGACCGTCGATATGCATGTCCAGGCGCTCGTCCGCGACGCCGCCGACGATCCCGGAGACGTCGCAGCTGGTGCCGCCCATGTCGAGCGTGAGCACCTCCGCCAGCCCCTCCTCGGCGGCGATCCGCCGTGCGCCGGCGACGCCGCCGGCCGGTCCGGACAGCAGGCTGGGGATCGGGTTGTCGGCGAGCGCCTGGGCGTCCTGCACGCCGCCGGAGCTGGTCATGATCGCCAGGCGTCCGTCGGCCAGGCCCGCCTCACGCAGGCGCCCGCCGAGGTCGGCCATATGGCGTACGAGCGCGGGCGCCACATACGCGGCCATCGCCGTCGTGCTCGTGCGCTCGTACTCGCGGTGCACGGGCAGCACCTCGCAGGAGACGAGCACGACCTCCGCGCCGCCCTCCGCCAGCACGATCTCCTTTGCCCGGCGCTCGTGCTCGGGGTTCTCGAAGGAGAACAGGAAGACGATCGCGAGCGCCCTGACGCCCGCCGCGCGCAGCCGCCGCCACGCCTGGCGCACGCCCTCCTCGTCGAGCGCCGTGACCACGTTCCCGTCGGCGTCGACGCGCTCGCTCACCTCCAGGCGCAGCTCGCGCGGCACGAGCGGATCGGGGGGGCGCTCTTCCAGGTCGAACAGGCGCTCGCGGTGCGTGCGGCGGATCTCCAGCACGTCGCGAAAGCCGGCGGTGGTGATCAGGCCGGTGGGCGCCCCGCTGCGCGTCAGCACGGCGTTGACGCCGAGCGTGCTGCCGAGCCTGACCTGCGCCACGCCGGACAGCGCCGCGCCGCTGACGGCGATCGCGTCGAGCACGCCCGCAGCCGGGTGCGCGGCGTCGGTCAGGGCCTTCTGCCAGGTGGTCGCGCCGCTGCCCTCGTCGAGCGTGACGACGTCGGTGAAGGTGCCGCCCACATCGATCCCGATGCGAATCATTCGCGTATAGGCGCTTTGCGTGTGGGCGCTCCGGTAGCCGCCGGCCCGTTGTTCATGCCGCAGTAGGGTAACGCCGCGCGCGCGGGCGTCACCTCGACAGGACTGTTCGAGCGCTCGCAACCACCCGCTCGACGTCCGCGAGCGTGTGCGCGCCGGAGGCGATCGCCGGGTGCAGCGGCGGCCACAGCACCCCCTCGGTGACCATTGCCAGCAGGAAGGCGCGCGTCGCGTCGCGGTCGGCGCGCAGCACGTCGCGCCGGTTGCGCACCTGCGCGACGCCGATGTGCACCTGCAGCAGCGAGGCGGCGCCGGTGACGGCGGCGGTGACGCCGTGCGCGGCGAACTGCTCGGCCAGGCCGGCGCGCAGCAGCTCCCCGGCGCGGTCGGCGCGCTCCAGCACCGGCTCGGATTCGAGCACGTCGAGCACGGCCAGGCCGGCGGCGATCGACACGGGGTTCTCGGTGAACGTGCCGGACTGGAAGATCCGCGGCAGCGCGGCCTCCATCAGCTCCGCGCGCCCGCCGAACGCCGCCAGCGGCATACCGCCGCCCACCGCCTTGCCGATCGCCGCCAGGTCGGGGGTGACGCCGAGCAGGGCGGGCATCCCGGCGAGGCCGAAGCGGTACGCGCAGAAGACTTCGTCGAAGATCAGCGGGATCTGGTGGCGGGCGGTGGCCTCGCGCAGCGCCCGCGCGAACTCCTCTGTGGCGGGCACGCCGCCGCCGCTTGAGAAGGCGATCGGCTCGACGATCACGCCAGCCAGCTCGTGCGCGTGCTCGGCGATCAGCTGCGCCGCCGCGGCGGGATCGTTGTAGGGGAGCACGAGCACCTCCTCCACGACGCGCGCCGGCAGCCCCGCGTAGTCGAGGACGGGCTGCGGGCGCGTGTCGGCGCCTGCCACGGCGCGCGCGTGGGAGGAGACGAGGAACACGTCGTCGGAGCCGTGGAAGGCGCCCTCGCACTTGGCGAGCAGCGTGCGCCCGGTGGCGGCGCGGGCGACGCGCACGGCGGAGCGCGTCGCCTCCGAGCCGGTGTTCGTGAAGCGCAGTCGCTGCATGTGCGGCATGTGCCCGCGGATGCGCTCGGCGAGCGTCAGCGACAGCTCCGTCGGCGCCATCGGGTTGGTCATCCGCGCGAGCTGCTCGCGGATCGCGTCGAGCACGCGTGGGTGGCCGTGGCCGAGCAGCATCGGCCCGGCGCCCATCAGCAGGTCCACGTATGCGTTGCCGTCGACGTCGACGGCGTGCGCCCCCTGCGCCGAGGCGATGAACACGGGAAACGGGTCCCAGCGCTTGGCGGCGCCGCTAACCCCCTCCGGCAGCACGCCGCGGGCGCGCTCCCACAACTCCTGCGAGCGGGGGCGAGCGGCGCGGTAAGCCGCCTCCACACGCTCGGAGGCATCGAGGACGGCCATACAGCGATGGTATCCGCAAAAACCTGCTTCGGGGAGCGGCAAAATGCGGATGGCGGAGAGCCTTTGCCCTGCGAGCCTGCGGCGTATGGCTGCCACCGCCACACCGCTGCGCCCCGTCGCCGATCGCATCACCGGCGCCACGACGCTGGGGCGGATGGTGCTCAGCGCAGCCGAGCGCGGCGAGGACGTGGCGCTGCGCTATCCCGTGCCGGCACAGGCGCCCGCCGGGCGGCCCGACCACACCGGCGAGCAGGCGCCGCGCGCCGGCGAAGGGTCGTCCCAGAGCGCCGCCGCGGAGAGCGCCTACGCGGAGATCACCTACGCACAGCTCGGCGAGCGCAGCCGCGAGATCGCGCGCGGCCTGATCGCGCTCGGGATCGAGCGCGGCGAGGTCGTCTCGATCCTCTGCTCCACGCGCGCGGAGTGGACGCTGTGCGAGCTGGGCGCGATGTGCGCGGGCGCCGTGCTCGCGCCGATCTACCACACCAACTCGCCGGAGGAGTGCCTGCACGTGCTCGCGCACTCGCAGGCCCGGCTCGTGTTCTGCGAGGACGCCGCGCAGGCCGCGAAGGTCGCCGCGATCCGCGAGCGCGCGCCGCAGCTGGAGCACGTGATCCTGCTCGCCGGCGAGGCGCCGGACACGATCTCGATGCGCGAGCTGCGCGGCCGCGGCGAGGACGTCGCCGCGAGCGCCGTCGACGAGCGCGTGCTCGCGGTCGAGTCCCACGACGTCGCGACGCTCGTCTACACCTCCGGCACGACCGGCCCGCCGAAGGGCTGCGTGCTGACCCACGGCAACTTCCTGTCGGCGACGGCGATGTACCGCGGACAGTTGGAACTGGACGACATCCAGCCCGTGATCTACATGTTCCTGCCGCTCGCGCACGTGCTCGCGCGCCTGGCGCAGACGGTCGTGCTCGACGTCGGCGGCACGCTCGTCTACTGGGCGGGTGACCCGCAGCGGATCATCGCCGAGATCCCGCGCGCGGCGCCGACGCATTTCGTCGCCGTGCCGCGCATCTACGAGAAGCTGCACACGGGCGTGCTCAGCGCCGTCGAGGATCGCGGTCCGCACACCAAGCTGCTGTTCGCATGGGCGCTTGAGGTGGGGCGCCGCGCGCGTGTCTCCCAGCGCGCCGGCCGCAAGCTGGGGCCGCTGTCCGCGGCGCGCCTGCGCCTCGCCGACCGCCTCGGCCTCGCGAAGGTGCGCGAGCTGTTCGGTCCGCGCCTGATGTTCGCCCTCGTCGGCGCGGCGCCGATCGACCGCGAGCTGCTCGAGTTCTTCGACGCCTGCGGCGTGCTGATCCTCGAGGGCTACGGCATGACCGAGAGCAGCTCGGCGGCGACGCTCAACCCGCCGCACGCGCCGCGCTTCGGCACGGTCGGGCGCGCGCTGCCCGACAGCGAGGTGATGATCGCCCAGGACGGCGAGATCCTGATGCGCGGCCCGCACGTGTTCCGCGGCTACCACCGCAACACGCACGCGACATCCGAGACGCTCACCGACGGCTGGCTGCGCAGCGGCGACCTCGGCTCGCTCTCGCCCGACGGCTACCTGACGGTCACCGGGCGCAAGAAGGATCTGATCATCACCTCCAGCGGCAAGAACATCTCGCCGGCGAACATCGAGAACAGCCTGCGCGAGTCGCGCTGGATCTCCGAGGCGGTCGTGTACGGCGACGGGCGCCCTTACCTGGTGTGCCTGCTCACGCTCGACGGCGAGCAGGCGCCGAAGCTCGCCGCGCAGCTCGGGATCGCGTATGACCCGCAGGCGATGGCAGCCGACGCGCGCGTGCACGAGGTGCTCCAGGCCGACGTCGACGCCAACAACCGGCGCTTCGCGCGGATCGAGCAGATCAAGCGCTTCGCCGTGCTCGACCACGAGCTGACGCAGGCAGCCGGCGAGCTGACGCCGACGTTGAAGGTCAAGCGCAACGTCGTCTACGAGCGCTACGGCGAGCGCTTCGAGCGGCTCTACGCCGACGGCGACGGGCGCTCCCGTCCCAATGACCAGCGCTCCGGCCGCAACGACGGGCGCTCCGGCGAGGACAGCGGGCGCTCGCGGGAGCCCCGCTAGGGGCGCCGTCGATGACCGCCACCAGCACGCACATGCCCAACGCCGACGCGGCGTGGCTGCACATGGATCGCCCGACGAACCTGATGGTGATCAACTCCGTGCTGCTGTTCGACGAGCCCCTGGATTGGGCGCGTCTCGCCGATGTCGTGGACCGCCGCATGGTCCAGCGCTATCCGCGCTTTCGCCAGCGCGTGGTCGAGAGTGCGATCGCGCTGCGCGGACCCAGCTTCGCGGACGACCCGGACTACGACCTCGCCCGCCACATGCACCGTCTCGGCCTGCCCGCCCCCGGCGACGAGGCCGCGCTGATGAACCTCGCCGGCGACCTCGCCGCGACGCCGCTGGACCGCGGCAAGCCGCTGTGGGACATGTACCTGCTCGACGGCCCGGGCGCCGGCGCCACCGTGCTCGTGCGGATGCACCACTGCATCGCCGACGGCATCGCGCTCGCCCGCGTGATGCTGTCGCTGACGGACACGGCGCCGGACGCCCCGATCGACGCCGCAGCGCTCGCGCCCCGCGCGCATCCCCGTTCGGGCCTGCGCGCGGCCGCCGGCGCGCCGCTGGCCGTGCTGCGCGCACCCGTGTCGGCGCTCGGCGCGGCGGCGGGCGCCGCACTCGCCACGACGCAGGCCGTCGCCTCGACGCTCACGCACGAGAGCGTCGCCGTGCTGCGCGGCCCCGGACACGCCGTGGAGCTGACCCGGCGGGCCGGCGAAGACGCGCAGGCGCTCGCGAAGCTGCTGTTCACGCCGAGCGATCACCCCAGCTCGCTGAAGGGCGACCTCGGCGCCGGGCGCGCCGTGGCCTGGTGCAAACCGCTGTCGCTGCAGAGCGTCAAGACGGTCGCGCACGCGCAGGGGGCGACCGTCAACGACGTGCTGCTGAGCGCCGTCAGCGGCGCGCTGCGCTCCCACCTGCTCGACCGCGGCGAGCCCCCGCACGCGCTGCGCGCCTTCATCCCCTACAACCTGCGCCCACCCGATCGACCCGTCCCGCGCGAGCTCGGCAACCGCTTCGGCCTGGTCTTCCTGACGCTGCCGGTCGATATCGCCGATCGCCGCGCGCGCCTGCGCGAGCTCAAGCGGCGCATGGACGCGATCAAGCACTCGCCCGAGGCGCCCATCTCATACGCGATCCTGCAGGCCGTCGGGCTGACGCCGGCGGCGATCGAGAGTCGCGTGATCGACATCTTCACCGCCAAGGCCAGCGCCGTGATGACGAACGTGCCCGGCCCGCGCGAGACCGTGTATCTCGCCGGCACGGCGCTGCGCGGCGTGCTCGTGTGGGCGCCGACGTCCGGCAGCGTCAGCATGAGCGTCAGCATCTTCAGCTACCACGGCGAGGTGACCGTCGGGCTGCTCGTGCACGCCCACCTCGTTCCCGACCCGCAGGCGATCGTCGATCGCGTCAAGCCGGAGCTGCGCGCGCTGGCGCGGCTGGCGCCCCTCGCCGGCGACGGGCGCGGCGGGACCGCGAAGGCGCGGGCGGCGCGCCGATGACCGCGGGCGATCCGCCGATGGCTCCCCGCGAGTCCTCCGCGAGCCCCCTGACCCCGCGCGTGGCGATCTTCGCCCCCCATCCGCTGCTGACGGTGACGCTGGAGGTCGAGGGCGCCGACCGTCAGTCGATCCACTTCCACGCCGGCGGGCAGGGCGTGTGGGTGGCGCGCATGGTCGCGTGCCTCGGCGCCGAGCCGGTGCTGTGCGGGTTCGGCGGCGGCGAGACGGGGGAGCTGCTCGCCCCGCTCGTGCGCCAGGCGATCGGCGACGGCGAGCTGCGCATCGTGCCAACCGCCAGCGCCAGCGGCTGCTATGTCACCGACCGGCGCTCGGGCCGGCGCGAGCTGCTGGCGATGAAGTTGAGCGACCCGCCCTCCCGGCACGAGCTGGACGAGCTGTTCTCGCAGACATGCGCACAGGCCATCGCCTGCGGCTGGCTCGTGGTGACGAACCCGATGCCGGCCGAAGCGCTGCCGCTTGAGGTCTGGGGCGACCTCGTCGCCGACGCCCGCGCCGGCGGCGCCAAGACGCTCGTCGATCTCTCCTCGCCGCGCCTGGACAGCGCCCTGCAGAGCGAGCCGGACCTCGTCAAGATCAACGACTGGGAGCTGGCGGAGTTCGTGCGCGGGCCGGTCTCCTCGCGCGAGCGTATGCAGGCCGGCGTGCAGCGCCTGCACGAGCGCGGCGCGCGCAGCGTGATCGTCACGCGCGGCGAGCTGCCGGCGCTGATGTTCCACGCAGGCCGCTTCACGCAGCTGACGCCGCCGCGCTTCGAGCACGGCTTCCGCGAGGGCTGCGGCGACTCGATGATGGGCGCGCTCGCGGCGGCCTGGGCGCGGGGGGAGGAGTTCGAGCGCGCCGCCGCGCTCGGCGCGGCCGCGGGCGCCGCGAACTTCCTGCGCCGCGGCCTCGGACACGCCTCGCGCGAGGTCGTCGACCAGCTCGTCGAGGGCGTCGTGCTGGAGGAGTGGACGGCCGCGCCTACGGCGGCGTGAGCGGCTGCGCCGACGCGAGCGGCGCACGGCCGGCGCGAGGCCGAAGCGTCCTACGGCGGCGTGAGCGGCTCGCCCCGCAGCACCGCCCACGGCGCCGTCTCGGCGATCCAGCGCACGTGCTCGGGCGGGCAGACCTCGGCCAGTCGCTGAAGGCCCGCGCGCAGCTGCACCGGGCGGCCCGCGAGCGAGGAGTGCGCGTCGCTGCCGAGCAGGTGCACGAGCCCGTCGCGCGCCAGTCCCAGCACGAAGTCCGCGGGATCGGCGGGATCTCGCTGTGCGATGAACTCCGCCGTCCACTGGATCAGGCAGCCGCGCTGCACGAGCGCCCGCAGGCGCTCCTCGAAGTCCGCGCCGGCGTGGCGCTCGGGGTGCGCGACGATCATGCGCTCGCCGCGCGCGGCGAGGCGATCGACCAGCTCCAGCAGCTCCTGCCCGAGCGGGCCGGGCGCGGGCTCGATCAGCACCCAGCCGGCGCCGGCGAGCGAAACCTGGCGCAGCTCCCGCGCGCTCAGGCCCTGCGCCGCGTGCTGGGCGACCTCGCCGCCGGGGACGACGTGCACCGCCACCCCTTCGCGCGCCAGCTCGACCTCCAGCGCCGCGACCCTCTCGCAGAGCTCCTCGATGCGCACGTCGTGGTCGGCGCGAATGTGCGGCGTGGCGCACACGACGGCGATCCCGTCCGCCTGCGCCTGGCGCGCCATCGCCACGCTGTCGGCGAGGTGCAGGGCGCCGTCGTCGAGCGCCGGCAGGATGTGGCAGTGGATGTCGACGAAACCCGCGACGGGGTCAGGCTACGCGCTTTGAATCGTGCGGAGATAGCGGCAAGGCCGCTTGCAGCCCCTGGACGTCCGCCGCCGAAGCTGAGAAGCTGAGCGTGAGGAGATGTCCCCGGCTGTGTCTCAGCAGCAGCGGATCGGCAGCGATGGGTTCCCTGACTCTCATTCTCGCCTCGACTTTCGGGGCCGTGTTCCTGGCCACCGGGTTCGCGATTGCGCTGGGCATCGTCGCCGCGCGCGCGGACGAGCGCCTGGACCGGCAGGTGCGCGAGGAGTGGGGCGAGCCGCTGCCCGGCGCCGTCCCGGGGGTCACCGCGCCGCGCGCGCTGGCCGCCGTTCCCCGCGGCGCCGTCCCCCGTGGCGCCTACCTCGCGCAGGCGTCGAGCGTGGCGCGCAGGCAGACCTCAGTGCGGCGCTGAAGGGGACGCTTCGGTGGCGCCGGTGGCAGGCGCTTCGCCGGCGCCCGCCGGCGCCGTCACCACGCTGCTCGCGGGCGCGGCCTGCGAGGGCGTGCCCGAGGTGGCGACCGCGGCCCCCATCGTGGCGAGCACCAGCAGCGCCGTGATCGCGATCACCAGGCGCTGGCCGCCGAGGGTGCTGGGGAAGTCCGGGCGGCGCGTGCCGGCGCCCATCGACACCACGAACGCCCACACCACGAGCGCGCCGCCGACGATGTAGAAGGGCGTCTTGCTCTTCTCCGCCCCGAGGATCGGGACCAGGTGAAGCGCCACGGAGTGCATGGCGCGCGAGCCTAGCCGATCGGGGGCCGGGTATGCTGCCAGGCGCGATGACCGACGCCGTCCGCACGCCGCAGGAGGCATTTGGCGCGCTCCCCGAATTCCCCTTTCAGCCGCGCTTCCGGGTGCTCGAGGGACTGCGCCTCGCGCACATCGACGAGGGCGACGGGGCGCCCGTGCTGTTCGTGCACGGCGAGCCGACGTGGTCGTTTCTGTGGCGCAAGGTGCTCGTGCCGGTGCGCGACGCCGGCTTTCGCTGCATCGCCCCCGACCTCGTCGGCTTCGGGCGCTCGGACAAGCCGACGGATATGGCGTGGTACTCCTACGACCGTCACGTCGCCTCGGCCGCCACGCTGCTGGAGGATCTCGATCTGCGCGACGCGACGATCGTCGTGCACGACTGGGGCGGGCCGATCGGGCTGCGCCTGGCGGTCGAGCACCCCGAGCGGATCGCGCGGATCGCGATCATGGACACGGGCCTGTTCACCGGCCACCAGCCGATGAGCGACGCGTGGCTGGCGTTCCGCGACTTCGTCGCGCGCACGGAGGACCTGCCCGTCGGCTTCCTCGTCAAAGGCGCGTGCAAGAGCGACCCCGGCGAGGACGTGATCGCTGCCTACGAGGCGCCCTTCCCGAGCGCGGCGTCGAAGGCCGGCGCGCGCGCCTTCCCGCTGCTGATCCCGCAGACGCCCGACGCGCCGGGCGCGGCCGCGGGGCAGCGCGTGCTCGATGCGCTGCGCGAGGACCGTCGCCCGACGCTGATGCTGTGGGCCGACTCCGATCCGATCCTGCCGGTGGCCACGGGCGAGCGCTTCGCCGCGGCGATCGGGCGCGAGCCACCGCGGATCGTGGCGGACGCCTCGCACTTCCTGCAGGAGGACCAGGGGCCGGAGATCGGGCGCCTGATCGCGCAGTGGCTGACCGCCGCGGCCTGACGGAGCCGCACCGGCCCGGTTGCGGCCGGGAAACCGACGGCGGGCGCGAACCCGGCCTCCCGCGCCGCCCCCGCGCTCAATTCTCCTCGCCCGCCCCTTTGCCGATCTGCGCCGACTCCTGCGCCGGGGCGAGCGCCGGCTCCGAGCGCGCCGCGCGCAGTTCGTAGTCGCGCCGCGCGACGGGGTCCGCGCCCGCCAGCACGCGGTCGGCCTTCATCACGTGCGCCATGCCCTCGGAGAGGCGCCGGGGCAGCAACGTGCCGAGCACGAACGTGCGCTTCGTGGACTTCGGGACCCACACTTCCACGACGCGGTGATGGAGCGCGTCGACGATCGCGTCCGCCACCTCGCTCGCCTCCAGCACGCGCAGGCCACGGGCCGCGGCGGCGCCGTGGCCGAGTTCGGTGTTGACGACGAACGGCATCACGTAGCTCATGTCGATGTCGGCGTCCATCAGCCGTAGCTCGCCGCGCACCGCCTCGCTCAGGCCGACGACCGCGTGCTTGGTGGCGGAGTAGGTGGCGCCGCCGGGCGCGCCGAACTTGCCGGCCTGCGAGGCGATGTTGACGATGTGGCCGCGGTTGCGCGGGATCATCCGCGCCAGCGCCAGCTTGGTGCCGAAGATCACGCCGTGCAGGTTGATGTCGATCATGCGCCGCGCCGTCACGTCGTCCTCGTCGATGAAGCGCCCGACGGGCATGATGCCGGCGTTGTTGACGAGCACGTCGAGGGGTCCGAGCTGCGCTTCGGTCTCGTCGAGGAAGCGCGCGAAGGAGTCGCGGTCGGTCACGTCGAGCGCGAGCGCCACGGCGCCGGGGCCCAACTCGGAAACAGTCGCCTGCGCCGCGGCGAGGTCGACGTCGCCGACCGCGACGCGCATCCCCTGGCCCAGCATCGCCTTGGCCGTGGCACGGCCGATGCCGCGGGCGGCGCCGGTGATCGCGGCTGTCTGTCCGGCAAGGATACGGGGCTGCCTGGCCATTTCGTCCTCCTGAGGTCTTTGTCGGGCCATGCGAAAGCTAGCGCACCTTCCGCGCCCGGGATGGGTTTACATCTCTGGTCGCCTACCGCACGGCAGGGGGCCACCGGGGAGGGACACACGCCCGGGCGATCCACGGCATCGCCCGGGTTGTGTGCGTGGCAGGGCCGCGGGCCGACCGCCGGCGCCGGAGGGCCGCGCCGAGGCCGCCGAAGCGTCGAGCAGGCCGGTGCGTGCAGCGGCGACCCGCCGCGCTCACACTGCGGGCCGCGCCGGACGATAGGGTCCCTGCGATGGCGTACTTCCGATTCCAGGGTCAGCGGATCGCCTACACCGAATACGGTGGCGGTCCCGCCGCGCTGACGGACTCCGGCCGGCGCGGGCGCACGGCGCGCGCCGCCCCCGCCGCCGCGCGGCCCGTGATCCTCGTGCACGGGCTGCTGCTCTCGCAGGAGATGGACCGCCCGCTGGCCGAGGATCTCGCCGCACGCGGCAACCGCGTGATCACCGTGGACCTGCTCGGCCACGGCCAGTCCGACCGCCCGCGCGACATGTGGCGCTACTCGATGGGCATCTTCGCCGAGCAGATCCTCGCGCTGCTCGACCACCTGGAGATCGCGCAGGCGGTCGTGATGGGCACCTCGCTCGGCGCCAACGCCGCGCTCGAGGTCGCTTCCAAGGCGCCCGAGCGCCTGCGCGCGATGGTGATCGAGATGCCCGTGCTCGACAACGCGCTGCCCGCCGCCGCCGTGACGTTCACGCCGATCCTGCTGGCGCTCACGTTCGGGGAGCCCGTGATGAAGCTGCTCGCGCGCGCCACGCGCGCGATCCCGCGCGGCGCGCTGCCGCACTACGGCAACGTGCTGCTGGACATCGTGCGCCAGGAGCCCGGCCCCGGCGGGGCGCTGCTGCAGGGCCTGTTCTTCGGACGCATCGCCCCGCACCGCTCCGAGCGCCGCACGTTCCAGACGCCGGCGCTCGTGATCGGACACCGGCGCGACCCCGTGCACCCCTTCTCCGACGCCGGCCAGCTGGCCGAGGAGCTGCCGAACGGGCGCCTGCTGATGGCCGACTCGCTGGTCGAGCTGCGCCTCTCGCCGCAGCGGATCACGGAGGAGATCGCAGGGTTCCTCGACGAGGTGTGGCGCGAGCCGCGCAAGCGCACCGGCTCCCCAGGCACGCGCAGGCGCGCCGCAAGCACGCGCGCGCCGCGGGCCGCGGCAACGCAGCCGGATCCGGCGTAGCGTCGCTACTTCGCGGGCGCGAACAGCGAAAGCTCGTTGAGGCTGACGACCTTCGCGCCAGCCGGCGCCTTCGTCAGCCACACGACCACGAAGCGGTAGGAGGCGCTGCCGCTGTGCAGCTTCAGCGTCGCCTTGCGCTTCTTCAGCACGTGCCCGGCGTTCAGCTTCGTCCAGCCCGGGTCGGTGATCGTCGCCGGCGGCGCGCTGCCGTTGGCGCCGTAGATTTCGATGCTCGTGCCCGGCGAGGTCGTGTCGATTTCCATGCTGCCCAGGCGCCGGGCGCTGTGCAGGTCGATCGCGATCCCCGCCGCCATGCGCGGCGCGCTCGCCGCGATGACCTTCGCGATCCAGCCCGTTTCCGTTTCGCCGTCGATCGCGAGGCTCGGGTCGCCGAACGTTTCCGCCGGGTAGTTGTAGGGGTTGTATGTGGCGGCGGCGTTCGTGTCGAGCAGGATCGGCGCCGGCGTCGCCGGCGCCGGGGTCGTGGCGCCCGTCGTGTTCGTCGGCGTGCTCGTGGTCGAGCCGCCCGTGTTCGGCGTGCTCGGTGTGGTCGGTGTCGGCGCCAGCGCCGGGATCTTCGGCGGCTTGGTCGAGACGGGCGGCAGCGCGCTGCCAGTCGCGCCGCCGAGCCCGGTCGCCGGCGTCGTGGGTGTCGGCGTGCTCGGGAGCGGCGTGCTCGGCAGCGGCGTCGTGGGCGTCGCCGGCGCGCTCGCCGCGGGCGGCGGCACGCTCGCGAGGACTACGTGCAGCGGCGCCCTGTGCACGGGCTGGCTCAGCGCCGCGTACGCCGCCGCGCCGGCGCCGCCGAGCAGGATCGCGGTCGCCGCGGCGATCGTCGCCAGCGGGCGCCAGTCCGGGCGCTCGTCGAGGCTGCCGGGGGCGCCCGCGCCGCACTGCAGGCACCACCCCTGGTCCTCGCTCAGCGTCGCGCCGCAGCGCTCGCAGGCGCGGCGCGGCTGCGGCGGCATTCTCAGGGCGCCGTTTGGCGCCGCCGGCTCCGCGGGCGGCTCCGGGCTGGTGCTCGTCGCCGGTGGATCTGCAAGCAGCGGATTCACAGACCACTGATTCTGGCAGCTTCGCCGCGAGGGGGAGGCAGGTATCCGCCAGGTCCCCGGCGGACCGCCCCCCGGCCGCACCGCACATGCACGAGAGGGACCGGCCGCTCTCCCCTCAGCGCGGCGCGGGCGGGCCGCCCGGCACGATCTCGCGGCCCGTCGGGCGCAGCTGCGCGTCCAGCTCCAGCTGCCAGTAGTAGCGCGTGAACGTGCTGCCCTCGCGGAACTCACCGACGTGCGGCGCGAGCGGCTCGCCCGCCGCCAGACGCACGATCAGCTCGGGGTATGTGCGGCCGGGCAGCGCCGCGTACACGGGCGCCGGGAAGGCGCCGCCGAAGCGCGTGTTGACGTCGGTGATGCCGAGGCCAACGTCGGGGTCGCGGAAGACCTGGATCGTCGCCGGGCCGCGCACCGCGAGCGCCTCCATCGCCGCGCGGCCCAGCTCGATCAGCTCGCCGTCGCGGATCGCGCGGCCCTTGATCGACTCGCCCCCGCGCGACTCTTCCATCGTGCGCGGGATTGCGTTCAGACAGCGCCCGTCGAGGTCGCCGAGGCAGTCGATCGAGTGCTCGGGGCCGCGCATCGCGCGCTGCACCATCACCGGCTCGCAGTCGTAGCCGGGGCGGGGCGCGGAGACGTAGCGCACGAAGAAGTCCTTCTCCGCGCGGTCGCGCGCGAGGTGGATCGAGCGCGCGCCCGAGCCGCGGCGCGGTTTGACCATCACCGGGTAGGAGTCGGGCTCGACCTCGGGCAGCACCGTCGGCGGCGAGGGCAGGCCGAGGCGCCCGAGCAGCACGTGCGTCTGGAACTTGTCGTACGTGGCGGCGGCGATCCGCGCGGAGGGCACGAGCGCCGGCAGCAGCCCGTCCTCGCGCGCGCGGGCGAGCACCTCGATGTCGAGGTCCGTCAGCGGGATCACCGCGCCGACGCCGTGCTCGGCGCACAGGCGTGCGAGCGCGGGCACGTACTCGGGATCGTCGATCAGGGGCACGGCGGCGCGCACGTGCGCCGCGTACCGCGCGGGCGCCAGCGGGTTGGGGTCGGCCGCGATCGTCTTCGTCAGCGCGGCGAAGCACGCGACGATGTCGTAGCGCTTGCCGACCCCGGTGAGCAACACGGCGGGGGTCATCGCGGCGCCCCTGTCGGAGCCCGGGGCGACCCATCCGGCGCAGCGCAGCGGAGCCCTTCCCAACTGCTCACGCGCGCCAGCCCCCCGTCTCGCCCTTGTACAGGCCCGCGCCGCCGAACACGAGCGCCGGCGTGCGTCTGAGGATCTCCAGGTCCAGGCGCCACGAGCGGTGCTCGATGTAGAACAGATCGAGCTCGATCCGCTCGCTCCACGGCAGCGACGCGCGGCCGTTGACCTGCGCCCAGCCGGTGATGCCGGGGCGCACCGCGAGGCGCCCGCGCTGGCGCTCGTCGTAGGAGGCGACCTGGTGGGGCACCGTCGGGCGCGGCCCGATCAGCGACATCTCGCCGCGCAGCACGTTCAGCAGGTTCGGCAGCTCGTCGAGCGAGGTGCGCCGCAGGAAGGCGCCGACGCGCGTGATGCGCGCGTCGTTCTCCGCGACGGCGAGGCCGGCCCCCTGGTGCTCGGCGCCCTCGACCATCGTGCGCAGCTTCAGCACGTCGAACTCGCGCCCGTGCAGGCCGACGCGCCGCTGGCGGTAGATCGCGGGGCCGCGGGACTCCAGGCGGATCGCCACGACCGCCACGGCGAGCAGCGGTGCGGCGAGCGCCAGTGCGACAGTGGAGACAATTATGTCGACCGCACGGCGGATCACGGGGCGATCCTCGCACGACGGCCCCCGATTGGGGTCGCCGGCCGTCGAACGCCCGCGAGTGGAGCCGGCCGGCGCGAGCGGTCCCTCCCTCACCGCGTCCCCTCCGCCGCCTCCCACGCCGCGTCCGTGCCGTGGCGCAGCCAGTCCCACAGCCCGAGCGCGAGCGCGAGCGTGGTGAGCACGTAGTAGCGGGCGACGAGCAGCGGGCGCAGCTTGACCACCCCTCCGATCCCGGCCAGCGCAAACAGCAGGACCTGCAGCGTGAGCGTCACGAAGTACACCTCGCTCACGCCGCCGGCCGTGCCGCGCGGGTAGGCGACGAGGAGCGCAAGGTTCGCCGCGAACGCCACGGCGTGCAGGAACGGCGTCGCGTAGCGCAGCGCGCGGTGGGAGAGGATCATCAGCGCGTACCCCACCCCGTACCCGCGCGGGGACAGCAGGCCGCCGCGCAGCACGATCGGCCACGCGTGGCTCATCATGCGCCGCTTGCGCGCGAACTCCCCCTCGATCGAAGGCACCATCTTCTCGCTCGCCCGTGCCCCCGGCACGTACACCGCGCGCCAGCCGCGCTTGACCATGTTGAACGGGAACGACAGGTCGTGGCCCATCACGGGGTCGACGACGAGGTACGACGCCCGCCGCGTCGCGTAGATCGCGCCGTTGCCCGCCGTGATCGACGCGAGCTGGGACTCGCGCGCGCGCAGCGCCATCTCGTAGCGCCAGTACACGCCCTCCTGGTTGGTGGCGCGCGCTCGGGCGAGGGCCTGCGAGCCGGGCGGCTCGGCGTCCTCCGCGCGGGGCGACTCGGCGGCTTGGTAGAAGCGCACCTGCCCGCACGCGTAGCCGACGCGCGCGTCCGCGAACGCCCCCACCAGCTCGCGCAACGCGCCGGGCTCCCACAGCGCGTTGGCGTCGGCAAAGGCGACGATCTCGCTCTCCTGCCTCGCGGCTGCGACGGCCGCATCCTGCGCGCGGATCTTGCCGCCGCGGGGCAGCTCGAGCACGACGTCGGCCCCCGCCGCCCGTGCGCGCGCCGCCGTGGCGTCGGTGCAGCCGTCGCACGCGACGATCACCTCCAGCCGCGCGCGCGGGTAGTCGAGCGCGAGCGCGTTCGCGACCTTCGCGGCGATCACGGACTGCTCGTTGTGCGCGGCGACGATCAGGGACACGGGGGGGAGCGAATCAGGAGGGTTGGCTGGGAGGGGAGGAGCTGCGGCCCTCCGGGCCTCCGCAGGAGGGGCCGCGCCGTTCGTGCCCGCGGCCGGTGGCAGGATCGGGGCGGCCTGCGCACGCCCGCGCCACAGACGTGCGAGCACGACGAGCGCCAGCCCGTAGCCGAGCTGCGTCCACACGAGCAGGCCGGCGGACAGCCAGAACACGATCTCCAGAGCGGTGCGCATCCCCGTCATCTTCGTGGAGGACGGGACTGACTGTCCCGTCCACGCGGTCGAGAGCGAGGACGCCGCCTCGCGCCGCTACCCGGCCGTCTGGACTATCGCCTGCTCGATCTGGCGCCCCTTGTCCGTCAGTTCCCACGCGTTCGGCTCGCCGCGCACGGGCCCCGCGCCCGTGTTCTCGATCAGACCGAGCGTCTTCAGGCGCGACAGCAGCTTCGAGATCTGCCCCTGGTCCTGCACGCCGGCGGCCTCCGCGAGCTGGCGGTTGCTCGCGCCGGGGTGCTGGGAGATAGCGATCAGCACGCGGACCGTGCGGTACGTGAGGCGCATGTCGAGCTGACGCAGCGGGTCGCGGCCCGCGCCGCGCGGTCGCCTTGGCCGGTCCGGGGGCGGGCGGTCCAGCTCCTTCGCCGCCGCCGCCGGGCCGAGGTAGGGCAGCACGATCATTCCCATCAGCGCGTTCAGCAGCGCCGCGTAGGAGCCCGTGGCGCCGTCGGCCTGCGCGAGGCGCGCGTGCAGCACTGAGGAGACGGCGCCGAGCACGCCCTCCGCCGTCAGCGGCGGCGGCTCGCGCCCACCCCTGACCTCCTCGCGCCCCTCATCCAGCGCGCCCCGTAGGACCTCCAGCGCGCGTGTGCGGCGCTCGAGCGCCCGCGGCCCCGCCGCCAGCGCCTCGACCACGCACAGCCTGCCGACCTGCGGCTCCTCGTCCAGAAACTCCAGCAGCTCCGCGAGCGCCGCGCGGATGCGCTCGCGCCAGCGCCGCTCCCCCTCGTACGCGGGCACGACGCGCGCGGCGACCTGCGTTGCGGCGTCGTCAAAGGCCGCGAGGAAGCACGCTTCGCGGTCCTCGAACAGCTCGTAGAACGTGCGGCGCGAGACGCCCGAGCGCGCCACGACGTGCGCGACCGTCACGTTCGCCGCGCCGCGCTCGGACGCGACCTCCGTCATCGCCGCGAGAATCCGCACGCGCTGGATCTCACTGACCTTTTCGCGCCCGACGCCGCGTTCGCGCCCCGCGCCGTCCTTGGCGGTGTCCACGCCGCGCGCGTGGCCCGTGCCCGCGGCGCCGGGGCGCGCGCGCTTGCGCACCCCGGCCCGCTGCTCTTGGGAGGCCATGAGCATCCGATCCGTCCCGCCCCTCCGGTTACCCGTGCCTGCGGCGGTTGCTCTTCTTGCCCTTCTTGGTCTTCCTGTGCTTCTTCTTCTTGGCCTTGTGCTTCTTCTTGGTCGGCCCGCACCCGGTGACCTTGATCTTCGTGGTCTGCGTGATGACGGCCCCGTTCTGCCCGGTGATCGTGGTGGGCATCGTCAGCGGGCTCGCGCAGAGACTGCCGACGGCAGAGAGCCCGGAGTGGGGTCCCTCTGGCAGGTTCAGCTCGAACGAGCCGATCGGTGCGTCCGGCACCGCGAAGAACGACGCCGATGTGATCCCCGCCTTGCTGATGTTGACGTGCCCTGTTAGGACGAGCGTGATCCCTTCGCCCTGCAACACCACGTCGATGTCGGGGAACGCTGCGCCACCGTGGGACACCAGATACGCCGGGCCGGTCAACGGGTTCTTCAGGATCGGCGTCACGGCCGTCCCGACCCCGATGTTCGACCCTTCGTCACACGACGCGGGGTTCGCGTTGAACACCGCTTCCGGACACGCCTGCTGAATCGTCGAGAGGCGCGCCGGCAGCTGCTTCGGGAGGGTCACCGCCACCGAATGAATGTTGGCCTGCGCCCCACTCGGGTAACTGACCTTCACGTCCAGCGCGGCGCCGTTCGCCCGGCTCGTCTTCGCCGAGCTCGACACGGAGAACACGGGGTTGAACGCGAGCGCCGCACAGTTCGCCGCCTGGAACCTGCTGGACACCGCGGAGCTTGCGCCCTGCGTGCTCGTGAGCGTCCCGGTCAACGTCAACGGTTCGCAGTCCGTCGGGTTGAAAATGAACCCAGGGCGGTCGACCGTCACGTTCACCGTCCTGATCGCCAGCGGAATGCCCTGCAAGATGCTAGGCAGCGGGTCGCTTGAGACCGTCAACGCGGTCGTCGTGGGGTCCACGTTGATCGCGGCCCTGACGACAACGGTCCCGAGGTTGAACGGCCCCGCGACCGCCGGCACCACAATCGACAGCCCAAACGGTGCGCCCTTATACGGCCCCGTCAAGAACACCTGGCCACCGAGGAAGAACGGGTCAGGCCCGACGCCCGCACCAACCGTCGTGTGCCCGATCAGGCTTTCCTGGCCACACGCGCCCTGCGATGCCTGCGGTTCCCCGCACAACGGGACGCTCTTGAGCACACCCAGCAACCCCGGGGGCGTCGTGACCTTGACCGCGCCGAGGGTCTGTTCGCCGTCCTTGCGGGAGAACGTCACGCTCAGCGGGCTGAACCCACCCGCCTGGTTGACGGTCGTACCCGCCGTGAACGACGGGCTGAACCCCTCACCCGAGCAGCCAGGGCCGCTGGTGATCTGAAACGCCGAGGAGGGTTCCGCGGGAACCAGGCTGCTGTACGGCGTCAGCTGCGACGTCGCGGTGTACGTCCCGCACCCCACGGGGGTCGCCAACGCCGCGTGCGCACCGCCAAAGAAGTGCAGGCGGATGTCCGACACCGGCTGCTGGGGAACATTGTCAAACGTCGTCGTCAACTGGCCCGTCACGGGGTCCAGTTGGACGTTCCCGGCGACCTTGATCAGCACCCCTTCGCCTTCCAGGACCATGTACAACGCGAGCAGGCTCCCGAACGGGTTGTTCTGCTGCTGCGCGACATACACCGAACCCTGCAAAGGAGTCTTGATCGCCGGGCTCACGGCTTCCGCGGTCCCGACCTTCGCCGCTTCAGGGCACGTCGCCGGGCTCGCGTCGCTCAACCCGATCTGTTCCGGCGAGCACGCCCCCAGCCCGTTCGCGGCCGCGGGGTTCACGACGACCCCCGCCGGCAGCTTCACGACCGCCTTCTTCAGATCCGCCTCAGCCAACCCTTCCGGGTTTTCAAGCTGCGGAATGTGCAGATCGACAGCGAGCCCATTCGGGCTGCCACCCGTCTGTGTTTCCGGCGTGACCGTCAGTTCCGGGTCAAACGGCAGGCGTTCGCAGCCTTCCATCCCCAAGATCGGTTCGCTCGCGAACGGTTCCAACGCCAGACCCTGCGGATCGGTGCGCGTCGGCCACGACGTCACCGACACCGCGCTCGCCAGCGGCCCCGTGCACGACGTCGGCAACGTCAAAAACGGCCGCAACTGCGACGCACCAAGCGGTGTGCACCCATACCCCACGTAGCTTGCGAAGAAGCCGCCGTTGGTGCAACCCCAGCCACGTTCTGGGTCATGACGCGGATCGTCCGGGACACCCCACAACGATACCCGCACGGAGTTCAGCACGGCGCCCTCGGCCGTATTGTTCGATGTGATCGTGACCCCGTAGTCCCCGCCCGTACGCAGCGACGCATCGAGCACGATCGGAACGATGAGAGCCACGAACCCGAACCGTGCCGGCTCACCCACACCCGGGACCAGATTGAACACCGGCACCGTCAACTGCAGCGAGGAGAGCCCGGGAAGACTCACTGTAAAAGTCGCGACCCCGACCGAAGTGTCAGGCGGACACAGATTGGCGATGCCTACGTGCGTGTAGAACTGCGCGGCGGTGCACTGCGGGACCGCCGTCGGATAGCCGGCCACCCCCGCCGGGAGCGCGAACCGCAGGTTACGCAGCAACGGCGGCCCGAACGGTTCAGCCAGTTCGCGCATCGTGAGCGCCGTCGTCAACGCGAACGGGTGCGACCCCGCCTGCACATCGGGCGACCCACCCAGTTCTTCGGCCTTGAACGCGTAGCTTTCCACGCCGAACGAACCCGGTGTCGCCAGCGCCGGTGCGGCGCCGGCCAGCCCACCGAGCACGACGCTCGCGAGCGCGACAGCGACGACATACCGCCAGCCCAGCAGCCTCTGTGTGATCTTGATCGTCATTCTCGCCACCCCCCCTTTCAGCGCCCACTCCGGGCGGTGGCCTTACCGGCCGTCGATGTCCCCGCCGCGAACGACCTGCGCGCCCGCTTCTCGCACACAGCACGCTTCCCACGCGACTTCTTACGGCACGCCTTCAGCGCCCGCGCAAGCTTCTGCGCACGCGAGAGCACCTTAGCCCTCGGCTTGGGTGTGGGCGCGGTGGTGGGTGCGGGCGGCGCGAGGTTCCCCGCGCCAGAGAACGACGCGCTCACCGGCGAGCCGAACACTACCCCCGAAGAGGACCCGTGGCACGCTTCCGCGGTCGCACACGGCGGACTTGACACCCCCGAGACGGGCGCCAGACACGGCGAGGCGCTCGTACATTCATGCGCGTCGTACACGTCATAGCCACCATCGACATCTTCGGGCACCAGACCCTGAGAGGTCACGAAGAACACATCCCCACCCGAACTGCTCGCGTCCAGGAACGCCGATTCTTCACCCGACATACCCGATGAGATCAACCCGACACACCCGCCAGCCGATTCGCTGAACACCACCCTCGCACCGTGCGTACCCGCCCCACAGCCACCGACACCAACCGGCTCATACTCATACACATCCTCCTTCCCGTTCACGTCCCCCGGGACAAGCGCAACCGGGCTCGCGAAGAACAACCGTCCGTCATCCGAGAGAAACCGCGACTGGTAGCGCAACGAATCTTCCGCGGTCATCCACGACGGGATACTCCCCGCCAACCAATGTTCACCGAAGGTGCCCCACAGGTCGACAAGCAGCTTCGCTGATGACGCGGATTCCTGGTCATATATCCCGGTTGGGCGCGCGCCCGAGGGGTCACACGACACGCACCCGATGCGCCCGGTGGCGGCATCGTAGATATAGACCTCCTCGTCCGGTTCGCCGCTGACCGCGTCCCGATTGTCATACCCCGTCAGGCTCTGCGAGGACATGAACGTCAGATAGCGGCCGTTCGGCGACACCCGCACAGCCAACTGACTCGCCCCGTTTCTCGCGAAGTCGAAGTCCGCCGGGGCGACGACCTTTGGAGCTTCCCATTCCACACCATTGTAATGCACCATCGTGAGAGTGCTGCCGAAATACACATACGAGCCGTCTTCGCTGCCACCCGCGATCTCATTCACCGCGCTTCTTTCCGCGAACGTCCCCGCCGTCAAATTCCGCAACGTACCAGACAACGGACCCCCACCAGCGGCCACTTCGAACACATACAATTCGTTTTCTTCGGTGAAGAACACACGCGACCCATCATTGCTCGCGAACTGAAATTCCGTGAAGCCCGATTCAGATTCGCTCGCCCGATCGAGCTTGATCGTTTCACCTCGCGCCACATCACGCAGATAGAGGTGCCTGTTCCCCAACCACACGACCCGCGAACCATCAGTGGAAATCGCATGTCTAACATTAAGATTATGTTCGTACACTCCACTAGAGCCACCTGGTGCACCCCCCAGAAAAAGGGTTCCTACTCCTGCGGGTTCCCCGTCCGGCAGCACGCTGACGAGTTGCAGCTTACCCGCGGCCCACTCATACAGACCGGGCTGCCCTTCCTGGGTGTTCGCCGTCAACCCTTCCGGGGAGATGAACACAACGTGACTCAGGTCGGGCGAAGCACCCTCAAAGATAAGTTCACCAGCATATTCCTCACCGATCTTTCTCCCCGGCAGCACATTCGCCGCCGTCACCAGCGGCAGATAGCTGCCCGTCGCGTCATTACGCAGATAGATCGTCTTTTCCGCACCCGCTTCCAACGGCGGCAGCGGCGTATCGCCCAGCGGCTCCACCAGCGCAGCCGACAGATCCGGGGAGAACAGCACATCCTCGGCGAAACGCTGGCCCAGCCGGATCGTCGCTTCGTGCGGCGGGCTGATGTCCTGCGAAGACCAGCCCCCCGGCCCACGCACAGAAAGGATCTGCGTCAACAGCGGAGACGGACTGCCCGCGGGATCGGCGACGATCGGAGCGCGCGCCAGATACGCAATCCCACCACCACCTTCAGCGGCCTGGACCACCCCTTCATTCGCGAGAGCTTCGATCCCCGCCCCGTGCTTGTCCACCGGCGAAACCAGTTCCCAGCCACGACCGTCGATCAACCCCGCTTCACCACCCGCCGCCGACGCCGAAGCGCCCCCCAGCGACAGCACTCCCAGCACGGCGCACAGCAAGACCACAACCCGCACCGCCAACCCACGAACGCCCATCGACACATCCCCTCCTCGAACACGGAGGGGCACGCCCCTCGCCGACAAAACACCAAGACCACGCACCATCAACATCCCCTCCCGGAGCAATCGAGAACACGACCGCCCGGGAGGCCCGGACAGCACAGAACCAACCCGGGCGCCCAGCCCGAGACGACAAAGACACGATGCGCGCTTAACGCGCGCGAGAAACCAACCCGGCCCACACGACCGAGGCGAACCGCCGAGCGACGGCGGCGAAATGGCCTAGAAGCTAGGAGCCCCGGCCAAGAGAGAGAGAGAGAGAGAGAGAGATGCGTCAGCAGAATGCTGTCGCATCTATTTACGGTCCCTGAAAGGGCCGTGGGATCGCTGGCCGCGCCTGGCGCGGTGTTGGCAATGTCGCTCATCGCTCATCTCTTCCCAAGGCGAT
>DATBOY010000054.1:0-26771 GCA_036561645.1 Solirubrobacteraceae bacterium
GTCTGAGTAGCCCATTCTTTCCCGCTCCAGCTCTCGGCCAGTGTAACTGTCGCGCCCAAGCTGTTGATATATCTTCCAACCGCGATACATGATTCTGCGGTAGCGCACGAGACGCCCGAAAGGATGCTGCTTTTGGCTTCCGTAGGGTTGGGTGTTGTTTGAATGCTCCATTCTTTCCCATTCCAGCTCCCGGCAAGCGTTACTGTCGAGCCGGTCGCCAGGGTGTCGCTGCCGACGGAAACGCACGCTTCCGTAGTTTTGCATGAAACGTCGAAAAGATTGCTGCTTTTGGCTTCCGCCGGGTTGGCTGTCGTCTGAATTGCCATTCTTCCCCGCTCCAATGCTCTGCAAGCGTTACTTCAGGGCCGGTGGTTTTGGTGTATCGGCCTACCGCAGTACAGGCTTCCGACGTACTACACGAAATGCCCGGCAGCCTAGCGCTTTCTGAGCTTTCGGGTTGAGCGGCGGAGGTAAAGGTCCACGAGCCGCCGTTCCAGCTGTTGGCGAACGGGCTGGAGGAGCTACTCAGTCCAGTCGCCATGCATGCCGTGACCAACGAGCAGGCGCGACCCGCGTACCCGAAGTGTTGATGTAGCTGCCCACCGCCTGGCAGTCAAAGGCCGACTGGGGACAAGATATGCCAGTGAGAGAACTTTCACGGCCTGCCGGCCTTGGCACCGAATGCTGTGACCACGATTCCCCGCTCCAGGTTGACAAAAAGGAGAAGGCCGTGCTTTCATTGCCTATCGACGAGCACGAACTGGCGGAGGCGCAGGAAACAGACGTGCTCGAACTCTTTGATCCGGGGCCTGTTGTGGATGTCCATTTCGCGCTGAATGCGCCGGCGAGTCCCGCGGTGAGGAGAAGGGCGAGCGCGGCGCACACAAGCGCTAGGAGAGATGAAAGGCAACGAGAGGGCATAATAGAGACCTGCTTTCATGGGTAGATCTGGGAAGCAGTAATTTAAATAGACAGAACAATCCTAAACTACGACGATAGAAGGCTTACTTACGCTGGTCAAGCGGGCGGTCGGCGCAGGCGCGACTAGGACGGGCTGCCCGTGCATGGATGTTTCTGAAGGGTGCCTGCATTGCCCGGGAGGGCGATGCAGAGGCGCCACGCATCTTGATTACACGTCTCTGTGCGCCCCCCGCTACGCTACCCACGGCCATGCAGCCGCTCAAAGGACTGATCCTCTCCGGGGGCAAGGGCACGCGCCTGCGCCCGATCACGCACACAAGCGCCAAGCAGCTCGTGCCGGTGGCCAACAAGCCGGTGCTGTTCTACGGCATCGAGGCGATGGCGCAGGCGGGGATCGAGGATGTCGGGATCATCATCGCGCCGGAGACGGGCGGCGAGATCGAAGCCGCGGCGGGCGACGGGTCGCGCTTCGGGGTGCGCCTGCGGTACATCGTCCAGGACGAGCCCCTCGGCCTCGCCCACGCCGTGCTGACGGCGGAGCCCTTTCTCGGGGGCAGCCCGTTTGTCATGTACCTGGGGGACAACCTCCTGCAGGGCGGCATCTCCGACCTCGTCGGCGCCTTCCGCGAGCACGAGCCCGACGCGCTGATCCTGCTGACCCCCGTCCCGGACCCCCAGAACTACGGCGTGGCGGAGCTGGCCCCCGCACCCCCGGGCGAGGTCGGCCGCGTGGTGGCGCTGGTCGAGAAGCCCGCCGTGCCCGCCACCGATCTGGCGCTGGTCGGTGTGTACATGTTCACTCCCCTCATCCACGCCGCCGCCCGGGCGATCGAGCCTTCCGCGCGCGGTGAGCTTGAGATCACCGACGCCATCCAGCACCTCGTGGACGGCGGCCGCCGCGTTGAGCCGCACATCGTGCGCGGCTGGTGGAAGGACACCGGGCGCCTGGAGGACATGCTGGAGGCCAACCGGCTGATCCTCGACAACCTCGTCGGCGGCGTGGAGGGCGAGCTGATCGACTCGCAGGTGGACGGTCGCGTGGCGGTCGCCGCCGGCGCGCGTCTGGAGCGCACCACCGTGCGCGGGCCGGCGGTGATCGGCGCCGGCGCGCGCCTGCGCGACTGCTACATCGGCCCCTACACGGCGATCGGCGAGGACTGCCGCGTGGCCAACGCGGAGGTCGAGCACTCGATCCTGCTGGCGGGCTCCTCGGTGTGCGACCTCGACGGGCGCATGGAGTCCTCGCTTCTGGGCCGCAACGTGACGGTGCGCCGCGGCGAGCGCCAGCCGCGCGCGTACCGCTTCATGGTCGGCGACAACTCGGACATCTCGATCCTGTGAGGCTGCTCGTGCTCGGCGCCAACGGGATGCTCGCGCACGACCTGCTGGCGGCGGGCGCGCGCGCCGGCCACGAGCTGGTCGGCGTCGATCTGCCCGATGTGGACATCACCGATCCGGCGTCTGTGACGGCGGCGATCGTGGACGCGGCGCCGGACGCGCTCGTCAACTGCGCGGCGTGGACGGACGTGGACGGCGCCGAGACCCACCGCTCGCAGGCCTTCGCCGTCAATGCCCACGGCGCCGGCAATGTGGCGCGAGCCGCGGCGGCCCACAGCGCGGCCCTACCCCTCCTCCACATCTCCACCGATTACGTCTTCGACGGCAGCGGGCCGCAGGACGCACAGGGAAATCGCCGCCCCTACACCGAGGCGGATGCGACGGGACCGCGGTCCGTGTACGGCGAGAGCAAGCTGGAGGGCGAGCGCCAGGTGCTCGCGGCCTCCCCGCGGCACACCGTGGCGCGCAGCTCGTGGCTGTTCGGCGTGGCGGGGCGCAACTTCGTGGAGACCATGCTGCGTCTGAGCGGGGAACGCGAGGCTGTGCAGGTCGTCGACGATCAGGTCGGCTGCCCCACGTGGTCGGGGCACCTGGCGCCGGCGCTCGTCGGTCTGCTGGAGCGCGAGGTGCGCGGGCTCGTACACCTCGCGGGCGCCGGCAGCGTGTCCTGGAACGGCTTCGCGCGCGAGATCTTTCGCCAGGCCGAGTGCGACTGCCGCGTGGAGCCGGCGAGCACACAGCAGATGGCGCGTCCGGCGCCGCGCCCGGCCTTCTCGGCGATCGAGTCCGAACGCGACGACGTGCTGGCGCTGCCGCCGTGGCAGGACGGCCTGGCCGGCTATCTCGCGGCGCGAGCTGGGATGATGCGCGCATGAATCAGGCGTGCCGGGGTGGGCTCATGAAGCAGGCGGTGCGGCAGCGGTGAGGATCCTGGTGTGCGGCGGCGCCGGCTTCATCGGCTCGAACTTCGTGCGCATCCGCGTGCGCGAGCACGGCGATCAGGTGACGGTGCTCGACAAGCTCACGTACGCCGGCCGGCGCGAGAACCTCCAGGATCTCGCCGACGCGCCCGGCCTGCACTTCGAAGTGGGCGCGATCGAGGACGCGGGCGCCGTGATCAAGGCCTTCGAGGAGTCCCCGTGGGACGGCGCCTTCGACGCGATCGTCAACTTCGCGGCGGAGACGCACGTCGATCGCTCGATCGCCGAGCCCGAAGCGTTCCTGACGACCAACGCGCTCGGCACGTACACGCTGCTGGAGGTCGCCCGCAGTCGCGGTCCGCTGCGCTTTGTGCAGGTGTCCACCGACGAGGTGTACGGCTCGATCGAGCACGGCTCGTTCACGGAGGACTCGCCGCTGCGCCCGTCCTCGCCGTACTCGGCGACGAAGACGGGCGCGGACCTGCTCGTGCAGAGCTACTTCCACACGTTTGGCCTGGAGGCCATGATCTGCCGCGGCTCCAACAACTACGGCCCCTACCAGTACCCGGAGAAGCTGATCCCGCTGATGGTGCTGGGCGCGCTGCACGGCGAGCGCCTGCCCGTGTACGGGGACGGTATGCAGGTGCGCAACTGGATCTACGTGACGGACTTCGCGCGCGCCATCGGCCACGTGCTGGAGCACGGCGCGGCGGGCGAGGTCTACAACGCCGGCGGCCCCGACGAGTGCGCGAACCTCGACGTGGTGCGCCGTATCGTCGAGCTGACGGGCGCCGACGCCGCGCTGATCGAGCACGTGACCGATCGCCTCGGCCACGACCGCCGCTACTCGCTCTCCTCCGAGAAGGTGCGCGCGCTCGGCTGGGAGCCGCGGATGCGCTTTGACGAGGGGCTGCGCCAGACGGTCGCGTGGTACCGGGACAACGGCTGGTGGTGGGAGCCCATTCGCTCCGGCGACTACCGCGACTACTACGAGCGCCAATACGGCCGCGGGCTGTCGCGGTCGGAGGCGAGCTGGGAGCCGAGCTGACCGCCGTCCGCCGGCGCGCGCGCGGCTACCGCAGAGCGGCGATCCGCCAGGCGCCGCCTTCCTTGACGAGCGCGAGCTTGCCGGCCGTGCTCTTGCCCGACCACGTGCTCTTGACGCGCGCGGTGGCGGTGGCGCCCGTGACCGCGACGGACTGCACCGTCAGGTCGACCGTGTCGATCTGGCCGAGCTGGCGTGCCAGCGCCTTTGTGCAGCTCTCACCGGCCGCGAGCAGCTTTGCCTTGACGGCGCCGGCGAGGTCGTTTGCGCACACCTTCTGCTCGTCGCCCGCGGTGGCGTCGGCCTGGAAGTCGGCGATGCGCTGCGCGACGGCGCGCTGTTCGCCCTTGAAGGAGCCGGTGGACACGGTGGCGGCTCCGCACGCCGCGAGGCCGAGCGCGAGCACGAGCGCCGCGGACAGCGCTGCTGCGCGCCGGGCGCGCCTACGGGGGTCTTGGTGCATCTCGACGGTAGAGGGTACGTGACGGGCGCCTCCGACGGCGTCGCGCGCGGAGACGCCGCGGAGCGCGGAGACACGGCTGAGCGCGAAGACGCGGCTGAGCGCGGAGACGCCGCGGAGCACGCCCTGGCCGCCCTCGCGCGTGAGATCGTGGTGTGCCGGCGCTGCCCTCGGCTGGTGGCGTGGCGCGAGCAGGTGGCGCGCGAGAAGCGTGCGGCCTTCGCGACGCAGGACTACGCGGCGCATCCCCTGCCTGGTTTCGGCGACCCGCGGGCGCGCATCCTGCTGCTGGGCCTGGCGCCGGCGGCGCACGGAGGCAACCGCACGGGGCGGATCTTCACCGGCGATCGCTCCGGGGACTTCCTGTTCGCGGCGCTGTGGCGCACGGGCTTCGCCAGCCAGCCAACCTCCACGGCCTCCGATGACGGCCTGCGCCTGCGCGACGCGTGGGTGACGGCGGTCGTTCGCTGCGCGCCGCCGGCGAACCGTCCGACTCCGCGCGAGCGCGACGCGTGCCTGCCGTGGACCGTGCGCGAGCTGGCTCTGCTGGAGCGCGTGCGGGTCGTCGTGTGCCTCGGCGGCTTCGCCTGGGATGCGGCGCTGCGCGTGCTTGCGCCGGCGGGGCAGGGCCCGGCGCGCCCGCCGGTCCGGCGGTCGCGCTTTGCGCACGGCGGCGAGCATCCGGTCGGCGGGCTGCGGGTCGCGCCCGCCGGCGAGCACCCGGTCGGCGGCGATCTAACGCTGCTCGGCTGCTTTCACCCCAGCCAGCAGAACACGTTCACGGGCCGGCTGACGGAGCCGATGATCGACGCGGTGCTGCTGCGCGCGCGGGCGCTCGCCGGGCCCTAGCGATGGCCCGGCGAGTCGCTCTGGGTCGCGGCTGCCTGCCGGCGCCGCGGTCGCGCTCTAGCTTTCGCGCTCGTCGTTGCGCCTGTACCCGAGCCGCGCGCTGATGCGGTCGGCGGTGCTGACGAGGTGCGGGGCGAGGTGATCGACCATCTCCTCGAGGCTGATCATCGAGCTGTGCGCCGCCATGTTGACGGCGGCGACCACCTCGTGCGTCTCCGAGCGCACGGGGGCGCTGATCGAGTGCAGGCCCTCCGCGAGCTCCTGGTCGTTGACCGCGAAACCCTCCTCGCGCACGTGATCGAGCTCGGAGCGCAACGCCTTCTTGTTGGTGATGCTGTTCGGCGCGCGCCGCGTGAGCTTCATCTCGCTGATCGCCTCCCGCTGCTCGCTCTCGGGCAGGTGCGCGAGCAGCAGCTTGCCCATGCTCGTGCAGTACGCCGGCAGGCGCGAGCCGAGGCGCAGCCCGAGGTCGATCTGCGTCTGGCCGCGGCGGTAGCTGCGGGCGCGGTCCACGTACAGGATCTCCGGGCCGTCGAGGACGGCGAGGTTGACCGTGTAGCTGCTGCGCTGGCGCAGCTCCTCCAGATACGGGCGCGAGTGCTCGCGCAGCCCCGTGGAGTTCAGGGCGCTCATCCCCAGGTCGGTCACGCGCAGCCCGAGCCGGTACTTGCGCGAGGCGCCCTGCTCGAGATACCCGAGCGCGACGAGCGTGATGACATATCGGTGCGTGGTGGAACGGCTCATCCCGAGCGCATCGGCGATGTCCGCGATCCCGAGCACGGGCCGCTCGGGCGTAAAGCACGCGAGGATTGCGAGCCCCCGCTCCAGCGACTGCGAATACCGCGGTTCGCGCAGGCTGGGGATCGAGCGGGCCCAGTCCCCGCTGTCTGCATCGGTCTTGGAACTAGTTCTTGGCATGAGTACCGTCGGCCCCTATCCTTAGCGCCCGGGACCAAGGGATCCCGCACGGTAGAGCGTTTTTTTGGGATTACGGACCGATTATAGTCGGAAGTTCGGATGGTGCCAATCGGCGGAGTGCGGGGTCATGCGGGGCGCTGGGGCGCTGGGTCGGGCTGGGGGAGGGTGCCGGGCGAGGGTCCTCGACCTGCGCGAGACGGTCGACGTGCGCCACGTTGGCGGTGGTGGGGAATCCCGTGCGCATCCCGCGCGCGGCGGCGTAGAGATGCGGCGCGGCCTGCTGGTGGAAGGGGATTGGGGGGAGCTCGGCGCGCTCGGTGCGGTCGCCGTTGAGCGATCGACGGAGTGCCCCTGGGCCGCCTCGATGGTGTTGTCAGAGCCGAAATGTGGAACAAGGATGCGAAAAACACGAGGGACGGGCAATCAGTGTCCGCCCCTCGTGTTGAAGCTTCCAGTGAACTGCCAGCCTACGCCACTAAAATACCTGTCTGCGTACCTCCCATAGTACCCTTAATTTTAAAGCCACCTTCAACTTTTAAATTCGTACCCGACGTCGGTATCAGCCCTAGGCAGCCGCTGGACGTAAAGGCCATATTTACAAGAGCCTGTTTTACTTCTATTTCCTCGGTTGTTCCGCTCCCTATATTGGCGTATTTAACTGTGCCTATGTTGGGGTTTTTTCCAATTTTAAGGATGCACCCCAGTGCCGCTTCGAATTGGATCGAATTGCTCCCCGGGCATTCAAGCGATAATGTACCTGTGGTGGCCCCTTTGGCTTGATGGAAATTATATATGCATCCGTTCGTTTTTAGTACCACGCCGCCAAATGAACTGCCGTTTAGTTTAGCGGTACATCCTGAATAGGTAGGCGCTACCGTAAGTTGTGAGCCTTCGCGCTGTAGCGATCCTGTCAAGGTTAAGCCAGTGCATTCCATGACAAGGTTAGGTTCGATTGCTATCTTCTGGACTTCATTGCTTGTCACAGAAATGGTCACCGGATATTTCCCGCTGCTCGCCTTAAAGAACGCAGAGGCGGGCGTCACGTTCGTCACTACGGCACATGCGATTGCTGCCAGCACGACCAGGATTCTCATTTTGATCACGACAATCTCCTAGCGAAATCGGATATCGGACAGATGGCCGTGAGCGACGCCGGCCGCGTCAAGACGAGCCTGCGGTAGGTGTTTTTCACGGGCGCGGCCCATACTGCCACTGCGGGCAAGCCCTCGTCCGTGGGCGGCCTCGGCCAGAGGCCCCCAAACGGCGGAACCCCGCTCGCACACCGCTGTTTCGAGGCCGGAACCGCGCTCTATCCGCCGCGCGATCTGTTTCCAACTAGGCGAATTCGCGCCCACCGCCACCAAACACAGCGAGGCCGGGCATCTGCCCGGCCTCGCCGCCCTGCCATGCCGCTGTCGCCAGCGGCCTGTACGGAACCCTGCCTACATCATCCCGCTCATGTCGGGCATACCCCCGCCCGCCCCGCCGGCGCCTTCCTTCTCCGGCACCTCGGCGACGATCGCCTCGGTCGTGAGGATGTTCTTGGCGATCGACGCGGCGTTCTGCAGCGCCGAGCGCGTGACCATCGCCGGGTCGATCACCCCGGCCGCGACGAGATCGACGATCTCGTTCGTGGCGGCGTTCAGGCCCTGCCCCTTCTTTGCCTTGCGCACGTCGTTGACGACGACGGAGCCCTCCAGGCCGGCGTTCTCGGCGATCTGGCGCAGCGGCTCCTCCAGCGAGCGCAACACGATGCGCGCGCCCGTCTTCTCGTCGTCCTCGATCTCGCCGTCCACCGACACGGCGGCCGAGGCCTGCAGCAACGCCACGCCGCCGCCGGGCACGATGCCCTCCTCGAGTGCCGCCCGCGTGGCCTGCAGGGCGTCCTCGACGCGGTGCTTCTTCTCCTTCATCTCCGTCTCCGTGGCCGCGCCGACCTTCACGACGGCGACGCCGCCGGAGAGCTTGGCCAGGCGCTCCTGGAGCTTCTCGCGGTCGAAGTCCGAGTCGGTGTTCTCGACTTCGGCCTTGATCTGGTTGATGCGGCCCTTGATCGCCTCGGCGTCGCCGGAGCCGTCGACGATCGTCGTCGCGTCCTTGCCGACCACCACGCGGCGCGCCTTGCCGAGCTGGGAGACCTGGGTGTTCTCCAGCTTCAGCCCGAGCTCCTCGGTGATCACCTCGCCGCCCGTGAGGATGCCGATGTCCTCGAGCATCCGCTTGCGGCGGTCGCCGAAGCCGGGAGCCTTCACGGCCACGCCGGTGAACGTCCCGCGCAGCTTGTTGACGACGAGCGTCGCGAGCGACTCGCCCTCGACGTCCTCGGCGATGATCAGCAGCGGCTTGCCGCTCTGGATCACGGCCTCGAGCACCGGCAGCACGTCACGCACGGAGCCGATCTTCTGGTTGGCGATGAGGATGTAGGGGTCCTCGAGCACGGCCTCCATGCGGTCCTGGTCGGTGACCATGTACGGCGAGATGTAGCCCTTGTCGAACTGCATGCCCTCGGTGAATTCGAGGTCCATGCCGAACGTCTGACCCTCCTCGACGTTGACGACGCCGTCCTTGCCGACCTTCTCGATTGCGTCGGCGATCACGTCGCCGATCTCTTCGTCGCCGGCGGAGATCGTCGCCACGCGGGCGATCTGGTCCTTCCCGGAGACCTCCTTGGACTGCGAGGCGATGTTCTTGACGACCTCCTCGACGGCGCGCTCGATGCCGCGCTTGAGCGCCAGCGGATTGGCGCCCGCCGCGACGTTCTTCAGACCCTGGCGGACGATCGCCTGCGCGAGCACGGTCGCCGTCGTGGTGCCGTCGCCGGCGACGTCGTTGGTGGCGGTTGCCACCTCGCGCACGAGCTGTGCGCCCTGGTTCTCGAAGACGTCCTCGACCTCGATCTCGCGCGCGATCGTGACGCCGTCGTTGGTGATCGTGGGGGCGCCGAACTTCTTGTCCAGCACCACGTAGCGGCCCTTCGGGCCGAGTGTGACCTTGACGGCGTTGGCGACCGCGTCGACGCCCGCCTCCAGCGACTTGCGCGCCTCTGAGCCGTACTTCAGTTCCTTGTGAGCCATTTCTGTCAGATCTCCTTAGAGGACCTTGGCGAGGACGTCGGACTCGCGCAACACGAGCAGATCCTCCCCGTCGACCTTGATCTCGGTCCCGCCGTACTTGCTGTAGAGGACCTCGTCGCCCTCCTTCACGTCGAGCGGGATACGCTTGCCGTCGTCGTCGAGCCTGCCCTCGCCGGCGGCGAGAACCTTGCCCTTCTGCGGCTTCTCCTTGGCTGTATCGGGCAGGACGAGGCCGCTTGCTGTGGTCTCCTCCTCCTCGATCGCCCGCACGATCAGACGATCGCCCAGGGGCTTTAGCTTCATGTCGAAAGAACCTCCGCTGATAGAGAGCTACGTCGGTCGGCGCCCGGCCGCATGGGGAACTCGGGTCGCCCTTGGCACTCCATCCTAGGGAGTGCCAACGCAGACCAATATATAAAATTCCTGCCCAGCGTCAAGGGCAAATGGCGACAATCTGCCCTGCCGAGCGCCAAATGGTCACAATTCCCGCTCCGGGTGGGCGGTGCCGGCAAAGATTCTGAGTTGCGCGTGGCCGGTTTCGCCGCGGCACGCGGTCGGATCTCAGTTCTGCGCGCCGCCGAAGCCCTTCATCGCCTCGGTCATGCCCGTCGGCTTCTCGAGGATCTGCGAGAAGCGCACGACCGTGACCGTGTCCTCCGAGGACACGGTGCGACCGTAGATCTGCTCAAGGAAGTGGATCAGCTCCTCGTGGCGGCGAAACTCAGGGTTGTCGTGCTTTATGTCTCGCGGCGAGAGCTCACCGAGGCGCATCACCTCGACCTGGTCGATGACCGCCTCGAAGATCTTCTCGCGCGGCGAGTGCTGGTAGCCGATCGTCACCAGCACGAGCTGGTTCTTGCGGTACTTGGCGGACTTGTCCCCGAGCCGGATCGTCGCGGTCTTGCGGCCCCGCTTGAGCTCGTCGGCGAAGATCGTCGAGTAGAAGTTCAGCACCTGCACAACCGCGCAGGCTATCGGGCCAGCGCGGCGCGCGCCCGCTGCACCACCTCGCGCTCGCCGGGGTAGCTGAGCGCTTCCTCCGCCTCGCGCAGGCTCATCCACTGCGCCCGCTCGACCTCGTCGTCGTGGTCGGCGGGATCGCCGGATACGTACTGGAACAGGAAGAAGACGACGGACTTGGGGATAGCGCGCCCCTCGCGCCGGTACCAGTAGCGAACCTCGCCCAGCTCGGCGAGCAGCTCCCCGTGCACGCCGGCCTCCTCGCGCACCTCCCGCGCGGCCGCCTGTTCGGGGGTCTCGCCGGGGTCGATGTGGCCCTTGGGCAGGCACAGCACGCGCGAGCCGTCGGCGGCCCGGCGGGTGGGAACGATCACGACGAGCTGTCCGTCGCGCACGACGACGCCGCCGGCGGAGGTCTCCGCCGGACGCCCGCTCGGGGCCGCGCGCCGGCCTTCAGAAGACATACGCCCCGAGCGCCTCGGGATCGTGCACGACGAGGCGTCCGCGCCCCTGGGAGATCACACCGGCGCGCTCCAGGACGGCGAGAAAGCGGCTGGCCGACTCGCGCGAGGAGCCGGCCAGCTGTGCGAGGTCCGCCTGCGTGGCGATCACCTGCACCTCGCGTGCGGTCGCGCCCTCGGCGATCGCCTGCGCGACGAGTCCCGAGAGCGCCGAGGCCACGCGGCTCTGCACGCTCTGAAAGGACTGGCGCGAGAGGCGCTCGTTACTCTCGCGCAGGCGTCTGCCGAGCGCGATCACCAGGCGCATCGCGATCTGCGGGTGCTCGGACATCAGCCGGCGCATGTCCGGGCCGAGCACGGCGACGACGCCGAGCTCCTCGATCGCTTCGACCGTGGCGGAACGGCGCTCGTCCTCGAACATCGCCAGCTCGCCGAAGATGTCGCCCGGGCCGAACGTGGCGAGCGTGATCGTGCGCCCGTCGCCGTGCGCGCGCACGGCGCGCGCGTGGCCGTCGCGCACGACGTAGCACGTGTCGCTGGAGTCGCCCTCGCGGAACACGACCTGGCCGGGCTCGAAGCCGCGCGGCACCGCCAGTCGCGCGATCTGCTCCAGGTCCTGCGCCGTCAGCGTCGAGAACGCCGGCACGCGTGCCAGCAGCTCCACCACCTCAGCTGAGCTCGGCATCGCCACAGTGCAGGCATATCACACGTCTCGCCCGCGGCGGCGCTATCGTCAGGACATGCCTGCGCTCAAGCTGCCGGTGCTGGCGAACCTCGCCGCGGCGCTCACATTCGGGTCGGCGCTCGCCTCCGCGGCCGCGGTCGCCTCCGGACCCTCGGTTGCCTCCGGACCCTCGGTCGCCTCCGGACCCTCGGTCGCCTCCGGACCCTCGCTCTACCACTCGCCGCAGCTGTGGGCGACGCTCAACATCTGCAATGCCCAGGACAAGCCGCACACGCTCGGCATCCGCGGCTCGATGCCGGGCGACGGGCGCCCCCGCGACGCGATGTTCATGCGCTTCCGCGTGCAGTACCTGCACGTGAGCGGCGCGACGCGCACGTGGGTCGATCTCCCCGGCGCCGACTCGGGCTTCCTCGCGGTCGGCACCGCCGCGGCGGCGCGCCAGGGCGGGCGCAGCTTCGAATTCGCCCCGACTCCCGGCAAGGCGGCCTTCGCGCTGCGTGGCGTCGTCAGCTTCCAGTGGCGGCGCGGAACGCGCGTCGTGCACACGACCGACCGTCCGACGACGGCCGGGCACAAGAGCCTCGCCGGCGCGGACCCCGAAGGGTTCAGCGTCGCCACCTGCACGCTCGTGTAGAGCCCCGGGCCTCCCGCGGGTCGCCTGTTAGTCGGACACACCTGCCTGTGATTTCTTGAAGGCTTCGAGCGGTCGGACTACGGTCCGGTGACTGTGAAATACAGCGAAGCCCACCTTCCGGCGGCTGGCGGCGCGTCCGGTCCCGCCGGCGGGCGACCGTGTCCGCTGTTCTGGCCCGAGCAGGAACAGCACAATGTGCGCTACGTGCCGCTCGAAGCCCAGCTCGACGAGGATCTGGTGGCGCTGGAGCCCAAGCTGCGCGAGCTGGCCGCCGTCGGCGACGCCATGCGCAGTCTGCAGGCCCGCGATGGCGCCCCACTCAGTGCCGAGGCGGTCGACGCGCTCGCGCAGCGAACCGGTGAGATGCTGCTGCAGATCGCCGCGGGGATGGCGGGTGAGCCGGCGGCGATCGTGCGTATGCGTGCCCGTGCCTTCCTGGAGGGGGGCTCGCACGCCGAGGCGGCGATCCGCGAGGGGGCGCTGTACGAGCTGGCGCCGCTGACCGTCCTCTGCGGGCCGCAGTGCACGTGGCGGCTGAAGACGCCGAAGCCGCTGCACACGGTCGTCGCTGCCGCGGCCTGCCCGCGCTATGACGCGCTCGTGCAGAGCCTCGACGCGCACCTGGGCGAGGCCGCGCGTCAGCTGCGCGAGGCGCTCGCGCTGCCGCAGCTGCATCTGGATGAGTCCTACCCGATGCGCGTGACCGACATGGTGGCGTGCGGAGGCGAGGCCAACGCGTACCCGAAGCACTTCGCCTACTTCCTGCCCGAGGACGAGGGCGTGCCCGCGCAGCCGGGGCAGCGCCGCAAGACGATCGTGTTCCGCAACGCCTACCGCGACCGCTTCGAGGTGATCAGCCGGCCGCTGGGCGAGGCGCTGTTCAGCGGACCTCGCCGCGACCCGCAGGCGCCGGTGGAGGCGGCGCTGCTGGCGTGGTTCCGCGGCCACGACATCGGCCACACGGCGACGCTGCCGAGCACGGACTACCCCAGCTGGCACGACGCTCTGGGCCACGAGCCGTTCATGATGATGCAGGAGGCGGTCTCCGACATCTTCGGTCTGCTGCTCGCACTGACGCCGGCGTGGCTGGCGCAGACGGGTCTGTCCAACGTGGACGTGACAGACGTGTTCTTGGCCGAGCTGCTGCACTACCTGCGCCGCGGCCCGCAGCTCTACGGGGACGCGGGCGCGGCGTACGTCGAGCTGAGCTATCTGCTCCTCAACGGCTTCATGGAGCTGCGCGAGGACGGTCGCGTGGGGTGGGAGATGGAGACCCTGGAAGAGGGCTTGCGCAGCCTCGCCAGGGAGATGGCCGAGACGGTGCTCGAACCGACCAAAGCCGAGCCGTGCGCGAGCTTTTTGGAACGCTACGGCTGGCCGGCGCGGACGCCCGCCGCGCAGGTGCTGGGGCAGTTGCACGGCAGTCTGCGGCGCATCCCCTCGGCGCTCGCCTACGGTGGGGTGCAGTCGCAGGAGATGCGCGAGCCCGTCGCGGCCTGAGGGCAGAGGAGTTCGGTCCGGCCCGAGGGGTGTGGGAGCCGGGCGCGGCCTGAAGGATTTGGGAGCCGGGCGCGGCCCCGAGGGATGTGGGAGCCGGGCGCGGCCCGAATCTCACCCGGCGAACAGTCGCGGGTCGTTGGTGATGATCCCGTCGACCCCTAGCGCCGTCAGTTTGCCCATCAGCGCGGCGTCGTCGACGGTCCACACGTAGAGCTCGCCGCCGCCGCGCGCGACGGCGCGTACGAGCGCCGGGGTGACCACGCGCCAGTGGGCCATGATCGCGTCGAAGCGTCCGCTGCGCAGCGCCGACTGTGCGCGCCGCGGCAGCAGCGCCCGGTAGCCCTTGAGGATCGCGAGCGCCGGCAGCGCCGTGAACACACCGGCGGTGTAATCGCGCCGTGCGCGCGGCACCGACAGGCCGACGCGCAGCGCGGGTTCCAGCGCGCGCATCGCATCCAGATCCTCCGGGTACATGCTGCTCACGAGCGAACGCTCGATCAGGCCGGTGTCGCGCAGCGCGGCGACGACGCGATCGCCGTAGCCGGGCAGCTTGACGTCGACATCGAGTTCGATCCCGGCGTACGCCTCGCCGGCGAGATGCTCCAGGCCCTCCAGCAGCGTCAGCGGCTCGCCTTCGCGCATGGCCTGGTAGTCGTGTGCGAGCAGCAGACGCCCGCTGCCGTCCGGGCGCTCGCTGAGGACGTCGAACTCGATCATGTCGACCCCCGTACGCACGGCCGCCTCGAAGCTGGCGGGCGTATTGCCCGGCGCTATGTGGGCGGCGCCCTTGTGCCCCACGCGCCGCGGGGAGCTCAGCTGGGACATGGCCCAACGATAGGAGCTTCAGACGCGCACGAGGGCGACCGCGGACTTCGCGGTGAGTCGCCTGGCGCTGTCGATCGCTTCGATCGCGGGCTTGGGGCCGAGATAGGGCGCCAGCACGAGGAAGCTGAGGTGGTCGATCAGGCAGGGTAGGTAGCGCAGGCGGTTGCGCACGGCGTAGCTGCCCATCACGGCCCAAACCGCGCCGGTGACGGCCTCGGCACAGAGCAGCGGCGCGCGGCGCGGCTCCGGGGAGTTCTCGGCCAACAGCTTGGCGAAGCGCTCGAGCGCGGCGGCGAGTCGGTCGACCATCATCGGGCCGACGTCGTAGATGTCGATGAACGCCATCCGCACGAGTCCGGGGTGGGCGACCATGTACTCGACGGCGCCTCTGATCGCGAGATACACCGCCTCCGGCCACGAGCTGGCCGGCTCCGTGGCCGCGATCATCGTCTCGAGCACCTCCTCGGCGAACTCGTCGAACGCCGCGAGGAAGCACTGCTCCTTGGTCGGGAACTGCTTGTGGAACGCTTCGGTGGACATGCCGGCGAACTGCGCGATCTGCGGATCGGTGAGTTCGCGAAAGCCCTCGTCGAAGGTCAGGTGCACGACGGCGCCGAGCGTGCGCGAGCGCTTGTCGTCGCCGGAGAGAAAGCGCGCGGGCGCGACGGGCACGTGGGGCGGGTTGGGGGAGCCCGAGGTCGCCAGGCGGGCCGCCGCGGAGGAGCGGTAGGCGCTCACCCAGTCGAGCAGTTCGTCGGTCAGCCCGGCCAGCTCCGGCGCGCGTCCGTCGCGCAGCCGCGCGAAGATCACGTAGCGTCCGCCGCCGACGATCGCGCGGGGCGCCAGCGGCGGCAGCCGGATCCCGTCCGGGGCGACGCCGAAACCGCCGGCGACGACGCGTTCGAAGGCGCTTGTGGCCAGCAGCTGGCGTTCGCGGGCGTGCGGACCGATCCCGAGCGCGTCGACGAGCACCAGGCGTGCGCTCTTGGCGTTCTCGGTGGCGTCTTCGACGAACGCCTGGCAGGAGCGGTGCAGGCGGTTGGCCCAGCCGCGGTCGGTCAGCCACGCGTCGAGCATCCGCTTCTTCGCGCGCGCCACGGAGATGTCGAAGGTCGCCAGGAAGCACTCCTCCTTGTTGGCGAACTGTTCGTAGAAGGCGCGGCGCGAGACGCCCGCCAGCGCGATCACGTGCGCCACGGTCGTAGCGGGGTAGCCCCACTTGTACACGGCCTCCGTCATCGCGCCGTACAGCCGCGTGCGCTGATGGCGGGCGACCTCCTCGCGGCGCATCCCGTGCGGTCCGTGCGGCAGGCGGCGGTACATCGCGCGCACGTCCGACCCTGTTCCACTCATCCCCACGATTCGAGCATCCAATCAGAAACCCTTCTCGTTCGCAAGTTTATTTAAGGCGAATTGGCCCACTGGTTGCCACCACTGTTTCTAGGGCCGGCCTAAATAGCGGCATTTGCAGGTAGTAACGAGCCTTGGGCGCGACTTCTTTGCCGACGCGCGCACCGGGCCTTTGGAGCGACTTCTTTGACGGCGCCCGGACCGGGCCTTGGGCGCTACTTCTTTGCCGTCCAGATGGCGGGCCGCCTCAGCCGCTGAGCGTGAGCCGGCGCGGGCCGGCGCGGAAGCCGACCTCGATCAGCGCCGTCTCCCAACGGCTGCCGAGCACCGGCTCGCCGTCCACGCGCTCCAGCGCGATCCGCCGCGGGCTTCCCGCGCGCGCCTGCTCGGCCAGCGCCCGCAGCGCGGTCGCGACGCGCGGATCTCCGGCCGCGGCGAACGTCTGCAGCGCCCTGCCGCCGCGCTCCAGGTAGAGCACCGGCTCGGCGCCCACCAGCACGACGTAGGAGTCGGCGCTCCGCCCGCCCCGCGACCGCCTGCCGCGCGCGAGGCTGCTCTCGCTCGCGGGGCGGTCCTCTGCGGGCCGGTCGTCCGCTACGTGGCCCCCCGCGGGGCGGTTTGCAGGGCGGCGCTCCGCGTGGCGGTCCTCAGCGGGGCGCTCCGCGGCGCGCCCCGGCCACGGCAGCGCGGCGCCATACGGCTGCGCCGGGTCGTTCGCCGCGAGCACGAGCGCAGCCGTCGCCTCCGGTCGCTGCGCACGCAGACGCTCGACCGCGCCGGGAAGCGCGAACTGGGCGCCGCCGAGGCCCTCGACGAAGTAGCCGCGCGTCGCGACGCCGAGCGTCTCCAGGCGGCACAGCTCCGGGTAGATCGCGGCGAAGCCGCCCGGCACGCCCTCGGCCAGCACCAGCTCGCGGGTGAGGATCCCGTGACGCTCCAGCAGCAGCTCGGCGATCGCGCGGCGGCGCAGCGAGGGGTCGCCGGCGCCCGTCGCGCCCGCCGCGAGGAACAGCGGCGCCGTCAGCGACCAGCGCCCGGGCGGACTTGCCTGGGCGCCGCCCCGGCGCCCAGAGAAACGCCGTCCGGAGCGACGCGCTCGCAGAGCGCTCTGGGCGAGCGTCAGGCGCGGCGCGCGCAGCGGCGCGAAGGCGTCATTGCTCACCTCGCCCGCCCACACGAGATCCCACAGCGCCTCCTGCAGCGCCTGTGGCTCGATCTCGACGTCGACGAGCAGGTCCGTGAAGAAGCAGGCGCCGCCGGCGAGCCGCGCACGCACGAGCTCGTGCGCGTCCTCGGCGGGCGGGACGGGCGGCCGGGCGCTCCACGGCGGACCGAGCAGCGCCGCGTCCTCGCGGAACAGGAGCGCGACCCTGCCGCTGTGGCGCCCGCGCGCGCCGGCGCCGACCCAGACCAGCTCGCCGCTGGCGCAGAGGGCGTCCATCCAGGCGGGCGAGTACGTACCCAGGCGCCGCGGCAGGACGTCCTGCTCCCACGTCTGCGCCGGCAGCGCGAGACCCTGCAGCGGCACGAGCTGCTCGCGCAGGCGCGCGACTCCGTCCGCGCCCGCGCCGGAGCGGTGCCCGTCGATGCCGTGCCACGCCGGCAGGAACGCGGCGAAGGCGCGGCGCTCGGACGGCTCGATCTCCTTGCGCAAGGCCGCCAGGGAGGCTCGGCGCAGGCGGCGCAGCACGCCGGCGTCGCACCACTCGCGCTCGCTGCCACCGGGGCGCAGCTCGCCGCGCACGATCGTCCCCGCGCGCTCCAGCTCGCGCAGCGCCGGCTCAAGCGCGCCGACGCCGACGCCGTAGCGGGCCGCGATCTGGACCGTCGTAAACGGTCCGTGCGTGGCCGCGTAGCGGCGCAGCAGGGCTGCGAGCGCGTCGGGCACCTCCTCCAGAAACGCCTGCGGCAGCCCGCCGGGCGGCATCGCGCCGAGCGCGTCGCGATACAGGCCGGCGTCGGCCGCGTCGATCGCGCGCGGCTCGCAACCGATACGCAGACGCACCGCGCGGCGTTCGCCCTCCAGGCCCGCGAGCAGCGCGGCGCCGTCAACGCCGCCGAGCACGCGCTGCGCGATCTCCGCCGGCGTCAGATCGCCGAGGCGGCGCAGCGCGTCGTGCAGTTCGTCGCGCGTGGCGAGCAGCAGCTGTGCGCTCAGCAGCTGCAGATCCTCCTCCAGGCGCTCAAGCGCACCGGCGTCGATCAGATCGCGCAGCTCCTCCTGCCCCAGCAGCTCGCGCAGCAGGTCGCGATCGAGCGACAGCGCCGCCGCGCGGCGCTCGGCGTTCGGCGTATCGCCCTCGTACATGTACGTCGCGACGTAGTCGAACAGCAGCGAGGACGCAAACGGAGACGCTGTGTCGGTCTGCACCTCCACCAGGCTCAGCTCGCGGCGCGCAAGCCCGGCGAGCAGCTCGCGTAGACCCGGCAGGTCGAGCACGTCCCGCAGGCACTCGCGGTAGGTCTCGAGCACGATTGGAAACTCTCCGTAGCGCCGCGCGACCTCCAGCAGCGTCTGGGACTTCAGCCGCTGCTGCCACAGCGGCGTGCGCTTGCCGGGATAGGCGCGCGGAATCAGCAGCGCGCGGGCCGCCGCCTCGCGAAAGCGCGCGCCGAACAGCGCCGTCGAGGACAGCTCGGCGACGACGGCGTCCTCCAGCTCCTCCGGGTCGATCAGCACAAGCTCGGCGAGATCCATGCTCTCCAGATCGTCGGCGTCGGGCAGGTGCACGACGATCCCGTCGTCGCCGGAGATCGCGTCGCACTCCAGTCCCAGCGTGTCGCGAACACGCGCGGCGATCGCGAGACCCCACGCGGTGTGGATGCGGCCACCGTAGGGGGAGAGCACGCACAGCCGCCAGTCGCCGATCTCGTCGCGAAAGCGCTCGAGCACGATCGTGCGGTCGCTCGGCACCACGCGCGTGGCCGCCTGCTGCTCGCGCAGGTAGTCGAGCAGGTTGCGCGCGGCCAGCGGATCGAGGTCGTACTCGCGCTGAAGCGTCTGCGCGCTCTGATCCACCGCCCAGCGCGAGAACGCGCCGATCGCCGCGCCGAGCTCCTTGGGCCGCCCGAGGCCGTCGCCCTTCCAGAACGGCACGGCGCCGGGCGCCCCCGGCGCCGGCGTCACGACCACGCGGTCGCGTCCGATCTCCTCGATCCGCCAGCTCGACGCGCCGAGCAGGAAGACCTGCCCGGGCCGTGCCTCGTAGACCATCTCCTCGTCGAGCTCGCCGACCCGCCGCCCGTCCGGCAGCGTGACCAGATACAGGCCGCGGTCGGGGATCGTGCCGGCGTTGACGATCGCCAGGCGCCCCGCCCCCTGGCGCGCGCGGATCGTGCCCGCCAGCCGATCCCACACGATCCGCGGGCGCAGCTCCGCGAACTCGCTGGAGGGGTAGCGCCCGTCGAGCATGTCGAGCACGTTCTCCAGCTGCGCGCGCGAAAGCTCGGCGTAGGAGTACGTGCGCGTCACGCGCGCGTACAGCTGCTCGACGGAGAGCCCCGCGTCCTCCTCCTCCGCCGCCGCCATAGCCACGATCTGCTGGGCGAGCACGTCGAGCGGATTGCGCGGCACGACCGTCGGCTCGATCGCGCCTTCGTGCATTCGCCGCACGAGCACCGCGCACTCCAGCAGGTCGCCGCGGAACTTCGGGAAGATCCTCCCCTTGGACACCTCGCCGACGTTGTGCCCGGCGCGGCCGATGCGCTGCAGTCCGGCCGCCACGGACTTCGGCGACTCGACCTGCAGGACGAGGTCCACGGCGCCCATGTCGATCCCGAGCTCGAGGCTGGAAGTCGCCACGATGCACGGGATCTCCCCCGCCTTCAGCAGCTCCTCGACGACCGTGCGCTCCTCGCGCGCGAGGGAGCCGTGGTGGGCGCGGGCGATGGCCCCCGCTCCCTCTCCGGCCGCCTTGAGCCGCTCGCCCGCCTCGCCCGCGGCGGGCGCCGTCTCATCCTCGCCGGCCAGCTCGTTCAGGCGCAGCGCCAGGCGCTCGGCGCCGCGGCGGCTGTTGACGAACAGGATCGTCGAGCGGTGCGCGCGAATCAGCTTCAACAGCTCGGGGTACATCGCCGGCCAGATCGAGCCCCGCGCCGACTCGCCGGACGGCGCCGCCGCAGGCTCCAGTGGATCGCGTCCGCGAGCGGCTCCTGGCTGCGCCAGCGACTCGACCGGCACGTGGATCCGCAGATCCAGCGGCTTGCGCATCCCGGCGTCGAGTATGCGGCACCGCCGTTGCGGACCCACCAGGAAGCGGGCGACCTCCTCCAACGGGTTCTGCGTCGCCGACAGGCCGATCCGCTGGATCTCGCGCTCCCCGCCGGCGCCGGCGAGCGCGTCCAGGCGCTCAAGCGTCAGCGCGAGGTGCGCGCCGCGCTTGGTCGCGGCGACCGCGTGGATCTCGTCGACGATCACCGCCTGCACGTCGCGCAGCGTCTCCCGCGCGCGCGAGGTCAGCAGCAGGTACAGCGACTCGGGCGTGGTGATCAGGATGTCCGGCGGGTTGCGCAGCATCGCCGCGCGCTCGCGCTGGGGCGTGTCGCCGGTACGGACCCCGACCCGCAGGTCCGCTCCGATCCCCCGCAGCGGCGCGCGCAGGTTGCGCTCGATGTCGTAGGACAGAGCCTTCAGCGGCGAGACGTACACCAGTCGCGTGAGCCGTGCGCCGCCGAGGGTTCCGTCGACATGGGGACCCGTCGGAGCCGCCTCGTCTCCGTGGGCGCTCGCGGAGAGCGCTCCATCTCCCTGGGCGCTCAGCCGGTCCAGCGCCCACAGGAACGCGGCCAGCGTCTTGCCCGAGCCCGTCGGCGCCGAAAGCAGCACGTGCTCGCCGCTCGCGATCGCCGGCCACGCCAGCTTCTGCGCCGCCGTCGGCTCGGCGAAGGCGGACTGGAACCACTCGCGCACGCGCGGAGCGAAGGCAGAGAGAGACATCGGGCATCGAGGCTAGCGCGCCGTGAGGGCGATTGGGGCGCGCGCGTTGATCGCAGTGGACGCATCCCTAAAACTAGATGCGTACGAAAAATCCGACTATGCCCGAAATGCCGCTTATGGACTCAACGCTCAGCGCCGCCCCGCCCTCGCCCGCCCCCGCCTACGACCGGGCTCCCGCGGTCATCGAGCTTACGCCCGCCGAGTGCGAGCGGCTGCTCGTGCTCGCCGGCGAGCTCAGCGTCTCGCCCAGCGATGCTCCCGATCTGTTCTGCCGCCAGGCGCGCCGCGCCGCGCGGCGGATGCCCGACCGTGTAGCCGATCTGCTCGCCGACTTCGCGCGCCTGGGCACCGAGACGGGAACCTTGCTGATCCAGACGCTGCCGCTGGAGAAACCGCCCCCCACGCCTGCGGACAATCGCAGCCACCTGGGCGAGCGCACGCTGCTCGCGCGCGTGCAGGCGATCGTCAACCACGCGTGCGGCGAGATGGTTGCCTACCAGGCCGAGGGCCACGGCCGCCTCTACCAGGACATGGTTCCCAACCGCGCGCTGGCGCAGAGCCAGACGAGCCTCGGCTCGCGCGTGGAGCTGGAGCTGCACACCGAGCAGGCGTTCTCGAGCCTCAAGCCCGACGTGCTCAGCCTCGCGTGCCTGCGCGGGCATCCCGACGCGCAGACCTATGTGCTGCCGGCGCACGTGCTGCTCGCGCAGCTGGGGACGTTCGAGCGCAAACTTCTGCGCGAGCCGCTGTGGATGACGGGTGTCGACGGCTCGTTCTGCCAGGGAGGCCACGAGTTCATCGAAGGCGACGAACGCGGGCCGCTGGCGATCATCGCCGGAGCCGAGGACGATCCGACGTTCGTTTTCGACCAGGACCTGATGCGTGGCCTCACCGAGGAGGCGCAGGCGATGATCGACCGCATCGTCCACATCTACCACACCCACCGCTGCTCGCACACTCTCAAACCGGGACAGATTCTGCTCCTGGACAACGTTCGCGCCGTCCACGGGCGCTCCCCCTTCACTCCTAATTTCGATGGAAACGACAGGTTCATCATTCGCAGTTTTGCCGTGCGCGATCTTGTGCGCACGCGCTACGCGCGTCCGGGAAACGGGCGCACGATCGCCGCTGAGTACAGCTGAGGAGCCAGCTGGGCACATTCATTAACCCGAACATCATCTATTTATTCTCAGGACAGTTTCAGTATGCCGGCGAACTTCCAAGGATACCGGGGTGAGGCTCTCGCCCCGTATGGGGAATCAGTACGCTGGCTTCTGCGGCTGGAACAGACCACAGGGGGGCCTGTTATGGAACCGCATAGTGAACGCCCGCCGGAGGCGCAGCCGCTGCCGCGAGAAAACCGTCAGTGGACACCGTTGGCCAGAGCGCTCGCCGCCACTGGCCATCAGTGGACGCTGTTGATCGTCCTGGCGCTCGCCGGAAGTCCCCAGCGCCTGAGCGCGCTGCGCGCCCACCTGCCGGGGATCAGCACCGGCGTGCTCAACCGCCACCTGCAAATGATGGTGGAGCAGGAGCTGGTCGTACGACAACGTTTCAGGGAGCTGCCGCCCCGGGTGGAATATCGACTTGGGGCCAAGGGCGAAGCGCTGCTGCCGATTGTCACGGCGCTCGCGCGCTGGGGGATGTCTCACATGTGGTCGGACCCGCAGCCGAGCGAGCGCATCGACATTGGCGCGCTGCTGCGTCTGCTGCCGGCGCTTGTGGAGCGGGTCGGTCTACCCGAAGGCGTGGTCGAAATGGTCGTCGAGCTCCCGAAAGGGTCCGAATGTCACGTCTTCGACATCGCCGGCGACAGGATCGAGCCGGTCGAGCGCGGCGCAATGCTGGCCTGGACGCGCATCGTCGGCCAGCCGAGCGCCTGGATCCAAGCGCTCGGCCCCGAGGGCGATACCGGTGCGCTGCGGATCACCGGCGAGCAGCCGCTCGCGATGCGCCTGCTGGCGGCGCTGCAACTGCGCGCCTGAGGTCGTTGGGAATGGGCGCCGCCGGCGCAGGCAACTGGTGCCCTCAGGCGTCGAGCGCGACGAGCACGCCCGCCTCGCACAGGCACCGCGCCAGCAACTCGACCGTCACCTGCAGAAAGCGCGCGCGGATCGGGTCGAGCGTCACCTCCGTCGCGAAGACTCGGTCCACCAGCTCGGGGACGCTCGCGGGGGTCGTCAGGCAATCGAGGACGCTCGCCAGGCGCACGACCGGCTCGTAGACGAACGCCATCGAGCCCATTTCCCAGAAGCTGTCCGGAAGGTCGTGCGCGCGGCCGTAGTAGGCGGGGACGGCGGTCCTCGCGATCTCGCGTGCGCGCGGCGCGCGAGGGGCCACGCGCAGTGCGCGCCCCACGAGGCTTGAGCCGGAGAGGTCGACATGGGTCAGCGAGCCGGCCCCCGGCCGCGCGAGGAGGGTCGAGGCGTAGTACTCGCCGTATCCCATGTCCGCGAGGTGCGCGTCGGCGCGCGCGAGCATCTGCCGCGGCTCGACCCCCGGATTGACGGGCAGCGCATGGTGCGCCGTCAGAGCGGCCCTCACGGCCGCGGGGATGCGGCTCTCCGTAAACACGGAGATGTCCCAGCCGGCGCGCGGGGCGAGCTCGTCCAGCTCGTCGAGCAGCAGCGGCCCGCGCGCGTCGCCCAAGCTCTGAAAGCGCATCGCGACGACTCCCTCCGCGCTCGTCCAGCTTTCGCAGCGCTCCAGGAAGAGGCGCATCAGCTCCAGCCCGTCCTCGCCGCCGGCCCCGTCCGGCGGGTAGGACAGGCCCGGCGGCACGGGTACGCCGGGCAGGTTGCCGACCGCGCAGTCAAAGCGCAGCGGCGGCTCGTACGCGTCGAGCAGCGCGTGGCTCACCCGTACCTTCGAACCCATGCCGTTCAGGCCCATCGACAGGCCCGTCGCGTCGAGGCACGCCTCGACGACGTCGATCGCGTGCACCTGCTCGCAGGTGCGTCCGAGCGCGCAGCTTGAGATGCCCGAGCCGCAGCCGACGTCGAGTGTGACGCCGCGCGGCGCGAGGGCGAGGATCGCCTCGGCGAAGCGCAGCGAGTCCTCGCCGATGTGCACGCCGCCGCGGAGGGACTCGCGCGGGCGGTCGCGGGCGGCGATCAGGCCGCGATGGGCGGTCAGCTCCCAGCGTCCGAGCGCGCCCGAGTCCTCCACCAGTCCGAGTGCGCACAGATCGCTCCACAGGCGCTCGTCGAAACGCTCGCGTTCGAGAATGCCGCGGTGGGTCAGGCGCCACAGCGCCGCGCCGAGGTCCCCCGCGCCGTCGTCGCGCGCCGGCGGCCAGGGCTCGTAAGTCGCAAAGCCGCCGCCGCGCGCCGCTTCCACGCGCTCGGCAAAGCGCGTCTGCACGAGCAGCGCGCCGAGCCGCGCCGCCGTGGCGCCGTCGATCTGCGAGGCGGTGCTCACCGCGCGTCGCGCAGCGTGGGGAAGGGGATCACCTCGCGCAGCGTCTCGCGCCCGGTGAGGATCGCCAGCAGGCGGTCCACGCCGATTCCGGCTCCCCCCAGCGGCGGCATACCGTGCTCCATCGCGCGCACGAACTCCTCGTCAGCGGGATAGGGCTCCTCGCCCTCGTCGAGCGGACGACGGTTGCGCTGTTCGATGAAACGCGTGCGCTGCTCGTCCGGGTCGTTGAGCTCGCTCGAGCCGCTGCCCACCTCGATCCCGCGCATCACGAGCTCGAAGTGCTCGATCAGCTCCGGTCGCTCGCGGTGGCGCTTGACGACCGGGTGAAACTCCACCGGGAAGTCGTAGAAGATGGTCGGCTGCACGATCTGGGGCTCCACCAGCTTGGAGTACAGAGCCTCGACGATCTGTCCCCACGTCGCGTGCTCGGGCACCCCCTCCGCCCGCCCGTGCGCTCCCTCAGGTCCGCCCGCGCCCGCCGATCCGCGGCCACTCAGCGGCTCGATCAGCTCGGCGCGCTCCGCGCTGTCGATGTCCACGCCGACGTGCGCCAGGATCGCGTCGCGCACCGAGATGCGCGGCAGCGGCGGCGTGAGGTCGAGCTGCACGCCGTCGTGCTGCGCGACGATCGTGGTGCCGAGCACGCGGCGCGCGACGCCCGCGATCATCTCCTCCATGTAGGAGTACACGTCGCGGTAGTCGGCGTAGGCCATCTCCCACTCCAGCAGCGTGAACTCCGGGCTGTGCTTGTGCGAGATGCCCTCGTTGCGAAAGCACTTGTCGAGCATGTACACGCGCTCCAGGCCGCCGACGACGCAGCGCTTGAGATGGAATTCGCCGGAGATCGTCAGCGACAGCTCGCGGTCGAGCGCGTTGTGGTGGGTCACGAACGGGCGCGCGTTGGCGCCCCCGGCGAGCGTCTGCAGCACCGGCGTTTCGATCTCGACGAAGCCGTGCTCGTTCATCCAGTCGCGCAACGCGGCGATCGTGCGCGCGCGGGCGAGGAACAGCTCGCGCGTGGACTGGTTGGCGATCAGGTCGAGCTCGCGGCGGCGGTAGCGCGTCTCGAGGTCCTCGAGGCCGTGGTGCTTGGCGGCGGGGGGCCGCAGGGCCTTTGCCAGCAGCGTGCACCGCTCGACGGCGAGCGACAGCTGCCCGTTGCGGGTGAGGTATACGCAGCCGTCGATGCCGACGAGGTCGCCCGTGTCCAGGGCTAGCACGCTCTGGAAGAGGGGCTCTGACAGCGCGTCCCGGCGCGCCACGGTCTGGATCTGACCGGTGGTGTCGCGGATGTCCAGGAAGATGGTGCGGCCGTGGCCGCGGTGGGCGATCACGCGCCCGGCGATGCGGTGGCGCAGCCGCGGGTGTTCTCCGGCCTGAAGCGTCGCCGGGTCGTGGGCGGCGAGCACGTCGGCGATCGGCGTGCGGTCGGGGAAGTCGTGGGGGTAGGGGTCCACGCCCGCGGCGCGCAGCCGTGCCACCTTCGCGCGGCGCTCGCCCATCACGATCGCTTCGCGGTTGGTCGGGGTCTGCAGGGGCGGGGGCGGGGGCGCTGCGCGCACTCGCGCGCCGGAGCGTGCGCCGCTCGCTCGCGCCGCCTCGATGGGAGTCTCGCTGGGCAAGGCAGCGACGATAGGGCGCGGACCTGCGCAAAGTCAAACAATCGGAGACAGTGCCGTTAATCGAAGCCGTGTACGCATAGATTCGGCTGCCGAGGCCAAGTGCCGGATCTGCTCGTCACATATCCCGGGGGAAGCACCCTCGAGCACACGACCGTCGTCGCGGTGGCGCCGGTCGCGGACCGGACGCTGTTCGCGGTGGCGCGCACCCCCTGCCACCCGGAGAGCCCGCGCTGGCCCGATCAGCCGGCCGACCGGTGCACGCTCGAGGGTGCGGGGCGGTCGTTCGCGATCGAGTGCTTCGAGGGCTATCTAAGCGATGAGCGGCTCCAGATCGGGCCGCCCGAGCCGACGGCGGAAGCGCTCCGCTGTGTGGTGCACCGCGGTCCCGCCGACCTGCCCGTGGCGGTCGGCACGGCGGTCACGCTGCGGGTCGACGAGGGCTATCGGCAGGCCCTCTCGCGCAGCCACTCCCTGTGCCACCTCGTGAGCCTTGCGCTGAACGCGGCGCTCGCGGACGCCTGGCGCAAGGATCCGGGCGCGTCCGACTCGCTCGGCAATCCGGACTTCGACAAGCTGGCGATCCGATCGAGCGTGATCGGCGAGGACGGGTCGCTCGACACCTACCGGGTTGGCAAGCACCTGCGCAAGGCCGGCTTCTCCGCCGCGGCGTTGGATGACCCGGCCGCCCTGGCGCAACGGGTCGAGCAGATCGCCGGTGCGTGGCTGGCATCGCGGCCGCGGGTTTCGGTGACCCCCGGGGTGAGTGCGCTGGACGAGCGCCGCGTGTGGAGCTGCGAGCTGGCGCAGGGAGTGGCGAGCTTTCCGTGCGGGGGGACGCATGTCGAGCGGCTCG
>DATBOY010000055.1:0-81301 GCA_036561645.1 Solirubrobacteraceae bacterium
GATGTACAGCGCCGTGGCGACGGCCACGGGCACCCCCATCAACAGGGCCAGCACGGAGGTGATCAGGGTGCCGACGACCAGCGGCAGGGCGCCGAAGTGTTCGGCGCTGACGTCCCAGTTGTTCGTGAACGCGAACCCGAGGACGCCTTCTTTGGCGAACGCCGGCCGCGCTTCGCCGACCAGGCGCACGAAGAAGTAGACGATCAGCGCGAGGATCAGCGCCGCGAGCAGCGTCAGCCCGTAGCGCAGCGCGCGATCCGGCAGCCGCGCCAGCGGCGAGCGCCCGAACTTCGAGCGCTCACCGCTGGGTATCGACGCGGCCTCCAAGGTGCCTTCTAGCCTATGAGATCCTCGCGCCCTATGAGATCGCCGAGCCGTTGCACTGCAGGCCGGCTGCGGCTTCCTTGGACTTGGCGAGGATCGAGGCGGGCAGCGCCGCGTAGTCGGCCTGCGCCAGCACGCTCTGACCGGCGCCGAGGCCGTATTCGACGAACTGCTTGACGCCCTTGGCGGCCGCTTCGCCGCCGGGGACGCCGGCCTTGCAGATGTCCTGGTTGACGACGATGAACGTCTGCGAGGCGATCGGGTACGCGCCCGTGCCCGCCGGGTTCTTGATCGCGAAGCCGAGATTCGCGGGGACCGTCACGCCTTCGGCGGCGGCGCTGGTGGACGCCAGCGTGGGCACGACGTAGTTGCCGGACTTGTTCTTCACGCTGGCGTACGTGAAGTTGTGCTGCAGGGCATACGCCTGCTCCACGTACCCGACGGCGCCCGTGGTCTGCTGGATCGCGCCGGCCACGCCCGCCTTGCCCTTCGCGCCGGTGCCCGTGGGCCACGGCACGTCCTTGCCCGAGCCGACGCTCGCGGGCCACTGCGGATCGGCGGACGCGAGCCAGCCGGTGAAGCCGGCGGTCGTGCCGGAGGAGTCCGAACGGTGGATCACGGTGATCGCGCTGCTGGGCAGCTTCACGCCCGGGTTGAGCGCCGCGATTGCGGGGTCGTTCCAGGTCTTGACCTTGCCGAGGAAGATGTCGCCCGCGGTCTTGGCGTCGAGCTTCAGGCCGGTCTTCACGCCGGGCAGGTTGTAGGAGATCGTGATCGCGCCCAGGAACATCGGGATCTGCACGGCGGGCGAGCCGTTCTTGGCGATCGCCGCTTCTTCGGGCGCCTTCAGGGGCGGATCGCTGGCGCCGAAGTCGACGGTCTTGCTCTCCAGCGAGGTGATGCCGGCGCCGGAGCCGACGGACTGGTAGTTGACGGTGAGCCCCGAGACGGCGGAGCCCCACTGCCCGTATACGGGTGCGGCGAACGTGGAGCCGGCGCCGGAGATCGTCCCACCGCCCGAGCTGGTGGTGGAGCTGGAGCCGCCACATGCGGCGATCCCGAGTGCGAGCACCGCGGCGCCCGCGGCCGCGCCTATCTTGTTCTTGGTCACTGCGTCTCCTCTGGCTTGGTTGTCGATGGCGGCAGATGCGTCGCTGGCCCGCAGAAGCGAAGCGGGGCAGCGACCCTCCGCCGGCCAATGCCAAAGGCAGTCTCTTCAGTGGCCGACGGCCTGCGTGTGAACATCTCGTGAAGGCTGCGGATGGAAGCGATAGCCGAAGCCTGGATGCGTGTGGATGAAGCGCCGGTCGGGCATCGCCGCTTCGAGCTTGCCGCGCAGCTTGGACACGTACACGTCCACGGATCGGTCGCCGGCGCGCAGCTGCCTGCCCCACACCGTGCCGTACAGCTCCTCGCGCGTCACGATCGCGCCTGCCCGCCTGGCCATCGCGACGAGCAGCTCGAATTCGCGCACCGACAGCGTGAGCGCCCGGCCAGTGGCGAGCACGAGCCCCTCGCCCGGCCTGATCTCGAGCTCGCCCGCGTACAGCGTGCCGTTGTTCTCGCGAGACTCTTCCACAGGCGAGCAGGATCCAGCGTGCCGGCGCCCGCCGAGTTGCGAATTCGTGATCCGATCGTGAAAAACCGGTGAAGGCGCCGCGGCGAGGGCCGAGGCGTCAATATCCTGCGCCGATGAGCTTCCTGAGCCGCCGCGCGGACGGACCGCTGATGGAACTGGTCGAGGAGGCCGGGCGCAACGTACAGCGCTCGGGCCTGCTGCTGCGCGACCTGCTGGCGGAGTTCCCCGAGCACGCGACGCTCAGCCGCGACCTGAAGGTCTGCGAGCAGGAGGGCGACCGCATCACGCACGACATCATCCACCGCCTGGCGGGCGGGCGGCGCGTGAGCGCGCCGTTCGACGCGGGCGACGGCTACGCGCTCGCCACGGCGCTCGACGACATCGTCGACCACTCCGAGCAGGCGGGCGCCCAACTCGGGCTGTACGGCGTCGAGGCGCCGATGGAGCAGGCCAACGAGTTCGCGGAGGTGCTCGTCGGCGCCGGCGAGCAGATCGCGCGCGCGCTGCGCTGCCTGCGCACGGGCACGGAGCTGGGGCCGCACCTGGTGGAGATCCACCGTTTGGAGAACGAGGGCGACCGGCTGCAACGCGACGCGGTGGCGTCGCTGTTCGCGGGCGGCATCGACCCGATGGTCGTGATCCGCTGGAAGGACATCTTCGAGTCCCTGGAGGCGGCGGTCGACTCGTGCGAGACGGTCGCGCACGTGCTGGAGGGGATCACGCTCAAGCAGCGCGGGCGGCGCCGATAAGATCTAAATATAAAATTAGTTATCTTGGAATAAGATCTTTCGCGATTAGTTATTGATCTCTTAGATATCTCATAATAAGATATCTACATGCGGTTCTTGAACCGAGTAGACGAGCTGGCCGCGCTGGAGGACAACTGGTCCGCGACCGATGCCCGCTTCTTCGTGCTCTGGGGCCGGCGCCGCGTGGGCAAGACCGAGCTGCTCAGCCACTTCACGGAGGGCAAGCGCGCGCTCTACTTCGAGGCCACCGACGCCGCGAAGGGAGATCAGCTGCGCGACCTCTCGTACGAGCTCGCACGGGCCTCCGGCGACGACTTCTATGCCGCGCAGCCGCTCGCCGACTGGCCGGCCGCGCTGAAGGCGATCGAGCGCTACGCGGCCGCCGCGCGCACCGTCGTCGTGCTCGACGAGTTTCAGTACCTCGCCGAGCGCGATCGCGAGCTGGGCAGCCTGCTCAACCGCTGGTGGCGCACAACCGGACGACGCCTGCCGCTGGTGCTCGTCATCGCCGGCAGCGAGGTGTCTTTCTTCGAGCGCGAAGTCCTTGCCGGCCAGATGTACGGCCGGCGCACGGGACAGTGGCAGTTGACACCCCTGGACCACCGCTCCGCCGCCCTGTTCGTGCCCGCGTACTCCGCCCAGGACAAGGTCCGCTCCTACGCCGTCTGCGGCGGGATGCCGTACTACCTGGAGCGCTTCGACGACGGGGCTCCTCTGCGCGAGAACATCCTGCGCCACATCCTCTATCGCGACGGCTTCCTGCACGAGGAGGCCGAGCTGCTGCTGCGCCAGGAGCTGAACGACCCGCACAACTACGTCTCGACGCTGCGCGCCATCGCCCGCGGCGCGACGCGCAACAGCGACATCATGAGCCGCGTCGGTCTGAGCTCCGTTCAGGTGAGCCAGATCACCCGAGTTCTGGAACGCCTGCGTCTGATCGAGCAGCGCCGGCCTGTGACAGCCGGGCCGCGCTCCAAGAAGACCACCTATGCGATCGTCGACGGCTTCCTGAACTTCCACTTCCGTTTCGTCGATCCCTACCGCTCGCTGCTGCGCACCCGCGCCGGGGCTGAGCAGCACCTGCGCGACACGGTTCTCCCTCAACTCGACCACTTCGTCTCCAAGCCGGCCTACGAGGACATCTGCCGCCGGCACCTGCAGCACGCCGAGCAGGCTCGCTCCGTCGGGGCCTGGTGGGGGCCGGTGCCCACCGGCGAGGCGCAGCGCACCGAGCAGCGCGAGGTCGACGCGGTGGCCGTGGACGACTCGGGCCGGGCTCTCGCGCTCGGCAGCTGCAAGTGGACGAATGCCCCCGTCGGTGTGAGCGAGGAGTCCCTGCTGATGCGCCTTCAGGCGCACATCCCGCGCGCCGAGGGCGCCACGCGCCACTACTTCTTCGCCCGCTCGGGCTTTGAGAGAGGGCTCCGCCGTCTGGCCGACGCCGATCCGCAGCGCTACAGGCTGATCGCGCCGGAGGATCTGTACAGCTGACGGCCGGCTGCGGGCGCGCCGGTCAGAGCGTGCTCGCCGGCGCGCTCACTTCCAGCTTGGCGCCCCGCGGGTCGCCGATGAAGAACACCTGAAACGGCGTCGATCCGCCGGCCGGCACTTCGGCCAGCACGGCGCGCCCGGCGGCGACGACGCGCCCGCCGCGGCGCGCGACGGCGAACACCACGAGCTTCTGCTGGGCGACGCGCGAGCGGTTGACGACGGTGCCCTGCACGCCGCTGCCGCCCGCTTCTTCGACTGTGTGCACGCCGTGGACCTCGAGCGCGGGCACCGGGCCGCTCGCGCTCGCGGGTTCGCCGACGCTCGCGCCCGCCGGTTCGCCGACGCGCGCGCTGACGCCGGTGGGCGTACCGGCGGTCTGCACCTGGTCGTCCACCCACACGCTCCGCGCCCCGCGCGCGAGCACCGGCACGGAGACCAGCGTGGAGTCCAGGCCGGGGGCGTCGTTGCGGTACAGCGCGCTCCCGCCCGCGCCCGTGACGGCGATCGCGATCGGCGCCTCGCGCAGCGTCCGGGAGGAGCGGTTGCGCAGCGTCACGACGACCGCCGTCCCGCTCGCGTCGTGTACCACGGCGCTCGCCACCACCTGGATCTCGCGGCTCTGACGCGTGACGGTGAGGCCGCCCTGGGCCGCGGCCGGGTGTGCGAGCAGTTCCCGGCGCCGCAGCGCTCCGAGTCGTGCGCTGCGTTCCTGGTTGCTGGCGCAGCCGCCGAGCGCGAGCGCCAGCGGGAGTGCGAGGGTGAGGGCGATGGTGAGGGCAGCGGCGACGGCCACGGGGTTCGGCACGCGCAGCGCAATCGACCCGGCCGGCCCCTCCCGGCCGCCCGCGGCGGCCCTCTCCTGCATCCCCTTGGCCCCTGCTCCGCGCGCGCCGCCTGCCCCGAGTGGAGCCCGGTGGCTCACCCGAAGGCCCCGCTGATGTACTCGCGCGTGCGCTGCGCCCGCGGCCGGTCGAACACCTGCTCGCTGGAGCCGTACTCGATCAGCTCCCCGAGGTGCATGAAGGCGACGTGGTCGGCGACGCGCAGCGCCTGCTGCAGGTTGTGCGTGACGATCACGATCGCCACGCTCTCCCGCAGGCCCACGATCAGCTCCTCGATCGTGGCCGTGGAGATCGGGTCCAGGGCGGAGCACGGCTCGTCGAGCAGCAGCACCTCGGGCTCGGCGGCGAGCGCGCGCGCGATGCACAGCCGCTGCTGCTGGCCGCCGGAGAGCCGCAGCGCGGGGTGGTCGAGGTCGGCGGCGACCTCCTCGTACAGGCCGGCCCTTCTCAGAGCCTCGATCACGGCCGGTTCGAGTTCCCGTCGCCCGCGTCGCCCGCGCCCCGCGCGCCGTCCGCGCCCGCCGCGGTGCTCCTCGCGCAGCGCGTACGCCACGTTCTCGAACACGCTCATCGGGAACGGGTTGGGCTGCTGGAAGACCATCGAGATACGCCGCCGCAGCGCGGTCGCCTCCAGCTCGGCGATCTCCTGCCCGTCGAGCGTGATCGCGCCGGCGCGCGAGGCTCCCTCGGTGACCTCCGTGAGGCGGTTGAGCGAGCGCAGCAGCGTCGTCTTGCCCGAGCCCGACGCCCCGATCAGGGCGAGCACCTCGCCCTGGCGCACGGGCAGCGTCACGTCTCGCACCACCCACCGCTGCCCGTACGCCAGCGACACGCCCTCGATCTGCATACGCTCGCGCACGCCGGCGGCGGGCGGTCGTCTGGCGGCGCGCGCGGCGGTCGCGGTGGCGGTGACGCCTGCTCCACCCGGGCGCGCCGGCGCGGGGGCCCGCGTGCCGTTGACGGGCTGCGCGACGACGGTCGGCTCGGAGTCGAGCACGATCCGCCGCACGGGCGGCGGCGGCATCAGCGGGTCCACGGCAGCCTTCTGCGCACGGGTGGCGGTGTCAGCGGATCCACGGCAGCCTCCCGCGCACGGGGCGGCGGCATCAGCGAGTCCACGGCAGCCTCCCGCGCAAGCCGGCGGGCACGAGGGCGCCGAGTCCGCGCGCGCCCGTCGTGCGTCCGGCGCTCAGGCGCGTGACGAGCATGTTGAGCGCGAGCACCATCATCAGCAGCACGAACGCCGCGGCGTACGCCTTCTGCGGCGCGTTGCCTTCGCCGGCGGGGGAGTTGTCGTACACGTAGCTCGTGAGCGTGGAGCCCGTGCCCCGCAGCGCCGACAGCAGTGGCGCGCCGCCGGCGCCTTCCAGGCGCAGCGAGTCTCCGAGCAGGATCACGACGATCGCGGTGTCGCCGATGATCCGTCCCATGCCGAGCGTGGCGCCGCTGGCGATGCTCGGGCGCACGGCGGGCAGCAGCACGCGGCGGATCGTCGTGGCGCGCGTCTTGCCGAGCGCGTAGGAGGCCTCGCGCATCTGCGCGGGGATCTGCGCGAGCCCCTCCCGCGTGGCGCCGATCACGAGCGGCAGCGCGAGCAGCGACATCATCGCCCCGGCGGCGAAGAACGAGCGCCCGTACACGACGCCGCCGGCGGAGGTCTGCGAGAGGAACGCCAGCAGCGGCCGCGCGAACACGAGCAGGCCGAAGAACGCCAGCACGACGGATGGGGCGCCGGCGATCATTTCGATGCCGGACTCCACAGCGCGCGCGAGCGACGCGGGGCGGCGGTACTCCGACAGCCACACGGCGACGGCGACGCCGATCGGGGCGGCGAGCGCGATGCCGATCGCGGTGATCAGCAGGGTGCCCTCGATCGGGTCGAGAAAGCCGCCCGTGGCGCTCTGGCTGCGCGCTGAGCTCGGGGACGCCAAGAGCAGGCTGGGGCGCAGGTAGGCGAGGCCCTTGACGAGCATGAACACCACGATCGCGCCGGCGATCGCGCACAGCAAGAGGCCCGCGCCCCAGCACAGCGCGTACCCCACGCGGTCGATCAGCGGCCACGAGGAGATCGAGTCGCGCCCGCGCCCGCGCGCAGAGCGGGCGCTCGGCGGAGCGAGGGCGGGGGGGCCGGCGGGAGCGAGGGCCGGGCTGAGGGTCGGCGGCGCGCCGGCCGTCACGTGCGTATCCCGTAGCGCTTGAGCGGCTGCTTGACAGTCCACGCGGCGAGCGACAGCAGCGCCGTGGAGACGAGCACGACGGCGGCCATCGCATACAGCGTCTGGCTGAGGGGCACGACGGACAGGTTGTCCTTGTACGCGACGATCGTCGCGGCGAACGGCCGCACGGGCTCGAACAGGGCGGTGGCGCCGTCGAGGAAGTTGGGCGCGAACGGGCGCCCGCCGCCGACCATCGCGAGCATGATCGCCTCGCCCAGGGCGCGCGCGGCGGCGAGCACCGTGCCGGCGAGGATCGCGGGGCGCGCGGCGCGCACGGACACGCGCCACATCGTGCGCCAGCGGTTGACGCCGAGCGCCGTGGAGCCCTCCGTCCACGCCCGCGGCACGGCGGACAGCGCGTTGACGGTTATGGCGATCATGATCGGCGCGATCATGATCGTCAGGATCATCGTCGCGAGCATCAGGTCGGCGCCGTTGAGCTGCAGGTTGACGTACTCCACAGACGCCTTGCGCTGCTGGGAGATCAGGTGTTCGTTGATCCACGGCGCCAGCACGAGGATGCCGATCAGCCCGTAGATCACCGACGGCACGGCGGCCAGCAGGCGCACGACGGGATCGAGCACGCGCCGCACCGCGCGCGGCGCGAACTCGACGATGAAGATCGCGCTGAGCAGCGACAGCGCGAGGCCGAACGCGACGGCGAAGCCCGTGGTCAGCAGCGTGTCCCAGATCAGCGGCCAGGCGCGCAGGTGGTACACGTACCGCGCCGCTTCCGGGGGGCTGTTGACGATCGCCTTCAGCTGCGTTTCGACGTCCCCGCCGGGGAGGAACCATTCGATGTACCCGTTGTGCGCGAACGACGGCCACGCCTTGACGAGCACCGTCACGAGCATCGCGAGCACGAACACGAGCACGCCGAGCGCCACCGCGCCGAGCGAGAGCTCGGCGCGGCGCTCGGCGGAGAGCCCCCACGGCGGGCGCATCTTCGCGGGGGTACGGCCAGCTAGTTGACTGCGATCCACTCGCTGCCGACGATCTTCTCGACGGTCTTGTTGTGCGGCTTGATGACCCACTTGACGAACTTCAGCGCCGCCGCCGACGGGTGGGTCTTGGTGACCATCCAGAAGTTGCGCACGCCCTGGTACTGGCCGGACTTGGCGTTGCGCAGCGTGCACGGGATGCCCTGGTAGCCGACGGCGTTGGCGCCGGAGGTGAAGGCGAACGACGCGAAGCCGATGCCGTTCTTGTCGCCGATCACGGCCTGGCGCATCGTGCCGTTGGATTCCTCGGAGGACGCGCCGGGGGAGATCTTCAGGTTTTCGCCGAGGAAGATGTTCTGAAAGGCGTCCTGCGTACCGGAGGAGGTGACGCGCTGGAACAGGTCGATCGGCCCGGACGCGGTGGCGCCCGGCACTTCGTTCCAGTTGCGCACCTGGCCCGTGAAGATCTGCTGCACGGTCTGCTGGTTGAGGTTGCTGAGATGGTTGGCGGGGTTGGTGATGATGCACACGCCGTCGCGCGCGACCTTGCTGAACGTGAGCCCGTGCGGGTCGATGCCGAGGATCGGGTCGCGCGAGACGTCGCCGATGTCCGCCCGGCCCGCGGCGACATCGCTGATGCCGACGCCGGAGGTGCCCTGCCCGACGCGCGGCGTGGGGGAGTGCGTGGCCTTGTGGTAGGCCGCCGCGAGCTGGGTCATCAAGGGAAACACGGACGTCGATCCGTCGATCAGCAGCGCGCGCGCGGAGGCGGCGGCGGGCGCACTCGCCAGCATCAGTGCGGCGAGCAGGGCGACGAGCATGGGACGGTTCATTCGCACGTGCGGGCTCCTTTGGGTGGCGCTTGGGTGGCCTTTGGGTGGCTGTGGCGCTTGGGTTGCGCGGCGGTCAGGCAGGCAGAATCGGCTCCGCACGGCACGCGCCGTCCAGGGCTCTCGCAAGTCTTGGCCGCCCGCGCACCCCGCAGGTGAACAGCAGGTGTCTCTCTGGAGAAAATCTGGATAACGGCCGCGGGCTGGTCGCGGCGCGCCTTTTCGGTCACACTGCCCGCGTGCACGTCGATCCGTACATCGTTCTCGGCAGCGCCGTCGTCGGGCTGCTGGTCGGCATGACGGGCGCGGGCGGCGGCGCGCTGATGACGCCGATGCTGATCCTGCTGTTCGGGGTGACGCCGTCGACGGCGATCTCGAGCGACCTCGTGGCGGCGGTCGTGATGCGCCCGATCGGCGCCGCCGTGCACCTGCGGCGCGGCACGGTCAACCTGCGCCTGGTGGGCTGGATGGTCCTCGGCTCGGTGCCGATGGCGTTCGTCGGCGCCTACCTGCTGCACCTGATGGGCAACGCCAAGGCGGCCCAGCAGAACATCGAGGTGGTGCTCGGCGTGGCGCTGCTGGTCGGCGCGAGCGCGATGGTGCTGCGCTACGTCCTCGACCGTCGCAGCGGCGAGCGCCGCACGGGGATCGTGCACGAGGTGCTGCCACGGCCGCTGCCGACGATCGCGATCGGGATGATCGGCGGCACCGTCGTCGGGCTCACGTCGGTCGGCTCGGGCTCGCTGATGATCATCCTGCTGCTGTTCCTGTACCCGATGCTGGCGGCCAAGCAGCTCGTGGGCACCGACCTCACGCAGGCCGTGCCGTTGACGGCGGCGGCGGCGTTGGGGGCGCTGGCCTTCGGGCACGTCGAGCTCGGCGTGACGGCCTCGCTGATCATCGGCAGCGTGCCGGCCGTGCTGGTCGGCTCGCTGCTCTCCTCCAGCGTTCCCGATTGGTACCTGCGGCCGATCATCACGTTCGTGATCTTCGCCTCCGGGCTGAAGTACGTCGGCCTCGGCACGACGGCCCTGGGCTGGGTGCTGTGCGCGGTGCTGTTCGCGTGGGCCGCGATCTGGCTCTACCGGCGCCTGGGGGCGGGCGCCGTCACCGTAATCGACCCCGTCGCCGTCGATGCGGGCGCAGCGGATGCGCCACTGGACGCGATCGGCGTCGCCGACCCGCCGGAGGTCCGGCGGGACTCCGTCGTGGGCTAGCAGGACGTCCTGCGCCGCGGGCTCGGTCGTTGGCTTCATCGGGACGGCTGCGTGGTGGGGTGGCCGCGCCGCTGTGACGTATCTGTGAACAGGGATTGTTTTCGCGCCGGGGCACTGTGACACTGCCGGGCGTTGGGCGCCCGCCCTTCGGTTGCGCGCCAACTGAAAACGGCACGGTGGGCGCCCGCGTCACGCTCATGAACGACTCCCTGCCTCCCAAGCCCAACGGCGCGCGCTCGCCCAACGGCGCGGCCAACGGCCGCGCCGCGTCGGGGTCGGTGCGCTCGGGACTCGCCCACCGTCGCAACCCGCTGCTCGTCGCCCTCGAAGCGTTCCTGCAGGGTCTCGCCCGCGTGGTTCTGCGCGATCCGCTGACGTCGTTCCTGGCGCTTGCGTCGGTCGCGCTGGCGCTGGCCTTCGCGCTGCTGCTCGGCTCGATCGGTCCCAGCAGCAGCGGCCGGCAGATCCCGATCAGCGCTGTGGAAACCCTGGCCAGGGAAAAGCGCATCGCCGTGGCCACGCTGCTCGACCACGACAGCCGCATCGAGCTGTCGAGCACCGCCCCCGCCGAAAAGCTGTGGGCGGCCTACCCGACCTCGGGCGCGCAGACGCAGGCGCTCCTGAGCAGCCTCGCCAAGAGCGGTGCCACGGTCAGCGTCGATCAGCAGCCGGGCAAGCCGCTGCGCGCGATCGTCGTGCAGTTCCTCGTGCCGATCCTGCTGCTCGTGTGCCTGTTCGCGCTGTTCACGCGCCTCGGCGCCGACGGCGGCGCCGGCGGCATCGCCGGCTTCTCGCGCTTCACCGGCAAGGGCAAGCGCAAGGGCAAGGGCACGACCGAAAAGACCTCCTTCGCGGACATCGCCGGCGCCGGCGAGGCGGTGGCCGAGCTGCGCGAGATACGCGACTACCTCGCCGAACCTGACAAGTACCTGAAGGTCGGCGCGGCGGCGCCGAAGGGCGTGCTGCTCGTCGGCCCCCCCGGCACGGGCAAGACGCTGCTCGCCAAGGCCGTCGCCGGCGAAGCGGACGCGCACTTCTTCTCGCTGTCGGGCTCGGACTTCGTGGAGTCCCTGGTGGGCGTCGGCGCGGCGCGCGTGCGCGACCTGTTCGCGAAGGCGCGCAAGGCGGCGCCGGCGATCATCTTCATCGACGAGTTCGACGCTGCGGGGCGCAAGCGCGGCGCCGGCATCGGTCAGGGCAACGACGAGCGCGAGCAGACGCTGAACCAGATCCTCGTCGAGATGGACGGCTTCGCCGGCGACGGCGGCCTCGTCGTGATGGGCGCGACCAACCGCCCGGACGTGCTCGACCCGGCGCTGCTGCGCCCCGGGCGCTTCGACCGTCAGGTCACGGTGGACGTGCCCGACGTGCACGGGCGTCTTGAGATCCTGCGCCTGCACGGCGCCAAGCGCCCGCTCGCCAGCGACGCGTCGCTTGAGGAGGTGGCGCGCCAGACGCCGGGCTTCTCCGGCGCCGAGCTCGCGAACGTGATCAACGAGGGCGCGCTGCTGAGCGTGCGCGACGGCAAGGGCGAGATCGACCAGGCGACGCTGGAGGAGGCGATCGACCGCGTCGTCGCCGGCCCCGCCAAAAAGCACATCCTCACGCGCGAGGAGCGCTGGCTGATCTCCATCCACGAGGCCTCCCACGCGGTCGTGACCGACGCGCTGGGCCAGTCCACCTCGACCCGCAAGCTCTCGATCGTCGCGCGCGGGCGCCAGCTCGGCACGGCCGCGCACATGCTGACCGACCGCGATCAGGTGATCCAGGCCGAACCGGACCTGCTGCGCCAGCTGACGGTGATCGTCGCCGGCGCGGCCGGCGAGCGCGTCGCTTTCGGCCACCTGTCCACAGGTGTCAGCGACGACCTGCACGCCGCCACGAGCCTCGCCCGCACGATGGTCACGTCCTTCGGCATGTCCGACGCGCTGGGGCCGGTGACGATCGGCGAGAAGGGCGGCGAGGTGTTCCTCGGCGCCTCCCTGCAGGATCTCGGCTCGGTCGGCCCCTCGACGCTCGATCTGATCGACCGCGAGGTGGAGCGCCTGGTCGGCGACGCCGAAGCGCGGGCGCTGGCGGTCCTCGACGCCAACTGGCAGGCCGTCGAGGAGACGGCGCACGCGCTGCTCGAGCACGAGACGCTGTCGGGCGTGGCGCTGGAGGCCGTGCTCTCGACCGTGCAGGACACGACCCTGCAGGCGCTCGAAGCCTCCGTCGAAGAGCTCAAAGAGGCGCGCCGCAAGCACCGCATCGTGCCCGATCAGGGTTCGCGGCCCGAGCAGCGATGAGCGGGCGCCTCTCCCGTCACGCGCCCTCGGCCTCGCTGGTCATCTCGATTCTGGCCCTCGTCCTCTCGAGCACCGGCCTGGCCGACGCCGCCCGCCACGCCGTCGGGCACGCCATCTCGAACGTGCTCGCCGGGCACCGCATCAGCGCCAAGCCCCGGCCGGGCGCGCTGCTGCTGCTCGGCAAGGACGGCAAGTTCCCGCCGTCGGCGCTGCCGACGGTCAACAACGCAAGCCGCGTCGGCGGGATGACGGTGCACGACCTCTCGGCCTGCCCGCCCACGACGGCCGACCTCGGCACGTGGTGCCTGGAAGAGTCGCCGTATCCGCTGACCACGCAGGACGCCGGTCAGAACAACTACTTCTGGGCGAGCCAGGCGTGCGTGGAACGGGGCGGCTTCCTGCCGAGCGCCGCGCAGCTGATCGGCGCCGCCAAGCGCGTCAAGCTGGAGTCCACGATCCACGACAACCAGGACACGGCGACCGTGCAGCTGGACCCGAGCGTGGGCTTGAAAGATCAGCGCGAGATGAGCGCGACGCTGGTGACGACGGCGGCGGGCTCGGACGCCGCCGGCTTTGAGGGCGTCAGCCAGGGCTCGCTCGGCAACCCCCGCACGGGCGAACCGAACCCCGTGCCGCTGCCCGCCGTGCCCCAGCCGGCGACGTTGCAGTACGTGACCGTGTACTCCAACGGCCAGAAGGGCGGCTTCGCGGGCTCCGAGCCCGTCGCCCAGCCCGAGAACTTCCGCTGCGCCTACGAGAAGGTGCCGGGGGCCAACACGGCCGAAAACGGCTAGGCGTCTTCGACCAGCGGCGTCGCCGCGAAGCGGTAGCCGACGCCGAAGTGGGTGTGGATGTATGTCCACCCCGGCGCGATCTGCGTGAGCTTGGTGCGCACCTTGCGCACGAACACGTCCACGGAGCGGTCGCGGTGCTTCATCTCCCCGCCCCACACCTGGCTGTAGATGTCGGCGCGGCGCAGCACGCGGTCCTCGCGCTCGGCGAGCACGAGCAGCAGCTGGAACTCGCGCACGGTGAGGCCGACGCGGCGGCCTTCGACGAGCGCCTGGACCTCGTCGGGGCGGATCTCCAGGTTGCCGTAGCGAAGCTCGCGCCGCTGTGCGGAGTCGGCGGCGCCGGCCGCGGTTGCATCGGCTGGGTGTGCCCCGTGATATGAGTGCAGCGAACGGTCGTCCACCGGCGCCGGGAAGGTATCGGCCGCCGCCGGCGGCGCAGGTGAAGGTGCGGTGACGCAATGGATAACAAATGGTGAACATTGCCGGTTTTCACCAAATCGTCACCCAGGCTTCGACGCGGCGCCTACCATGCCCGCAATGGACGCTGCGGCTCCGTGTGCCACGTGCGGCGCTCCGATGGCGCCCGACCAGCGCTACTGCCTGCAGTGCGGCTCGCGCGGCTCTCACCTGCCCGGTGTGCACGAGGGTCTGCGAGCCTCCACCGCAGCGTCTGGCGCTCTGCCTGGCGCTCTGCGCGAGGGCACCGGGGGCGCCAGTGCCGTGAGCGGCCACGAGAGCGCCCTGCCGGCGCCGGGGGCGCCGGCGCCCGCCAACAACACGCTGTCGGTAATTGCCGGCGTCGGGGTGCTGCTGCTGGCGATGGGCATCGGCGTGCTGATCGGGCGCGCGGACTCCGGCTCGGGTGTGGGCAGGGCGGCCGCCGCGCCGCAGGTGATCAGCGTCGCGGCGCCGGGGACGGGCGCGGGCGCGGCGAGCACGCCGGCGAGCGCTGCGCCGCTGCCTGGCGGCGCCGCAAAGAAGGGTAAGTCCTCCTCGTCCTCGTCGTCCTCCAGCGTCGGTCAGTCGCTCAGCAAGCCGGCGCCGGCGAGTGTCCTGCAGAACCTGCACACCGGCGGCAGCGGACAGACCTATGAGCAGAAATCCAAGAATCTGCCCAACGTGATCTCCACCGGCTGATGGCGCCGCAGCCCCCGCCACCCCCGCCGCCTGCGCCGTCGGCTCCGCGCGGCAACTCTCCCTCGGCCCTGCGCCGCCGCCGCGACGAGCTGGCCGAGCAGGTCGCCGAACAGCAGTGGGATCTCGGCGGCCTCGCGTACGAGATGGCGATCCGCGATCACTTCCGTCTCGACGTGCTCGTGCGCCGCGCCGCCGAGCTGCAGGAGCGCGACGCCGAGCTGGCGGAGGTCGAGCGGCTGCTGCGCCTGGAGGAGACCGCCACGGTCGGCGCGTGCCCGACCTGCGCCGCGCCCCACAGCCGCGGCGCGCTGTTCTGCTGGCAGTGCGGGGCGACGCTGATGGAGCGCGCGTCGGGCGCGGCAGCGGTGCCTGCGGCGCAGCGCGGGGGCGAGCAGGACACCGCCGTGCAGAGGCCGGCGGCGAACCCCTTGGAGCAGGGCGCCGTCCGGCGGGACACGCTGGCGCACAGCGCCGTCGGGCAGGACCCGGCGGAGCAGGACACGCTGGTCGTCAAGCCCGTGGCGATCGCCAAGGAATAGGCGCCGCGGCGTGAGGCTGAACCTCGACTTCCCGCTGCCGCCGCCGTGGGTGCGCGGCGTGCTGCTGTTGGCGTTTCTCGGGTTCGGGGTATTCGTGGGGAGCGCAACATCAAGGCCCGACGCGAAGCTCGCCGCCGCCCAGCCGACGGTGCGGCTAATGCTGCCGGCGGCCGCGCCGCAGGCGTCGCAGGGCGCTACTACCACGCCCCCGCCGGTCACCCCCGAAGCGACCCCCGAAGCCTCGGGCGCGAGCACGGCCGCGAGCACGACGACCACGTCCACGAGCGCCACGACGACCAGCTCCGCCGCCGCTGGCGGGGAAGGCGCGGCGGGCGGGGGCGCCGGCGGCGAAGGCGGCTCGGGGTCCGCGACCAAGCTGCCGGCGGTCAAGCACGTGTTCGTGATCGTGCTCGCGGACGAGCCCTACGCCGCCGTCTTCGGGCCGGCCTCGAAGGCCCGCTACCTCGCCCAGACGCTTGAGCGGCGCGGCACGCTGCTGGTCCGCTACTACGCCGTCGCCCACGATGAGCTGGCGAACGCGATCACGCTCGTCAGCGGCCAGGGACCGACGGCGCAGACGGCGAGCAACTGCCCCACCTTCGCGGACCTGCAGCCGGGGAGCGCGGGCGCGGACGGGCAGGTGCTGGGCAGCGGCTGCGTGTATCCGCGCACGACACCGACGCTCGCCGCGCAGCTGGCGGCCAAGCACCTGACGTGGAAGGCGTACGTCGAGGGCATGGGCGCCGGTGCGTGCGCGCACCCGGCGCTCGGGTCCGCCGACGCCACCGTGGGGCCGGCGCCGAGCGTCGCGCCGGGCAGCGTCCCCGCCGGCCAGGCGCCGCCCGCCAACGCCGCGGTGGCCGGAATCCCGTACACGACGTTCCGCAACCCGTTCGTGTACTTCCACGGCGTCATCGACTCCCCCTCGGCGTGCGCGGCGCGGGACGTGGGACTGGACAAGCTGAGCGCGGATCTCACGGACGCCAAGCGCACCCCGAGCTTCTCGTACATCGTGCCGTCGCTGTGCGACGACGCCAGCCCCGTGCCGTGCGCGCCGGGCAAGCCCGCCGGCGTGGTGGCGGCCGACGCGTTCCTGCGCAAGGTCGTCCCCGAGATCCTCGCCTCGAAGGCGTACAGGTCCGGCGGGCTGCTCGCGATCACGGTCGATCAGGCGCCGGCCAGCGGGATCGAAGCGGATTCGAGTTCGTGCTGTGGACAGCCGCGCTTCCCGGGGCTGCCGGCGCCGGCGCCGCTGCCCGGAGCGGGCGCCTCGTCCACCGCGCTGCCGCCGTCGGGCGGGGGCCAGGTGGGGGCGCTGCTGCTGTCGCCGTTCGTGAAGGGGGGTACGGTGGATCAGGACCCCTACAACCACTTCTCGCTGTTGCGCACGATCGAGGACGTGTTCGGGCTCGCGCACCTCGGGTACGCGGGTGCGGCGGGGGCCAGCTCGTTCGGGGCGTCGGTGTTCGCCGGTGGGGCGGGCGGGTAGGCGCAGCGGCCAGGGCCAGCGCGCGCACAACCGACATCTGATGTAACCGACGTCAGGTGTAACCGACGTTAGGTGTAACCGACGTCAGGTGTCTGTTAGGATGATGTCGTGTTCGTGAATAGATCGGTCGAGCTGGCGGCTCTCCAGGAGTGGTGGGACGGTGGGCCGCAAGGGCGCATGGCGCTGGTGTGGGGGCGCCGGCGGGTCGGCAAGACGGCGCTGCTGAGCGCCTTTGCAACGGATCGCCGTGCGGTCTTTCACACCGGGGCCGGTCGGCCCGCGCGGGACGAGCTGAAGGTTCTCAGTCGCATGGCCGCTCCAGCCCTGGAGGGCGGGACACGAGATCTCCAGGCACGGCCGTTCGTCGATTGGGACGATGCGCTGGAAGCGCTGGCGGCAGCCGCGCAGAGCGAGCCGCTGCTGCTGGTGCTGGACGAGTTCCCCGAGCTGCTGCGCGCCGCGCCGGAGCTGCCCAGCGTGCTGCGCGCCTTCTGGGACGGCGCACGCGGGCGCACCAAGCTGCGGATTCTGCTGTGTGGCTCCGCGGTGCGGGTGATGCGCGCGATCCAGGAGGAGCGAGCGCCCCTGTACGGGCGGATCGGCCTGTCGTTGGCGCTGCACCCTTTCGCGCCGCACGAGGCCGCCGAGATGCTGCGCAAACTCGCCCCCGCCGATCGCGCCGCGGTGTGGGGCATCGTCGGCGGCGTGCCCCTGTATCTGGACTGGTGGGACGAGCAGCAGACGCTGCGTGCCAACCTGCGGCGCCTGGTGTGCCGACCCGGCGGCCAGCTCCTTGAAGAGGGCCAGCTGGTGCTCGCCACCGAGGGCGATACCGGGGATTTGGGTCAGCGGATTCTGCGGGCCATCGCGGCGGGCCGGACCAGGCATCACGAGATCGAACAGGCGGTCAGAGCCGACCCGACCCGCACGCTTGAGCGTCTCATCGAGCTGCGTCTGATTGAGCGGATCGTGCCGGTGACCGAGGCCGGCTCGCGAACGCGGCGACGCAGCTATCGAGTCGCGGACAACTTCCTCGCGTTCTGGCTGGGGATCGTCGAGCCCTACCGCGCCGAAATCGAACGCGGGCTCGGCGAGACGATCCTCTCGCCGATGCTCGAACGGCTGAACGAGCACATGGGCGGTCGCTACGAGGAGGCCTTCCGCGCACATCTGCGCCGGCTTGCCCGGGCCGGAGCGCTGGCCCCTGACATCGTTCGCATCGGCGCCTTCTGGTCTGAGCACCCCGCCGTCGAGATCGACGCCGTCGCGCTGGCGGGTCGAAGCGAAGAGGCCGTGTTGGTGGGCGAGGCGAAGTGGTCTCGCACAGTCGATGCGACGCGGCTCGTGCGCGACCTCGAACAGAAGCTCGCGGCGTTGCCGCGGGTGGCAGCCGGGGTGGGGTGCGCGGTGTGTGCCAGGGAGCGCGTCACCCATATTCCCGCGGGTGTGCTTGCGCTTACGGCAGCGGACCTTTTCGCGTGAGGGCGTGAGGGACGCGGGGCGGCGGGCGCTACAACCCCGCCGCCAGCTCGTCGTAGGTGATCGCCGTGCGCTGCCCGCCGGCGCGGCTCAGCACGCGCTCCAACGCCAGCATGTGCCGCGGACGATCGAGGTCGGCGGGGTGCAGATCCAGGCGCAGCGTGTGCCCCTGCAGCAGGCTGCCCGCGCGGATCAGGGACGGCGAGAGGATGCGGCGCACGACGCCTTCGCTGCCGACGTCCCAGGCGGGCGCGAGCAGTTGACGAGCGCCGCCGCCGGGCGCGCCGGGCGCGCCGAGCGCGGGCGCCCCGCTGCCGAGCGATCCCGCCCCTCGGCCGGTCAGTCCGCGGTGCAGGTGCAGCAGGCCCGCCCACCAGCGGAAGCGGACGCCTAATGGCCCCGTGCTCGCGAGCGTGGCGCGCAGCGCGCGCGTGTACGCGTAGGCGGGCGCGACGAAGCCGTCCGGCTCGACGCCCGCGAGCTTGAGCACGCGCCAGCCGGCCTCCACAGCGCGGCGCGTCTCGGGCTCGTCGAGCCCGACGAACTCCGCCGAGCGCCGATGGCCCGTGGCCGGGGCGCGCATCCGGCGGCTCCAGTCGGGACGGCGCAGCTGGCGGTGCTGAAAGCCGTGCTGGGCGATCGAGTCGCCGCGGCGGCGGCGCTCGGACAGCCACTCGACCATCTCCGGCGAGCGTTCGCCGAGGGGGTGCAGGTCGCGTGCGGGGACGACCAGCAGCGTCACGCGGTCGACGCCGTGGTCCTCCAGCCAGTCGCGGATCACCGCGCAGCGCTCGAACGTGGCGGGCTCGATGTCGTGCAGCGCGACAGCGATCGTGGCGTCACGCGGCAAGGCGGACTCCCACGGCCTCGGCGTCGTCGTTCCCACTGCCCTGGCTGGGGCTGCCCGGCGAGTCGTGCAGGGCACGGCGGTAGCCATCGGCGAGGCGCCCGAGGGCGCGCTCCCAGGTCCGCTCGCGCACGTCGCGCAGCGCGGCGGCGGCGAGGCGCTCGCGCAGGCGCGGCGAGGCGGCGAGGGTCAGCACGTGCGCGGCGAGGGCCGGAACGTCGGCTGCGCCCAGCAGGCCGCTGACGCCGTGGCGTATGAGCGAGAGGGGGCCGCCGCGGGCGACGGCGACGACGGGCACACCGCTCGCCTGCGCCTCGAGGATCACCTGGCCGAAGGTGTCCGTCGCGCTGGGGAACAGGAAGATGTCGGCGCTCGCGTAGACGCGCGCCAGCTCGACTCCCGACAGCCAGCCGAGGAACGTCACGTGCTCGCCGAGGCGCGCGTGCAGGCGCTCCCGCTCGGGTCCGTCGCCGGCCAGTAGGAGGTGCAGGCGCGGGTCGCGGCGGTGGGCCTCCAGAAACGCATCCGCCAGCAGCTCCGCGCCCTTCTCGCGCGTCACGCGCCCGGCGTACAGCACGCGGATCGTGCCCGGCAGATCGAGCTTGCCGCGCAGCGACGGGTCAAAGCGGGTCGTGTCCACGCCCCGGTCCCAGCGGGCGACGTGCTCGCCGCTCACGCCGATCGACTCCAGCGCGCGGTCCGACGCGGGGCTCGGCGAGAGGACCAGGTCGCAGGCATCGTAGAAGGAACGCACGGCGAGGCTCATCGCATTCGCCACGTGCGCGTCGCCGGAGCGCAGTCGGGCGTACGCGGTCAGCTCCGTGTGGTAGCTGCCCACGAGCGGCAGGCGCAGGCCACGCGCGAGCAGCGCTCCGGCGACGCCGACCGGGCCCGGCGAGCAGACGTGGATCGCGTCGAAGCGGCCCTCGGCGAGCGTCTCCACCGCGACGGTCAGGCTCGGCACGCCGATCCGCAGGTCGGGGTAGAAGGGCACCTCGATCTCCGCGACGGCGGACAGACGCCGGTCCACGTCGGGGTCGGTGCCGATCACCTCGATCTCAAAGCCGGGCACGCCGCGCTGGCGGATCTCTTCGATCGTGCGCGTCACGCCGTGCGTGCTGCCGATCCCGTCGGCGAGGATCGCCACACGCGGGAGCTCGCCCTCGCGCGAGTCGAGCTTCGCCTTCTCGTTGCCGAGGAAGGCGGTCGCCGGTGCATACGGGATCGCCGCGATGCAGCCCTCGAACAGGCCGCTGGCCGCCGCCATCACGCCGGCGGGGCTCGGTGTCGGCGCCGTGATCGCCCGCACGACCTCGCCGACGGCGCTGCGCAGGCCGCGCTCGTGCGCGCGGCACGCGCGCCGGTACAGGCCCTCGTGGCTGAAGTCCTCGTCCTGCATGTGGGCGATCAGGCCGCGCTCGTCGAGATGGTCGAGGCCCACCGCCGTCAGCCAGGCGCTCAGCAGGCGCCGCGCGTCCTCGGGCTTGAGATCGGCGCCCGTGGCTCCGTGCCGAACGTCGCCCTCGCGCAGCAGGCGCTGCACCATCGTCATCACCGCCCGGGGATCGGCGCTGGCAGCGACGCCCGCGCCGCTGCCCAGCGCGCGCGCCGTGAGGGCGATCGCCGCGTGCGCCCACTTGGCGGCGCTGCCCTGCGCCCCTCGGGCGCTCACCGCCCCGGCGCGTACGTGCGCGAGGAACTCGCCCGGCGTCCTCGCGGCGGGCGCCTGCGTCCACGTACGGCCGATGTCCACGCCCGCGTGGTCGTCGCTGCCGCCGATGCCGGTGCCTGCGCGCGCGCCGATGTAGATCGCGGCCGGGCGGTTGAGCTCGCGCGCGCGGGAGCCGTTGCGCACCTCCCAGATCGGGAAGAGGTCGGCCAGCCGGCGGCGGTGGCGGGCCGTCAGCGGGGCGCCGACCGCGTAGTACGGGTGCGCCAGGGCGCACACGATGTCGCCGTCGTGCAGGTACTCCGCGCACCGCTCGACGTCGCCCGCGTGCGCCTGCAGCCACTCGTGGTCGCCCGCGGTGATGTCGTAGCAGAGCACGTGCACGGCCTGGGGCTCGCCGCGAAACCACGCCGTCAGCTCCTCGGAGACGAACACGTCGGCGTGCTCGGCGATCTGCAAGGCGCCGTCGATCGTGTCGTGGTCGGTGATCGTCACGAAGTCCATGCCGCGGCGCTTGGCCAGCTCGTACACCTCGTGCGGCGGCGTCGCGCACTCCGGCAGCCCGACGGCGCGCTGCACGCCCAAGCGGGACACCTGCGAGGCCGTGGAGTGGCAGTGCAGGTCCACACGGACGGGCGCCTGCCCCACGCGCACGGTCGCGCTCGGGTCGGACGCGTCGATCGTCTGTGCAATACCTGGACCGTGCATTCCTATTCATAGGATTCGCCTGCAAAGGTCCACTTTTTGTGACCAGGCGGCCACCACCGTGTGAAGGAGTGGTGAACCGGATGGCTGGCGCCCGGCCGCGACGGGGCGCGTTTGAGAGCATCGCCGGTGTGTCCCGCGCCGAGCACCCCCGGTCCCGCGCCGAGCGCCCCCGGTCCCACGCCGAGCACCCCCGGTCCCACGCCCAGCGTCACCTGTTCCTCGCCGGCTGCCCGCGCTCGGGCACGAGCGCGCTCGCGTTCCTGCTCAACGAGCACCCGCGGCTGGCGATCGGCTTCGAGCGCTTCAAGCGCGTGCGCGCGCAGCTGGACCCGTTTCAGTTCACCCCGGCGCAGTTCTTCGCGCCCGTGACGGCGGAGACGGACATCCGCGGCGAGCTGCTGTACGCGCGCCTGCGCGCGCGCTGGGAGAGCGGCACGGTCGGGGTGGTCGGCGACAAGGTGCCGCTGTACACGCGCGTGCTGCCCCAGCTGCTGGCGCGCTTCCCCGCCGCGCGCGTCGTCGTGATCGTGCGCGACCCGCTCGCCGTGGCCCGGTCCTTCCGCCGCCGCGCGGCGGACCCGGAGGACTGGTGGCCGGTGGAGAACGACCATCGGCTGGCGATCGCGATGTGGAACGAGGCGCTGTCCTGCGTGCGGGAGGTGCAGGCGAGCTGGGGCGGGGAGGGAGAGGAGGAGGGGCGGGCCGCGTTGTTGCCCTACGACGCGCTCTTCGCAGGCGACGAGCGGTGGCTGGGGGCGCTGTGCGGGTTCATCGGCGTGCCGCTGACGGCGAGGCTGCGCGCGGAGCACCGGCGGCTGGCGCTTGCCGGGAGCGAGCGCGCGTCCGAGTCCAAGCCCCAGGCACACGTGCGCACGCCCGAGTCCGACCGTGCGCTCGACGCCGCGTCCGAGCCCGCGCCCGAACCCGACCATATGTCCGACTCCGAACTCGAGGCGTACGTGCGCGCCCACGTCGATCGGGATCTGGAGGCGTGGGCGCACGAGCGCATGGAGCGCCAGCTGCGCACGATCGCCCCGGCGGGCGCCCCCGACCCCGGCGAGGACGAGCCGCCGCTGAGCGCGGGGGAGGTCGAGGAGCGCGAACGCGAGCGCGAGCAGCTGCTGGCGCAGATGCGCCGCCCGGGCCGGCGCGGCGTGGATGAGCTGGAGGTCCTGGAGCGGCGTTTCGTCGAGCAGGCGGGCGAGCTGGCGCGTCGCGGCGAGCGGTTGGCGCGCCCCCCGGGCCCCGGTGTGCCCAAACCCCGCATCACGTTCGTCCTCCCCCATCAGCGTGCGACGACCGGCGGCGTGTACGTGATCGAGCAGTTCGCGCGCCACCTGGCGTCGGTGGCCGACGTGAGCCTCGCCGTGCGCGAGCCCGCGCTGCGGCCGGTCGCCGGCGTCGAGGTGCTGGCGGTCGAGCGCCTTGAGGGGCCGGCGCTTCCGCGCGCCGACGTGCTGGTCTATCCCGCCGACCTGCGCGACGGGGGCGCGATCTTCGGTCTGCCCGCCCGTACCGGGCGGCCCGTGATGCTGTTCCAGGGCTACGGCACCCCCGGCTCGCCGGTCGTGGAGGCGAATCTCGCGCGCGCCGCTGAGGCGGTCGCCGTCGCGCGCTGGCTGCACGATCTGGCGCTGGGGCGCGGCATCCCCTGCGCGTACGTGCCCGAGGGGCTCGATCGCGGCGTGTTCTCGCCCGGCCCGCCGCAGTCCGAGCGCCCGCCGCGCATCAGCCTGATGACCCATCGCCTGGACTGGAAGGGGCTCGCGGACGCGCTCGCCGCGGTGGCGATCGTGCGCGCGCGGCGCCCGGAAGTCAAGCTGGCGCTGTTCGGGACCGAGCCGCTGCGGGACGCGGCCGGTGGGGATGGCGTGACGGCCGTCGGGGGCGCCACCACGTTCCTGGCTAGCCCCACCCGCCCGCAGGTCGCGGAGCTGCTGCGCGCGAGCGCCGTGCACGTCCTCGCCAGCTGGGAGGAGGGCTTCGGGCTGACCGGCGCAGAGGCGATCGCGTGCGGCGCGGCGCTGGCCACGACCGACACGAAGGGCAGCCGCGACTACGCGATCGACGGGCACACGGCGCTCGTGAGCGCCCCGCGCGACCCCGCGGCGCTCGCGCGCAACGTGCTGGCGCTGCTCGACGACGCGCCGCTGCGCGCGCGCCTGGTCGGCGCCGGACAGCGGCATCTGCGCACGGCGATGCCGCCGTGGCAGGAGGCGGCGCGGCGGCTGGCGTTCGCGCTGCTGGAGGCCTGAACGGTGCTCGGGATCGCCGTCGTCACGTACCGCCGCCCGGAGCGTCTGGCGCGGCTGCTCGCGGCGATCGTGGGGCTCACGCGCGAGCCCCACGTGCTCGTCGTCGCCGAGGACGGCGCCCGCGACGGCAGCGTCGAGCGCTGCCGCGAGCGCGGGGTCACGGTCCTCAGCGGGCGCCACCGCGGCGTCGCGTGGAACAAGAACCGCGGCCTGTTCGCGCTGGCGGCGCTGCGCTGCGATCCGCTGGTGCTGATCGAGGACGACGTGCGCCCCGCCGTCGCCGGCTGGGAGCGGGAGTGGATCGAGGGGACGCGCCGCTGGCAGCACCTCGCGTACCTGCACCCGAAGGTCGCCAAGCACACGGTCGCCGGCGCCGGCACGGCCGCGGACCCGTACGTGAACCCGGCGGCGACGGCGCAGTGCCTGTCGGTTTCCGCCCGCGTGGTGCAGGAGGTCGGCTTCCTCGACACCCGCTTCGCCGGCTGGGGCCACGAGCACGCCGAGTGGACCTCGCGCATCAAGCGTGCCGGCCACGGCTTCCAGGCGATCGAGCTGGCGGACGGGCGGCGCGCGAAGGCGCAGCTGTATCTGGCCGGCGGCCTGCTCAGCGACGACGGCGAGAGCTTCCGCGACGAAGGCCAGGCGCTGCGCAACCGCGAACTGGCGAGCGCCATGCGCGGGGAGCCCGTGTTTCGCCGCCCGTGGCGCGACGCCGGCGAGCGGGCCGAAGTGCTCGCCGAGCAGCACGCGGCCGGAATCGACGCGCGCGAGCTGACGCGCGCGCTGGACGAGCGTGGGGTGTAGCGCTCAGGTCGAGATGTTTTCGGCGTTGCTCGGCCCGCTCGTGCTCGGCCCGCCGCCCGTGCCCGGAGAGGACACCGTCAGCGGCTTCAGCGGCGCGGCGCGCAGGTCGAGCTTGGTCGGCCAGCGCCGCGGGTCCAGGCGCAGCAGCAGCCTGCGCCGGCCGGCCTTCAGAATCTCGCGCGCGGTCTTGGCGACGACGCGCCCGTGGCGCTTGGCGAACAGCTGCACGTGCGCTTCGGCGACGAGCTTGAACGTCAGTTCGAGCGTGTCGCCGTGCACGTGCGAGCGCAGGCCGACGAGCACCGGCGCGTTGGAGAGCACCTGCGCGGGCGGCGGGGGCGGCGGCGGTGGCGGCGGAGTCGGCGGCGCCTGGTTGGCGAGCGAGTCGTCCGGCGGCGGTTCGTCGGCGGGCAGCTGCAGCACGCCGCCGTCGCTCGGGCGGAAGGTGATGATCGTGTGGAAGTTGGGGTCGGTGTCCTGCGCCAGCTGTGGTTCGCCCGGACTTTCGCCGCTGTAGTGGAACAGCCAGCCCTGGGTCGTCGCCAGCCAGCAGTCGCTCGCCGCCGGGCAGGCGATCGGCCCGGCGCGCCCCCGCCGTCCGACCCCCTGCTGTTCGCCGAGGATGTCGCGCTCGGCGATCTTGCCTTCCGCGGTGAGGTGCGCGACGTGGGCCTGGCCGTCGCCGGTGTGCAGCGTCACCCACGCCGCCGGCACCCCCGGTTCGCCGGCGATGCCCTGCGCCTGTTCTTCGGCGTCGAAGGGGTCGCCGCCACCGAATTCTTCGCTGCCGAGCACCTGCATCCAGACGTGTTCGTGGCTCGCCGGGTCTGCGGCGTAGCGCAGCGCGATCGTGTGCGCGACGCCGACCCCCGAGCTCGCCGCTTCGGCGCCGTTGGGGCCCGCGATCGCCCATAGCTGCGCCGCCGCGGGGTTGCCGGCGGACGGGCTGTAGTCGCTGCTCAGCGCGAACGGCCCGAGCGTCGCTGCTTCCACCGGCAGGCCGCCGGCGTCAAAGCCGTACGCGGGCAGCGGCGCGCAGAATTCGAGCATGCGGCAGCTGGAGTCGGGCATCAGCAGGTTGTGGAAATCCACGCTCGACCCGGGCGGGTCGATCTGGTGCAGCACCGCGGGGTGCGTCGGGTCTTCGCTGCCCCACACGATCGGTTCTTCTTCCTTGGTGAGCAGCGTGACGCTCTCGAACAGCACGCCGGGGCCCGCCAGCGCCATCGAGAAGATTTCGTGGTCCGCGGGCGAGTACACGACGGTCATGCCGTGGCCGTCCCAATGCAAATGGAAGGCGCCGACGTTGGGTGGGTTGGCGAGTTCGCCGCCGAACCAGCAGTTGCTCGGACTCAGGCACGCGGCGGCGTTCATCGGCCGGTAGGAGTTGGGCTGGTCGAGCGGCATCGCATAGGAGGCGATCACCTTGCCGTTCTGGAAGTGACAGATCGAGACGCGGCCGAATTCGGCCGCCTGCTGCAGGATCTGGCCGGGCCGCTGGTCGGAGATCGTCCAGAATTCGTCCGGCCCCGCCCAGGCGATGCGCCCTTCCGCGCCGCCGCACACGGTCGCGAGCACGTGCCAGCCATGGCCGTCGTACGCGTACAGGCCGCACTGCACCGAGGCGCCGGAGCTGGCGGCGCACGAGCTGCCGCTGCCGCCGGTGATCAGCAGGCCGCGGTTGGGCGCCCAGAACTCGATGTCGCCGATCTGTCCGAGCGGCACGGGGTAGGCGCCGGGCGTGACGCCGGGCGGCGGGTCGGGCGGGTTGACGGGGGCGAACTGCCACGTCGCGGCGGCAGGGGCGCCCGCTTCGGCCGCGCCGGCGCGCACGGGCGCGATCACGACGGCGCCCAGCAGCGTCAGTACGGCGGCGGCGAGCACCCAGGCGCGGGCTGCGAGGTGCGAACGCCGTGCCGCGAGGCGAGCACGCGCTGCATCGGGGCGGCGCAGGTCGGCGGGGCGAGGGCGTCTGGGTCGCCTCATCTGTGCCCCCCTCGCCGCGTCTGGCGGCGCTTGCCGTGCCGGGGCTTGTGCTTGGGCGCCGCGTGCCGCGGCAGCCGGTAGTGGGGCAGCGGGTAGCCGCTCTTGGGCACCTCGTAGATCGCCGGGCGATGCGGGAAGCTCGCGCGCAGCGTGATGCGCACGGGGGGGTGGCCGGGCGCCGTGAAGACGATCGCGATCGTCGTGTACAGGCCGAAGCTGCTGCTCTGAAGCAGCGCGTCGTAACGCGCGGCCGGGACCAGGTGCAGCTCAATCACATCGGGGCCGGCGGCGTTCGCCGCGGCCCGTGCGATCGTCGTGCCGCGCGGCGCGGTCGGTCTGTGTCCCCTGCGCGCGGGAGCGGTGGAGCGCCTGGGGGTGTGCGAGCCCCTGCGCTGCGCGGCCCGGGCCGGGCGCGCATGGCCGCGCTTGGTTGTCCTATGCGGGCGGTGTCCGGCGGCCGCCAGGCGGGAGATCGCGCTGACGGCGCTGGCGCTGAGGCGCCCGGCGCCGGGGACCGACACGTACAGGTCGAGGCTGCCGTCGGGCGAGGGCGACGCGGTCGCGCTGATGTTCCAGGGGATTTCGGCGACCGGGTCCGGCGGCAGCGGTCCGACGCTCTGCTGTCCCGGCGCGGGGGGCGAGTGGATCTCTTCGGTGACGTACACGTCGCTGCCCTCGTTGACGACCCCGTACACGAGGTTGGTCGCCGCGGAGGACAGCGCGAGCGTCTTGCCGTCGGCGCTGAACGCGGTGGCGATGACCCCGTCGTTGGCGGGCTGCCCGTCGTAGCCGAAGCTCACCATCGCCAGCGTGCCGCCGGGCAGGTTGGCCTCGTAGAGCTGCGTGACGCCGGCCTGGCTGACAGTCGGAGTGATCAGCGCGGGCGGCGCGAGCGGGAAGGCGATCCGCTCGGTCGTGAAAGCCACGCGCGTGCCGTCGGGGGACAGCGCGATGTTCTTGATCGGCGAGTCCAGTTCGGCGTTGCCGAAGTCAAGCGAAGCCCAATCGGTCAGCCGCCGGATCGCCTGCGCGCGCGTCAGGCCGGGCGCCATGTGCACGACGAAGGCGTTGGCGGGGGGCGGGACGGTCGCGTTGAAGAGGCCGAAGTTGGGGTCGGCGCCGTAGTCCGGCTGCGTGGAGAGCAGGGCGACGGTCATCCCGTCGGCGCTCAGCTGCGGGGTGACCGCGGCCAGCGGGTCGCCCAGGCCCGCGCCCGCGCCGAAGCCATTGGACTGCCCCGCCTGCGAGGTGTAGCTGCCGTACTGAGGGGCCGTCCCGGTGTATTCGCTGCCGGAGATGCCCTGCGTGTCCCACTCCAGGTCAAGGCCCCCGGGGCACGCCGGCGGGCACTGCGGCGCGCTGGGGTCATCGCCGGCGAGCATCCTGCGCGTGAGCGCGCCGGACCCGTCGGCGATCCGCCGCCACAGCGGTTCGGCGTAGCTGTCGGGGTAGTTGAGAACGAGCGTCGGCGGCTGGGCGACGGGGGCCTGTTCGGCGACGTCGATGCCCATCCACGCCACCGTGCTGCCGTCGGCGCTGATCGCGGCGGTGCTGGCTCCGACGGCGAGTTCCGTCGAGCCGCCGTTGGGCAGGCTGATCTGGCCGGAGGAGGTCGGGCCGGCGAGCGCCGCCCCGCGGGGGATCGGCGCCGGCGTGCCGCCGAGCGAGGCGCGTGTGGCGCTCACGAGTGTGGTCCTCTGGGCCTTCCAGTCGCGCACCGCCACCTGATCTTCCGGTGTGGGGCACTTCAGCGTTTCTTCTTGCATTTCGCAGGCGCCGGTGAGGTCGGAGGGGCTGAGCACGGTGAATGCCACCGTGCTGCCGTCGGCGCTGAGCGCGACCCGAGCGGCGGCGGCCGAGCCGCACGTCCGAGCCCCTGCGGGAGGGCTGTAAGCGAGTCCTTCGACCGACCCGTCGCGCGCCGAGACGAGCGTAAAGGCACCGGGTTGGCCGAGTGGCTGCTGCATGTCGCGCACATACACTGAGCTGCATACGCCGGGGCCGCCGGAAGCGGCGCCCGTGGCGGGATTCTCATCGGTCGTAAAGCTCACGTATCGCCCGTCTTCGCTGACCGACGGGGCGCCCGCGTGAGTGCCGAGCGCCACCGGTGCCAGCGCGCCGGTGACGAGATCCTTGCGGTAGACGCCCGGCTGGGAGGTGACCGAGCCGGTGAAGGCCACGTAGCGCCCGCCGCCGGAGATCGCCGGGTCGTACGCGTAGTCGGCCTCCAGGCCGCCGGCGGGGTCGGCGGAAACCAGGGCGAACGGGGTGAACGCCGCCCGCGCGCTCGCGCAGCACGCGAGGGTGGTGAGGAGCGCCACCGCGAGCAGTCGCCTCGTGCGCGGGAGCTGCCTCATGCGCGGGAACTGCCCCATGCGCAGTGGCCTCCACAAGCGTGGTGGTCGCCTCATCGAATCTGCACTCTCAGATGGGCATTCAGGACGTTGCCGACCCGGTCGCGGCCGCGCACGGCGATTGTGTATGTGCCGGCGGTGGCGTATGCGTGGCGCGCCTGCAGCCGCCGCCGCGAGCCCGTGCCGTCGCCGAAGGAGATCGAGGTGTCCCTGGCCAGCGCGCCGGAGCCGCGATCGGATACCCGCACTGCCACGCGCCGACCGCCGAGTCGCCTGAGCCTGACCGCGGGCGGGCTGGCGTCCACCTTCAGCGTCGCCCTGGGGGTCAGCGTCTGCTGTCCGAGGCTGTCGGTCGCCAGCACCTGCACCTCGTGCACGCCGTCGCCGAGCGCGCGCGGGTCAAGGTGCAGTGACAGGCCGGACAGGGGACGCGAGCGGACGTGGCCGTCGACGAGCACCTCATACGTGGTGGCTCCGAAGGCCTCGGGCGGAGTGGTCCATTCGGTCGTTGCCGCGTCCCCGCGCACCCAGCCGACGGGCGTGGTCGCCTGGAACGGGCCGGGCGGGGCCTTGGCGACGGCGGCCATCACCTGCTGCTGTTCGGAGGGTCCCTGCATGAACGCGATCAGCGCGTCGCCGTTGCCCGAGCCACCGAGCGCGGGCAGCCCCACGGGGCCACTGATCGGCGCCGTAAGCAGCGCCGTCTGATAGGCGCCGCCGGGGAAATCCTCGCGCGCCTGGATCGCGGGCAGGCCGCCGGCGAGGGCCGGCCAGACGGTGACGCCGCCACCGCCCCGGCTGAGCGTGGTCGGCACGGGCGCCTGCGTGAGTTCGCGCAGGGGGTGCAGCGCGCCGAAGGAGAGCGGCGGCGTGAGCGCTTCGAAGTCGCTGCCACTCACCAGTTGCGCCGCGGAGCCGCCGTCGTAGGCGGCGCGAAATTCGCCCCTGGGGCCGACGGCGAGGCTCGGCGGACCGAGCGAGACGCCGCCGGCGAGCACCTTCACGCCCTGCAGCTTGGCGCCGGCTGGGTCCACTTCGCTGGGAAGCGTGTTGAGCAGAATGCGCGCGCCGGCGTAGGGCGAGCCGGGTCCGCCGGCGAGGCGGTAGGCGATCTTCGCCTCGCCGAGCGCGTTGACGGCGATCGCCGGCGCGTCGGCTTCGGTTTGGATCGGCTGGCCTTCGGCGCTCGTTGCGCTGACGTCGAGCACGGCTGTGCCGACGCGGTTGCCGAAGATCCGCCGGGCGAGGATGCGCGCGACGCCGGAGGCGTCGGGCTCCTGCCAGGTGACGACGGCGTTGCCGGCGAGGCTGACGCCGATCGCCGGCGCGTTTTCCGGCGTCGGGTGGCGCATGGTCAGCTGCGGGTGGTCGTTGATCCGCCCGAGCGAGGTCCACGCGAGTCCCTGCCCGTTGCAGCGGGCGACGCGCACGTCGATCAACTCGTCCCCCGGGCGCGGCGGCACGATCGTGGTGTTGTTCAGGAGGTTGTCGGTGACGACGCGGTAGGCGACGTACGCCTGCCCGTTGGGGGCCATCGCCAGCGAGGGGTACGCGGCGCTGCCGTCGCCGATGTCCTTCGGGTCGATCTGGACGCCGGGCCCGAAGGCGCTCGCGCCCGGGTCGATCTCGGCGGACATCAGCTCGTAGTGGGTCACCTGGCCGATGACGGCGAACGGCTCGACCCACACGACCAGCACGCGGCCGCCGTCGCCGGCGGCGATCGCCGGGAAGCTCGCGCCGAAGCGCTGGCCGGCGTCGACCTGCACGGGGGACTGCCACACGCCGCCCGAGAAGCGCGCGACAAACAGGTGGGCCTGGCCTTCGAGCAGCTTGCGATAGAGGATCGCACCGCTGCCGTCGGAGGACATCGCGGCGCCGTCGACGTCGAGGATCGTCGGGCTCGGGCCGTCGATCACGCCGGCGGGCGCGAGCTGCGCGTGCGCCTCCGGCGAGGCCGGGAGGGCATACAGCAGCAGCAGCGCGAGCGGGAGCAGCGCACGGACATGCAGAGACGGCGCACGGATGAGGCCATGCTAGGTCCGGCGTGGCCGGCCGGGCAACCGGTTCACCACAGTTTCACAGGAGGAGGGAGGGGTGGTGACGGTCACCACTTCTTCACCTTTGTGGTGACCCTTGCCGCCAGATTACGAGCCTCCACGGTCCGCGCGGTCGTGCCTTATCTATGCCCATCCATCTGTGTACCGTCGGGACGTTCGGATGAGCCGCGTCCTGCGGCTCGCGGCGATCCTCGCCGTGCTCGTGGCCATCGGCGTCTGGGGGCCGGACGCACCCGCGCAGGCACCGGCCGCGGAAGGCGGCACGGGCACCTCTTCGGGTTCGTCTCACGCCGGGAGCGCCGCGGCGCCGGCCTCCTCGTCGCTGTATCCGATCCCGGAGCCGGGGCCTTCGGGTAGCCCGAATTCCGCGCCGGGGGCCGCTTCCCCAGAGTCTGGCGCGGCCTCCGCGAATACTTCCGCCGGCACCTCTTCGAGTGCTGGCTCAACCTCAACTTCACCCTCAGGTTCGATCTCGGCGGGAGGGCTGGGGCTGACGCTCACCGCTCAGCGCGCGCAGAGGACCGTCGCCGTTTCGCGCCCGGGCGCACGGCGCGGGCGCGGACGGCGCGGCGCCAAGCATCGGCGGGGTCTCGCGGGTACGGGTGGCACACTGCCCGGCGCGAGCGGCCCGTCGGCGGGCGAAATTCCCGGCGCCTCGCCGATCGGAGCCACGGTCGGCCTGCCGCCCGAACCGCTGGCGGGTGCGGGCATCGGCGCGCAGGGCAACCCCCTGGCGGGCGCTCCGTTCCCCCCCGGGCAGGTGCCGGGCTTCTTCATCGAAACCTACCGCGTGCCGCCGGCGCTGCTTGGCATCTACCAGTCGGCGGCGGCCCGCTACGGGGTGCCGTGGGAGGTGCTCGCGGCGATCAACGAAGTGGAGACCGACTACGGGCAGGATCTCTCGATCTCCAGCGCCGGCGCCGAGGGTTGGATGCAGTTCCTGCCGCAGACGTGGGCGGAGTACGGCGTCGACGCGACGGGCCGCGGCGTGCGCGACCCCTACAACCCGGCCGACGCGATCTTCGCCGCGGCGCGCTACCTGCGCGCGGCCGACGCGGCGCAGAGCCTGACCGGCGCGATCTTCGCCTACAACCACTCGGCCCTGTACGTCGAATCGGTGATGCTGCGCGCGCGCCTGCTCGCGGGCATCCCGGCGGGCCTGCTGAAGGCGCTGACGGCGCTCGGGGAGGGCCACGCGAGCGCGCCCGGCAGCGCGCCCGGTGCGGCGGCGCAGGGAGCCGCCGCACGCGCGCTGCGCGGCGGCTCCGGTGGCGGCTCCGCCGGCCCGGGCGCCCGCTTTGCCCCCGCCCCGCGCGAAGCGGCGGTCGGCTCAGGCGCGCCTGGCGCAGTGGAAGCGGCGGGCGGCGGGCTCACGCCCGCGCAGTGGCAGCAGCTGCTGCGGCGCATCGCGCAACTGCCCCAGCCGCGCATGGCGGGCGCGCCGAGCGCCGCCGCGCTGCCCGACCGGCCGGGGGGCGTGGACCTGCCGCCGCCGGCGCGCGGTTTCGAACCGGCGCTGACGCTCACCGCGCAGGGCGCGCTCGTCTCGCAGGGGGCGCTCGCCGCGCAGGGAGCGGGCAGCGCCAGCCTCGCCACCAGCCCCGCCAGCCCCGGTACCAGCCCCGCAGCGGGGGGGCTCAGCTTCCAGCCGGAACTCGGTCTGCCCGCCGAAGCGGTGAACATGGTCGGCGCGGCGCCGCAGGAAGCGGCGGCGGCGCCGGGCGCGCAGCCCGGCGCGGTGTGGGCGACGGGCGTGATCGGCGCGGTGCCGGCGAGCGTGAACGGGCAGCAGCTCGGCGAAAAGGCGAAGGTGCTGCTGCGCCACGGCGACGGGGCGAGCGGCTGGCGGATCGTGCCCGTCGCCGACAGCGAAGGCAGGGCGCTGACGTGGAGCGGCACGCCCAGCGTCGCTGCGAGCGGCGCCACCGTGCTGCAGAGCACGGTCACGGTCATCGAAGGCGAAGGCGAAAGCAAGCACGAAACTCAGTTGCAGACGTTGGTGGCGCGCGAACCGGGGGGCGCCTTCGTGCAGGCCCCGCCGCCCCCGACGGGCAAGGAACAGACGCTGCAGAAGGGCGAAAGTCTCTTCTCCGCCGCGCCGCTGTTCACGGCGATCGACGACGCCGAAAATGCGGGGGGCAAGGTCGTGGGGCACACCGGTGCGCTGATCGTCCCGTCCGGATCGCCGCTCACCGGTGTCGTGCACTGGGACGGCGCGCAGTGGACGCGCGAGCCGATCTGCACCCAGTACACGGGCGGCGCGTGCACTGACGGCGCGAGCGGCCTGAAGGCGTTGGCGATCGCCGCCGCGCCGGGGCAGGGCGAACCGCAGGGTGGCTCGGTGGCGGGCGCCTGGCTGCTGGCGAGTTCGGGCGCGCAGCCGCTGATGCTGTTCAAGCGCACGGCCGCCGTCTCCGGTCCGCCCGTGTGGGTGCAGAGCCAGCCCGCGAGCTGGGCGCCGAGCCCCGCGAAGGTCTTCGCGCGCGCGGGCGGGCAGATGCTGACCGTCACCAGCCAGGGGGTGTGGGTCGACGCCTCGCTGATCTCTCCCGCCGCGCCGAACGAAACGGCCGATCTCTCGCTGCTCGTGGACGCAGGCTCGCCGAGCACGATCCTCGGCACGTGGTGCTTTCCGCAGCTCGCCTGCGGTCAGGGCTCGCTCGGCGCCCGCCTGCCGGCGAACTACAGGAGCTTCGCGTGGCCGGGCGCCGGCGCCGGCGACCCCGGCACGCGGATCCTCGCCGGCCTGGCTGACGGTGCGCTGCTGCGCCTGCAGGGCGGCGGCGACTTCCAGTACATCGTCGGCGGTGGCGGCAACCATTCGATCGAGGCGGCCTTCGCGACGCCGCAGGAAGGCTGGATCTCGGCCGCCTCCCAGCCCGGGTTCAACAGCGCACAGCTCGAGCGCATCACCACCACCCCGACTCCGGCCGCGCTGCAATCGTGGCCGCTTCCCTTCCGCCGCCCGCTGAGCGCCATCGCCGCGCAACCGGGCACCGCGCCGGGCGATCCCGGCGCGCAGGCGCTGGCGGTCGGCGACCGCGGCCAGATCGCGCGCTACCTGCCGGGTGATGGATGGCGCCCCGAATTCCTCTACGGCGCCGCCGGCACGCGCGAAGAACCGCGCCTGCGCGGCGTCGCCTGGCCCGAAGCGGGGCGCGCGTACGCCGTCGGCGACAACGGCGCGATGTGGCTGTGGCGCGCGGACACGGGATTGTGGGAGCCCGACCCCGCGAGGCCGCTGAACTTGCACGCCAACCTGACGGCGATCGCGTTCTCGCCGTTGCACGATCAGACCGGCTACGCGGTCGGCAAGCAGGGGGCGCTGCTCGCGTACGACAAGACGTGGACGCAGCAGGCGCTGCCGGCCGCGCTGACGCAGGCGAACCTCACCTCCGTCGCCTTCGCCGGCGGCGAAGCGCTCGCCACCTACCGCATGGTCAGCGGCGAAAAGGAGGTCGGCGGGCTGCTCGTCAACGACGGCTCGGGCTCGGGCTGGCGCGTGGACACGGGCGCGCAGGAACTCCTCGCCAAGCTGCCCGATCCGCGCTGGAGCGTGCTCTCGAAGGTGGCGGGGCTGCCAGACGGCGGCGCCGTCGCCGCCGGTCCGGGGATCGTGATCGAGCGCGACTCCGCGAGCGCTCCCTGGCGCTTCTCCGATCAGCCACTGCCCGAGGCGCAGAACGTCGCGGCGCTCGCCGCGATCCGCGAAGGGCCGAGCGTGCGTGCGCTTGTCTCCGTGGACCTCGACCTGATCAGCAACCCCAACGACCTCAACGGCTCGATCCTCCGTATCGACGGCCCCCCGACCCCCGGCTTCGGCCAGCCCGAAGCGCTGATCGGCCCCGACCCGCTGCCGGTCAGCGGCTACCTGCTGCGCGAGAGCGCCGGCGGCTGGCAGGACCTGCAGCGCCAGTCCTATCCCGTCCTGCCGTCGGGCACGAACACCGACCTGCCCAACTGGCCGGACGCCGTGCTCGCGCTCGACGTGGCGCCGGACGGGTCGCGCGGCTGGGCCGTCGGCGGGCAGACGGGCGGGATCGTCGAGCAGTCCAAGCTCGGCGGCGCCCAGTTCACCAGCCAGAGCGCCGCCGCGCTGCGCCTCGGCGCGGACGTCGCGCCGCCGCAGAGCGCCGGCGCGCCGATCGCCGTGCCCGCCGGCCAGGTGACGTTCGCCGTCGGCGGCAACGCGCAGTGCGCGGGCCCGTGCGCGGACCTCGCCAACGAGGGCGTCGGCCCCGACGCGTGGCTGTCGGCCGCGCTCGCGCGCGCCGCCCAGATCCACGAACAGCACGAAGAGCTGCGCGCCTTCCTGTACACGGGCGCGCGCGTGGCCGACGGCGCCGCGCACGCCCTCAGCGCCGTTCCCGGCGGCTTCGCGCGCGAGCAGGCCGCCTACCGCAGCGACCTGGGCGCCGCGGGCTCGCTGCCGGTGTATGTCGATCCAGCGCCGTCGGATCTCGACGCCGGCGGCGGCCTTGCGACGTTCGCCGCGGCGATGGGCGGCGACGCGCCCGCCGGCAGCGCGCCAGCCGGGACGCCACCGCCGCCCGCGGGCAGCGGCGCCTACGCGATCGACTCCGCGGGCAGGGGCGCCACGGTGCGTGTGATCGTGCTCGACTTCACCGCCGCGGCGCTCGCGCCGGGGGAGCTCGAATGGCTGGCGGCGCAGCTCGTGCAGGCGAAGGCGGCCGGCATCCCCGCGATCGTGATGGGCGCCGCCGACATCGTCGAAGCGCAGGCGCCCAACTACGACGGTCAGGACGCCGCCGCGCTGGCGGGCGTGCTGCTCGCCGGCGGCGCCTCGGCATACCTGTTCGACAGCATCGGCGAAAACCGCGCCGAGCGGATCGGCGCCGGCGCCGCCTCGATTCCCGCGTATGGCAGCGGCACGCTCGGCTACGTGCCGCCGCCCGCCGCGCCCGAAGAATTCCTCGGCGCCGGCGGCTTTCTGCTCGTGAGCGTGAACGCCGCCGCGCGCGACGGCGCGAGCAACCGCGCGCCGGTCAGCGCGACGCTGACGCCGAACATCTCCCAACTCGCCCTCGACGCGACCGATGGCACGCTGCTGCGGCGCAGCCAGGTGGCGCTGTTCCAGGCGCTGGCGCGGCGCCCCGCCGGGGGCCTGGAGCTGGCGGGCGGTTTGGAAGAAAGCGGCAGCATCGCGCCCGACCCCTACGTGCCGATCCCCGAGACGTGCATTGGCGCGCTGTGCTCGCAGTTCATCGCGCCCGCGTACACGTTCACCTCCTCCAACCCCGACATCGGCGACTTCGTCGCGCAGGAACCGAACAACCCCAATCCCCGCGCGGCGCTGCAGGACGCCGGCGGCAAGCCGATCCCCGACCCGCACTCCGGCCTGTTCTGCGCCTTCAACGCGGGCACGACGACTGTCACGATCGCCACCGGCGGGCTGAGCTACTCCGAGCAGGTGACCGTGCAGGCAGGCAGCGTGCAGCAGCCGTGCGGCACTGTGCCGCTGGCCAACCCGCCGGCCGCCGCTGTGGCTCCCGCGCCGCCGCCGCCCGTCACGCCGGCGCCCGCCTCGCCGCCGCCCAGCCCCGCGCCGCTGGCGCTGGCGCCGCCGCCACCTCCCGCCCCCGTACCGATCAAGCCGCCGGCGCCGCCGCCGCGTCCCGCGCCGTCGCCGCCGCCGTTCTTCTTCCGGCCGCTGGCCGCCGCACCGATCGTCGCCGCGGTGCTGCCGCCGCCGCCCGTGCTGGCGCGCCCGATCCCCCCGTCGGGGGCGGCGACCGTGTCGGTCCCCGCCGTCGCTCCGAAGGAAGAGCAGGAAGACGAGGAGGCGGTCGAGAGCGCGCGCGCCAGCATGAGCGCGTACACGCCCGAAGAACGGCGCCCGCCGGCGACGATGCTGCTCGCCCTGATCGTGCTCGCCGCCGGCGCCGGCACGGGCATCCGCCGCGCGAGCCGGCGCCGTCGCACGCGCGTGCAGCCGGCGTTTGCGCGGGCGCGGGGCGATCGCCGGGGGCGGTGGTGAGCGCCTCGGAGGGCGCCTGCGCGCGCCGCGCAGCCCCAGTCGCAATCCGCCGTCTTCCGGAGCGCCGCCGCCGATGGAACTCACGCGCCGATCTCAACGGGTTGATCACATATCGCGCGCGCGCGGCTGCCACGCTCGCGGGGCGTGCTGATTCGATCTGACAGGCTCGCGCCGCGCCGGAGCGCGGGCGCCGTTGGCCGCGCGCTCTGGCCGTGCGCGCTGCTCGCGAGCATCGGCGCGCTCGCGTTCGCGCTTGGCGGCTGCGGTGGCGGCTCCCACAGCGGCGCCGCGGCGGCGGACGTCAACGGCGCGCCGGCGCAGGGCGCCTCGGCGACCGGGGCGACCGCCACGAGCACCGGCACGAGCACGACCACGGCGCCGCGGGCGGGCGGCAAAGCGTCAGGCGGCTCACTCGGCGGCGGCTCCGCGGCGGGCTCTGGCGGCACCGGCGGCGGCACTGCCGGCGGCGGCGCATCTGGCGGTGGCTCGCGGGCGAGCTCTGGCGGCGGCTCCGGCTCGCGCGGTGGCTCCGGCTCAGCCGGAGGAGCGGGCTCCAAGCACGGCGCCCACGGCCACGCGAAGGCGACGGGCGGCTCGGGCGCGGGCGGCGCCGGCGCGGTGGGCGCGGGCACGAACGCCGGCTCCGGCGCGGCCGGCTCCAGCGGCGCCGGCGCGCCGAGCGCGAGCACGGGCATCCCCTACGAAATCGAAACGAGCTCGATGGAACCGACGTTCCAGCCCGAAACGAAGATCTACTACGACCCCACGCGCACACACCCGCAGATCGGCGAAGTGGTCGTCTTCTACCTGCCCGCGGGCGCCGAAGAAGGCGCGTGCGGGGAGGCGCTGATCGGGGGGCGCGCGTGCACCGACCCGCTGCCGGGGACGACGAAGGCGAAGCTGACGTCGTTCAAGCGCATCGTCGGCCTGCCCGGGGACTCGATCGCGATCCGCGACGGCCGCGTGATCCGCGACGGCCAGCCGGAGTCCGAACCGCCGATCCTCCCGTGCGGCAAGGACGAAAAGACGGAGTGCGAATTCCCCACCCCGATCACGGTGCCCGCCGGCCACTACTACGTGATGGCGGACAACCGCGGCTTGGCCAAGGAGGACAGTCGCATCTTCGGCGCCGTGCCACAGGAGTACATCCTCGGCACCGTGGAGGGCGGCTGAGCGATGGGGCGCGTGCTGCGGGCGGCGCTTGCACTGAGGGAGGCGCTGGGAGTGGGGACTGCGTTCGCGCGCCGCACGACGTCGCGCGTGTCAAAGACGACCGTCGCCCTGAGCGTCCTCGCCCTGCTCATGGCCGCGCCGGCGAGCGCGGAACCGGGGTTCGAATACGGCGAAGTGACCCGCTTCGGCGGGTTTGACAGCAGCGCTTACAACGGTGGGCAGTTCGGGGGGGAACCGACGCCCGGGGCGTTTCTCGATCCGACGGGATTTGCGGTGGATCCGGTGGACGACACCGTGTACGTGGTCGACCGCACGTCGAGATACGCCCACAATCCGACGTCCTGGCGCATCCAGCAGTTCAGCCCCAAGGGTGCGCTGGAGGGGGCGACGATGTTCACGCTGCCGAACGGCAACTTTGGGCGGAATTCGGCGATCGAGGGGCTCGCGGTCGATCACCGCGCGGGGCGGCTGTACGCGCTGGTCGCCGGTTCGCCGCCGGCCGGACAGAACAACCTGCCGCCGGTCGCGCAGGAGCTGCTGGCGTGGTCGACAGAGCCGGTCGCCGGTGGGCTCGTCGCGGCCACGGTCGCGGGCGCTGAAGAAAAGCTGCCGCCCGACGAAGTCGGCTCGCCACTGCCGGGCAGCCCGGGGACGGTCGGGGGTCTGGTCAGCAGCAAGACCCAGCTGCTGTCTGGAGCCACCCCGCTTTACGGGCCGCAGGGCATCGCAGTGGATCCGCTCGAAATACCAGGTGTGGACAATCCGGTGACGGTTGAGGCCAGCGATCTCTTGCCGAATGTCGGGGCAGGGCGCCCAATTCCGGGCGATACGATCGTGCAGCAGGTGAGGACCCAGGCAGAGGGCACCACGATCGCGACTGGCGATCTGCTTGCCAGCTGGTCGGGGGCCAGCGTAGCCGGCCAGCTCGGAGGGAGCAGCTGGGGCCCGCTGGGCATTGCCACAGGCCCCGATGGGACGCTCACCGTGCTACTCGACTCAGGCGGATCGGTGACCGACGCGTACGTCGTCAGCTTGAAGGCCGACTTCAGCGAAGCAGCTGTGCTGGACAGCCCGGCGGACATGCCTCTGTCGGGAGACTTCGACGAGGCGCCGCTGTGGATCGAAGAATCACCATTTGCCTCAACTGCGGGGGTTGGAATTTCAAATCTTGACGGCGCCGGCCCGGAGGTCGCGCATCTCTCCAGCGCGACGTCCGGCGGCACCGGTGGCCCCTACGCAGCAATTATGTTCTCCAACGAATCCAGCGATATCCAGGTGGGTGTCAATGCTCCCGCCGACCCTGAGTACTGGAGGCCGGGAAACAATGCCCCTTTCGAAGCGAACATCGGCGTGCGGCTGCTCGAGCCGGGTGCGGGCGGGGCGATCTCGAGCCTGCAGGGGCGTACGATTGTCAACACGCTCGGCAACGCGAGCCGGCTCGGGCCGTGTCATATCAGCGCCTCCGAGGCCACATTGGCCGCGGGCGCCGACGGCACGCTGTGGATCCTGGACAGAGGCCCCAGGTCGGACCAGTCGGAAACGAGCGGACAGGGGCGCGAAGTGATCGAGCTGGCGCCTGGCGCCGAGTTGCCGCCGGGCGCCGAGCTCTGCCCGCAGCCGGCGGGGACGTTTACGATGACCCCTGCCGGCGGCTCGAGTAAGAGCGGCGAAGAAACGCTCACGGTGCCGGCGGGCACCAAGGTTACGTTCGACGCGAACTCGATCAACCGCCAGCATGGCAGGCCGTTCGCGTATGAATGGGACCTCGACGGCAACGCCACGAACGGGCCGGTCGGCGATGGATTCGAGAAGGTCTATGAAATGCGGCCGATCCATTACTACTACCCGCCTTCCGGCATCACCTACATGTACACAAAGCCGGGCACATACAAGGTACGAGTGCGGATGCGCACCGACTACGGCGTCTACACTCCACCGGAAGCCGGCACAGTGATCGTCACCGCCGCGGTGGTTCACCCCGAAGCCCGGTTCACCGCTACCTCTTCAGGCGGACAGCAGGTCACTTTCAACGCCGCCGAATCGACCCCCGGCATCGGCTCGATCGTCGACTACCACTGGAGCTGGGGTGACGGCGGCGAAGAAGACGAAGGTCCGCAGACACCCGTCGTCGCGCATGTCTACGCGCAGCCGGGCGGCTATCGCGTGACGTTGAAGGTGACCAACAGCTCTTTTCAATCTGCCACCTCGGCGCCATGGACCGTCACCGTGACGGCACCGCCGCCGCCCGTCAGAGATGTGCTCGCCGGGCCTCTCTACGCGATCCCGCCGGTGGCCTATCCACTGCCCGCTCCCGCACCGGACAGGACGTCGACCAGACTCTCCCCGCGCGTGCGCTTCGTCGCCGGTGCGCTCAATGTCGCGCTCTCCTGTCCAGCGGCCAAAATCCTGTGCGTGGGCACGGTGCGGGTTGCAACGGCCGGCGCCGTCGCCGCTGGGGCGCGCACACTCAAGGGAGGGGTAAAGCGCGTTCTGCGCAAGCTCTTGATTGGCGAAGCCCGTTTCAGTCTCAGCGGCGGGCAGCACAAGACGGTGTCGATACGCCTCTCGGGACCGATGCTTACGCTGCTGAAGAAGCTGAAGCGTCTGGCGGTCATGGTCACAGTCACCGCGCGCGACTCGCTGGGCGATCCGGGCGTCACCAGGCTGCGTCTGACACTGAAGGCCCCGCCGGCGCCGCGCCCGCGCCAACGCCACGTGTAGGCCGGCAACCGCACTCGATTCCGTCGAGTTGTACGGATGCCGGTGTTCGCGGAGCCAATGTCGGCCCTGACAGAGCGCCAGATGTTACCAATCTAAACATTGGTGACGGTTTGGTGAAGAAGTGGAATCGGGGATGGAATTAAGGTGTGACTTACCCTTGTCGCAGCCACTTCCGCGGGCTACGTTGGGCTGGCACAGTCCACGATCTCTCCCGTCTAGGGAGTGAAGGAGGTTCGGTTCGAATGAACCGTCATCACAAGCGTCGGCGCCTCGCCTCTCTGGCGGCGTGCGTCGGCACCACGGCCGCGCTCGCCGCGCTCGGCTACGCCGGGCCGGCGCTCGCGACGGTGACCTGCCGGGCGCCGGGCTACGCGTCGGGCTCCTCGTTCCAGAGCACCGCCCAGCACTCGGTCTTCCTGACCACGACCGGTTGGGGGGCGCCGGGTATCAGCAAGTGCACGGTCACACCGACATCCTCGACGATGACGTACACCGCGACGGCCAGCGGACCGGGCCTCGAAGAGTTCGGCAACACCGCCGGTCACTTCCTGCCGGAAAAGGACCAGACGGCGTTCCACTCCGAAACGGGCACGAAGGACGCGGCCGGTCAGGTGCTCGACTGGTTCACCGGCACCGACGACGCCCCGACCCCCAGGGAATTGGGTGAGGCGGCGCTCGCGGCAGGGACGCTGCACAACCAGAAGGCGGAGATCACGATCCCGATTGCGCAGGAGCCGGCCGTCGTGATGCTGAGCCTGCCCGCCGGCTGCAAGCTCCAGGCCGGCAGCGCGGTGGACCTGAACAACACGACGCTCCCGCAGCTGTGGGAGGCCACGACGGCACCCAGCGGCGAAGACCCGGGCGGCGTGCAGCCGCAGAACGGCTACGCGATCAACACGTGGGGCGCCTTCTTCTCGCAGCTCGGCTACTCGAAGATAACGAGCGGCACGCCGGAAGCGGGCCAGTTCCTCGACGAAGGCGGCTCGACCGGCTGCGGACAGGAAATCAAGCCACAGGTCCGCCAGACATCGTCCGGCACGTCGTTTGTGTTCAAGAGCTATCTGTCCCAGATCAACCCCGCCGTGTGGAACGGGTTCGCGGCCGACGCGCCGAGCTGGCCGAACGGCTCGGTCGTGACGACCAACCTCAAGACGGGCAGCGAAACCGAACATCTGCTGAACGACACGGGCGGACATCTGGCGCAGAACACGGCGGCCAACCCCGGATCGGTCGGCTACACCAACACGGCTGACGCCGCCAACGTGAGCAACGGCGGCTTCAGCAACGCGGCGACCGCGAGCACGTACAGCACCGGCGCCGCGGAAACCCACAGCCCATCGCACCAGATCCTGTGGGCAGAGGTGCAGAACAACGGGCTGAGCACCGAAGGCGCGACGTACGAGGACCCGCTGCTGCCGGCGAGCAGCATCGGCAACTGCGAGACGACGAAGATCCTGCCGGCCGAGGAAGGATTCCCGTACTCCTACACGGACTCGTGGTACGGCCTGCTGGCGTCGGACCCCAACATCTCGGCGGACGCCGGCGCGACGGACTACCCGCTGTGCGGGTTGACGTACGATCTGGTGTTCCACCACTACTCCAACAAGCACCTGTTCGGCAACACCGAAACGGCGCACGAAGTGGCCAACACGGTCAGGGACCTGTTCGAATACATCACCGGTCAGGGCCAGATCGACATTCAGTCGCACGACTACACGCGTTACCCGACGGGCTTCCAGTCGCACATCAACAACGCTGTGAACCCGGGCATCGGCTTCTGATCCGCTAGACGCGTATCAGCAGCTGGCGGCCCGTCGCGCCCTGAGCGCGGCGGGCCGCTGCCGTTTAAGCTCGTGCCGATGTCAGGCCTGCATCGAGAGACAACGGACGCCCGTGGGCGTCGTGTGGTGCTCGATCAGCGCACCGAAGGCCACTTCGCCAGGCGACGGCCGCAGATGCTGGGCCATATCCAAGCGATCCTCGATGCCGTGGAACGTCCCGACTCCACGAAGACGACCCCGCGCCGAACCGCGAGCGGTTCTTTCGCCGCGACCTGGATCCGCGACGCTGGCTGCGGGTTGTCGTAGACTACGGGGAGTCCCCTGGCTTCGTGGTGACTGCCTTCGTCCAGGATTACAAGCCGGGGAGTGCACCGTGACCCTAACCATCGCCGGCACCAGGTTCGACCAGCACGAGTACGACGAGCGTGGCGACGTGCTGTATCTCAGCGTCGGGCCGCCGCGCGAGCCGTTTCGGACAATCGCGACGCCCGAGGGTCATGCGGTGGACTACGACGAGTCCGGTGCGGTGATCGGCATGGTGTTGGTCAACGTCCGCTACCTTCTGGATCGCGACGGCGTGCTCACCGTCACGCTGCCACCTGGAAGGGTGGGCGCAGAGCAGATTGAGCCGGCGCTGATCGCGGCTTAGACCTGCGGTCAGCCGGGGCAGTCCCAGCGGAGGACGCGCAGCTCGGGCGCGAGCTCGGCGAGCACTTCGAAGTCTTCGTCTTGCGTCCATACCGCGAGGTCGTGAGCGAGCGCCGTGGCGGCGATGATGGCGTCCATCGCGCCTGCTCGCCGTTTGCGCTCGCGCGCTGTGCTCAACAGCGTTGCCAGTCGCTCGGCGACGCGCTCGTCGTAGGGCAGGGCGATGAACCTGCGGGCGCGCGCCAGCGTAGCTTCGCGCAGGCTCAGCAGCGGTCCCTCGCCGGCGCGGAGCACGCCGACGTGCAGCTCGGTGAGCGTGGCCACAGAGATGCGCGCATCCCCGGGCGGCGGGTCTCCGAGGGGCCGTCGCTGCTCGGCCGCGACGAACACGCTCGTGTCCGCTAGGTAGCCCTCGTTCACTCAGACCATCTCGTCGGTGCTCAGACCGACGTCGAAGTCCGCGGCGTCCGAGTCGACGTTCAGCTCGCTCGCCAGCTCGCTGATCGCCTGCAGGTCGCTCAGCAGCAGTTCGCTGGGCCGCAGCTCGCTGCGCGTGCGGCGGGGGAGGATGTCGGCGACGGGGCGGCCGTGCACCGTGAGCACGACCGCCTCTCCGGCCTCGACGGCGGCGACGACACGCCCGGTGTGATTGCGCAGCTCGCGCACCGACACGTCCATGGTGTGGCACAGCGTAGCAAATTTCCCCATCCGCATGCGTGCCTAGTCTTGGCGCATCGCCGAGCGTCACGTCATTGCTGAGATTTGCAATCCCGAGGGCCATCTCGTCCAGTTGGACGACGTAGCGTGGGATCATGTGCGTGCCCAGCATGTCGAGATGAGCGAGTACCTTGCAGAGACGATGGCTGCGATCAAAGAGCCGGATCATCGCGAACCAGACCCCCGAGCGGGACGCGAGCGCTACTTTCGCCAAGCAGGGCCGGAGCGCTGGATTCGAGTCGTCACGGAGTTCAGCGGCGGCGCCGACCGTGTCGTGACGGCATTCCCGCAGTCCGACGATCCCCGACAGGAAGGCTGGCGGCGGTGACTGTACATGTCGGCCCGTACGAGTTCGAGCACGTCCGCTACGACAGCGACGGCGACGTGCTCTATCTGCGCCGAGGCGAGCGTCAAGAGGCAGCGGAGACCTTCAGCACCCCCGAGGGCCACGCCGTGCGGTTGGGCAGCGCAGGAGAGGTGATCGGCATAACGATCGTCAACGCGAAATGGCTGGTCGAGCGCAACGGCAAGATCACGGTCACCGTGCCCAGCCTGATCGAGACGAACGCCGACGAGCTTGCGGCGGCGCTGGCCGGCGCTTGAAGCGACTGACGCGAAGTCGTCGGTATCCCGGCATCCGCTCGATCCGCAGTGCGGGCACGATCGCGGAGCTTAGCGGTGCTTTTCACATCGCCGCAACACAGTGCGGACACAGACCCTCGATGCTTCGGGACCGGTGGACAGACCGCCCCACGCCTCAGGCGCCCGAGCGCACCGAGACAGCAGTTGACGCCTCGCAACCTCCGACACCACGCCACCGCCGGACTGACGTGCGCGGCGCTCGCCGCGGTCGCGCTCGCCGGCCTGGCGGCTGCGACGGCCGATTCCTCCACGCCCGGGCAGCCGGCGACGCCGATCAGGCATCTCGTCGTGATCTTCGAGGAGAACGCCACGTTCGACCACTACTTCGGGGCCTACCCACACGCCGCCAACCCGCCCGGCGAGCCGGCGTTCACGGCCCGTCCCGGCACGCCTTCGGTCAACGGCCTCAGCGAAACGCTCCTGACCGACAACCCCAACGAAGACAACCCGCAGCGTCTGGACCGCGCGCAGGCGCTGACGTGCGACCAGGACCACCACTACCAGGCCGAGCAGGAAGCGTACGACGGCGGGCTGATGGATAAGTTCGTGCAGGACACGGCGGGCTCGGAATGCACCGGCGCCGAACCGGGGCCGACCGGACAGAACAAGACGACGGTGATGGACTACTACGACGGCAACACGATCACAGCCCTGTGGAACTACGCGCAGTACTACACGCTCGGGGACAACTCCTTCCAGACACAGTTCGGCCCCTCCACGCCCGGTCATCTGAACCTGATCAGCGGCGAAACGGGGGGCGCCAGCGCCACGAAAGCCAACAGCAGCCTCGCCAACGGCTCGCTGATCGGCAACGCCTATCCCGCCTACGACGACTGCGTCGGCGATGGGGGCAAGCCCGGGGGAGTGTCGAGCGCCGCGCTGATCTCGATGTCCGGCAGGAACGTGGGCGACCTGCTGAACGCACAGGGCGTGACGTGGGGCTGGTTTCAGGGTGGCTTCACCCCCACCGGGAAGACGCCCGAAGGGCGCGCCGAATGCAGATCGGCGCACGCCAACCTCGGCGGCGCGAAAACGTACTCCGACTACGTCTCCTACCACGAGCCGTTTCAGTACTACGCCTCGACCGCCAACGAACACCATCTGCCGCCCGCCTGGCCGGGCGCCGTCGGGCACAGCGACCAGGCCAATCACCAGTACGACCTCTCCTATTTCACCGCGGCGCTGAGCGAAGGCAACCTCCCCGCCGTCTCCTTCCTCAAGCCCTCCGCCTACGAGGACGGCCACCCCGGCTACTCCGACCCGCTCGACGAACAGCGTTACCTCGTGGACACGATCGACGCGATCGAGCGCTCGCCGGCCTGGCCGAGCACCGCGATCGTCATCTCCTGGGATGACTCCGACGGCTGGTATGACCACGTGATGGCGCCGATCGTGCGTCCCTCCGCCTCGCCGCAGGATGCACTCGAAGGTCCGGGGAAGTGCGGCGCCATGCCCAGCCCGCTCCCGCCCGCCTACCAGCTCGACCGTTGCGGCTACGGCCCACGGCTGCCGCTGCTCGTGGTCTCCCCGTGGGCGAAGGAAGACCATGTGGACGGCACGCTCACAGACCAGTCCTCGATCCTGCGCTTCGTCGAGGACAACTGGCAGCTCGGGCGCATCGGCGGGCAGTCCTCCGACGCGCAGGCTGGGACGCTGGAAAACGCGTTTGACTTCAACCCCGGCGATTCGCGGTCCCCGACCGTCCTCCTCGACGAGACCACGGGGGAGGTGATGAGTGTGACCGCCGCGCGCGCGACGGCCTCGACGAGCACGTCCGCCGGCGCCGCCGTGGGGACGGCGGCGACCACCCCCGCTGCGGCGATCGGGCGCACAGCCGTCGTCTGCTCCGTGCGGGCCAGGCGGCGTCACGTGCTCGCCGTCGCCTGCCGCTTCAGTGCGATCCACGTCCACGGCCGCGCGGCGGTCCGCTTCCGGCTGGTGCGCCACAGCCAGGTTCTCGGCACCGCGCGCTCGCCGCTGCGCGGCTCGCGCGCGGCGGCGATGCTCCGCCTCGCCGGCGCGTCAAGGGGCAGCTTCACGCTGCGCATCGCCCTGACGAGCGGCTCAGGCGTGCTCGGCTTCGTGTGTGCGGTGCGAGTCCGCTGAGGTGCAGCGCAGCGGCATGGGCTTCGACGTGGCACTACACGAGCATCCGACCGGGCGGCCGACGCTCGCCTACCAGGGCGTGATGATGGCGCCGCCCCCGCCGTCGTGCCCCGCCGGCTGGCGCACGGCTCCTCCGGATTTCATCGGCGTCGGCGCGCAGCGCGCGGGCACCACACGGTGGTTCGATCTGATCGCGGCCCACCCGCAGATCCAGGCGCCACCGGCCACGCGCAAGGAGCTGCACTACTTCGACCGCTTCCACGCGGGCGGCTTCACGGCAGCGGACGCCGCTGCCTACAGCGGGTATTTTCCCCGTCCGCCGGGGCGGTTGACGGGGGAGTGGACCCCGGTGTATCTCGCGGCGCCGTGGGCGCCCGGGATGCTGGCCGCGGCGGCGCCGAACGCGAAGCTGCTGGTGAGCCTGCGCGACCCGGTCGAGCGCTATCTCTCGGGTCTTCAGCGCCAGCACCGGGTCGCCCGCGCCAGCGACGCGCCGCTGAACGCGATGGCGCCGCTCGACGCGTTCGTGCGCGGCCTCTACCACGCGCAGCTCACTCGCCTGCTGGACCGCTACGAGCGCTCGCAGGTGCTCGTCCTGCAGTACGAGCGCTGCGTGCGCGAACCGCTGGCGCAGCTGGCGCGCACGTTCGCCTTCCTCGGCGTGAACGACGCGGCGTTCGTCCCCGACGTGGACGCGCACCCCAACCGCCAGGCCGAGAAGCCGCCGCTGCACGCGGACGCGCGCCGGGCGCTGGTGGAGGCCTACGCGCCGGATGTCGTGGAGCTGTGCCGGCGCTTCCCGGAGATCGACCTCGGGCTGTGGCCGAACTTCGCGCAGCTGGGGTGAGCTTTGCGGCGCCGGATCGGCGACTCGCGGCCGACCGTCTGCGCGCGGCGGCGGCCGTCTGTGCGGTCCGTCCGCGCCGACTAGGATGCTTGCGTCATGGCTTCTGAACAGGTGTGCGTCCCGATCAGAGTGCCCGCCTGGCGCGGGCGCCCGGCGCGAGCACGAGTGGTTGCGGGGGCGCCGTGACGGTGGCCTCCCGCCGCGCGGCGCAGGCCACCGCCGAAGTGGCCCTCACAGAAGGCGTGCTGCCGGCTCAGCAGCTGCGCGAGGCGGTCCTGCGCGAGTGGGTTCTCGCCGGCGACTGGCGCATTCCGACGGAGTCGATTCAGCCCGCGAGCCTGGACCTGCGCCTCGGCGAGTTCGCGTGGGCGCTGCGGTGCAGCTTTCTGCCCGACAGCAGCTCCACCGTCGAGGAAAAGATCGAGGATCTGGCCTTCCAGAGGATCGACCTGCGCGACGGCGCGACGCTGGAGCGCGACCGCCCTTACCTGGTGCCCCTGAAGGAGGAGTTTCGCCTGCCGCCGGGCGTTCGCGCAAAGACCAACCCCAAGAGCTCGACCGGCCGCCTGGACGTGTTCACGCGCGTGATCACCGATCGCAACCATCGCTTCGACGAGATCGCGGCGGGGTATCGCGGCCGGCTCTACCTGGAGGTCGTGCCGCGCTCGTTTGCGATCCACGTCAAGACCGGCCTCGCGCTCAACCAGGTTCGCCTGATCCGCGGCGACGCGCGTCTCAGCGACGAGGCGCTCACGACCGTGCACGAAGAGTTTCCCCTGCTCTACCTGGACTCCCACGCGCTGCGCGCCTCGGAGCTCTCGCTGGCGGACGGCCTGTTCCTCAGCCTGGACATCTCCGGTCCGCCGGAGAACATCGTCGGCTACCGGGCCAAGCGCAACAGCCTGCCCGTGGACCTTGAGCAGATCGGCACGCTCAAGTGGCAGGACTACTGGGATCCGGTGCACCCGGAGAAGGGCAGCCGAATCGTGCTTGAGCCGGAGGTGTTCTACCTGCTGCTGTCGGCGGAGGGCGTCAGCATCCCGCCCCCGTACGCGGCGGAGATGCTCGCGTACGACCCGACGGCCGGCGAGCTGCGCACGCACTACGCCGGGTTCTTCGATCCCGGCTTCGGCTACTCCAGGCACGGGAAGCGCCACGGCAGTCGCGCCGCGCTTGAGGTGCGCGCGCGGGACGTGCCCTTCATGGTCGAGCACCGCCAGCCTCTGTGCAAGCTCGCGTTCGAGCGCATGGCGGCTGAGCCCGACGTGCTCTACGGCCAGGACCTGGGGTCCAACTATCAGGGGCAGCAGACGATGCTCAGCAAGCACTTCGCCGACCAGACTGCGGGCCTCGCCCAGCTCGCGCTGCGGCGCGGCGGCGAGACGCTTGAGGCGATGTCCCCGCCGCCGATCTCCCCGCCACCGGGGCAGCCGGCTGGCGGCGGCGTGTCTGAGTAGCGGTTGAGCGCCGGGGGCGCAACGCAACCGACACGCTGTCGCCGGCGCTTCACCAATCCCGCCCTTTCACCAAATCGTCACCCACGGCTCGCCCGCCGTCTGCAGGATGGGCTCTCCCGACGGGCGTAAGCGCGAGCACGCGCGGCGCCGACGACAGAGCCCTGCCGCACAAGCGGATTGCACGCGCCGACCATGACTCCTGACGCCCACCCTCGATCGGGATCGGCGGTGGTCGTGCTCGGTCCCTCGCGCAGCGGCACCTCGGCGATCACGCGCATGCTCGCGCTGCTCGGGGTGCAGCTGGGGCCGCCCGAGGCGCTGCTGGGGCCGATCGCGGGGGAGAACTCCAAGGGCTTCTTCGAGCACCGCCCGATCGTGACGATCAACAAGGAGATCCTGGAACGGCTGGGCGGGTCGTGGTCTGAGCCGCCGCGGCCGCTCGACGGCTGGCAGCGGGACGCGGGGCTCGAGGATCTGCGCGTGCGCGCGCGCACGCTGCTGGCGAGCGATTTCGCGGGCGCGCGGCTGTGGGGCTTTAAGGACCCGCGCACGTCGCTGACGCTGCCCTTCTGGGATGAGCTGCTCGGCCAGGCGCGCTACGTCATCTGCCACCGCCGGCCGCTTGACAGCGCGCGGTCGCTGGAGAAGCGCAACGGCATCCGCCTCGACGACGGCGTCGCGCTGTGGACGCGCTACACGGCGGCGGCGCTGGTCAACACGGCGGGGCGGCGGCGCATCCTCGTCGGCTACGACGAGCTGTTCGCCGCGCGCGAGACGCTGCTCGGCGAGCTGGCGGGCTTCCTCGGTGTGAGCGAGAGCGTGGACGGCGCGGTGCGCGCGCGGGCGCGGGACTGGATCGAGCAGGACCTGCGCCACCACGCCGGCACGCTGCGCGAGCTGGTGGAACACCCAGCGGTCTCCGCACAGGCGCAGGCGCTGCACCTGCTGCTGGAGCGGGCGAGCGCCGCGCGTGGCGGAGGGCAGGCGGGCGCGCTCGAAGAGGCGCTCGACGGCATGGCGCGGACGCTGCTGCGCAGCGATGCGGCGTGCGCGGCGCTCGCCGCCAGGAGCGTCGTCGCTGCCGCCGCCCCCGCCTCCGCCGGCGGCATCGAGGCCCGCGTCTCTCAGGAAGCTGACGCCATCGACGCCCCTGCCCCTGAGGGAGCCGACGCCATCGAGGCGAGCATCGTGCTCGTCGTGACCGACGACCCGTGGGCGGCGATGGCGTGCCTGGAGAGCGTGAGCGAGTTGCAGCCGGGCTCCCCGCGACACGAGCTTGTGGTGGTCGATAACGCGTCTGTCGGCCTGCGCTCGACGCTCGCCGCGCTGGCGGGGAGCGTGCGCCTGGTGCGGCTGCCCGAGCGCATCAGCCTTATGCGGGCGCTGCGCGAGGGCGTGCGCGCGGCGCAAGCGGAGATCGTGCTCTGCCTGCCCGCGCCGGCGCTGCTCGCCGAGGATGCGCTGAGCGTGCTGTGTGCGGAGCTGACCGACGACCGGGCGGCGGTCGCATCGGCGGAGGTGGACGATCCCACAACCGGGGTGGACCATCCCGTTGCGGCGCGGGCGATCGTGCTGCGCCGCGGCGAGCTGCCGGCGATCGACGTGCCCGACGGGCAGACGATGGGCGCCCTGTGCTTCGAGCTGGCACGGCGCGGGCCGGTGGTCGTGAGCGAGCGGGCGCGCGTTTCATCGCCCCTGGCGCGGCTGTGTAGGCGTGGGCCGGGGCGGGAGGAGATCGAGGTGTCGGTGATCGTCCCGACGCTCGACGCGACGTCGGTCGAGGTGCGTGACTGCCTGCGCGCGGTGCAGGCGAGCCTGAGGGTGGCGCACGAGATCGTCGTGGTCGACAACGGCGCGCCGCCGCAGGGGTTCAGCGCGCCGGTGAACGCCGCTCTGCGCGCGGCCCGCGGTCGGTATCTCGTCGTCATGAACGACGACGTGCGCGTGCTCGACGGCTGGTGGGAGCCGCTCGCGGACGCGCTCGACCGCGGCGCGCCGCTCGCGTTCCCGCTGACGGTGGCGGGGCGCATGCGCTGGGACTTCGCCGCGTGGTGCTTTGCGATGCGCCGCGATCTGCTGGAGGGCATGGCTGCGCTCCCGGGCGAGTTCTTCGATCCGAACATGGTCGTGTGGTGTCAGGACCTGGACCTGCGCACGCGCATGGCCGCGGCGGGCCTCGCGCCCCTGTGCGTGCCACAGTCGCGCATTCGCCACGACGGCTCGCGCACGGTAGGGGTCGGGGCGCCCCACCACGCGCTGCGCAGCTGGATTCACGCCCAGGCGGCGCGCGACACGGAGACCTTCCGAGCGCGCTATCCGGATGAGCGCGGCGCCGGTGGACGCGACGGGGGGCCGGCGCCGGCGCCGCCGGCGCTGACAGCCGAGCACCTGGAGCGGGCGCTCGCCCGCGAGCCGTTCGCGCTCCACGCGAACGGTCCGGCGTGGCACGGCCACACGTTCGCCTGGCCGGCGGACGCGGGGCACTTCTTCCTCGCGGGGGAGATCGAGGTGTGCGCCACCGACCCCGTGCAGGACATCCTCGTGCGCGCGATCTTCCGCGGCGAGCAGGACGAGCTGTTCTGGATGAACCTGGTGCCCGGCGTGGTCGGGGCGGGCCGGCGCGCGTTCAGCCTCCCGCGGGAGAGCGCGCGGGTGATCCCGCCGGCGCCGGCGGACGCTTCCCCGCCGCAGTGGTCGAGCGTGCGCAGCGTGCACGTGTGCGCACGCTCCCGGCTGCGCGGCGAGCTGCGCCGCGCGCCCGACGCCGCCGGGGCGAGCAGCGCGACGATCAGCTCCCTGCGTGTGCTGGCGCTGCCCGCATGATGGGGGCGCGTCCGGCGATCGCGCGGCGGCTGCGGCGAGCTGGAGAGGCGCTGTGAGTCGCCTCGGCATAGCCGTGATCACCTATCGCCGGCGCGACCGCTTCGAGCTGCTGATGGAGCGCCTGGAGCGGTACACGCGGGCGCCCCACGAGCTGGTGGTCGCCGACGACGGCGGCGAGGACGGCACCGTGCAGTGGTGCGCCGCGCGCGGCGTGCGCGTGGTCACGGGCGAGAACCGCGGTGTGGCGCGCAACAAGAACCGTGGGCTGTTCGCGCTGGCGAGCCTGCGCTGTGACCCGATCCTGATCATGGAGGACGACGTCTACCCCGACGTGCCGGGGTGGGAGGCCGATTGGATCGCGGCGACGCGCCGCTGGCACCACATGTCCTACCTGCACCCGCGGATCGCCGATGCGACCGTCTCGGGCAGCGGCACCCCGGAGGACCCGTTCGTCAACCCCAAGGCGACGGCCCAGCTGCTGAGCATCTCCGGGCAGGCGCTGGCGCAGGTCGGCTACCTCGACAGCCGCTTCATCGGCTGGGGGCACGCGCACGGCGAGTGGACGACCCGCATCAAGCGCGCGGGGTACGGCTTTAAGCCGATCGTGCTGCCGGACGGCACCAAGCCCAAGGCGCAGCTGTATCTGCTCGGCGGCCTGGTTGACAACGAGGGCGGGCGCTGGCGCGACGAGGAGTCCGGGCGACGCAACCGCGAGCTGTACCAGCGGATCTACCCGGAGCCGGTGTTCCGACGACCGTGGCGCTCGGCGGAGGAGCGCGCGGCCTTTCTCGCCGAGCAGGCGCGGGCGGGGATCGACGGGGAGTGGTTGGCGGATGAGCTGGACGCGGTGCAGGTCGTGCCGGAGGGGTGAGGCTGGGAGCCGGCTGTCGCGGGGATCTGGCGACGGACTGGTCCGGCTCTTGACAGTACACACTTGATGTAAGCAAAGTACACGTTGCGTGTGTAAAGCCTCTTTCTGACTGGGGATGGACTCCGGCAGATCGTGAACTGCGTGCAACGTTAGATTGACTGTTCGAGTAGGCGCCGTTGAAGCAACGGATTGATGATGCGGTACTCGCCTCGGGTCACGTGTTCGGTCAGTCCGGCCTGGAGCATCTTCTTGAGCGCGCGATCGGCGTCGCTGCGATGCATGCCCTCGGTGAGGGTTCGACCTGCGGCTATGCGGCGCGCGATCCTCAGTGCCTGGCGGTGGCAGGAGCGAATCTGTTCGACCAGTTGATCCAGTAGCGCGCTGTCGCCGTGGTAGGCGGTTTCGTAGCCCTGCTGAACGAGCGCCATATCGATCTCCCGGCGGTCCAGCAGCACGCTGAGCAGGTGTGTCTTCTGGGCGATCAGCATCGTCACCCGGGGGTGCTGTTCGCCGAGCGTCACGATTCGCTGTAGTGCGTCGGGTTCGATGGTGCAGCCGTCCGCGACGAAACGCTCGCGTAGACCCGCGCACCAGTCCTCCTCTGCGATTGCGCGCAGGCGGTAAAAGCTGCCAAAGCCGCTGAGCGCGCGATGCTGGGGCGCGAAAAGGTCGCGCATGACGTGCTCGAGGCTGCCGGCGAAGAGATAGCTGACCTGAGCGCTGCGCTGGAAGATGGCGCGCATTCGCTTGGTGAGCGCATCCGGATCGCCGTATGGATGGCGCTCTCCCGCCACCTCCTGGAACTCGTCGAAGAACACCACGCAGCGCCTGTCGTCCGCCAGGGCCACGCGCTGGGGAAGCTCAAGCGCTTCGCTGAGCGCACGCTGGGGATCTCGCGCGGCGAGTCCGGGGGTCAGCGCGAGCTCAACCGCGTCGCCGAGCTGGCTCTTCATCTGGATCACCAGCGCGCCCTGGGCGGCGGTGAGCGTTTGGCGGCCCAGGCGACGTACCCGGGGCAGCAGGCGCCGCACGGCGGGCCGGTTGCTCAGAATCGCGGTCGCCAGCGCTTCCGCGAGCTCACCGTCGTCGGCGAGGCCGAAAAGGTCGACCGAGGCGACGTACAGGCCTCGTCCTCTGACCCGCGTCAGCACGGCATCGCACACGCTCGTCTTACCGGTACGCCGCGGGCCGGCCATCACGAGGCTGGTGCCGTTCTCCAGCGCGGCGGCGAGCTCACGCACCTCCTCGCTGCGTCCGATCATCTGGCTGCCCGGGATCGGCTCGTCAGTGGGGAACAGCTCTCCGCTGGCCTGCCGGCCCCCAGGCTGTACACGCTTCATGTAAGCAGTGTACACGGTTGATGTGTACTTGGCGGGTCGTCTTTCAGTCCGTCTCTCCCACGTGCTCGTACAGCGCCATCCCCCCAAAGCGTCCCCGGTAGGCGAGCCCCATCGCGGAAGCCCGCTCGGCCAGCGCGCGCACGACGCCGTAGCTGCCCGTCTCGTTCTCGGGGTGAAAGCAGTCGTGGAACATCAGCACGCCGCCGGGCTCGATGCGGCCCTCCAGCGCCCGCAGGTCGCGCGTGAAGCCCGCGTAGGAGTGGTCGCCGTCGATGAACACGGTGTCAAAGCGCCCGGGCAGCTGCGCGATCACGGTGGCCGAGTCTCCGCGCAGGAGCGTGACGAGATCGAGCAGCCCACGCGCGCGCAGGTGGCCTTCGGCGATCGGCTCGTACTTGTCGTTGAGCTCGATCGAGTACAGGGGCCACGCCGTGTGCCCTCCGTTCGCGCCGTCGCGCAGTCCCAGCGCGAGCACCGCCGTGCTCTTGCCGTGCAGGCGGCCGACCTCAAGGATCGCGCCGCGCGCGAAGTACGCGGCCTCGTACAGCTTGTACTGGTCCCCGGGCATCAGCTTGCCGTGGATGTCGGCGACGCTCTCGGGCACCCCCTCGTGTGCGGGGCCGAGGAAGCCGTGCGCGCCGAGCTTGGGCACGTACAGCGAGGGCTCGAAGGAGCGGTAGATCGGCTCGTAGCCACGCGGGCGCCGGTCCTCGTGGAGGTAGACGAAGCGGGTGCTCACAGGTCGGCCGCGCGGGCGGCGAGAGCCGGCTCGGCGAAGCGCGCGCGGTACGCGCGCTCGAACAGCACGTACTCCGAGAGGGCGGCGCGGATGGCCGAATAGGGCTCGGCCGTGGCGCGCGCCCCGGTCCGCAGCCGTGCGAGGAGGGTGCGGTCTTCGGCGAGCTGCCCGAGCGCCGCCAGCGCGCCGCTGCCGTCCAGCGTGTCCACGGCGAGCGCGTTGTGTCCGTGGCGCACGAACTCCCACACGCCGCCGACGCTCGGCACGACGGCGGTGGCGCCGCACGCCATCGCCTCCAGGGCGGTGCGCCCGAATGCCTGGTAGACGGACATGTCCAGAAAGACGTGCGAGGAGCGCAGAAGCTCGGCTACCTCGGCCCGGCCGAGCAGGCCGAGATGGCGCTCGAGGATCGCCTGCGATTGCGACCCTCCCACCCCAAGCAGCTCGCGCAGCTCGTCGGCGTAGCATCCGAATGTGCTGACGTGCACGCTGCCGGGATGCCGGCGCAGCAGCTCTTCCAGCACCGCGATCGTGGCGAGCGGCTGGCGGCGCGCGGTGCGCGGACGGACCATCGCGACGACGCGCAGCGGACCGTCCGCGTCGGCCGCGGAGCCATCCGTCGCGGGGGTGAACAGCTCACGGTCGATGCTCGGCTCGACCTTCGCGACGAACAGTCCGTGGCGCTCGGCGACGACGTTGCACAGCCAGTGGGACTTGGCGAACAGCAGCATGTCGGGCAGCGCGGTGTAGGACGCGACGGCCTCCTGGGCGACGTAGGGCGCCGTGAAGAACGGCTCGTAGTCCTGCACGTAGTAGGCGGGCAGGAAGTCCGAGCGCCGCTCGCGGATCGCGCCGAGCAGCGCGACGGACTTGTGGTGGGTGGCGGAGATCACGTCGGCGTCGGCCGTCAGCGCGGCGAGCTCCTGCTCGTCGGCGAACGTCTGGAAGATCTCCTGCGCGTCCTCGTAGACCTCCGCGGCACGCTCGCGATCCCAGCGCGGGAGCATGATGCGCGCGGGGACGCCGAGGCTGCGCAAGGCGCGCGTCTCCTGGTAGAGCGAGTGCGAGCCGCCGGAGCCGCCGTGGGCGAGGCCGGGGAGCAGGAAGGCGACGCGCAGCGGCTGCCCGTCGGGTCCGCCGAGCAGCGCGGCGGTCGCCCGCGGCGTGGCGCTCGCCGCGGCGACGGCGGTGCGCACCGGTGCAAGCTGAACGTCGGACTCAAGCTCCGCCACGAGCTCTTCGACCTCGGGGCGTCCGTGCTTGTCCAGGAAGCTCTCGTAGTTGGCGCGCGCCAACTCGGCGCGGCCTTCGACGCCGTAGGAGCTGGACTTCGCGTGGTGCACGTAGGAGGCCGTGACGACCGCCAGCTGAAAGCCGGCGTCGCGGGCGCGCAGGGAGTAGTCGTTCTCCTCGCAGTAGCCGCTGGCGAAGCGCTGCTCGTCGAGCAGCCCGACGCGCTCGATCACGGCGCGCTTGACGACGTAGCAGAAGCCGTTGAGGAACGCCAGGCGCGCCTCGGTGCGCGGTGTGGCGCGCGCCACGACGAGGCCCATCCCGTCGACCGTCAGCCAGCCGGGGAGCGGGTTGGTCGCCCACGCGCCGGCGTCCCTCACCGACGGCACGGACTGGTGGCTGGCGGCGTTGGACAGCGGTCCGAGGATGCCGACCTCCGCGTGGCGCTCCCCGTAGGCGAGGATCGGCTCAAGCCAACCGGGGCTAAGGACGGTGTCGCTGTTGAGCAGCACCACGTACTCGCTGCCCGAGGCTTCGATCCCGCGGTTGGCGGCGAGCGTGTAGCCGTGCGGCGGCTGCGCGCGTCGGATCAGCGTGACGGCAGGGTGGCGGTCGGCGAACGCGCGTAGAAAGCGCGCCGCCGGCTCCGCGCTGCCGTCGTCGACGAGGATCAGGTGAAACGGTCGGTCTGTCTTGGCCAGCAGCGATGACAGGCACACGCGCACGTCGGCGAGCGCGTCGTGCACACAGACGACCACGTCCACGCTCGGCGCGCCAGGCTGCTGCTCGCTCCCGGCCTCGCGCAGCACGCCCCTCAGATCCAACGGGCACGGCAGCGACAGCGGATCGCGCTCGTCCTCGCACGGAAGCGCCTGCTCGAGCATCGGCAGGTACTGGTCGAGCAGCGTGCGCCACGCTTCGCGTTCGGGCCGTGGGTCGGGGGTGTCGGCCCCGCTTGCATTAGGTGGCGAGGTGTCTGTGCCCGGCGGTGCTGCGCCTGGGGCGGAGGCCGGCGCGTCCACCGCCGGCGGCGAGGCGCCCCGGCTGGACATCGAGGCCTCCGCGGCGGGCGAGCGCCCCTCGGCCTGCGCCAGCTCCAGCAGCAGCACGCGGACCTGCTCCTTCAGGTCGTCTCGCTCCTGCACCTCTCTCTCCAGCTCCTGTACGCGCTCGCTCAACTCCCGCACGCGCCGGTGAAGCGCCACGCTCTCGCGCGGGTCGGGCGAGCGCATCACCTGCTTAAGCTGCGTCTCGGCGAGGCGGCGCTGGATGTTGGCGCGCTTCAGTTCGGCGTCGATGCGCGCCTGCTCGATCGCCTCGCAGTGGGCACGTAGGAACGCGGGGTCCTCGATCGAGTCGAGCAGCTCGCGCAGCGGTGCGCAGGCCTCGAGCACGGGAACGGTTGCGAGGATCGCCATACCGCTGAGGCCGGGGATCGACCACAGACGCCACGGCTGCGAAGACTCCGCGAGGAAGTCCTCGACGGCGCTGAGCACGCCGTTGGCCGCCGTGCCCTCCAGCAGGGCGTTCTCCAGGTGGTCGTTGAGGCCGGGTCCCAGCTCGACCCGGCCCGGCTTGACGCCGCCGCGCGCGTGCGGCTGGCGGTGGGCCTCGGGAATCGCCTGCGGGTCGTAGTAGAGGTCGCGCCGCCCGTACGGCCAGCCGACGTCGTGCAGCAGGATCACGGGCGGCTCGCGTCCGTCCTCGCGGGCGCGGTGCTCCAGGGCGCGCAGCTCGTTGATGACCGTGTACCAGTTGTGGTCGCCGTCGACGAGCGCGAGGTCGACGGCCGCGATCTCGGTGAGGACATCGAGGCTCTTGCGGCGGTGAAAGCGCAGATGCTCGCCGTACTCGGCCTGCAGCCGATCGACGTTGAGCGTCGGGTCGGGGTCGATCGCGTGCACGACGGCCGCGTTCTCCTGCGCCCAGCGCAGGAGCGGTCCCGTGACGGCGCCGACCTCGACTCCCACCTCGACGATCGTGGTGGGGCGCAGCGCCTGGAGCAGCGGTTGGATGAGCAGCTTCAAAAACCAGTGCATGGTGTGGCCTTGGAGCGACGCCGGCCGCTCGGCGCCGGCGGGCGCGGCGCTCCAGGCCAGCGCAGTCGCTCCGCGGCCAGCGCAGTGTACGGCCGGGGGAGCGTGGCGACATGGCGTCTGTCGTGCGATTCACCGCATCTTCACAAGGCGCGTAGCGGGTTCGATTCACTGTCGCTCGTGCCGGAGATCCAGCCCAACTCGCAGGCGCCCTCGCGGGCCACGGCCGAGCACGAGCGGGTTTCCGAGAGCCTGCGGGAGCGCGTGGAGCGGTTGGAGGGGCGGCTGCAGGAGCGCGTGGAGCGGCTGGAGGCGCAGCTGCAGGCGCTGCGCATGTCGACCCTGGCGGAGCGCCGCTTTGCGCTGGACGGTGAGAGCTACGCCTACCATGTCGCGCGCGGCAACCGCACCTGGGACAACGAGCGCGCGGTGGAGGTTCCGGTGGCGTGGGGCGAGCTGCAACGCCGGGGACACAGCGAGGGCGTACTCGAGGTGGGCAACGTGCTCGGCCACTACTTCGACACGACGCATCCCGTGCTCGATAAGTACGAGCAGGACCCCGGCGTGACGTGGAACGAGGACATCGTCGGCTTCCAGCCCCCGTTCGCGCCGGAGCTGATCCTCAGCATCTCCACGCTGGAGCACGTCGGGCACAGCGAGCGCCCGCGCGATCCCGCGAAGTTCGCTACAGCGGTGGATACGGTCACGCGCTGGCTGGCCCCGGGCGGGCGGCTGCTGTTCACGGTGCCGCTGGGCTACAACCCGGCGGTGCGCGAGTACCTGGACCGCGTCGGCGCGGGGGGCGCCCCGGGCACGACGGTGCGCTGTATGCGTCGCACGACGCTCGACAACCTCTGGGGGCAGGTGGAGTACGAGGAGGTTCGCGACTTCCGCTACGACCGGCCGTTTCCGTGCGCGAACGCGATCGCGTTCGTGGAGGTCAGGGCGCGATGAATGTGGGTGCCGTGAATGACGGCGCGGTGAACGACGGTGCGGTGAACGACGGTGCAATGAGCGGCGCTCTGGAGCCGACCCAGGCCGCCGTGGGTCTGCGCCTGAGCGAGCTTACGGGCGGGGTCCTGCCCTGCGAGCCGGCCGGGCCGGAGGAGTCGGGAGGGCGCGAGCGCGTATCGCATCGCACCCCGGCGCCGGCCGTGGCCTACCGGGCACCGACCATCGCCAACCGGGCGCCGTCCGTCGCCTACCTGCTCCCGGGTCTTCCAGCGGAGGGCTCGGGCGGTTCTCACTCGCTGGTGCAGGAGGCTCGCGGCCTGCGCGCGCTGGGGGCCGACGCGAGCGTGTGCGTGCCCGAGGATGCGCTCGCAACGGCCACCGCCGTATACGGCAACGAGGACAGCCTGTTCGTCACCTATGCGGGCGACCCGATGAGACCCGAGGGAGGCGACGGCGGGCTGCTGGAGGCGGTCGCCGGAGCCGACGTGGTGGTCGCGACCGAGTACCCGTCCGTCGATCTGCTTGGGCGCCTGGCCCGTGAGCGTCCGGAGGTCGTGTGCGCGTACTACGTGCAGGACTACGAGCCGCTGTTCGCCGCCCCGGAGTCCTCGCGCGCGGATCGCGCGCTGCTGTCCTATCGCGCCGTGGACGGCCTGCTTCTGTTCGCCAAGACCCGCTGGCTGTGCGACCTCGTCGGCGCCGTGCACGGCGTGGCGGTGGTGAAGGTGCAGCCGAGTCTGGACACGGACCTGTTTCACGCGCGGGGGCGCAAGGAGTCCGAACGGACGCTGCGCGTCGCGGCGATGATTCGCCCCCGCACACCTCGGCGGCGCCCGGCGGCGACGCTGCAAGCGCTGGCAGAGATCGCACAGGCGCTGGGCGAGGGCGTGGAGATCGCGACGTTCGGCTGTGCGCCGGAGTCCTACGCCGGACTGCGGGCGCCGGCCATGCCGGGCGTGGGTCATCTCGGGCTGCTCAGTCGCGCCGAGGTCGCACGGCTGATGCGCCACTGCGACGTGTTCGTCGACGCCTCCGCCTACCAGGCATTCGGGCGCACGGGGCTGGAGGCGATGGCGTGCGGCGCCGTGCCGCTGCTGCCGGCGCTGGGCGGCGTGCACGAGTACGCCGTCGAGGATGGCAACGCGGTGATCCTCGACGACGGCAGCCCTCAGGCGATCGCCGCGGCGGTGATCGCTCTGGCGCGGGATCGGCGCCGGCTGGGGCGACTGCGCCAGGCCGGTGTGCTCGCGGCGCAGCGCTTCTCCGTGGAGCGGGCGGCGCGCAGTCAGCTGGAGCTGTTCGCGAACGCCGCCGCTCGTGCGGACGCCCGCGCTGGCGCTGTGGCTCGTGCCGATGCCGCCGCAGACGACATCCCCGCCGTGGAGGCCACCCGCCGCCGCCCAACCCACCGTATACAGCCGCGGTCAACAAGGGAGACCCCATGAACAGCAGTCCGTTCGTCGAGCGGCTTCGAGATCACGCCGCGAGTGTGGGGGCGCTGTCGCGCTCGGTCCCGCCCGCCCCTGCCGGCGTCGAAGCCGGCGCGTCCTCGCCGGCCCCCGCGCGCGCTGTGGCGCCCAGCCAGCTCGCCTTCTGGCAGAGCCCCGTGGCGCGCGCGAGCATCAACCGGCGCATCACGGGCGATCCGGAGCTCGGGCCGGAGACATACTTCGCCCGCCGCCACGGCCCCGCAATCGTGGCGCCAGGAGCGCTGTCGCTGCGCGCGAGCGACGCGAAGCTCGAGCTGGCGCTCGTCGAGGCGGGCGCGTGCGAGCGCGTCACGGGCTTGGACGACGAGCAGAGCCGCGTCGAGTTCGCCGCGGGCCGTGTCCCGGAGCCGCTGCGCGAGCGCGTTCGCTTCGAACTCGGGACACTGGAGCGCTGGCAGCCGCCGGAGCCCCTAGGTGCGGTCGTCTGTCGCAGCTTCCTGCACCGCCGCGACGATCTGGAGGCGGTGCTCGACCGTCTCGCCTCGACCCTTGAGCCGGGGGGCCTCGTGTTTGTCGAGGATTTCGTCGGCCCGGCGCGCTTTCAGTGGACCGATGCCCAGATGGAGGCGATCAATCGTCTGCTGGCGCGCCTGCCGGAGGAGCTCCTGACGGACCTCTCGGCGAGCGACGGGCGGCGCAAGCGCTCGGTCGAGCGCCCCGATCTGGCGGAGCGGATCGCGGCGAGCCCGCACGAGGCGGTGCGCAGCGACGAGATCCTGCCGGCGCTGGATGAGCGCTTTGAGCGGGTGGAGGTGTGTCCGTACGGCGGCGCCGTCTTTCACCAGCTGTTCAGCCGCATCATGGGCAACTTCGTCGATCGCCCGGAACTCGTGGGGGTGCTGATGGAGGTGGACGCCCTGCTGACGGACGCGGGAGCGCTCGGCTCGGACTACGTGTGGGGGGTGTGGCGCAGATCCTGACCGGTGGGTGGCTGGTCGCTGCCGGTGGGCAGGTCCCGACCGGTGGGGGGCTCGTCGCTGCCGGTGTGCAGGGTCCCCGGCAGCGCGCGGTCCAACCATAGGGCGAGTCCCGACACCCAGTTGTTGGGGTGCACGACGGCGAGGATCGGCGAGCGGCGGTCGATCAGCAGATCGATCGGGTCAAGCCCCTCCTTCCAGCCCCCCTCGGCGGCGCTGCGGTCGGTCAGCCACACGTCGAGGCGATGTTTGCGCATGGCGGCGTTCGCGTCCCAGCGCAGGCCGTACGCCGACCAGTCCTGCTCCAGCAGCAGCGCGCCGTTGTGCACGCCGGGCATACGCGTGTCGCCGTGCGGGCAGGCCGACAGGGTCGGTCCAAAGCGCCTCGCGAAGTCGCTCAGCTCGCGGCGCAGCAGCTCGCGCGCCTGCGGGATGAGCCGCTCCGCGTCGGCCGCGCCGAGCCCGCGGCGCAGCAGCTCGCGCGTGAGGGTCTCGTAGTGCAGGCCGACGGCGTGTCCGTGCGAGGAGATCGTCTCGATCACCCGTGGGTTGGCCGTGCGCCAGCGGAAGTACCACGTCGAGCGCACGCCTAGCTCCTGCTCGATCGCGGCCATCCTCAGCGCCGAGGCGGGGTGCTGGTCGACGTCGTGGCGCACGAGCAGTCGCGGTCGCTCCGCGGCCAGGCCGGGGTCGGCCAGCCAATCCTGCAAGGACAGCACGGCATATCCCTGCCCGAGCGCGAGGCGCAGCAGCTTGCGGTACTCGCCCCAGCGCGGGCGCGAGAGCGTGCGGCTCATGCGCCTGCGGGTGCGGAGGGCACGAGCCGCGCCTGCACCACCGCGCCGCGGGTCCGATCCGCCGGCCGCAGGGGGGTCAAAGGAGCTGGTTATCACCTGGTTATCAAGGTTTCCGGCAATGGACAACGTCTTTACACTCGTCCGGGTCATGGGTGTGGACACCGCCGGCACGGGCGCGATCATAGAGATCGAGGAGCCGCCCGCCGTCGCGGAGGGCCGTGTGGCGCACCTGGAGCGCGAGCTGCGCATCCGTGATCGCGAGGAGCGGGCCGCGCGCCGGGAGATGGCGCGCGTGACCGAGCAGCTTGTGAGCCAGTCGCGGGCGGCTCGGGCGCAGCTGGAGCGCGTACGCGCCGAGGCCACCGCCGAGTTCGAGCGCGTGCGCGCCGAGGGCATGGCAGCGCTCGCGGAAGTCCGGGCGAGCGCCGAGGCGCGGCTCACGGCGGCGCGAGAGGACGCCCACACGGAGCTTGAGGCGGTGCGCCAGCAGGCTCGGGTCGAGCTGGAGGCCGAGCGAGAGCAGGGGGGCTCCGCCCGCGAGCGTTTGGAGTCTGAGGCGAGCGAGCTGAGCGCCGGGCTACTCGAGCGCGAACAGGCCGCGCTCCAACTGCAAAGCGAGCTGGATCGCGCCGAAGCGCAGTTGCAGGCGCTGCGCCGGCAGCTGGAGAGCTCCGAGCGCACGCGCGCGCGCGAGGTCGCCGAGCACGCCGCACGCGCGCGGCGGCTGGAGCAGACGGTTTCTGCGCTGTCCGTAGGGTTGCGTCACACGCGCGATGACGTGGAACGCGCCGCGAATTCGCGGGCGTGGCGCCTGGGACACCTCACCACGCGCACCCTCTCGCGCCTCGCGCGCCGGCCGCGGCGCACGCAGGGCGCGCTCGCCGCGGCGCTCGCGCGGATCGAGCGTGTCCAGCGAGCGGTGCACGGGCTGCCGGCGGGCGCAGGTCCGGTCGCACCAGCTGGGGGAGGTCCCGGCGCGGGAGCGGGGGGCGTAGGCGCAGACGTAGAGCAAGACGACAAGAGCGCTCTGGTCGTAGCTGCGCCGCCGAGCACAGCGGGACCGGCGCCGGCGGCGACGCTCGCGCCGACGGCGGAGCTGCCGCTTTCGCCGGTCGCCGAGCAGGAGCTGGCCGCGCGCCGGGCGACGCTGGCCGGGCGCCTGCGCGAGCGCCTCGGCCCCGCGCCGGCGCAGGAGGCGTGGCCGTCGATCAGCGCGATCGTGCCGACGCGCAATGGGCGCCACCACCTGGAGCGGCTGTTCGCCGGGCTGCTCGCGCATACCGACTACCCGGAGCTCGAGGTGGTGATCGTCGACAACGCCTCCAGCGACGACACGCTCGCCTACCTGGAGTCGCTGGACACACCGTTCCCCGTCCACGTCCTCGCCAACGAGCAGAACCTGTCCTTCGCGGAGGCGAACGCGCGCGGTGTGGAGCGCTCGCGCGGCGAGCTGCTGCTGTTCCTGAACAACGACGTCGAGCCCTTCGAGCGGGGCTGGCTGAAGGAGCTGGTCGGCGCCCTGGGCAGCGAGGGGGTGGAGGCGGTCGGCGCGACGCTGCTGCACCCGGAGGATCTCACCGCGCCGGAGAGCGAGCCGCGCGTGCAGCACCGCACGGTGCGCTTCCGCTGGCAGGACGCGATGGTAAAGGGCTTTAACGACGGCGACGGCGAGGGTCTGTGGGAGGGTCCGTTCGGCATCGAGCAGCGCGCGCCGGCTGTAACCGCGGCCTGCATGTTGATCGCGCGCGAGTCCTACGAGCGCGTCGGCGGCTTCGGCGGCGGCTACCGCTACGGCACCGAGGACGTGGACCTCGGCCTGAAGCTGCTCGTCAGCGGCGGCGAGAGCGCGGGCGTCGGACGCGCGGTGCTGTTTCACCGCGAGTCCTCGACGCAGAATCGGGCGAGCAGCGACTTTCGCCGCCTCAACCGCCTGGAGAACCGCCGCCTGTTCCTGGAGTGCTGGGGGCCGCAGGTGCGACGCGAGTACCGCCTCGCGCGGCTGCGCCGCGATCCCTTCTGGACGGGCGGCGCCGGCGCCCACATCGCGATCACGCTGACGAGCCTCGACGTCAAGGACGGCTGGGGAGACTGGTACTCCGGACACGAGATCGGCGACGCGCTGGCGGCGATCGGCTGGCAGGTCAGCTACGTGCAGCGCAAGGGCGACGACTGGTACGAGCTGCCGGAGGACCTCGACTACGTGCTGTCGTTGATGGACCCCTTCGACCTGCGCCGCGTCCCCGATCACATCACGAGCATCGCCTGGATCCGCAACTGGACCGAGCGCTGGCTGGAGCGCCCGTGGTTCGAGCGCGCCGACGTGCTGCTCGCCTCCTCCCACGGCTCGGCGCGGCTGATCGAAGAGCGCACGGGCCGCCAGACGATCCGTTTTCCGCTGGCGGTCAATCCGGCGCGCTTCCACCCCCGCCCAGCCGAGGGGCGCTACGCCGCGGACTACGTATTCACCGGCAACTGGTGGGGCAAGGACCGCGACATCCAGCAGGCGCTTGACCCGCGCGAGGGCGAGCGAGTGGCGATCTACGGCAAGGACTGGGAGCAGGTGCCCGAGTTCGCGCCCCACGCCCGCGGCGAGCTGCCCTACGAGCAACTGCCGGCGCTGTACGCGAGCGCAAAGCTGGTGCTCGACGACACGCAGGGCCCGACGCTCCCCTACGGCGCGGTGAACGCGCGCGTATTCGACGCGCTCGCGTCCGGGACGCTGCCGATCACCAACTGTCGGGAGGGTGTGCACGAGCTGTTCGACGAGCAGTTCCCGGTGTGGGACTCGCGCGAGAGCCTGCGCGGCGCGCTGGACGAGCTGCTCGGCGACGAGCGCCGCCGCCAGGAGCTCCTCGCGCGCTACCGCGAGACGGTGCTTACGCGCCACACCTACGCGCACCGCGCCGCGCGCCTGCGGGAGATCCTCACAGAGCACGAGCAGCGCCTGACGTTCTGCCTGAAGATCGGCGCGCCCGACCGCGAGGTGGCGCCGAAGTGGGGCGATCTGCACTATGCCGAGTCGCTCGCCCGCGAGCTGCGCCGGCGCGGGCATCGCACGCTCGTGCAGACGCTCGACGAGTGGGAGGACGAGGGCGGCCTCAGCTACGACGTCGTGATTCACCTCAAGGGCCTCTCGCGCTGCTTCCCCAAGCCTGGCCAGTTCAACGTGCTGTGGTCGATCAGCCACCCGCACGAGCTCAGCGGCGAAGAGTGCGACGGGTATGACCTGATCGCGGTCGCCTCGCCGCTGTTCGCCGCGCAGCTGCGCGAGCGTACGCGGACCCCCGTCGTCGTGCTCGAGCAGGCGAGCGATCCGTGGGTCATGTACCCCGATCGGCGCGAGCAGCTGGCGCACGAGCTGGTCTACGTCGCCAACTCGCGCGGCGTGCTGCGGCCGATCGCGCGGGACCTGCTGGGGACCGATCGCGACATGGCGATCTGGGGCTCGGGCTGGGAGGGCCTGATCGACACCGCGCGCGTGGTCGCCGAGCACGTTCCCAACGGCGAGCTGCGCCACGTGTACAGCTCCGCGGGCATCGTGCTCAACGACCACTGGAAGGACATGCGCGAGCACGGCTACATCTCCAACCGCATCTACGACGCGCTCGCGTGCGGAGCCGTGGTGCTGAGCGACGACGTCCCGGGGCTGAGCGAGCGCTTCGGCGAGGCGGTGGCCGTGTACCGCTCCGCCGAGGAGCTGCGCGAGCTGGTCGAGCGGCTGCTGGCCGACCCGGGGGAGTTGCGTCGTCGTGGCGAGCAGGGACGGGCAGCCGTGCTCGCGCAGCACACGTTCGCCCACAGGGTCGACGAGCTGCTGAGCATCGTGCACGAGCGCGTGCTGGAACCCCGCCATGCGCGGTGGCTGCGTGCCGCGGCCTAGGCGGGTGTGAGCGGAGATGCGCATCTGGGTCAGCGACGGCGACCGGCGCCTGCTGGAGGGAAACGGTTACGGGCAGGTTTCGGCGGTCGTCTCGCGGGGACTGATCGAGCTTGGCCACGACGTGCAGTTCCAGGAGTTTCCGGGCATGGAGCTGGCGCTGTTCATCTGTCCCCCGGGCAAGATCAAGTTCGGGCGTCAGGTGCGCTCGGCGGCGATCACGATGCACGAGCTCGATCACCTGCCCGAGTCAAAGCGCGACTGGGTGGAGATTCTCAACCGCCTGGACCTCGTGATCACGCCGACGGGCTGGAACCGCGAGGTGTGGCAGCGGGCGGGGGTCAGCACGCCGATCGAAGTGGTTCCCCTGGGGGTCGACGTGGAGTCCTACTTCCCCGCGACCGGCCGGCGGTGCACCTTTTTGAGCGTGCACGAGAACCTGGGCGGGGAGACCTCGCGCGAGGACTGGCGGTGCACGCTGCGCGCCTACCTGGAGGCGTTCACAGCGCAGGACGCTGTGCGCCTGGTGGTCAAGACGTGGAAGTGGAAGCCGGCCGAGTACGAGGCGGCGCGCGCGGAGATGCTCCAGGAGCTGGGCCTTGAGTCCGAGCAGGCGGCGGCGGTCGAGGTGATCGACGAGGTGCTCAGCGCCGCCGAGATGCGCGAGCTCTACCAGCGTGCGTGGCTGTTCGTCAAGAACGCCAATCGCGAGGGCTGGTCGATGCCGTGCACCGAGGCATTGGCGTGCGGAACGCCGGTGGCGGCGACGCGAATCGAGCCGCTGTGCTCGCATCTGGGGGAGCAGACGCGGTGGTTTGAGCGGGGCGACGTGCGGGGCCTGCGCGCGGTGTTTGAGCGCGAGTACGCGCGTTTTCGCTCGCGCCTGCGCCTGGCGCAGCGCCACGACGCGGCGGTGACGACAAAGCTCGTGGAGGTGGCGCTGGGAGGGTTGCTGGCAGGGGCGCTGAAAGGCTCGGGCGATCGCAACGGAGGTGCGATATGAGTGAGCTCGCGCTTTCGATCCTCATGCCCGTCTACAACGAGCACGACCGCGTGCTCGCGGCGCTCGACGAAGTACTCGCGACCGACTACGGGTTTGACTTTGAGTTGATCGTCGTCGACGACGGCTCCTTTGACGGCACCCAGGAGATTCTCCGAGACTACCCCTGGCCCGCCAACGCACGGCTATTGGTGCACGCGCGAAACCGGGGCAAGGGGGCGGCGGTGCGTGCGGCTTTGGCAGAGGCCAGGGGACGCTTCGCCACGATCATGGATGCGGACCTCGAGTAAGATCCGGCCGACATCGTCCCACTGGTTTCACCGTTGCTGCGGGGTCATGCGAACGCAGCGTTCGGCGTGCGCGCATTCGACGGCTATACGAGCCATTCGTTTCTGTTCGTGTGCGGCAACAAGGCGGTGACGCTCACGGCCAACATCCTGTTCAACGTGTACCTGCACGACATCATGACTTGTCACAAGGCGATCGAGACGACTCTGTTCAGAAGCCTGCCGCTGCGCGAGGACGGTTTCACGATCGAGCCGGAGATCGCTGCGACGCTGATCAAGTGCGGTGAGCGCGTGTTTGAGGTGCCGGTGACCTACCGGGCTCGTCCACCGAGGAAGGCAAGAAGCTGACGGCGCTCGAAGGGACCCGCGGGCATCTGGGGCGCAAAGTGGGTGCCCAACGACCACATGCTCTACGAGTTGCTGAGCTGGATCACGACCTCGCTGCTTGGCGAGCACTCCGAGGCGAGCTACCGGATCTGGAGCGTGCTGCCGACGATCGCGGCGGTGTTCTTGGGGTTCCTATGGCTCCGGCGGCGCCTCGATCTCGCGACGGCGTGCGTGTTCTGTGTACTCGCGGCGGCCTCCCCCGTGTATCTGGACCTCGGTCCCCAGGCGCACGGCTTCGGCCTGACGTTTCTGCTCGGTCTGCTGCTCGTCATCAGCGCCGACGCGCAGCTGTGGCGCCCCTCGCGTGCGCGGCTTGCGATGTTCGCCCTGGTCGGCACGCTCGGCACGCTCACCCTGTCGGACTTCGTGCTCCCGTTTCTCGGCGTCGCTGCGCTAATGGCGAGTCGCCGCGAGCAGCGCCGCGGCGTGGTCACCGCGGTCGCCCTCGCGGGCGTCGTCTGTCTGCTCTGGTACGCCCCGGTGTTGGGGCAGCTGATCGCCAATGCCGGGCAGAACTACGGCCAGCAGCTGCCGTGGTACGGGGCTGTCAGCCGCCCGCTTGCGGATCTGCTGCAGCCGAGCGTCAGCCTGATGCTGCCGAGCCTGACGAGCCGCGCGGGCGAGATCCTCGCCGCGGTGGTTCTGGCGTTCGGCACGTGGACGATCTGGCGCCGGCCCGAGCGTCTGCTCGCCGGCCTGCTCGTGATCCCGTCGTTGCTCAGCTATCTGGTGCTCGAGATCGGCCGCTTTCACGTCGCGCCGCCCTTCCTGAGCTTCCTGCTGCTGCCGCTGCTGTGCGCCTGTGCGGCGGCGTTTTCTGGCGTGAGCGCGTGGCTTGCGCGCATCTTCCCGTACCGTGTCGTGCCGGCGACGGTTCTCGCCGTCGCGCTCGCACTACTCGTCCTCGGCGATGCGTACCGCCTGGGACACGCGTGGTCGGAGGTCCCGTTCGAGGGCTACAAGACGGCGGCCGCGATCGTGTCGCGCACCGGGATCTCGCGCGTCGTGACGAACGATCCGCGGCCAAAGGGGTTTTGCTACTACCTCGGGGGCGGAAATCTCGCTCGGGGCAGAAGACTGGTCGTGGCGTTGGATCCGTCGGCGTTGCACAGGCTTCTCTGCGCCGGTCCGCCTCCGTTCGTGTTCTTGGAGCACGACGTGGCGGCCGCGTTTGACACGACCTGCCTGTACGCGCGCGGGGCGATCTCGATCGCGGTTCCCCAGCGCCGTGCCAACACGATCACCATCTGGCTCGTCAATCGCTGACGCGGAGCCCGCCTGTCCTACGGCGAACCCGCCCGTCCGGCGAGCAGCTCGGGCAGCAGATCGTGGATGTGCGCGACATCCACGGTCATTGGGCGGGCGGCATGAAGGGTCCGGGCGGTGAAGGGCCGGGGGCAGTCAGGGGCCCGGACCACCTGCGATCATGGGCACATGGCATCGGAACCCCATGTGACGCTGAGCGGCGACATCGTCGGCGAGTACGTCGTCAAGGACAGGCGCCCGGACGGCGAACTTAGGCTCGTGCCGGACGAATATCCGGCGACTGTGCCGAACCGCGGTGGCCGGCGAGCCACGCCCGACGAGTTCGAGCAGCACTTCGGGGATCTGCCCACCGACGGCGAGGGTTGAACCGTGGCCGACAAGCCCGGACGCCGCGCGAGCTATCGCGTACAGTTCGATGACACCCCCTTCGCGGAAGACCTCGCCCACACCAGCTCTGCAGGACAAAAGGCGGCCGAGCAGAAGCGAGCAGCGGTCGAACGTGCGGGCCAACCGAGAGATGAACTCCTCGGTTGCAGTACCGAAGGCCGCGACGGCACCAGTCTCCCCGGTTGTGTCAAGACCTATGTACCCTGGCCCACCGGACGCTGGGGCATGGTCTTTGAATTCCGTTTCGACGAGGACCACCGACCCTACCTGGCATTTTTGGCCTTCGGAGTACGCCACCACCCGCTCGGCTCCAACGCCCGGACCGTGTACGAAGTCGCGCATCATCGGATACATGTACAGCCGCCACGACGCTGATCGCGCGGAGCCGGTGTCGTTTGGGCGCCCTCTCAAGCGCCAGTCGCGAGGAGAAGGCTCGGGCTGATCGACGATTGGTGGGAACTCAACTCAGTTGCCTGCCTGTCCTGCGAGCAGTCCCGGCAGCAGCTCGTCGATGTGCGCGACATCCACGGTCATGTCGCGCCTGTCCAGCGGCAGGTGGCGCATCCCCTCGGTCACGGGGCACACCACCTGCGCGAAGCGCTGCTCGCGGATGCTGGTCAGGTTCCAAACGAAGGCGTTGCCGCCGAAGTCCACGTCCTCGGGCTGGAGCTCGAGTGCCAGCGTGCCCGGGGGGCTGAAGATCAGGTTGGTCAGCCCCGAGCCGAAGCTGCCGATCACGGCTTCGGCGCCGGCGAACAGCTCGATCTGCTGGCGTACGGTGAGTGTCTGGGGGTGAATGGCTTCAAAGCCGTGATGTGCGAGCATCTCGACCAGGTCCGCCTCGTTGCTGATGTGGCGTCGCTGCACCTGTGCGCGCGACACGTACAACCGCCGCCGGGCCGGGGGCTGGCCCGCCGGCGACGACACCGGCACCGCTTCGGTCAGCGTGGCCAGCGCCGACACCGCATCGGGGATCAGCATGGGGATGCCCGACATGCCGCGCGACACGGCAAAGACCTCACGGAACCTGAGCAGCTTGCGCCGCTCGGTCGGGAGAATGCGCTCGGGCGGTACGCCGGCGAGCAGCAGCGCTTCGTGCTGCCAGGGCTGCAGATGGTGGGGAGTCAGGTACAGCGCCGCGCCGTCGTCGAAGGGGCGAAACAGGAGCGCGCGCGCGACGCTTTCCAGGAGCCAGTGGGAGTAGTTGAGGTTGGTCTGGGCGCCCAGCACGACGACGCTCTCGTTGCGTGCTTCGATGCGGTCGATCTCGCGCTCGTACACGTTGCCCTCCACGTGTGTGTAGCCCCAGCGGGTGAGTCCCTGGGCGTGTCTGCCGCCGTGGCGGAAGGAGTCGAGCAGGTACTGGTGCTCGGTGGGACTGATCACGAACCGGCCGCTGTCAACCAGGGCGCCGGGCAGGCGCGAGACGAACAGGCGCTCGGCGAGGTACTCCCGGCCGTGCTCGCCCAGGCGCCTGTGGCGCTCGCCGGCGGGGTCGGCGACGCGGTGCTGTATTGAGAAGTGCAGCGGTTGTGAGCGCTCGACGGTGACGTGGTCGTTGAGCACGATCGTCTCGGCGTCTGGACCGCCCGAGAATCCCTCCGCCGGCTCGCGCCGGGGGAATTGAGCCTGCGTGCTCGGACGCTGCCGCAGACTGGTTGGGCTCGTGCTCTGCGCGGCTGGCTGAAAACGTGTGCCCGCCCACTCGGGGGCCGCGGCCGAAGCGACCATCGCAAAGGGGCTTGAGGCTCTGAGCGGCTCTCCGGATGCAAGCACGACGGCACCGGCCGTGTGCCGGGCGCCGTCCTGCAGGTGCGCCGGCAGCTCGACGCAGAACCCGTGCCGGCCGTCGCCGATGCCCTCGCGCACAAGCGACTCTCGCGGGATGTCCGCAGCCGTCTTCGCGACCAGCTCGCCGTCCACGAGCACGCCGACCTGCAATCTGCGGTGGGGCGCCGTGGGGTCGTGGGCCCAGCCGACGGCGACGCCGTCGATTACGCCCTCCAGGCGTCCATCGCAGGCCGCGCGCGCGGCGATCCCCGGCTCTCCCGCCGGCGCCAGGTCGGGACCGCCTTGGGCCACGGTGCTCACCGGGACTCACCGACGTTCATCGGGGCCTCTCGGGCTCGCCCACGTTCACCGGGTTCTCGCCGCGGCGATCCGGGTTTGAGGGCCTTGGCGATCCGGGCTTGCGCGCCTCGGCGATCAGCGCCGGGCACTTCAGGCGGCCGTCGTCCTCGCGGCACTTCCACTGCGCCTGCACGGAGACCTCGACGAAGCCGGCGAGCCGCAGGGCCTCCGCCAGCGTGTCCTGGTTCCAGGCGCACTTGTGCAGGTCCCCGATCGTGTAGCCGGGTCGGTTGCCGTAGATCAGGTAGGACCACTCCTTCCAGGAGATCTGCCCTTCGGCCAGACAGCGGTTGTGGGCTTCGTGGTTGTTGGTGACCACGCGGATCTTTCCCCCCGGCGCCAGCACGCGTTGCCAGTTGGCGAGCATCGGCTTGACCTCGTGGCGCGCGACGTGCTCGAAGAACCAGTGCGAGTAGATCTCCTGCGCCACGCCGTCAGCGAAGCTCGCGAGCGTGCGTCCGTCGTCGAGGACGTCGACCTCGTCGTACATCACGGCGTCGACGTGGACGTAGCCGGGCAGGGGGTTCCTGCCGGCGCCGATCTCGATCTTCACGGCCGCTCTCCGAGCGCCGGCGCCGCGGGTCCGCGCGCGAGCGTGTGGTGGTAGCCGGCGAACATGTCGCGCAGCCCGCGCCCCGGTTGCGGGCGCCAGCGTGCGCCGGCGAAGCCCACCCGGCGCAGCTCAAGGACGGCTCCACCAGGTGTCAGCAGGCGTACCTCGGAGCGGTGGCGGCCCAGCGCGCGCGTTGCCCGCCGGGCGAGCGGCGGCGGCAGCAACGCCAGCAGCGGCAGTCCCGTGAACTGGTCGCGCAGATGCAGGCGATTGGGGTTGCGCATCGCCATCCAACCACCGGGCGCCAGCACGCGGCGGGCTTCGCTCAGCGCCGCGCGATGGGCATCGACGTCGACGATGTAGCAGAGCGAGTTGTTGGCGATCACCAGGTCGAAGCTCGCGTCGGGGAACGGCAGCGACTGCGCCCGCGCCGCGACGATGCTCAGGTCCAGGCCACGCCGCCGCGCGACGGCGAGCGCCACGCGCATACGCTGCTCGTTTGGATCGACCGCCACAACCGACGCGCCGAGGTGCGCGAAGTAGAGCGCGAGCGCGCCGAAGCCGGCGCCGAGGTCGAGCACGCGCAGCCCGTCGATCGAACTCATGCCCTGTTCGGCGAGCAGGCGCAGCAGCAGCCTGCCGCGTCTGGCGGCGAGCACCGAGTTGGTGTCGAGCGTCAGCAGCCCCGCCGGGGTGTCCAGGCGCTCGCCGCGACGCTCGCAGTGCTCGATGATGCCGTCGCGCAGGTCGCGCGCGAGGGCGGTGAACGCCGGCGGCGTGCACGCGTCGGGCGCGACAGGCGGTATGCCACGCGAGCCGCCGGTATGTCGCAGGCGCCCGAACCGCCCCGCCAGCCCTCCGCGCGTGCCTGCATCTGTCGGCTGACGGCGGCCCGCGACCTCGCCCGTGCGCGTCGGCCACTGCTCGCGCGCGAGCGTTCGCAGTCGCTTGGCCGCCTCGTCCAGCTCCATCAGCTCGAGCGCGTCGACGCCCTCCTCGACCAGCTCGCGACCGACGATGTCGCGCTGCGCCAGGGGCTGGCGGGAGAGCAGGTAGGCGGCGACACCGGCGTCGAGCGCGGGCGTCGCCGCCTGTGGCGCGGGGGCTCCGAGCAGCTCGCGCAGGCCGGCGAGATACTCGCTCTGCACTCGGCGTGCGGGCCATCCCAGCCGCTCGGCCAACGCGCTGGGGGGGACTCGGTCGCGCTCGATCGCGGCCAGCACGTTGCGCCGCGCGGGCGCGAGGCGCTCCAGGCCTCTCGCCGGGTCCACGGCGCTGATGCCGCGGCGTACGGCGGCGCGCGCGAGGCGCAGGAGCAGCCGCAGGTGCCGGGGCGGCACGACGCCCAGGCCGATCACGGCGCCGAGATAGCTCCCGAGGACCAGCGCGAGCACGAGCGGGCGCCCGGTGGGCCAGGCGTGCAGCCCAACGCCCTGAATGGCGGCCGCGATCGCGACGGCCGCGGCGAGCCCGAGGAGGGGCTTGGCCTGGAAGCTGATCGACGCCTTCATCAGGCCCCTGACTACGACGATCCAGATCGCGCACGCCGTGAGCACGCCGGCGATCACCGCGAGCGGCACGCCGTAGGCTCCCAGCCAGGGGATCGTCACCGTGCTGAGGCCGATGTCCAGGGCACCGGCGAGGACTGCCCCGGCGGCGTAGAAGAACATGCGCCGCTGCACCTTGACGACGCGCACGAGCACCATGTAGAGGCCGTAACAGACGAAGCCGATCCCGACCAGCGGGATCAGCGGCGCGGCGGAGCGGTAGCTGGGTCCCGCGAGCAGCATCAGCCCGCCGGCGGCGACGTCGAGCAGCACTACGATCGTCATGCCGACCAGCAGGTAGTACGTGAGGATCGCGCCGCGCACGCGATCCTCACCCACATGGCGGTAGGTCGCCTGAAACAGCACGCCCCGCTCCAGCGGGGCCCACGCCATCAGGAAGGCGCTCGCGAAGTACGAGGGGACGGCGGCGAAGCGGCTCGCGACGCGATACAGACCCACCTCGTGCGCCGGCGCGAAGCGCGACAGCAGCACCACGTCGGCGTTGTGCACGAGGAACAGCGCGAGCACGGGCACCACCACCATCGAACCGCGTCGCACGATCTCGCGCGCGTCGGCGCGAGCGAACGCCAGCGCATAGCTGTGCCGCGCCATCGCGATGCAGACCGCGGCGGCGAGCAGCGTTCCCAGTGTGGTGCCGGCAAGGGCCCCTTCGATGCCGAAGCCGAGCGCCACGAGCGGCACGGAGCCAGCGACGACGAACAGCGGCCGCAGCGCGTTGAACGCAGCGAAGCGCGCCGGCTGGCGCTCCATCCTGAAGACGTTGACCGCCAGGCGCCACAGCGAGCCGGCGGCCGCCGAGGCGGCCGCCCAGCAGACGAGCGGCGCCTGCGCGCGGCTGTGCAGCAGCAGCTGGGCGAGCGTCGGCGCCAGCAGGATACAGACGGCCGTGCCTGCGCTGACGATCATCAGCGTCAGCGTCATGCCCGTGCCGAGCGCGCGGCGCGGGGTCGCCGAGATCCTGCCGTCGGAGCCGATGTCATCGCCTTCCCCCTCGGAGGCGCCGTACACCAGCATGAACGTGCCGTGCAGGCTGCCGGTGTTGTAGAGCATCGTCAGATACCCGGAGAGGAAGAACAGCAGCGCCAGCTCGCCGTACTGGGTGGGGTCCAGCAGCCGCGTCAGCACGACCACGCTGATGAGGCTGAACGGCCCGACGGCGAGCATCCCCACGACGTAGATCGCCGTGTCGCGCGTGAAGCGCCCGCCCATCAGCGTGAGAAACCTGTGCGAGGCCCGGCGGTGGTCTGAGCGGGCCGCCGCCGAGCTGTGGTTGACGTCGGCTTCGCGCGTCTGGGTCGTGTGGATCCCCGCGGGGGCGGCCGGGTCTGAGCGGCCCTCTGCGGTGGCGACGGGCGGGGGCATGGCGTCAGCGTATAGGCGCGAAATCGCCGCAGATGGCCCATGTAGGGGTCTGTAACAACATGTTCACGAGTCCCTGTCTGTGGCGCTCGAATTGGCTCGGTCGCGTGTCGGTTCCCGCCGCTTCACAACTGAGCTCGGGGACGCGCCGGGCCGCGACATTCACGCGCAATGGCGCGCGGCCGGCCGGCGCCGCGCCGTTTAGCGTCCCCTTTACAACTCCGTCCCGGCGGTGCCGTACGGTGGCGCCGTGAGCACTGGGAGCCGGGGTTGAACCCCGTCGTACGCGAGAACGCCCGCGCGGGCGATGACGGGTGGTGGGGCGAGCACGCGCCTCCGCATGCGATCGAGGGCTATGCCTCGCAGTGCTCGGTGGCGCCCGGCGATCGGCTGGAGTTGCACGTCAGCACGCGCCCGGCGGCTCGCTACAGGGTGAGCGTGCACCGCCTGGGCTGGTACGGGGGCAAGGGCGGACGTACGGTTGCCCTGCACCCCGCCGTCGGCGACCTGCAGGGTTTGCAGCGCGAGGTTCCCGAGCCCCGACCGGGTCCGCATATCGATGGCGCCGGCTGGCCGGTGACAGACACGATCGCAGTCGGGACGGATTGGGTGAGCGGGGTCTACCTCGCGCGGTTGACGCTCTCCAGTGGTCCGCGGGCGGGGCTCGGTGCGTTCGTTCCCTTCGTTGTGCGCGCTCCGCTGCAGAGGCGCGCCGAGGTGCTCGTGCAGCAGCCGGTCACGACCGCGCAGGCGTACAACAACTGGGGCGGAAAGAGCCTGTACACGTCGAACTCCAGCGACGAGGAGGCGGCTGTCAAGGTCAGCTTCGATCGCCCGTATCCCGCGTGGAAGGCGGCCAACCTCAACGCCCGCTGGCCGTTTGTGTGGGATTTTCAGCTGCTGCGCTTCCTTGAGCGTGAGGGGCTGGACGTCGCGTACACGACCGATATCGACACCCATCGCGAGCCGTGGAGCGTGACCGGACACCGGCTGCTGATGACCTCCGGGCACGACGAGTACTGGACGCGCGAGATGCGCGACGCGTTCGACCACGCGCTGGCGGGCGGGACCAACCTCGCGTGCATGGGCGCCAACACCGCCTACTGGCAGATGCGCTTGGAGGACGCCGAGCGCACGATCGTGGAGTACCGCTGGCGCGCGCAGGACCCCGAGCCCGATCGCGCGCTGAAGACGGAGATGTTCCGCAACCTCGATCCGCCACGCCCGGAGTGCCTGCTGTGGGGTGTGCAGTACCAGGAGGGACTGACTGCGGCTGGGCTGCCCCCGCGCCACTATGCGTTGTGCCCGCAGAGCCTTGAGCATCCTTGGATGCGGGGCGCCGGCTTTGAGCATCCGGCAGAGCTTCATGGGCTTGTCGGCTACGAGTGGGACGCGTTGCAGGAGGGTCTTGAGCCGGTCGACGCCACGGTCTTCTTCCACTACGACAACGAGCTCTCGAATGCGGACGCGTTGGCGCATCGCGCCGCCTCGGGTGCGATCGTGTTCGCCGCCGGTTCGCTGCAATTCAGCTGGGGGCTGGACGACTGGGGGCAGGAGGGTCACGCCGACGAGCGCCTGCAGCGGTTCATGCGCAACGCGCTGCGCGAACTAACGGCCGGCGCGCGGGGCGCGGTCGGAGCGGCCAAGGTCGCCTGATCGTGATTGAGCGCTCCCAGGTGTCGGCGGGCCTGCTGATTGGAGACACAGCGCTCGATCGTGCCTGTGCCCGGATCGAGCCAAGCGGGTCCGGGGTGCAGAACGGGTCCGTGGATCCCGTGCTCGCGGCGCTGCGGGAGAGCAACGTGCGAGCGCTCGAACGCAAGCCCGGGTCGCTCCCCGCTCGCTCGCCCTCGTGGAACCTGTTCGTGATCCAGACGTGCCTGTTCGAGCTTGCGCTCAGCGTCTATCTGGAGCGCTCGGAGGTGTGTCTGCAAGCCCTGACCGATCTGGTCGTGTCGCTTGATCCGCAGGGCACCACCGAGGAGCGCCTGCCGACCGAGGTGCACGTCGCATTCGTGGCTGTCGGTCTGGCGGTCGCGCTCGAGCTCGCACAAGACTCGCTCGACCCCGCAGTGCTCGCGAGCGGTCACGAGACGATCGAGCGGCTGGCCCTGCGCCTGCAGGCTGGCGCTGCCCGCGAGGCGTGGGGGCAGCGGGCCGCCAATCGCGCCGCCTGGAACCACTCGATCGTCGCCTTCGCCGGACTCGGCGTCGCCGGTCTGGCCTTGCCGGCGCATCCCTCCTCGCCGGAGTGGATCGCGTCGGCGATCGAGCGCTCGCTGCTGTTCTTCGAGCACGGCATCACCGCCGCGGGCATGACGCGCGAGGGGCTGTCCTACTGCGGGTTTGTCTTCCGCAACCTCTTCCCGTTCCTGCTGGGGGCTCGTGCCAGCGGCGCGTTCGACTACCGCGATCCGCTGCAGAACCCATTTCTGGAGCGCCTAGCCAGGGTGCCGGCGTGGTATTCCGGGGAGGTCTTTCCCAACGGGAAGTGGGTGCAGAACATCAACGACTCCTACTGGGACTCCAACCCGGCGCTCGCCGGCTTCCTGCCGGTGTTCTCAGAACTCGACGAGCAGCGTGCGACGCAGATCTGGCGCCGCACCGTCGGCGAGCGCGGTCTGTGCTCCTACGGAGCCGACGACTCGCTGCGCTGGTCAACCGTCTTCGAGTCGATGCTGTGGGGGCCGAGCGAGGTCGCGTCCGAGCAGTCACGGACCGAAGCCCCGTCCGAGCAGTCACGGACCGAGGGGGAGTTCTTGCACTGCCGGGATGTGGGCTATCTACGTCAGTGGACCGCTGACCGCAGCTGGGGGTTCTCGTTCAACTGCGGGACCTTCATCGGCTCCATCCACGACCAGTCCGACAACAACTCCTTCACCCTGTTCGCCAGCGGTGTTCCCGTCGTCCTCGACGCCGGCGCCGCCAATCGAGCCGAGGAGGGCAGCGCCTCCTCTTCTCACGGACACAGCGCGATCCTGATCGACGGCCGCGGTCAGGCGCCCTCCGGTGGCGGCCTGGGTGTCTCAGGGAGTCTCGTGCGCATCGAACGCGAGCTAACACGCACGCTCGTCGCCGGGGATGCCACGGCGTCCTATGCGCGCGATGGTTACAACCCGGTGCTGCGGGCAAAGCGCACATGCCTGTTTGCCCACGGTGCGAACCCGTATCTGCTCATCTGCGACGACATCCAGAAGGATGAGGCCGAGCATGAGTATGAGTTTCTGCTGCACACACCGACTCCCACCAGTTCGGTGGTGGAGGGCCAGCGTGTGCGCATGGCAATCGATTTCGACGGTATCTCGGCGGGCGCTGAGATACTCGTGCTGGACCCGCCCGGTGTGCGCATCAGCAGCGAGTCCTTCACCTCTCCCGGGCAGCCCCCCTTTACACAGCACACACTTTGGCGAATCGCGGCCAAGGCCGTCAACCCACGCTTCGTAGTGCTATTCACGGCCGCAGACCATGACTCCATCCACGTCTAACGGAAGAACCATGACCCAAACCACGACCTTCTATCAGCTCAGCGATGAGCAGATCACCGAGCTCACCGCATATGTCATCCACCGCGAGCGGGCGCTCGATCGCGATCTGCTGCCCTATGGCGACCCGCGCGGGAAGGACGTGCTCGTCTTTGGCTGCGGCTATGGCAACGAGGTGCTGTGGGCCGCGCGCCACGGCGCCAGGTCGGTGCTCGCGATCGACCTGACGGCGGGCCTCTCCCCGGTGCCCTTCGAGCGGGCGCTGGATGAGTGCGGCCTGGAGTACAGCAACTACGAGTTCCGCCGCGAAAACGTCCACGACACGGCCCTGACCGGCCAGACGTTCGATCTGATCGTCTCCAACGGGGTCTTCGAGCACATCCTCGATCTCAAGGGCGTGCTCGGCGCCTTCCGCCCGCTGCTGAACCCCGGCGGCAGGGTCGCCATCTTCGCTGACGCGCTCTGGTACTCCTCGCTCGGAGGTCACATCGGCAAGGGGCCGTGGGAGCACCTGTGGCGCGCTCCGGAGGAGCTCAAGCGGGAGATCGCGCCCAAGCGCTGGCAGGTGTTCTGCAACCAGCTCAACCGCATGACTTCGACGGACTTCATCGCCGCGGTACGCAGCACGGGGATGCTCATTATGCAGTTGCGCCTCGGGCGCGACCCCAATATCGCGCAGCTGCCCGAGCTGCTGCCGCTGATCCGCGAGCGCTGCTCGGCGTCGGTCGCCGACCTGTCGGTCGTGTCACTCGGGTGCGAGCTGTGCTTCGAGGAGAATCTCTGACAACGGCAGTGCCGCCCACGGTGCTCGTCATCCAGCGTGCATCAATTTTGCGTACCTTCTCGGGCTGGGATAGCCCGTCAACGGAAAACCTTCAGGCGGGGATCGGCGCGTCCAGCACATCTTCGGTCGGCACGTGCGCGAGGAAGCGCTCGGCGACGATCTGGATGACGATGTCCGGCCGCTCGCGCTCGATCAGCGGGATGTCGATACTCGGACGCCACAGCCACGCCGACCACGAGAATGCGGCTGCGAGGAACGGCCGCACGTGCTCGCCGAAGGAGTCGCGGTAGACGATCGCGCGCGGCGCGTCCTGGCGCTCGTCGTTGACCAGCACGACCGACGGGCGGGTTTTCGAGACTTCCAGGTGCGCGGGTGTCGCGACGGCTCGCACGCCCATCGCGTCGAGGTTCGGACGGCGGTCCGGTTCGAGCACATCGGGCTCGGTCTCCTCCGAGGCGTTCAGCAGGCGCCCGTCGAGGAAGCGCGTGCGCGGCTTGCCGACGAGGTCGCCGCGGTAGCTGGAGCTCATCCACGCGATCCGCGGCTCGTCCAGATGCGCCCCGTGCACGCCGGTGCGCTTCGCTGCTTCGAGCAGGCACCGCGAGGCGATCAGGCCGCCCTCCCAGTTCCAGTGGCAGTCTCGCTTGTAGTACACCTCCTGGCCGGCCTGTGCCGCGGAGCGCAGCGCTGTGCGCAGATCGACGATCCGCACCGGGCTGTCCCGCAGCGCCGCCTGCAGCTGCCCCGCGAGTCTGGGGTGCAGCGGGGCGGGGATGGTGTCCGGCAGCGCCTCGACGTGGATCGTCTCCTTGGAAGGGGCGAATGCGAACAGGTAGGGGATGCCCAGCTCGCCAAGTCGCTCCTGGCGCCGCAGCAGGATGTCGCGATACAGGCTCACGTCGGAGTCGGTGAAGACCAGATCCCCGAGCAGCTGGTCGAGGCTGCCGTTGGCGTCGTTACACAGGAAGGCCCAGCCGTCGCGCCCCTCGATGAGACACGGTCCCGGCAGCTGCGGCGCCTCGGTGCCCCAGCGCATCCGCTCAAAGCGCGTGCCGTCCGGCAGGGAGACGTTGTGCTCGCTCCAGTCCGGCGCGTCGGGCAGCGTGGCCTTGACCCCGGACCTCGCCACGGTCAAGTAGTGAATGCCGCCGTCGAGCAGCCGCACCGGCAGCTCGACCTCGAAGCCGTGGTGTCCGTCGCCGAGCGCGCGCTCGGCGTCCTGCGACCAGCGGTCGGCCACGCACTTGCGCACCAGGCAGGCGTCGACGTAGACGTCGAGGCTGAGTCGCGTCTCGAGGTCGGCGCCGTCCGCCGCCCAGCCGTAGAGGCGACCGCCGCGCACTGCGCTGACCATCCCCTTCAGGGTGGGGGGCGCTTGGGCGGAGGTCAGGGTGCGCAGGGCGCGGGTCGCAAGGTCTTTCGCGCTCACGGCGGATCTATGTTCATGCCGGACCGCCGCTCATGCCGCGCGGCGGTAGACGGCCCATTGGTAGTTCGTCGGCAGCACGCCCTCGTCGGTGAGCAGGAAGTCAAGCTCCATCAGCACCCGCACGAGATCGTCGTGGCCCGCGAAGTTGCCCATCAGGCGGTTGAAAAGCTGGTGAAAGACGGCGCCGCCGTATGGGCGCAGCTCCACGAGTTCGAAGTGCTCGGCGAGGATCGCGGGGATCTCCTCGCTGCGCACGGACTCGCTCGGGTCCGCGGCGATCATGTTCTCGACCGTCGGCCGGATGGCTCGGCGGCGCAGCGTGCCGTCGTCGAGCACTAGGTCGGTGACGAGCTCTGGGGAGAGCCGGTCGAGCAGCCGTCCGATGATCTGAAGCTGCTTGTCAGTCCACTGAAAGCGCGTCGGCCCGACGAACTCGTCGACGTACAGCAGCGCGCCGGGCAGCAGCAGCTCCGTGAGCGCCTCGCAGAGCTCCTCCAGGCGAGAGATGTGGTGCAGCACATCCCTGGCGATCAGCAGGTCGAAGCGACCGCTCGGGCGCCACACCTCGAGGTTCTCGCACGCGAATGTCAGACGGCCCCGCATGTGCTCGGGCACGAGCGCGTTGGCGTGATCGACGCGGGCCCGAGAGATGTCCACGCCGAGGATCTCCTCGCACACGCCAAGGTCGAGCAGCGCCCGCTCGAAGTGGCCGCCGCCGGCGCCGAGCGATAGTGCACGGTGAAACGGCGCGGGACAGTAGCGCTCGCGGAAGTACTGCTCGAAGCTCTGCTCCGGATCTCCGGTGACGCGGCGGCGCAGCTCGCTGAGCACGACCGGGCTCTGCCACCAGGAGCGGATGTTGGTCTCTCGCTGACCCCAGTAGTCGCCGACCTGGGCGGCGTACTCA